>MUGG01000192.1 GCA_002148405.1 Alkalinema sp. CACIAM 70d | reverse complement strand
AATTGTCAGTAGCGTGAATTTCAGTCCCGATGGCAAGACGATTGTCTCGGGGGCGATGACGGGACGGTGAAGCTGTGGAACCGGGATGGCACGGAACGGGCGACGCTCAAAGGCCATCAAGGCAGTGTCAGGAGCGTGAATTTCAGTCCGGATGGCCAGACGATTGTCTCGGGGGGCAATGACGGGACGGTGAAGCTAGCAGCGTGGGGACTGGAGCCATTACTGAAGCTGTCCTGTGATTGGGCTAGGGATTATTTGCGGACGAGTCCAGATGTCAGCGATGAGGATCGGGCAATTTGTGGAATTAAAAAATCATCATGATCAACCCTCAAAGAAAACCTCTGGAATTGATAATTTCATGCTGAAGTTAACGGAGACACAAACACTGAAAATCAACGATTCTGATACTCTCGATCACCCTTACCAAACCCGCGATCGGGCTTCCCTGATTACTTGCAGTGTCAACCTTAGCGATCAATGACAGACTCTCCAGATCACAACTTTGCACTACAACCAGAAATCACCACGATTAACGAAAAGCCATTATGCTTGATCTTTATGATTTACTTCGGAATATCGAAAAACGCCCCGCGATGTACCTCGGTCAAGCAGACTTAACCCACTTAGGCGCATTCCTCTCAGGCTACTTCTTTGCCCGCCGCCAATCCGGCATTCCTGAAACCGACCAAGAAAAACAATTTTCTGAATTTCAAACCTGGATTGAACAAAAATTCAACATCAGCAATAGCCAACCCTGGGAAAAAATTATCCGCTTCTTCGCCCCCGACGAAACCACCTCCCTTCAGCAATTCTTCATCCTGCTGAACGAATTCATCGAATCTCAACAAGCACAATCCCTAGCCCCCGCGATCGACCTACCCCTAACCGAGTCCGCTTTGCTGCGATCGGCAGGTATCTTTCGAGATAATCCAGCCTTTGATGATGTGATGGAACGCATTCAAACAGCCCGCGATGCTTGGGGAGATGACGACTTTGAGCAAATACCAGGATGAACCGTCAAAGATTGGTCAATCTAAATCACTCAGAAGATTAATCCGCTTCCCGCTTGACCCGATCGGCCAACCCCTTCAGCGGCCCCAACAGATCGATCGGTACCTGCAAACTATTCAACGTCCCATGGGTATGCGCCCCCGCATAGGCAGGCTTCTCCGCCTCCGGTTTCGGGCCATGGTAATCACTGCCCCCCGTCCGAATCAACCCAAACTCCCCACATAACCGCTCCAGCTTATCCACCTGATAAGCACTGTGGTGAGGATGGTACACTTCCAACCCCATCAATCCCGCCGCCACCAACTCCGGCAACACCGTCTCCACCGTCCCCCCCCGAAACAGGTAAGGATGCGCCCAAACCGGAACCGCCCCGCACGATCGTAACAACCGGATGCCATCCACCGCCTCAAAGCGCTCATACTCCACATAGGCCGGCTTGCCGTCCCCCAGAAACTTATCGAACGCCGTCTGGGAATCCGCCACATAGCCCGCCCGCACCATCGCCGCCGCCAAGTGGGGTCTGCCCGGAGCCATCCCTAGCCCCAACTCCGGTAACTCCACCGGATAGCCCAACGCCGCCAACTTATCCCGCATTTCCGCCGCCCGTCGCTTCCGCCCCGCCAGCCGTTCCAGTAACGGTTCCTCTAGCTGTGCCCGATCGGGATAAAACCCCAACACATGCAGCGATTTGCCATTGTGCACCGTGCTCAGTTCCAACCCCGGCACAATCTCCAAATCCCGCCCCACTGCTGCCTGCCGCGCCTCATCCCAGCCCGCCATGGTGTCATGATCCGTAATCGCCAGCGCCCGCACCCCCGCCGCGATCGCCGCCGTCACCAGCTCCTGGGGGTCAGCGTACCATCGGAAAACGTCGTATGGCAGTGCAATTCCAGCATAGGTCAGCAGAAAAAATCGTGTTTTTCTCCAGTGTAACCTGCATAACGCACACCCCCTGGCTCATATATATCACCAGAGAGATTGAGCAAGTGATGAGGGTTACCACGAATGTTGCACCACCAAACGCACCACCAAACCGCTCCCCAATGGTTCCAAACAGTTGCTAAATTAACAATTAAAACCACCCTATTTCTCGCAACAGAATGGATTCTCGGTTCCGTCGGACTAGACACCCTCGCTGACTACACCGAATTCCTATCCAGCCAAGCTGACCTCATGCTAGTCAGTCAAGCCGATGTTTCAATGGTCAACCAACCGATCGGTCAACTGAACTACGCCGCCTAACCCATCATCAAAAATGCTCAAACTCTCAGCAAATTCAATTCGTCCTAGAAAAAATCTATCCTCTTGCGTCGGGGGCCTGATTGACTGACACGAATCTGCCAAATCTCTTACTGTGTCACTCTGAAATCATGGACGACGGAAAATTTTGGGTTGCTATCCACAGTTCTTAGTCATCACCCAAACTCAGGCGTTTCGGGACGCCATGATTATGAAACCGATTTCGTGACTGTGGAACCTATTTATCGTGTAGCATACTCTAAATTCTTGCACCTAGAATTCCTTTTGGTCGGGAGATTCGGTCAATGCAGGTATTTCAGGATGTGTTCGTTTCCTACGGTCGCAGAGACAGTTTAGAGTTAGCATCTCGGCTCAACCGTCGATTGGTGGATCTCGGATTTACCGTTTGGTTCGACTATGATGATATTCCCCTGGGTGTAGATTATCAAAAACAAATCGATGATGCCATTGAACGGGCAGATAACTTTCTGTTCATCATTTCGCCTCATTCCGTCAACTCCCCCTATTGCAATGTAGAGCTGCAATGGGCACTCAAATACCATAAACGTATCATCCCACTCCTACATGTTGAGAAGATTAGCTATGAGACGTGGTTAGAGCGCTATCCCGAGGGAACTGAAGCAGCCTGGGCAGAGTATCAAGTGCAGGGATTGCATGACCATTTTCAGAATATGCACCCAGTGCTACGGAAGATCAACTGGGTGTATGCGCGGGAGGGGCAGGATGACTTTGAGACGGCTTTGACTGGACTGTTGAATATTTTCGATCGTCAAACGGCCTATGTGCATCAACACACCTTACTCCTAGCCAAAGCTTTGGAATGGGAACGTAACCAAAAGCGATCGCCCTATCTGCTCATCGGCGAAGAACGACTCCAGGCAGAAGCATGGCTAAAAATCCGCTTCAAAGACTCCCAACCCCCTTGCCTCCCCACTCCGCTCCACTGTGAATTCATTACCGAAAGCCGCAAAAATGCCGACAACTTGATGACGGAGGTGTTCCTGGCCTATGCCGACGAAAATGGCTCCGTAGCAGAGCAGATCCGCGACAGTCTGCGCCGGGAAGGCTTCACCGTTTGGACCAATACAACGGATATTCAAGTGGGGGCTGAATTTCAGGCGGTGATCGATCGGGGCATTGAAGAAACCGACAATGTGGTGTACCTGCTCTCGCCCGCAGCCGTCCATTCGACCTGGTGCCAGCATGAACTGGACTATGCTTTGTCCCTGCATAAGCGAATTATTCCGGTGTTGGTGGCAGCGGTTGACCCAGCGCAAGTCCCTGAGGGACTGCGCAGCTTGCAGTATATTGACTTGACGGACAATGTAGAAGCTAGCGACTACCTCCTGGATGAAAGCCAGCTCTTACGGGTGCTGCGGCAGGAGGCAACCTATCACCAAACCCACAAGCTCTTGCTGACTAAGGCACTGAAGTGGGAACGGCAACGACGCAATCCTACACTGTTGTTGCGGGGCTACAACCTACGGCAGGCAGACGCTTGGTTGAAATTGGCAAGGCAAATGTCCGCTTATTCGGCATTGCCTTTGCAGGAAGCGTTGATTGCAGAGAGTTTGCGCCAACCCCCCGGCATCTCGCTGGATGTGTTTATCTCCTATTCCCGTGCTGATTCTGGGTTTGCTCGCACGCTGAATGACGCGCTGCAAACGCAAGACAAACGCACCTGGTTTGACCAGGAGAGCATCGCTGCTGGCACCGCCGATTTTCAGCAAGAGATCTATCGCGGTATTGAGAGTGCTGATATTTTTCTGTTTATCCTGTCGCCCCGATCGGTAGCATCTCCCTACTGTGCCGATGAAGTGGAGTATGCGGCTAGTCTCAACAAACGCTTTGTAACGTTGCTCCATCAACCGATCGATCCTACCAGCCTGCATCCAGAACTGGCGAAGGTGCAATGGCTGGACTTCACCCAGCGAGACGGTGACTTTTCTGCCAACTTCACCGAGTTATTGCGAATTCTGGATACGGACAGTGATCATTTGCATGCTCATACACGACTGTTGTTAAGGGCGATCGAGTGGGACGAGAAGGGACGCAAGGAAAGCCTATTTTTGCGGGGGGATGAGTTAAGCGGGGCGGAACAGTGGTTGACCGAGAGTGCTGGGAAAGAACCGCAACCGACTGAACTTCAGCAAGCTTACATTACCAACAGCCGTCTGGTGGAAGATGCCAACCAGCAAGCCAGCCAAATCTTGCAGGCAGCAGCGGCGAAGGGAAAACGATTGGTTTGGACAGGAGCAGCAGTGGGGGCGATCGGGCTGGTGATTGCTGGAGTTGCAGGTGGGTTGGCCTTACAAGCCACAAACCGAGTCAAAGTGGCTGACCTGAAATTAAAGACGACGGTAGTCAATGAACAAGTGCTATCGGGGCAACAGTTTCAGGCATTGTTGACCGCCCTGGAATCAGGACAAACCCTCAAGACCCAATTTCGAGCCGGTAGTCCAGATTGGAATGCCCTACGACCCCGCATCATAGCCGTCCTCCAGAAAGCAACGAACGAGATCCGTGAGAAAAATACCCTGGAAGGTCATAAAGCAGAAAATTCGAGGGTCAGGCTTAGTCCCGAGGTTAGTTTTAGCCCCGATGGTAAGACGATCGCCTCAGGCAGTCAGGACAAGACCATTAAGCTGTGGGATGCGTCCACGGGAAGACTTCTACGTACCCTGTCAGGACATCAAGATGGAGTTTGGAGCATCAGCTACAGTCCCGATGGCAAAACCATTGCATCGGGTTCAGGTATTAATGACAGAACCATTAAGCTCTGGGATGCAGCCACGGGAAGGCTGCTCCACACCCTACCAGGACATCAAGATGTAGTTTGGAGCATCAGTTTTAGTCCCGATGGCAAAACCATTGCATCGGGTGGTGCTGACCAGACCATTAAATTCTGGGATGCCACGACGGGCAAGCTTCTACGCACCCTAAAAGGAATTCAAGATGTGGTTATTAGTCTGAGTTACAGTCCTGACGGCAAGACAATCGCATCGGGAGGTTGGGACACAACCATTAAACTGTGGGATGTGGCAACAGGCAGACTTCTAAATACCCTGAAAGGACATCAAGGTGCGGTTTACAGCATCCGTTACAGTCCCGATGGCAAGGTGATCGCTTCCGGTAGTGCTGACAAAACCATTAAGGGATGGGATACAGCAACAGGAAAACTTCTAGGCACCCTGCAAGGACATCAAGATGAAGTTTGGAGCATCAGTTTTAGTCCTGATGGAAAGGCGATCGCTTCCGGTAGTACTGACAAAACCATTAAGTTATGGGATGCAGCAACGGGCGAACTTGTAGACAGCCTGCAAGGACATCAAGATGCAGTTTATCGTATCAGTTTCAGTCCCAATGGCAGGACGATTGTATCGAGCAGTGGCGACAATACCATTAAGCTATGGGATGCAACAACTAGCCAGACTCTTCACACCCTAAAAGAACTTCAAGGCGGAGTTTATAATCTCAGTTTTAGTCCCAATGGCAAGACAATCACTGGCAGTGATGACAAGACTGTTAAGCTGTGGGATGCAGCCACGGGTAAACTCTTACACACTCTGCTAGGGTATCAAGATCAGGTTAGGAGCCTTAGTTTCAGTCCTGATGGCAAGACCATTGCATCGGGCAGTCAGGACAAGACCATTAAGCTGCGGGATGCAGCCACGGGTAAACTCCTACACACCCTGCAAGGACATCATGATGGAGTTTTGAGCCTTAGTTTTAGTCCCGATGGCAAGACAATCGCCTCTGGCAGTGAGGACAAAACCCTTAAGCTATGGGTTGCTGCCACGGGCAAGCTCTTACGCACACTACCAGGACATCAAGCTGGGGTTAGGAGCCTTAGTTTCAGTCCCAATGGCGAGACGATCGCTTCCGGCAGTGATGACAAGACTGTTAAGCTATGGGATACATCCACGGGCAGGCTCTTACGCACCCTGCTAGGGCATCAAGATGGGGTTACTAGCCTTAGTTACAGTTCCGATGGCAAGACCATCGCTCCGGTAGTTTTGATAAGACCATTAAGCTGTGGGATGTTGCAACGGGCAGACTTCTAAACACCCTGAAAGGGCATCGTGATGGAGTTTTGTAGCCTCATTTTTAGTCCCGATGGCAAGACGATCGCTTCCGGTAGTGAGGACAAAACCATTAAGCTGTGGGATGTGGAAACAGGTGAGCTACTACAAACTCTCCAAGGACATCAAGCTAGGGTTGAGAGCCTCATTTTCAGTCCGGATGGTAAGACGATCTCATCGGTTGGGTGGGACAGCACGATCAAACTCTGGGTCTGGGATTTCGATTTGCTCATGACCCAAGGCTGCGATTGGCTCAAGGCGTATTTGATCACCCATCCCGAACAGCGTCCCCTTTGCCAGGGTTATCTCCCCGCCACATCGACTGCCTCAGGTCAGAAGTAAAGGAAGAGGTTGAGGGGCGATCACTCTAACGTAACCCAAAACTTTACAAAGGGCGATCGGAGGTCGTTCCATTGACGATTTTGAAAGGGATTTTTTGATTGGGATCGGACAGTTGAATAAAGCTGCTCAAATTTGCCGACTTATTCTCCTGACTTGAACAAGATTGAGCATTGGTGGTTTGGGCTGAAGAACTGGGTGCGACAGTGATGGGATGAGTTTGATAGCTTTTGGGATCGTGTTGATGCTGCCTTGAAACACTGTCCTAATGTATTTGCGTAGAGCTATAAAAATAATACGATCGTATTTATCCTGGTGCTGTGGCTCCAAAGCTCTCTCTAACTCCAAAGTTCTTTCAAGCTCTAAGGTCGATCGTTTTACAAGTCGATCGTTCTACAAAAGAAAATTGGCCAGAATGGGTAACTGGCCAACAATATAATTCTGAAACTGCGATGAAACTGCAACTAAACAATGGCGGGAATGCGTTAGACGAGCGCTCCCTCCAGACTGCCTTGATACCATTTCAGCGTTGCCAGCAAATCACTGCCTGCGGTCAACACCGTATCTTGACCACTGCGCTGAATACTAACATTACCTCGGGCCAGACCAGAACCCAGATTAAGCTGATCGTCTGCTCCGAACCCGTAAATGGTGGCTGAGCCTTTGCCCGCACTCAGTACTACTCGATCGCGCCCCCCATTCAGGTAGATTACATCATCGCCAGCACCCGAATTGACCACATCATCACCGGCACCCGTGTAAATTAAGTCGTTGCCAGATCCAGTGGTGATTCGATCGTTGCCACCATTACCGTAGACGATATTGTTTCCATTGCCCAGGAAGAAGATATCGTTATCAGAACCACCATAGGCCGTAGTGTTGCCATTCTGGGCTAGAAAGACATCCTTGCCCCCATTGCCAAAAAGTTGACTAGAGCCACCAGACTTGGTTTCTAGGATTTCGTTGGCACCTGATCCAAAAAAATTATCCCCAGAGGCAGAAACCTTTTTAGTTGGCAGATTCAGACCTGCTTGCCCCACCCGAGGATCCAGCTTCAGAGGTTTATCCAAATTCAACAAAACAATCTCGTTATTATCGATCGCCGGAGGACGCCCGATCGAGAAGGGATAGTTATTGTCATTGGCCACCAGAATTGTGCGATCGTCAATCACTAAGACATCTTCGATCGTCACAAAGGGCATGCGATAGGTGGTGCTGCCGTCTTTATTTAAATCACTGGGATCAGCAATGTTCAATAAATCAACCACTTCTTCCTTGGCAAAGTAGCCATTGGCATCCTTTTGGGATAAATCGATCTTGAAGATCTTTTTGAACTTTGCGTCGGCCCCTTGACCGTTATCACGCTCAATCACCAAATATTCATTGGCGTTGATGACCGTCATATCCCCGATCGCATTAGCCGCATCTTCCAGCTTATAAAAGCCTTTCACCCCTTGGTATTGCTGCGTTGCTAGATCGAATTCGTAAATTCGCAGAGCGTTACTCGGATCGCCCACGACTGGCCCTTCTAGCAGGTTATACAACTTGCTCTTGTCAGGATTCAGGGCACCGCCTTCAAATCCCTTCGAGCCACTGAGGTTCGGCACCACCAAGTTACCGTAGTAGGGCTGGGTTCCGCCGCTATAGCCAGTTCCCGCAAAGTAGTCGTTTACCAAAACCGATCGGCCTGTTCCTGGAAAATCGGTAAAGAAGCCATCTACGCCCAAATCAATGAACTGTTGGAACTCTTTGCGCGGATTGTTGTTGTAATTGGACGCCAGGAAAAACGGATCATTGCGCAAGGTGTAGAGATGCACCATCAGCCCCGCTTTGTGGGCATCCCGAATCAGGGTAGTAGGCGTTCCGGTAATGCGATCGGCATCACTGATTTGCCCATCCCCATTCAGATCATCCGGTTTACCGTCTTGATTCCGATCGATCGTGCTGGCTGGAATAATCAAACGTTTGTCAGGGCCAATACCAGCAGCGTATTTGGCAGTTTCCGTTAAACCAGTCGGGGTAATCAGGTCTGCGTAGGTGCGTTTGTCGCCCTTGGCCGTAAAGTCGTAGGGTTGGCCTGACCCCCCAATGAGTTGAATCAACGGTAAATCAATCCCCGCTTTGGGCATGATGACATCGTTGAGTTGCTTGAGGTTACTCACTTCAAAGGATTGGACGTAAACCCGCGTGGGATCGGTGAATCCCGTTTTGACTAACGTGTCAACGAGTAACTGACTGGTGTTAAACCCTTGATCCGCAAAGTAAGTCGGGTGTTTGGTTTCGGGGTAAATGCCAATTTTCTGACCCGTTTCCTTTTCGTACTGCTGCACCAGTTGAATGACTTCTTCCAAGGTGGGAATTTTCAACTTGTCATTGTCGAAAGCCGTTCCCCGCAGAGCCGGTAACCGTTCGATCGCGTTTAAGGTTTTGATTTCCGCTAAGGTGAAATCTTCCGCAAACCACCCAGTTACAGCAACGCCATCCAGAATTTTTGTTTTTAAGCGATTCGCAAATTCAGGGCGCTTGTCAACATCGGTGCTGGTGTTGGTGCGGTTAATACTGCCATCGGCATTGAGAACGGCCAGCATTGGCTCATGGCGGGCAATTAACACACCATCTTTCGTCACCACCAAATCCGGTTCGATGAAGTCCGCCCCAGCGGCGATCGCTACTTTATAGGAGGCTAGGGTATGTTCGGGCCGTTCCCCGGATGCGCCCCGGTGGCCAATGACGATCGGCGCTTTGCCTGTCAGGGTGTCAAAACTGGGTTGCTTCAAAACGTCGGGATTCTGGGGCGATCGCACGATCGGAGCAATCACTTGATCCCGTACCAAGTCCCCCGTGCCCGGAAAATCATCAAAGAAGCCATCCACGCCTAGGTTGATAAACTGCCGTAGTTCTAGCTCGGGATTACCTTTGTAATCGGAGGCGAGATAACGCGGTTCATTGCGGAAGGTGTAGGGATGCACCAGCAGGCCCGCTGCATGGGAGTCCTGAATCAGGCTGGTGGGGGCTGTGGTGACTTTATCGGCATCATTGATGACGCCGTCGTTATTCAAATCATCGGCTTTGCCATCGTTGTTGGCATCCACGATTTTGACTGAAACGATCATCCGCTTCCAAGGCCCGATGCCATCGGCATAGGTGGCAATTTCCTTCAGTCCCTCGGGAGTTCGCAAATCGCCGTAGGTACGGGAATCGCCGCTTTTGACAAAATCGTAGGGTTGGATTTCGATCAGCGATCCGTCATCCCGCACGTCGCTGGCATCCAATAATTGAATCAGCGGAATATCTACCCCAGCCTTGGGCATGATGGTGTTGTGCAGGGCTTTCAAATTACCGACTTCAAAGGATTGGATATAAATGCGGCTCGGATCGGTAAATTGATTCTTGACCAAGCTGTCAATCAGGAGTTGGCTAGTGTCGAACCCTTTCTCTGCAAAGTAGGTTGGATGCTTAGTTTCGGGATAGATGCCAATCTTTTTGCCTGTATCCTTTTCAACCTGTTTAACCAGTGCGATGATTTCATCCAATGTCGGAACTTGGAACACACCGTTAAACGTTTGTTCACGGAAAGGAAGTCGCTCAACCGCCCGTAAGGTTTTCAGTTCCGCTAAGGTGAAATCTTCAACAAACCAACCCGTGACAGCAACGCCATCCAGCATTTTGGTGGTTTTACGATCGGCAAATTCAGGCCGACTGGCAACATCGGTGGTGTCGGTGATGTCGGGCTCGTGGCGGGCGACCAGAACTCCGTCTTTGGTGACGACCAAATCCGGTTCAATAAAATCGGCCCCTCGCTCGATCGCCAACTGATAGGAAGCTAGGGTATGTTCCGGGCGATCGCCACTGGCCCCCCGGTGCCCAATCACGATCGGCGCTTGCCCATTGAGCGTGTTGAGCTTGGGGTTGTTGGGGGTAGGAATGGGCGCTTCTAGCAATTCACCCTTGGCGTTGGTATGCAACAGGTAGGGGCCAAATTCTTCACCAAACCACAGCGTGCCGTCTGACGCAATATTAAAGGATTCGATGTCGAAATCTGCGCCCGTTAACAGGCGATCGGATGTCGTTTCATTGATGATTTTGAAAGGGATTTTATGATTGGGATCCGAAAGCTGAATAAAACTGCTCAGATCGACATTCACTGTCCCACTGCCATTGGGTTCCGCACCCTGAAAACTGGGATCTACTTGATACACCCGCAGTAGAAAATCTGCACTGTTACCCTTTGCGCCGTAGCCGTTGTCGGACATAAACCAGAAGTGGGTCGAATCTGCAAATTGAACCGCACTAAAGCCTTGAACGGGTTGTCCTGGAAAGGGAAGGGTTCGACCGTTGGTGGTACCGGTGATGAACTTTCCGCTCTCCGGGCCAGGGGCGATCGTGTCCGCTGGCAAGCTGGCAAAACCTTTGAGTGTGACTACCATGATCTTCTTGGAGGATAGATGCTAGAGAATCAAGGACGGTTGAATACGCAATGCACAGCCAAGCAACTGAGATTGAATGGATCAGGCTCAGGAAATACTCTTTGGGCAAAGCGTAACAGGAACCCTTTTGAAACTCGTGTTATCTACCTCACACCCCGCAGGATTTTAGCAGGATTATGGAGAAGGCGAGGCTTGTGGCTCGATCACGGTTCGTAATGCAGACAGCCTTCACAGGGGCCGATCGGATTAATGGCACAGCGCAGATAGGCCGAATGGGCATTGTGCCGACAGTTCAAATTTCCGATCGCAGTGGCTATCCGAACTGTTTCAGGATGAGGTCGGTTGAGTAAATGACGCATTTGCCGACGATTGGCTGCCGCGATCGCTCTTCGCAAGTCTTCTTGGGCTTGTGCTTCCAACTTTTGCATGAATAAAAACGACCAAAGTAAAGGCAACAAACCTAAAACTAAAATCAGCGCCACTTCCAGCATAAGCAACACAACCTCATCGGAATGTCCTTACTGCCCATTATGCGCAAACTTTTTAAGAAGTAGGCTTGCATTGTCCAAAAATTCATCCAGGTAGAGGTTAGGGTCGATACAGTTCTGGCGTGCCTACTGCTTTACTTAGTAGCACTTCCAATTACGCTGCAAACAAATTAATTCTTCGCCTTAATTCTTTGCCAATTCCAGTACTGAGAACACCTATCATGACAACAACACCTATCATGACAACAATGTATTAATTCATCGTCTGGAATCCCGCATGGGCTATTCACGATTAAGAAACATTTATTAAGGCGTTCAATTCCTCTTATCCTCAAAGCTCAAAGGTGCTTTCAACTGTTCGCTAGAAAACATGCCAGGTTCAAAAAACCGATGAACTGAGGGAAGAATTGCTAGAAGAATCGGCCTTGAGCTTTAGCTATCTGGTTTTAGTCATTGGTTCCTATATTATTGCAACACTGGGCCTGCTGTCTAATAGTGCCGCACGGAACCTAAAATTTCGGGTACGTTGGCAGGCACCGCGATCGCCGTGGCCTTGATGCCGTCCATTTTCGTCATTGGGTTAGGGTTAGCCCATTCCAATTTACTCCTGAGTTTAGGTGCGCTATTACTGTACTTAACCAGCCTCTTGGGGATAACTCTTTCTTGCATGGTTGCGTTTCTCTTAATGGGATATACACCCTTTACTCAAGCTCGCAAAGCATTGACCTTAGCGGCTATTCTAACGAGTGGCTTACTGCTTCCTTTAGGAAGTAGCTCTGTAGATTTAGTTAAACAAAATCGATTAGAAATGAGCATTAGACAAGCATTAGTTAATCGAACCGTGACATTTCAGAATATGGATCTGATTCAAGCAGAAACGAATTGGTTAGTGAATCCTCCAGAAATTCGATTAACTGTTCGGAGCCAGGAGACAATTATCCCTAGACAGGTTGAGTTGCTTGAGGAATTTATTGAAAAATCCATGGGACAGCCGTTTACATTGATTTTTGAAATTAGTCAGGTCACCGAAGTTCGGCGACAACAGCCAATGCCCTCTGCCCCATAAACTGTGCTTTAGCAGGTAGCTTGTGAAGGCAATTCACAGGAGTCCTAAGGTTTCTAAGGCGTCCCGTGCAGCATCTTTTTCAGCGGCTTGTTTAGTACGCCCAGTGCCACGGCCATAGTCTTTACCGTGCACTTGTACTTCCACTGTAAATTGCTTTTGATGATCGGGACCGATCGCTTCTATCAAGTTGTACACCGGATTTTCCCCATGATTAACTGCGGCCCAATGCTGCAACTCACTTTTGTAATTCACATTGGGGGCATCAACCGTTACTTTTTCCACCACGGATTCAAAGAAGGGTTCAACGTAATGACGAACATCACTAATCTTTGAATCACAATCCAGATAATATGCACCAATCAACGCCTCAAAGGCACTGCTTAAAAGGTTGGGATTTTGTCGCCCCCCTGTTTGGTCAGTGCCTTTGCCCAGCAAGAGGTGCTTGCCGAGATCAAGGGCGATCGCGAACTTCGCCAACTGCTTTTCGTCAACTAAGAAGGCTCGCAACGGCGTCAGCTTTCCTTCCGGGAGTGCGGGATATTTCTTATAGAGAAATTCACCACAGAGAAAGGTCAAAATCGCATCGCCCAGAAACTCTAGACGTTCGTTGTGTTTTTTCACACTGGGATTCTCATTCGCATAGGAACGATGGGTCATCGCCTGTTGGAAGAGACTCTCATGTTCAAATTTAGGCAGCGGGAAGGATTTCATGGGATTGCGCAAGCAGTTGGGGGAGCTCTTCGAGAAAGTAATGTTCGTGAACGCTCTCAAGGAGCTTTTGACTAGATTTACAGCGTTTACTGGTTAGACAGATGACGTATTTACCAAGTTGACGTAGTACTTGCACAAGTTCGATATAGTCACTATCCCCAGTAACCAGAATATAAGCATCTTGCTGACATAGACGATTCATCGACGAAGTAATGCCATAGCGCAAAATCTTGTTGTCTACTGCATTGTCTCCCGGTTTCACTCTCAGGGTTAAAAAACCTGCATGTTGAAACGTTGTCCTCGGTTTTTCTCGCATTGTCCAATCTACAGCGTAGGCTCGCAGTCGAGTTTGACAAGTTTGACCATACTGCTTGGAAAATTGTCGAATGTGTTCTGCATAGGGATGGGCAGGCATATTTTCCACATCAACACACACATAGACAAGCGATCGCTTTGCCATGGTTAAAACCTCAAATTGTAGGAATTAGAGGCTTTTGGGTGAAAGAAATTCTTACGAACCTGATACTCAACTACGTGTAGAGGAGTGCTTTCTACAGAGAGGAAAACCCGCAACACGTAAGAAAGTATTAGGTTCAGAAGAACGCCTTTAACTTAAAAGCTTGCTAACTAAGCTATCCCCAAGTTTTTAGGTTTGTCAAGTCCTTGCCCCTAAAATCTTAAATAAATTTTACATTAAGGCTGGATACTGCTCCTTGGAGTTCCCAAAAAGGAACATTCAAAAATACCTGGTGTGAGCCGTCGTATTTTAGCCAAGGTATGCAGCATCCAAATTAGTTAATTAGACGAATAGAGATCTTCGAGAAAGTAGTGCTCATCGACGCACTGTAGCAACCGCTTACTAGCCGCATGGGCTTTACTGGTTAGACACACAACATATTTATCCCGCTCGTGCAGCATTTCCACCATTTCGACATAATCCCCATCGCCACTCACCAAAATGTAAACATCCTGAGGTCTTCCCTGTTGAGAGAACGTTGTACAGTCTCGAATGATTCTGTTATCCACAGCATTCTCACCAGGGGCAACGTTCTTGGTCAAAAAGCTCGCTTTTTGCAGCATCTTCTGGGACTCTTCCCGAATCCTCCAGTTGACGGCATAGGCTCGCAAGCGATCGGGGTGAACCTTGCCAAATCGTCTTGAAAACCGTCGAATGCGAAAGGCATAGGGGTGAGACGGAATGTTTTCCACATCAAGAAATACATAAACAAGCTTGATCCTTGGCATGGGCTGTTACCTCTAAAAAAGGTTTAAGTAGAGGCTTGTAAGTGAAAAAAATTATTGCGAACCTGATACTAAACTTGCCTTCAGAGAAGCCTGTTCAAGGAAAAACCAATTATTTAGATTCAGAAGAACGTCTTTCACAAAAAGCTTAGGCGCTATCCTAATCTCAGGCTTGGGGGCTGTCAATATCCCTGAATGGAAGAATAAATTAAAAATACGGTGTAGAATATTGAGCTGCGGTAATTCCAGACAAAAAATTGACCTGAGTTTAGAACTCAAGCCTGGAATCTAAAGCCTTATAGAGAATGGACGTAACTGGACTCGAACCAGTGACCCCCACGATGTCAACGTGGTACTCTAACCAACTGAGCTATACGTCCGTGATGACCTTTGCAGAATTGACTTCTTGGGCAACCCGCATCAGTGCTCACTGACTATAACATGCGGCTACAAAAAGATGCAACCCTGTTTTGGAAGTCGTAGGTTCTGCGCGGGCAAGTTCTACTCAGACCGAATTTTACCCAGGTTGTACCCCGCGCAATCCGCCCTCGATCGGAACTCGTAGGACATCGATCGGAGTTCGTAAAAAAGTTTGAAGAAATTTCGCGCAGTATGGGGGCACCCTGAATAATAGTGATTGTGAATTTTAAGCTTCATTGCGCAATTCAAGAATTATTGCAACGCCGTGATAGTTTGATTTCACGTTATGTGAACCGTCTGCCGAGATAGTTAAGGAGATACCGGTGAGTTCCCGAGCACAAACTTCTTTCCCTACCATGCCTCGCGAAGACTTCAGTGAGTATGTTGCTCAACTACAACTGCATATGACTCTCCAGTCCCGTAAGCTAGTGCCTAGCTTGTCGGCGGTGAATAATGATAGTCGTCAACAGCTACTTCAGCAGACCCAAGCTGATATTGAAAAACTAATCTCTCGTCAAGGATTTTAGTGCCGACTCAAATCGCGCTCAGCACTCGATCGCGTTCGTTATAGGGAACCGCATCCAGCGTTAGAATGGTTGAGGCGTCTTTACTTAGCTTCACAAGAACACTATGGATGTTTCCGCGATTCGCGATCGCATTAAGCTGATTGAAAGCAAGCGAGAATTTTTAGTCCAACTCTTAGATCGCCCAGATTTAGGCACATTACGGATTGATGTCAATCAGGCGATCGAAGAAATGGATGATTTACTGGAAGATTTCAACCGAACTTTTCCAGCGCAAAATTGAATTCTAGGAACAATTGGAAACCGCTCACTGAAGTTCTCAGGCGCTAGAAACCTTGCCGAGAAGTCAGTATAGCGGTTTTTATAATGTCTCTTTTTACAGTGTCTCTTTGGAGATTACTGATGAATTGACTTGATTAGGCGGATCAATCCGGATGAATCTTGCAAAGAACAAAGACTCAGAGCTGCAAGGAGGGGGGTAAGGAGCTTAAGGCAACGCCTTCATGATGGAGTAACCATTGTTTGCGATCGATTCCACCAGCATATCCAACAAGATTGCCGTTTGCACCAATCACCCGATGGCACGGAATGACAATTTGCACTGGATTGAGACGATTGGCCATTCCCACAGCACGCACCGCTTTGGGTTTGCCAATGGCAATTGCTAATTTCTGATACGTCCACACTTGGCCAACAGGAATTTTTCTTAGCGTTTGCCACACTAAAGTTTGAAATTCTGTTCCTTGGGTTTTGACGGGAATTTGCTCTACGCTGGTCAGATCGCCTGTGAAGTAGTTGCGGATGCGATCGCTGATGGAATTTTCGATGGGAGCCGCTGTGAGTTGGAAGAGAGGGTAGCGTTTTTCCAGTGACCGGATCATTCGGTCTTCATGCTCAACAAAATCTAGAGCACAGAGGCGACCTTGATCCATCACAGTCAAAATTTGACCGATTGCGGAGTCAATCCGATCGCAGAGTAATGTAATCGTCATGGGGAGAGGAGGCACAGCCCAGATAGGGCAAAGTAGGGGCAAAAAAATTGTTCAGAACTTCAAAGCTCATTGCCTGAAAATCAATCCGTCTCTCACCTTGACTGATTTAATATGGACTATCTATATTTTGATAAGTATTGTTAATAGCTAACACTATAAACTTTTATAAAAAAGAATGGAGAAAAAATAATTAAGTTTTGTAAAGAAGTTCAAACAAAATAAGTTGGTGCAATATTTTAGTGCGACATTTTAGTGCAATGACTAAGCTGGCCTATCTGGATTGTCCCACGGGAATTTCGGGAGATATGTGTCTGGGGGCCCTCATTGATGCGGGGGTGCCGATCGACTATCTGACCCAATCCTTGCAGAGCTTAGGGCTTCAGGGCGAATTTAATCTGAAAGTAGATAAAATTCATCACAATGGGCAACAAGCAACCAAACTAACGGTGGAATTGCTCAATCAGACGGGTAGTCTATCGCACACCCATACTCCAGAGTTGTCACTGGATTCCCACCCGCATCATTACGCTGGTCATCATCACGCTCATTCCCATCACTACGCTGATCACCCGCATCACCATCATTCTCATCATCACGCTGATTACCCACATCACCATCATGCGGCTCACTCTCCTGAGTCTGCTGAGCCCACCCATGGACAAGCTGCTTCTCCTAACAGCCAAACGCGCAATTTACCGGATATCGTTGATCTGATACAAACTGCTCAATTACCCGATCGAGTCACAGCTTGGAGTTTGGCGATTTTTCGTCAATTAGCAGTGGCAGAGGGGGCCGTCCATGGAATTGCGCCAGAGGAAGTGCATTTCCATGAAGTGGGAGCCGTGGATGCGATCGTCGATATCGTGGGGACTTGTTTGGGGTTGGACTGGCTGGGGGTGGAGGCTCTTTACTGTTCTGCCCTGCCGATCGGCGGGGGAACTATTTGGGCCGCCCATGGCCAATTGCCCGTCCCTGTGCCTGCGGTACTAAAGCTATTTGAATCTCGTCAAGTGCCGATTTATCACAATGGCATCGATCGGGAGTTAGTGACCCCAACGGGCGCTGCGATCGTAACTGTCTTAGCCCAACAGTTTGGCCCCCCTCCCCCCATGACGATACACAAAGTAGGACTGGGAGCGGGGTCTTTACAACTTACGATTCCGAATATGGTTCGTCTGTGGCTAGGAGAGTCTTGGCAATCCGGTGGAGAAAACGCTGCCAGGACAACCCCCTTAGCTCAACCGACTTCCCCATCGCCTTCTCTTAGTCCAACTTCTCCTGTTCAAACAACGATCGCTGTCCTTGAAACCCAGATAGATGACCTCAATCCCCAAGCAGTGGGGTATTTATTTGAGGCGTTACTTTCCGCTGGAGCCTTGGATGTGTTTACCCAAGCGATCGGGATGAAAAAGTCCCGTCCTGGTACGCTGATTACGGTGATTTGTCAGCCGGACAACGTGGGGGATTGCGAACGCATTCTTTTTCAGGAAACGACGACCCTAGGCATTCGTAAAACGTTGCAAACTCGCACAGAACTTGCTCGGGAATGGCATCCAATCCAGTTAGAACACGGTATTGTGCGCCTAAAAGTGGCAAAATTAGGCGAAACAGTTGTCAATGTTCAACCAGAATACGAAGATTGTGCTGTTCTGGCTCGCCAGTTTCATCTACCTTGGCGTGAAGTGCATCGTTTGGCGTTAGCGGCATGGTTTTCCTAGTTTGGTTTGCCTAAATCTGGGTTGCAGGAAGTGTTGGAGTTATGTCAACGTTGAAATCTAAATTGCATCGGGCTTCCCAGGGACTGTCTTCTCTTCTGAAAGGCCAGTTGCGTTTTGTCGTGATTGGACTGGTTGTGTTTTTCCTCACCAAAACGTTATTGGATCACGGTCAAGGGGTCTTGGGTTTGCGGCTGGGCTCGGCGGGACTGGCCAGTCTTGCGATCGCCCTCGGGATGACGCTCTTGGCCCATATCTTAGCGGGTGTCGTCTGGGCCAATATTCTTCAGGATCTCGGACAATCGGTTGCCTATGATTGGGGGATGGCCGTTTACCTCAAAACGAATATTGCCAAATATCTGCCTGGCAATGTCTGGCATTTCTATGGGCGTTTACAAGCCAGCCAAAGGGCTAAAGTGCCCGCAGCGATCGCCGCACTAAGTATTCTTTTAGAACCGTTATTGCTGGTTTTAGCCGCGATCGCGTTGGCAACGGTTGGATTGCAGCCATTAACGGCTTGGCACGATGGTGGTTGGAGTTGGGGTATTCAAGGTGCGGTTCTATTGGTAATTTTGACTGCAATGCATCCTAAGTTCCTAAATTTGGGGATTCAGCAACTGATGCGCTGGAAGCAAAAGACCCTCGGAGGAGCCGAAGTCAATCTAGCACTGGTGCATTATCCGTGGCGTTCTTTCTTGGGGGAATTGAGTTTTTTACTGTTGCGGGGTATTGGTTTCTTTCTAGTTTGTCTAGCGGTCAGCCCCTTTGCGATCGATCATGTTCAGGTTCTCTACAGCGGCTTTGCGATCGCTTGGCTCTTGGGATTTATCATTCCAGGTTTACCCGGGGGCGTAGGTGTCTTTGAAGCCGTGGCCTTGACGTTGCTGAACCCTTTTTTGCCCACGACAGATTTACTAGGTATTCTGGCTATCTATCGTTTGATTAACACGATCGCAGAGGCGTTGGGGGCTGGCTTAGTCGTGTTAGCCGAACGGCGAATTTGAAGCAGAGGCATCCAGTGATCTGCACTAATGTTTTAAATGCACCAATGCTTTAGATGCATCAAGGTTGTAAATGCGTGGTAAATGCGTCAATTTAGGGTGCATTGATGGCATGGATCAAACGATGTCGTGGCATACTTTGGAGCAGCCCTAGACAGATTGTTGCGTTTAACTGGATGACTGCATCTAACTGAGAGCGAGTCTAGTCATTGCCAGTTAATTGTAGAAATGATATCCCCTTAAAGTTGAAAAATCAGCTTGCCCTCAAATAATCAGTCTAATTAACTGGCTCAAAAGCAAGCTCAAGAGGGACTTCTTCAGGCTTGAGTCATAAAGTTTAAATTGCGTTGTCGGATAGATCTTGGGTGGGAGGCTCATCATCAAGTGTAACCAGAGCGTCATCAGCAAACTCTAGATTAAAAGAAACATCTTGGTGAGACTTAAGTTGAGAAAAAATGCGATAGGCGTCTAAATTCTGTTCTGTTGATGCGGTAATTTCATCAATTCGATCCCCAGCCATACGAATCAGATTGTATTGAACATTCTCGGCATAAATGGTGAAGGTAACGTTAAAAATTTCTAGAAAGTTAACGACCCAATGACAATCTTCTTCCGGAAAGTTTTCATAATAACGAATCAGATCAGCAATTCGCGTCTCTAGATACACCCGTGAGTTGCGGGACACTAAAACTAATTTGAGGAGTGCAATCACAAGAGTCATAGGATTGCCTTGGGATAGGAGCAAGGCAAACAACGAAGAAGGCTCGTTGTGGGTTTCTGTGGTGAGGTAATCAATGACCCGATTACAGGTGCGTAAAAGCATCGCATCGGTCAGCGGTTCGTTATGGTGTTCCTCATAGAGGGGGTCTAACTTTTCCGTGAGGCGAGTTTGCAACATGCGGGAAAAGTCATTGGATTCGATCGAAAAAACCAAATACTTTCTCAGGCTTAACTTAAACTCTCGATAGCTGACTTGGCGAACCTGATTGAGGAAAATATTGGCAAGGTTGGGGTAACTGTAAGATCCCCGTTTTGCCACGATTGTTTTAATTAAACGCAGAACATCATCCCCCAGCACTGTGGGATTTTTCAGGGGGCGATCAGTCGATTGTTTTGCCTGCGACCGAGCAACATACATCGCTAACTCAAACTTAAACTGATCACGCAGTTGTTGAGCCATTGCTCGGGCAGCTTCCCGTTGTTCAATGGGGTTGTTCAGATCGACGTACTGCGGCACTAAAAGATAGGCGGTATAGCGCTTGGCCCAAGGGCCATCTTGGTCTGCCTGCTGAGGATCGTACCTTGAGGCAAAGAGCTTCAGATCGGCATAGTCTTGGCTATGGCGAAAATTGTCAACCCAATACCTGAGACGACCTAACGTTGGCGAAATGGTATCCCGTGGAAACTGTTCCTGAAAGGCTTCGATTAAATCTTGGATTGCTCGATAACGTCTTGCTGCATCCCAGTTATTGACCAAGATATAGCAAGACCGCTTAATGGTATTGCGGAATTCCTCTTCGTTATTGCTCAACACGAGGTCGTAGAGCGCATTAATGGCCGAGGCGCTCACTGAATCGACGTGGTACAGAAAAAGCCGCTTGAACTCAAGCAGAACTTCCTCGGGTGGCCACTTTCTGACAATTTCTAGCAGGAACTGATAAATCGTTTGCTGAGCAAGCTGGATGGTGCGCTCTGACTGAGTTAGTTTTTCAGACCAGACATCCCGATGCTCATTCGGAAGAACATCCCCAATCATTCGGCGACTCAACGCTGTGGCTTGCGGTTCTAGAGATAACAGCTACATCAAACTGGGAGATTTCCCATCTGTGTAGGGCATTGAATACGATCGTGATCCGGTACCAAAACTGACTTTGATTTGGCCAGAACAACTACAGTATGAAGGCACGCATTTCCGGTCAATTCCCTGAATACTCCTCAAAGATAGCTTAGTGAGGGAGAAAACTCATACTGTAAAAGGCGGATTTTTGTCTCAATATGCTGAGAGAACTGGATTTTCCCTGAGATAAGACGATCTATAAATTGAGTTATGCCAAAGCCAACGTTAAGTTACTTCATCAATAAGTTGAATAGTTGCAATTAACGAAGAGAGTTCAACTCAATATTGGATCGTTTTGAGGGGTAAACAGTAGAATCACCCAAATTGATTAACCCTAGGAAAGTTTTCCAAACTTAATTATTCTTAACTAATGCGATCACCCGTTATACCTATGTAACAACAAGCCTGCAATAGGCAAACCTGGCTGAGTGAGCAAAATTAGACATGTACTGAATATATGGGGGCAGAGGGACTTGAACCCTCACGACCTTGCGGTCAACGGATTTTAAGTCCGTAGCGTCTACCATTCCGCCATGCCCCCATGAGGTTGGGGTGAGGAAAAATCCTCCTCTCCTATTCCACCATCAATTGCGCCGACTGGCAACCTGTTTCATTGGATAACCTGTTTCACTGGATAACCTAAGAAACGTTGATGGACTCAGACTATATTAGCCTGCCTTCCACAGGATAATATGACATTAAGACTTTTTAACGGATTGCAACAGGTTACCTATGGAAGTCGCTCTAATCTACTTGGTTCTGGGGGGTGCTTACCTCTTAGTTCTACCCTTGACCCTTTATTTTTACTTGCAGGCACGCTGGTACGTGGCAAGTTCTGTGGAACGGGTTTTGATGTATTTCCTGGTGTTCCTTTGTTTCCCAGGGATGTTAGTTTTAGCTCCTTTCCTGAATTTTCGTCCTAAGCGACGGGAAATTGGGGCTTAGGCTCGATCGTGCTGACCCGTCGAGGTGACGAATTGTGAAGCGGCGAATTGCGCTGACAACTCGCACTGACGGATTGTAGCGAATAGATTATGCAACGATACTAGGCAACGACACCATGCGACGAATTGATGTACTTGCGATCGGGTTAGGTATTTTTGTGGCTGGGGGCGTTGCCTATGTTGGATTTCAGTGGCTGGGTCTAGATGAGATTAATGCTGGAATCTGGAGCCAATTTCTGCTGGTGATGGTGGTGATTGGCTGGCTGACGACTTATCTCGTCAGGGCTGTGACCCAAAAAATGACCTACAACCAGCAGTTGAAAGATTACGAGGATGCTGTGCTACAAAAGCGCTTAGAAGAATTGACTCCAGAAGAGCTAGCACAGTTGCAGGCAGAGGTCGAACAGGAGCGGCAATCAAGTTCATCGTCCTAAATAATTAAGTGATTGGTATGGGGATTTATTGGACTCGCTCGTGTCTGTGTCCCCGTCTTCCTGTACGCTGTACCGTTGTAACCTGTCCACTTAAGCTTCGATGACTTCCATTTCCCAGTGTTTTGAGCAACTGCGCGATCGCGCCCAATGTGCCCTGATTCCGTTCATTACGGCTGGGGATCCAGATTTAGCGACTACCGCTGAAGCTTTACGGATTTTGGATCGATCGGGGGCGGATTTGATCGAGCTAGGCGTGCCCTATTCGGATCCGTTGGCAGATGGCCCTGTGATTCAAGCTGCTGCAACTCGGGCATTGGCCAATGGTACCAAGTTGGATGATGTGTTGGGGATGTTGAAAGAAGTGATCCCCAGCCTTAACGCGCCGATCGTTTTATTTACTTACTACAACCCAATTTTAAATCGAGGCATCGAAGCCTTTCTCCAAGAGATTGCAGAAATTGGTGTCAAAGGCTTAGTGGTTCCTGATTTGCCGTTGGAAGAGGCCGATGCCCTGCTTCAGCCAGCGGCGGCGGCGGGCATTGAAGTTACGCTCTTAGTTGCGCCCACCAGTCCTGCCGATCGAATTGCGTCGATCGCTCAGCAGTCCCAAGGCTTCATCTACCTAGTCAGTACTACCGGAGTGACGGGAATGCGCACCCAGTTGCAGTCGCGGGTGAAGGACCTACTGCAAGAGTTACGGACTGTGACCGATAAACCCGTTGGGGTAGGCTTTGGTATTTCCCAACCGGAGCACGCGAAACAGGTGATGGAATGGGGAGCTGATGCCGCGATCGTGGGGAGTGCTTTTGTCAAGCGCCTAGCCGAAAGTGGATCGCCTAAAGAAGGTTTAATCGCGCTAGAAGCTTTCTGTCGGGATTTAAAAGCTGCTCTCACAGTAGAAGGTTAAAAGTCCTAAATTATGAGAGTACTAGGGGTAGGAGTTGAGGATTTCTACCTCTACTTTATTAATGAGAATTTTATTGAGAAATATAGAAGAGCCTAGGGGATCTGAGTCAAACCGGATACTATCTATGCAAAGAATTTAAAGATATC
This sequence comes from Alkalinema sp. CACIAM 70d, assembly GCA_002148405.1. Taxonomy (GTDB): domain Bacteria; phylum Cyanobacteriota; class Cyanobacteriia; order Leptolyngbyales; family Leptolyngbyaceae; genus Alkalinema. The sequence goes on along the minus strand of MUGG01000192.1, from coordinate 34,306 downwards.
CGTAGGGTCAATTAACATGGGCAATCCTCTTTCGCGTCGAGGGTTCTTGACAGGGCTGGCTGCAGCAAGCCTGTCCAGTTCTATCTTGTTCGATCGTCGTTCCTCCCAGGCTAAAAGTTCACCTTCATTGGCCTTAAACCTGCCTCATTACCCATTTTTTCCAAATCTTCAGTCGGTAATGACGGAGGATCGTGCTCTCCTTGATCGACTTTTAGGAGCCTATGCCCGATCAACGCCAACGGCACAACAACATCCGATCGATTTTCTCTCCCGCTACGTCCCGGTTTATGTTTTTGAACAAACACTTTTGCCATCTAAAACAATTCGGCCATTACTTCCTCAATTTCTGTGGCTGATGCATTTAGCAGGTTATTTTGGTGGCGTTTGGTTGCGGGATGCCTTTATCCGCTTTCCGGTACCCAATTCGCCTAATCCGCGCCCTGGATTTCCGCCCAATGAGAATAGTTTTGCAACCGCTGTGGCCCGCATCAACACGGCCTTGATGGCCTTAAATTATGATGCCGCTGCCTTAGCCTATGCTGAGGAAAGCCTACGGGGAGCATCCCTCCAAGGACTCGTTGATAGCTACGGATATAATGCGGGCTATTTGGAACAAATCTTGACGCATTCTCAGCCGATCAACGCTGTAGCGCCTGCAAATTATTTCACCTATCAAGGGGAGCTACTTTTAGATGGTGTCTATTCTGTTCCAGCCATCCGTCCCCTCAAATTCTGGCGTTCTCAGGTTAGCTTGGCGGCGTCACGATCGAACAGTCGCTATGCTGCAATTGCGGAAGGAACGGGGGGGCTAGACTCGTTACTGTCGATTCAGAGCAATGCGATCTTACGGGGCAAGCTCACATGGAGTCCCCAGAATGTGTTCCTCTCAATCGCAAATTATGATCAGCCGACCTATGATCTTCTCTTAGTCACCAGTGCTTACTTTTTGCAATGTGTGCAGGCGACGGCACAGGCGGCACTGGCTTCATCGGCCTTGGGGCAGGCATCTTGGGCCAAGGCTGCGACCCGTTCTAATGCGATGCTGATTCCCTATAGCAGTAGTTATGGTGTCGGTCTTTTTGACAATATGGGGCAACTGCCTACGTTTACAGTTAGCTAGATTTTTTACGGTTAGGTAATACGGGAAGCTAAGGTTTACGAGTTTTGAGTATCTCGATATTTGCTTCCCAGTTTTGGCCATCAAAGGGCACGATCGTAAACTCTTGCAGGACATCTCCGTCCAGGCAGCGCACGTTGACATCAATTTTGTCGGGGTGAGAGCGGGGCGTATAAAAAGCATGGATCCCGCAGTGTTTGCAAAATCGATGTTGGGCCGTGTGGGTATTGAAGGTGTAGGTAATGAGGCTGTCTTGGCCGGAGAGGAGGGTAAAGCGATCAGGCGACAGGATCAGGTGCAGGAAACCTTTTTTACGACAGATGGAGCAGTTGCAGTCTTCAACAACCCGTTCATCAGCGGTGACTTGGACTTCAAACCGCACAGCCCCACAATGGCAACTGCCGCTATAGGTTTTGAGTTCGTCAGTGTTTGATTTGTCGGTTTTCAATTCATCTGTCATCACTCTTGACCCCGCAAGGATGCACTCATGGTTGAGGGCGTAGAATATGACGGCAAATAGCCCCATGCTTGACCACGCCCATCATCAATTCATCATGAATTGCTGGTTCAGCAACGCTTGAGCAACGTGATCTCCAGTAATTTGCCTGGCGATCGCGCTAGTCGATCGCCACTTCTCCCACAAAGACCCGTTCCGCAGGCCCCGTCATAAAGATGCGATCGTCGGCAGCCCATTCAATTTGTAACGGCCCACCGGGAAGCTCGATCGTGGCTTTGCGATCGCTCTTGTAGTTCAGCACAGCGGCAACTAATGAGGCACAGGCTCCAGTCCCGCAGGCTAAGGTGATCCCCGCTCCCCGCTCCCAGACCCGCATTTTCAGATAGCCCCGATCGACCACTTCGATGAATTCAGTATTCGTGCGTTGGGGAAAGACGGAGTGGTGCTCAAACTGTGGGCCGACTTTCTCCAAGTCGATCGCTGCAACATCCTCCACAAAAGTGATGCAATGGGGATTGCCCATGCTGACGGTTGTAACAGCCCAGGTTTGCCCTGCCACTTCCAGGGGAACAGCCACGGCTTGGGCATCGGCGGCGACTAACGTCGTTGGAATTTCTCCCGCCAACAGCCGAGGTTTGCCCATGTCCACAGTGATTTGGCCGTCGGCTTCCAGTTTAGGCGTAATCAATCCGGCTAGGGTATGGATGGTGTACACCGATTTGGCCGCATCGCCTTCTAAATCTGCGAGAAAGCGGGCCATACAGCGGATCCCATTGCCGCACATTTCCGGTTCCGAGCCATCGGAGTTGAAAATCCGCATGGTGTAATCAGTCCCGTTTTGCCCCGGGAGCGCAAAAATCACACCATCGGCTCCAATACCAAAATGCCGATCGCAGAGTTTTTCAGCCTGCTCAGGGGACAAAATAGGATCCGAGCTATGGCGGTTATCCACCAAAATGAAGTCGTTACCGAGGCCGTGGTACTTGCTAAATTGCAGGTTCATGGGTCGAAAAGTCCAGAGATGGGTAGACTGAAGTCAAGCGAAAATACGCTAGAAGAACCAGATTAGCCCCAGGGAGCACAAAAATAAAATGGCGCTGGAATTAGAAACTGGATTGCCAAGCATTCGCCAAGTTCAAAATTTGATTAAAGATGGCAATGACGTCGAATTTAAGTTAGTGACCGGGGATTTGCTTTCCGGCAAAATTCGTTGGCAGGATCCCCATTGTATCTGCCTCGTTGATCAGTACGATCAACCCACGATCGTGTGGCGACAGGCGATCGCTTACATGAAACCTCGCGCTTAGTTAAATTGCTTAACCCTGATCAAAGCGCTTAACCTGTCAACCGACGATCGACCTGAAACAAACTAAAGTTTCATGAAAGTCTAAATAAAGTGAGGTCAGATGACTGTGCTTTTTGCTGTTTCTAGAGATTGCAAGGGTTTTAGGGATTGCAGATTGCTGGGATAGCGTACCACTGGGTTAATTTTGTTTCCAACACAGTCTGAATAGCTTGACTGACGGCGTCGATCGGTTGGGCGGCGTCAATGCGCAGGATGCTATCGGGGTGGGCTTGGTGCAATTCTGTAAATCCCTGGCGCACCCGCTGGTGGAAGGCGAAGTCGGCTTGTTCAATGCGATCGCGGCTGCCCCTCGCTTGGGCACGGGCTAACCCCAACTCCACATCCAAGTCCAGCCAGAGGGTCAAATCTGGCACGAGTCCCTCGGTCGCAATGGCGTTGAGTTGATGAATCAGTGTCAGGTCTAAGCCCCGTCCATAGCCCTGATAGGCTACGGTGGAGTCGGTGTAGCGATCGCAGAGGATTAGAGTGCCCTGGGCCAGTAGGGGGTGCAGGTAGCCGGTCACATGTTGGGCGCGATCGGCTGCATAAAGTAGCAGTTCTGTCCGATCCTGCATGGGCTCTAAGTCGGGCGTTAGTAAAACTTGGCGAATCTTTTGGCACAAAGCTGTCCCACCGGGTTCGCGCGTGGATTGAATGGAGACGATCGGGGTGGACTGCTGTAGCTTCTCTAACCAACCGCTGTCAATCAGCCATTGTTGAGTGCGCTGGAGTTGAGTGGTCTTGCCACAACCTTCGCCGCCCTCAAATACGATGAACTTTCCCCGTTTCTCCATGATGCGCAGTCCCTATTCGGCAACCTACAGATTCTCCTATATCCCGGTTCTCCTATTTGCTGGTTGGCCAGCCTCGTTGCTGAAAGATTGACTGGTAGGGAAAAGTTTAAATTAAATTCCCATGCACCATCGTCCTGTCAGTACTAGACCCTAGTGTAAACTTTGCCGTATTTTGAGAAATACTCATGGCATACGGTATAGACATTGTTTAAATGAATGTCTGAGTCACTTAGTCCGATCGATGAACCGTTGAGTTGTCCTTTGATCGAGTACAACATAAGGGTGACCCGTTGATTTCGATAAAGCAAGCTACAAGCTGGGGGTGGTTATGGCTCGTTATACTGCGCTGTTTACCGTTGGGATCGCAGTTAATGATCTGCATAGGGTGTTGCGCAAGGTTTTGGAGTCTTGCCGCCTAGAAGTCATTTACGATACTTCAGAATACATGATGGCTCGGGAAATTCCCGGACAAGTTCCCTTTCCAAAATTAGTGACGGTAGAGATTTTGATCGATCGCACCACTGCCACGGATCAGGAAATTCGGATGAAGTTTGTCATCAAAAATGAAGAGTTACCGCTGCAAGTGGATAATCACTGCCATCAGATGTTTGATGAGATTTACAAGGCTGTGAATGAAACCAATCAATGGAAACTCATTGAAACGGTCAGTGGTTAAGGGGTGGTTCAGCAGCTAGATTACAGCTTAATCAGCTTTGCCAATAACCAACTCCCTCAACTAAAGCGACCCCAGGAGATAGTAGTCAACGTGCTCCTGGGGAACTTGTTTTTCTGAGGAAGTTTATTTTCTTGGAAGACTGAATTCGATCGGGGATCCCACAGGTCAAAGGTATGAAGCCGACATTACCTAAGCAGCGCCTAATCAGCCAACCTTCTAGTCGATCTCATCATCCCCAAGATCCTCGGGATCGCCCACCATGCCAGGGCTGATCAGGGTAATATCAAATTCATCGGGTGGTACCGTTTGCACGGCTTCCCGTTTTAGTAAATAGTAAATTGCCCGCACCTGCGGCCCAAATACTACTTCATCTGCGTCTTGTAAGTCATGGGTTTGCAGCTTGCGCCCATTGATGAGCAACCCATTAGCGCTCGCTTGTCCTCGGAGATTACCATCCACAATGCGGTAGTAGTAGCTGCCATCTTCCTTGGGGAGTTGCACCAAGGTTGCATGACGGCGAGAAACAAATTGTGACACTAGCCGAATATCACAGCGAGGATCACGACCGATCGAGTAGACGGGAGCATCCAGGTTAAATTCTCGCCGACCTTTGTCGTCTTCAATGATGAGCAGATGGTTTTGGCGCGGTTCTGAAGGCATGTCGCGTGGTGGTTCCCGTGGCTAAAGACAATAATAAATTACACCATAGGTCTTTCAGTACAACCATAAACCTGCCCGGAGTAAATGACATCGGTCAACATGCTCAATCCTCAAGGCGTGGCTCGACTGACTGATGGGTTTTTGACTGACAGATTATTGGCTGACAGGTTGTTGATTAAAAGATGGTTGACTGACGAGTCGATTAAAGTGCCATCGAAGCAACAGGGAGTTCAGGACAACACTGATGGAACTGAGTGCCATAAGAAAGCCTGCGCCTCCTGGACTCAAGAGGATCCGAAAGTGGGGCAGTAACACGCCTGCTGCGATCGGAATGGATACTGCATTGTACCCAAATGCCCAGAGTAAGTTTTGACGAATTGTGCCTAAAATTTGCCGACTCAGGTGAAGGGCCAGAATTACGTCGGAAAGGCGATCGCGCATCAGCACCAAACTGGCGGTTTCTGAGGCGACTTCCGTGCCAGATTTGAGGGCAATCCCCACATCCGCCTGGGCGAGGGCTGGTGCATCATTAATGCCATCGCCAACCATGCCAACCTGGTATCCCTGGGCTTGCAGTGTGGCGATCGCGTGGGATTTTTCCTCGGGTTTGACTTCGGCAATCACTTGATCACGCGCTAATCCCAGGGCTTGAGCCACGGCTTGGGCGGTTTCACAGCGATCGCCAGTCAACAGCATGACTCGTAACTCTTCCTGTTGCAGGGTTTGCAGGGTGTCGCGGGCATCGGGACGTAGGGGATCCTGGATGCCCAACAGGCCCACCCACTGTTGATCGATCGCCATATGCACGATCGTATTGCCCTGGTGAGCGACCGTTGTTGCTTGGGTGTGAGCCTCCAGGGGTAGCGTTACCTGCTGCTGGTCTAGCCAATCTGCATGGCCTAAAAGCACAAAAGACCGCTGTCCGGCGCGTTCTACTTGAGCGCTCACCCCTGACCCCGCCTGGGTATAGAAGTCGGTGGCAGAGAGTAATGCTAACCCTTGATGTTTTGCAGCTTGCACGATCGCTGTCGCCAAGGGATGGGTCGTGCCCTGCTCTACCGAGGCGGCAATTTGTAACAGTTGGTCGGTGGTGTAAGGCTGGGCAAGTTGGGGGGCAACGGTGATATGCGTGACTGTGGGTTGCCCCTGGGTTAAGGTGCCGGTTTTGTCAAAGACGATCGTGTCCAGGGTGCGTACTCGTTCCAAAACATCCCCCCCTCGAATTAGGAGACCATTTTCAGCGCCTAAACTGGATCCTACGAGGAGGGCAGTTGGTGTGGCCAACCCGAGGGCACAGGGGCAAGCAATCACCAATACCGCGATCGTCAGTTTGAGGCTGAGAAGAAGGGGAGTGAGGGAGTGGGAAGGCAGGGAACGCATTGGAGCCATGGCCCCTGGGAGAGGCAGGTGATGGTGAGACAGTTGGCTGCCGTAGTTCAGTACCTCCGGCCACCAGTGCAGCCCCAGAAAATACCAAAAGAGAAACGTTAACCCCGCCAATGCCATGACTCCGTAGGTAAAGTAACCTGCGATGGTATCGGCCAGTTGCTGGATGGGAGCTTTGCGGGTTTGGGCGGTTTCGACGAGTTGGATAATGCGGGCGAGGGTAGTGTTTTCTCCGGTATGGGTGACTTGGAGAGCGATCGCGCCGGATTGGTTCAGGGTGCCAGCGGAGACGGTATCGCCAATCCGTTTGACCACGGGCACGGATTCCCCCGTCAGCATGGATTCATCGATTGTGGATTCGCCGAGCAAAATCTCACCATCGATCGGCACCTGTTCCCCCGGTAGAACTTGCACCCATTCCCCCACCCGCAAATGTTCGACAGGCACTTCAATCGCGCCTGGAGCGATCGCGGGCGTGGGCGGGCGATCGGGTTGCTCTGGAGAAGCGCTAGACCATTGAACTTTCACTAGGCGGGCGATGCGGGGTTGCAAGGCCAACAGACTTTGGAAAGAAGCGGCGGCGCGGTGGCGGGCCTGTTGCTCCAAGGTGCGGCCTAGGAGAATGAAGCCAATCAGCATGACCGGCTCATCAAAAAAGCACTCCCAGCCCAGGGTGGGGTTGATCAACGCCACTAAACTCGTGAGAAACGCTGTCAAGGCTCCTAAGCCAATCAGCGTATTCATCGTGGGGGCTCCGTGCCAAAGTCCCTTGAGTCCATCCCACACCAGCGCACGACCGGGAAACAATAGCGCGGCAGCGGCCAATCCAGCGTGGAACCCATCATTGCCTAGGCCAGGAATTGCAAGCCCGATCGTTTGGGAGACATGGCCGATCGTGGAAACTAATAACAGCCCGATCGCGACGATTAAATCTCGGCGTTGGCGAGCCGCTTGGGCTTGGCGTAGGTTGGCGAGATCGATTAATCCAGCTTGGACAGAGGGGCTGTTGGATTGTCTGACTTGGCTGGGAAACCCAGATTGGGTTAAGACCTGCGCTAATTCCTGGGCGTCGGTTTGCGGCTCACAGGTCACTGTGGCAACTTCAGTGACCAAGTTGACGCAGGCAGACTGAACCCCTGCTTGTTGCGCTAGCTTGCGTTCCACCGCTTTGACACAGCCAGCACATTTCATCCCGGTAACATCTAGGGTGAGGGTTTGGACGGTGGAAGGCACGGAGGTCGAAGACGCGATCGCAGACGTAGACACAGGCAAAACTTCCTCAATGGGGGATTAAAAACGGAGGATCAAAAATTATTCATCGGATGGCTGGCGAACCAGCCAAAGACAGCCCAGCAGGACAGGCAAACTGGCTAAAAAGAAGGCGGCACTAGTGGGTAAGTTGAGGCTGGAGAAGGCATTGAAATAGGCCATTCCGCCACAGGCCCAAAGCATGAGGTGGCCAAGTTGCTTACGATCGATCGGTTTTGGGGTCATCCGTGACTGGCATTTCCTAATATAAACAAGCTAATTAATGTTCCACTGTTCCACAGACTATGGAGCAACATGGACGCTAGCAAATTCTGCGTGCGAGTATACACAAATCCCAAAACAATCCCCAATGTCGTTAGGGGAAGCACTTCCGATAAACTAAGGTGCACAAGGGCAAAAATTAAACTGCTTAACAAAATGGCATTCCAAGCGGACATATAGCGGGTCAGGGAGGGCAGCAAAAAGCCTCGGAAAAAGAATTCTTCAAAAACGGGAGCGGCGATCGCGGTTACGACAAAAAAGATCACCAGTGCTAGGGGATCTCGACCGTTCAGCAAGATGTCTAACAGGGGATTGCTGCCGCCTTTACCTTGCCAAATGGCTTGGTTAATCAAGTTCACTCCGACAATTAACGGAAACACCGTCAGGTAACTGCCCAATCCCCACAGCCACCAGTTCCCCTTAAGGCTTAAACGGAACCAATTTTTCTCTAAGGAGGAATAAGACTTGAGCGTCTGATATAAAACCGTTGATGCCCCTCCAGCGAGACAGAGGTAGCCAATTAGAACCGATAGCGCTTGCAGCAGATCTCGGCTAACTAGAGGCGCAAGGATGGACTGCAAGCTGAACGTCAAGATCGGGCCCAAAAAGTTGCCTGTGAGAAATTGCCCCACAAAGAAAAAACCAACGATGACGACCCACCAAGTGGTTTCCCAGTCCCAGGGAACCGCCCATTGACTATTTTGAATTCCGGCCAAGAGCGACTTCTGTCCCCGCACAAGCCGTTGGATACCTACAGAGAGTAAGAGAACACTCCCCCCCAGCAGAGTCAGCGCGCTGAATAAGCTGCTGAACCCCAGTCGGGTAATGACGCGCTCGGCGGTAGCTTGCTCGGCTGCGTTGAGGTTGTTGAGTTCGGCCTTCTGTTGGGACAGTTCGTAGAACCGTTCCAACGATCGATAGCGATACCAACCATCCAAATTTTGTTGAATCAGACTTTCTGCCTGGGGTAAGAGTTGCGGTGAGGTTTGCCAGAGGCCGGACAGGACAGCGGCGGTTTGGGCAATTTTGGCTGTTGTGGCGGGGTTATTCTGCAAGCCTTGCCAGAGTTGGGCGGATTTCTGTAAATCTTCCGCCGTGGCTTTGGGCTTGATGCGGTAGAGCAAACCTAGGCGCAGATCCAGTTCATCCTGGCTTTTCTGCTTCTTGCTCACTTGGGCTTCTAGGTCTGCAATTTGTTCCGATCGGGATTTGTCAGCTAATTTCTCTAGAATATTTTCCGGTGCTGTATCAGCTTGCTTAAGCTGCTTGAGTTCCTTTTGGGCATTGTTTAAATCTTCAGCGGCGATTTTTTTGGCAGTAGAATATTCCTCCAAGGCGGATTCTACAGGCCGACTTTCTCCCAACAGTTCCCTTAGGGCTTGGGCAGTACTGTCGGGTTGCCCTTGCCACTCAACAAAGTGCAACCGCAAATCACTTTCAGATAGGGTCAATCGTCCTTGAAACTGGGGTTTGCCAAGACTAGCGACCAAGTCCGCCCCCATGAACAGGAGCGCGATCGCCGTGAGGGCTACCAAAATCCACCGCTTAATGGTCATGCAACTTTTCTAAAAGCAGAATAAACACTTTATCTAGCCTAAAACGGGACTTGCCTAAAACGGGATGAATCTAAGCGAAAAAAAAGAAAGGCTTGCATGGTAACGGCTAGCCTTTCTTATCGAATATGGAATGAGCAGTTTTGCATAACTCATGAGTCTCTGCATTATGCCCTCTCCCTCAATCTCCTCTCCCAGATCGGGAGAGGGACTATGAGTCTGGCTCTTCTTCTGCCTATCAAGGCTTACACCGTGGCCAGTTCGGGAAGTTGGATTTTCAAGGCGATGTTGTCGGTGTTGCTGCTGGCGTAGACTTCGCAGGCGTTATTGGGGCTTTCGTAGAGCTTTACCTTATGCAACGTAGCGCCCAGCTGACGCACGGGCTCTTCCAAGGTTCGGCAAACATAGGCGGCAATATTTTCCGCTGTGGGTACCACGCGCTCAAAATAGGGAATGTCTTTGTTGAGGAAAGTGTGATCCATCGGCTCCACGATATAGTGATCGATCGCAGCTTGCAATGCGCCTAAATCCACCAACATACCTGTGCGAGGATGGATTTTGCCTTTGACTGTGACATCCAAGTGGTAGTTGTGGCCGTGGCCATTCACCCGCGCGCATTTGCCGTAGATTTGGCTATTTTCCTCAAAGCTGAGGTCGGGGTGAGCCAAGCGGTGAGCCGCGCTGAAGTGTGTGCTAACAGTGAGGTAAGCTTCCATGGCATTTCCTTGATAATCAGCCCAGAGGGTTTCGTTTTCGTACAGGCGAATTTCGACGATCGGGAGGTGGGGGGCAAGACGTTGCCAAATCACCCGCGCCAAATTCTCAGTAGTTGGCAAGGTCTGCTTAAAGTCTTCCCAGACATCATTGAGATAGGAAAAATCAAGCTGACCGGTTACTTCCTGCTTAATGATGTGCTTGACATCCGACAGGTTGAGCACCATGCCATACTCATCCAACTCCCCCAGCATGGACACGTACAATGTGTAGTTATGGCCATGGCCTGGAAACCGGGCACAGGCTCCAAATTGCTCGACATTTTCCGAATCACTTAGCTCCGGTAGCCAATAGCGATGGCTAGCCGAAAACTTGGCTCGACGATTAATAACACACTTCATAGGCTCGGTGGGAGAGGATGCAAGTGTTAAGTTCTATAAACTTCAAACACTCTTTCCAGAATAGCGAATAGTTGTCCTGCCTGGTTTATACACAATTCTCTATTGATTAGATTGAAAAGAGGCTGGAATTTCGATGAGAGAGGGCTGATTGTGTGGTGAGTCATTTAGCGATAGTATCAGGAGGCGCTAAATAATCCCACTTTCCCGACCGATAAACCGTAGATTTCGATGGCTCTTAGTAAACCCTCACGTCAGGATTCTCAGCAGGTTGGTAATCGACCCTTTAGACCGCCTTTATCGCTGCCATATGGCGCATTTTCTCGATCGTGGCGGTCGCGATCGTGGCTGGCCCAGCGAGGCGTTGGGCTGTTTGTGGTGGGCTTGGTGTTGTCTGCACTGCTGGGGGCTTGCCAGGGACTGCGGACGACGGGGAATGGGTCGATCGAATTGACACTGGCTTCCTTTTCGGTACCGAAAATTGCCTACCGGGCCATCATTCCCAAGTTTGAGGAAAAGTGGCAACGGGAACACAACCAGCGCTTGACGATTAACCAAAGCTACGCCGGATCCGGTGCCCAGACCCGGGCGGTGATCGATGGCTTGGAAGCGGATGTGGTGCACTTGGCCTTGGGATTGGATGTGCAAAAGATTGAAAAGGCGGGGTTGATTAATCCGGGATGGGAAGATGAGGCCCCCAATCAAGCGATCGTGACCCGATCGGTGGTGGCCTTGGCGGTACGGGACGGCAATCCCAAGCAGATTCAAACTTGGGCGGACTTGGTGAAACCGGGTATTCAGGTGATTACCGCTGATCCGCGATCGTCGGGGGTGGCGCGGTGGAATTTCCTAGCGCTGTGGAATGCGGCGGTGCAGAACAACGGCAACGAAGAGGCGGCCCAAGCGTTTGTCAAGCAGGTGTATCAGCAGGTTCCGGTCTTGGCACGGGATGCTCGGGAGGCGACGGACACGTTCTTTAAGCAGGAAGTAGGGGATGTGCTGATTAATTATGAAAATGAATTGTTGTTGGCGAAGCTGAAGGGGGAATCCCTGCCGTTTACGGTGCCGCCCATGAATATTTCCATTGACGCGCCAGTGGCGGTGGTGGATAAGAATGTCGATCGCCATGGCAACCGGGCAGCGGCGGAAGCCTTTGTGCAGTACCTATTCAGCCCAGAAGCCCAGGTGGAGTTTGCCAAGGTGGGGTTTCGGCCTGTGAATCCTGAGGTGGCCCAGTCGCCGGAGATGGTGCAGCAGTATCCCACGATCGCGCAATTGACGACGGCAAAGGCCATGGGGGGCTGGAAAACCTTACAAAAGCGGTTCTTTGATCAAGGCGGTGTGTTTGATCAAATTCAAGGCACGGCTGAAAAGTCCTAAAAAAACTAGTCGATCGCGAAGTGGTTGATCCCCCCTAGCCCCCTGACGAAAGGGGGAACCGGAAAAAACAGATTCAAAGTCCCTCTTAATAAGGGAAATGTAGGGGGATCGAAATTCAAGGGGATTTAGACGCAAGCTTCTGAGTTCCGTTGGCTGATTTGATTCTTTATCTTGTGGATTGTTTTTATGGCAGTTGCTCCCTTCCGTTCCTGGCGACAACCGTTAGGGTACTTAGGCAAAATTTCTCTGCCGTGGCGCGTGACGATCGGGTATCTGGCGTGGATGCTGGTACTGCCGATCGCGGCGTTGTTTGGTAAGGCGGTTACGGCAGAACCGAGTGAATTTTGGCGGATTGCTACGAGTCCGATCGCGTTGTCGGCCTATGAAGTGACGTTTGTGACGGCCTTGGGGAGTGCGTTAATAAACGGACTGTTTGGGACGTTGGTTGCTTGGGTGTTGGTGCGCTATTCCTTTCCGGGGAAGCGACTGATTGATGCGATCGTGGATTTGCCGTTTGCGTTGCCGACGGCGGTGGCGGGATTGACGCTGGCGACGGTCTACAGTCCCAAGGGGTGGATTGGTGAGTTATTGGCTCCCTTTGGGATCAAAATTGCCTTTACCCGGTTGGGCGTGGCGATCGCGATGTTGTTTATCTCACTACCGTTTGTGGTGCGGACGGTGCAACCAGTACTGAGCGAAATGGAACGGGAACTGGAGGAAGCGGCTTGGTCGTTGGGCGCGTCTAAGATTCAGACGTTTGTGCGGGTGACGTTGCCGCCGTTGTTGCCTGCGATTTTGACGGGGGTTGCTTTGGGCTTTTCTCGGGCTGTGGGGGAATATGGTTCGACGGTGATGATTGCGTCGAATACACCGTTTAAGGATTTGATTGCGCCAGTGCTGATTTTCCAACAACTGGAACAGTACAACATTGTGGGGGCAACGGTGATTGGAACAGTTCTGCTGATCATCTCGTTTGTGTTGCTTCTGTTGATTAATTTGCTACAAGCTTGGGGACGACGTTATGCAAACTAATTCATCGGGTTCCAGTTCATCTAAGCCTTGGTCGCAGTGGGTGATGATCGCGATCGCGGTGGGCTATCTCGCGTTGGTGTTGCTGCTGCCTGCGGTGAATGTGTTTTATCAGGCGTTTGCGAAGGGGTTTGGTGCATTTCTGGGCCACTTTGCGGAAGGGGATATGCAAAGCGCGATCGGGCTGACGTTGTTCATTGCATTCATTGTGGTGCCATTGAATACAGTATTTGGCTTGTTTGCGGCTTGGGCGATCGCGCGTCATCCGTTCCGGGGCAAACCGATCGTCATTAGTATTCTGGATTTGCCGTTTTCCATTTCACCGGTTGTGGCGGGGTTGATGATGGTGCTGTTGTATGGACAGCAGGGCTGGCTGGGTCCGATTTTGCAATTTTTCAATTTCAAGGTGATTTTTGCGGTGCCGGGGATTGTGCTGGCGACGGCGTTTGTGACGTTGCCGTTTGTGGCGCGGGAGGTGATTCCGGTGCTGGAGGAAATTGGTATGGATGAGGAAGAGGCTGCCAGAACCTTGGGGGCTAATAATTGGCAGATTTTTTGGAATGTGACGTTGCCGAATATTCGTTGGGGTCTGCTGTATGGGGTGTTGCTGACGAATGCGCGGGCGATGGGGGAATTTGGGGCGGTGTCGGTGGTGGCGGGTAATATTGCTCGAAAGACGCAGACTTTGCCGCTGTTTGTGGAGGATTCTTATAAGCAGTATGCGACGGGGGCGGCGTTTTCGGCTTCGGTGTTGTTGGGGTTATTAGGGGTATTGACGTTGGTGCTGAAGGAAATTTTGGAACGAAAGACCTATCGGAAAACGACTTGAGGTTAGGCTGGGGGCGTGTCCCGACGATCGCAGCCCTCCAAGCCTACGAGCAAGCAAAAGTCATCTTTACGGAACTTGAGCTCGATCATGAGGTTGAGAAATGTAATAACGCTATCTACAATTTCAATGCAAAAATTGCAACTCAGCAGCAAGCCACAACCCTAAAACTTCCGAAGCAAGCTGTCCGTGCTAGAAAATGACGTAAACTTCATCGGACAGAGTATCTCTTCTGGGGTAGCGTGATTCTTGTTGCGATCGTTGTTTATGTGATGATTTTCTAGTAGATAGAGAAATGCTTTCACAATTGATTCGTCTATGCAAAAGGGGCAGATCCCCCTAACCCCCCTTAATAAAGGGGGAATAAGAAAAAGAAGAGGAAAAATGAGAGAAATGTCATTAAAAGGGAGAAAAGAGAAAATATGCTTAAAACTTCCCGTAATAAGGGGGCTAGAGGGGATCGGATCTGTAGCATTGATCAATCAATTTGGTATGAAACGCCTCTGGTCGATCGCATCATCTTTCCGTTGCCAGATGCCACATTACCAAACATCACAACATTGCAAACAATCGCAAAATAGTTGACAGCGCCTTAGTTTACCCCTAGGCTTGTTTTTCATAGCTGAATGAAACCGTGTGCGTTAAGTCCCGATTGAATCAGCTACGACCCCAAAAATTAAGGCGCTACCCAGCGTTGCGGTCAACAACAAAGGGTAGCTAAACCCCAAGCTGAAGCGAGCAGCTAGGCGGTCTGACACGGATTTTAACATTCGATCGGGCCACCCTACTTGTCCTGCGCAAAAGGGTGGTCTTAATTTTTGGGATTTCTTCCCATCTCAACACCCAGGAGAAATCCCATGTTTACTGGCTTTGGCGGCACTGATCGCCCAGAAAATTCGATCGACGATTCCCGCAGACCCTTCCAAATTTACCTGCTCGGTACCCGCGAAGAAATTCAAACCACGATTAACCAACTACAAGTGGTGCGATTTTGTGAGCGCATTCGTTGGAGTCCCCCCATCCCCGTCCTCGGCTCCGATTGGAAATACATCAGCATGATGGAACGCGATCAATCGCGCTAGGGTTATCCGCTGTGGGCTAAGCTGGAAGATGTTCGATCGAGGGCTGATGCAGATCTTGGCCATCAGCTAGCTACCATGCCCATCCTCCGCTTAATCTCCCTCCTAGGGCTGACCCTGGGATTAGGCATCTTCATCTGGCAAAACGTTACCACGAGCTTGCCACTAGTCTTTTTTGGTGTAGCGCTGGGGCCGTTGCCGCTGGCCCTCTGGTTGCTCCTAGGGTTGCTATTGGGCACCACCACCACCTTCGCCATCACCGCCCTCCTCAAACTCTCCACCACCTCGCTCAAATTTCCCCGCTGGGGCCAACGATCGAACGATCGACCCCGCGATCGGCAACCTGGTCGAAACACCTCTCGAGATCGCTCCAACGATCGAGAAACCTGGGACGATGACTGGGGCACAGAAACCCCCCTAGTTGAAGATTGGGACGAAGATTGGGACAATGGCCCCGTCGTCGATCGGCCCCAACCCGATCGCGAACCCCAACCTCGTCAGCCCGTCCGCCGAGATGTTGTAGACGCCGAATTTCGAGTCATTGTCCCCCCCTCCCGCAACCTAGAAGATGATCGTTAATCCCACCACCGTTCACCAAGACCTGCAAGGCACCAACCTCTATCTCATTGGCATGATGGGATCCGGCAAATCCACCGTCGGCAAAATCCTAGCCGATCGCTTGGGCTATCAGTTCTTCGACAGCGATACCGTAATCGAGCAGGTGGCTCAGCAACCGGTGAGCCAAATTTTCGCTGAATCCGGAGAAGCCGTCTTTCGGGAACTGGAAACCCGCGTGCTGGCGGAAATTGCGGGTCATGGTCGCAAGCTCGTGGCCACCGGGGGCGGCATTGTCCTCAAGCCGGAAAATTGGGGTTACCTGCGCCATGGAGTGATTATCTGGCTGGATGCCTCGATCGAGATTTTGCAAGCTCGACTAGCCGCAGATACCACCCGTCCGCTCCTCCAGGGCACTGACCTGGAAACCAAGCTGCGATCGCTCTATCACGATCGCCAAGCCCTCTACGCCCAAGCCGACCTGAGAATTATGCTAGGGGAAACGGATACACCGGAGGAAATTTGCGATCGCATCCTCCTCGCCTTGGCCAAAGCCTGCCAGGAAAAGCGGGAGCAGGACGCAGAAATTGAAGAACTGAACCGCCAAAAGCCCTTTCACTTAGAGGAGTAATTTTAGAAAAGTAATCTCATCAGTCCATCACATACCACGTCATGCTTCATATCATCTTGTAATCTAGATAACGTTGTTTTTTAACCAGCGGTCGATCGCCATGTCCATGCCCCTTGATAACTGCCTTGCAGATGCCTCGGTTCGGGTCAATATTCTGAGCGAGGCGTTGCCCTATATCCAACAGTTTGCAGGGCGGACGATCGTGGTGAAATACGGCGGCGCAGCCATGAAGGACAGCACCCTCAAGGATCAGGTGATTCGGGATGTGGTGTTTATGGCGTCGGTGGGCATTCGTCCGGTGCTTGTCCATGGCGGCGGCCCAGAAATCAATACCTGGCTGGGTAAGCTGAACATCGAACCGCAGTTCAAAAACGGCCTGCGCGTCACCGATGCCCCCACGATGGATGTGGTGGAAATGGTATTAGTGGGTCGGTTAAATAAGGAAATTGTGGCGCTGGTCAACCAAGCGGGCGGCTCTGCGGTGGGGCTGTGTGGCAAAGATGGCAACCTGCTGACAGCACGCCCTGCCGATGAAGAAGGTGTCGGCTTTGTCGGCGAAGTGTCTACAGTCAACCCGCGCCTGATTGAAGTGCTGATTAACGATGGCCATATTCCGATCGTCTCCAGTGTGGCGGCAGATGAGATGGGTCAGTCCTACAACATCAATGCCGATACCGTGGCTGGGGAAATTGCGGCGGCGCTGGGCGCAGAGAAGTTGATTCTGTTGACCGATACACCGGGTCTGATGAAGGATCCCAAGGTGCCGGATAGCTTGATTCACCAATTGTCGATTCGGGAAGCCCGCGCCTTAATCGATGATGGCACCGTTTCCGGCGGCATGATTCCCAAGTTAAGTTGCTGCGTACGATCGCTCGCTCAAGGGGTGCGGGCAGCCCACATCATTGATGGTCGCTTACCCCATTCGCTGCTGCTGGAAATCTTCACCGACTCCGGGATCGGTACGATGGTCGTGGCGTAGAAGAGTGGGTATAGAAGATTTTAGGGATGGGTGAAGTTCGATCGAATGTATACAATTCCTGAATGAATCATCTCCGCAAAATTTTCAGCAGCCGATGTATCCATTTAGGAATTCTCTGGTTACCCTTAATGAGTAATCAGAAATTCTGACTCAGAGCTCTCCCTATCTAATTCTCGACGGGAATGGATGGCTGAGTGCAATGGATCTCTATTACCTTGCGCATCTCGTGGCTATGGCAAATCTACTCAACCATCTCTACCGAACCGCTATGACTAACCTGCTCGTTCAGCAGACCAAGTTCCGTGAGGATAGCATTGGACTTCGTAACGAGAAATGCCGATCGCGGTTTTTAATCCAACCCAAAGATACTGGTAAAGTTTGTCTGTTTTTCCATGGGTTTACGGCAGCTCCGTTTCAGTTTGCCTCCCTAGGCCAAATCCTTTACCAAGCAGGCTACAACATTATGATTCCTCTTTTGCCCGGTCATGGCCGAGCTGGGAATTGGGATAAAAATAATCCGCCGCCGCTGCCGCTAGAGTCTCAGATCTATAAAGATTTTGCGATCGATTGTTTAAAAAGTGCCAAAACGTTGGGTGATGAAGTGGTTGTGGGGGGATTATCGGGGGGCGGCACATTGGCTGCATGGCTTTCGGTGGAAAAAGCAACAGACATTACCCGATCGCTGTTGTTTGCTCCCTATTTAGGCAATAGTCGATTTGTCCTTGACTTGCTGGCAACTTACTCCAAGGACTATGTGGAATGGAAAGATAAAGCAGAAATGGATCGGGTTGGCTATTCTGGTTTTCCCATACCAGCAACCAAGGCTATCTTGCGCATGGGCCAAGAAGCTGTAAATCGTGCCCAGTCGGAACCTACGCCACCGATGTTTATTCTGGCCACTGAGCTAGATACAGCGGTCAATAATAATGATCATCTCACCTTATTTGATGCTGTTCGTAAAAGAGAGCCAAGTACTTGGTACTACCGTTTCCCGAAGGAATTAGCGATTCCCCATGCCATGTTGATCAAGGAAGAAGGAACGCAGTGGGAAAATTTGCTAAATGTGATGGTGAAAGCTTATTTGCAAAGTGATCTGGCTTGGGATGATGTGGAAGAAATTGCTTACCAAATGACTGAGGGGAAAACATTTCCACAGGTTATTAATCAACTAAACCTTGCAGACAAAGTTTCCCCCGATATGCCAACGATGATTACGATGATTGATAAACGGTCGATCGTTGAAAAACGCAATCCGAGCCTATGGAATAACAATTAAGATTGCGTATCTTCGATCCAAACGGAAACAGAGCCGCCTTTGCAGAAGAATTGTCCCCAACCGTCGTTGTTTGTCGTAACTGGGGTTGCAATGTGTTTGGTGATGTCATTAAATACCGTATTAGGTTTGCCCACCCGCATCCACTTGTAACCGTCGGTTCCATTACTCATGAGGACAGCCATGGCATTGGGATGTTCGACATCGCCTAGGCGCGTCCAGCCGATGCAGTTGGGATGATCTAGATAATTAATCTGTTCCCCGTAAGCGTATTCTTGACGGGCTTTTAAGAAGCGATCGAGTAACCAACGGTGGGACGGCAGCACAATATGGTACTGATTGCCATCGCGTCCGCGATCGCGATATTCCGCGCCATAGTAATCGGCATAGAACACACAGGGATACCCTTCTTGGCGGAGCAGGATAAATGCATAGGCCAAGGGTTTAAACCACGGTTCCACGACGGATTCCAGCGCTTGCAGAGGTTGGGAATCATGATTTTCAACAAAGGTGACAGCGTGGGTTGGACGCTGTTGCATCAAGGTGCCATCCAGGATGCGGCGTAAATCGTAATTGCGTCCTGTTTTGCTGGCGTAATGGAAATTGTAATGCAGTGGCACATCAAAAACAGCCAGACGTCCCCCAGTTAAGTCAATGTACCAGTGTAAGGATTGAATATCCGGCGACCAATATTCGCCAACTACAAAGAGATCTCTCCCAGCATATTTTTCCAATGCATCGATCCATTCTGGGAAAAACCAAGCCGCAATGTGTTTAATGGCATCTAAACGAAATCCATCAACACCTGTGGTGTCGAGGTACCATTTACCCCAGTTGATTAACTCCTTACGGACATCAGCATGCTGGCAATCTAAATCACAACCCATGAGATAGGCAAAATTCCCCTTTTCTAGGGCAACGTAGTCATCAAAGGTCTTGCCTTCGAGTAAATAAATGGTGCCGCGATCGCCGGAATTGTAATCGTTGTAATCCACTGCATCAAAATGCCACCAATGCCATTCAAAGTTGGAGTATTTCCCCGATCGACCCGGAAAGGTGAAAGCGGTATAGCTTTTAATCTCCTGCATTGGGCCTTTTGGCGTGATGCGATTGTCCTGAGAAAAGGGCATTGCTTTCATTGTTTCCGCTGCATCGCCTCCCATTTTGTGGTTTAAGACAGCATCGGCATAGACTTGGATTTTGGCCTGTTGCAGCGATCGAATAGCGTCTAAGTATTGCTGTTTAGTTCCGTATTTCGTGCGAATGGAGTTTTTCTGATCGAATTCTCCAAGGTCGTAGAGGTCATACACTCCATATCCTACGTCATACTGTCCTGACAAACCCTTGTACGCAGGTGGCAACCAAATTCCGGTAAAGCCATTTGCTGCGAGTTCCGCTGCGTTTTTGTTGACTTCGTCCCACAGAATTCCTTTGTCGGAAATATACCAATGGAAATACTGGATCAGTGTTCCGTTTGTAAATGCCATACAACCTCTGGAGAAAATTAATAAAACACAATCCTGAAATCAAATTGATTGGTTAATGCTACAGAGCCGATCGTGCTTAAAACGGAAATTCAACCAAATTCTTTAAAGGTCTGTCTTTTGGGGATCATTAACTTCTCCGAATTTCTCCGATCGCGTTACAGTCTGGAATAGCCTAGCCGTAGGGTCACGAGGGATTTCTTGGGCGTCAATGGGGTGGGCGGGGAGAGGAGGGCACGGAAGGGGAGATATGATACAAATTTCAACAAAATAAGCTTGACTTTCCCTATCGAATCCAGGAGTTGTCCGATCCTGGTATGCTAAATCGGTATTCTGTACGCTTACTCTCCTCCAACTACTACCTATGTCCTTCGTTTCCCATTCCGCGCCCGATCGCTCTAATCCTTGGAAGCAGGGTGAGTTAGTCGAAGTCACCATCACGGATTTGAGCGATAGTGGCGATGGGGTCGGTCGAGTGGACGATCGGGTGGTGTTTGTGCCGGATACGGTCACGGGCGATCGGGTCAGTGTCCGTCTATTGCGGGTCAAACCTCAATACGCCCACGGCAAAGTTCAGGATTTGCTAGAAGCCTCGCCCCACCGTATCCGACCGAGTTGCATCGTGGCGGACAAATGCGGCGGTTGCCAGTGGCAGCATGTCAGCTATGACTATCAACTGGAAGCTAAGCGCAATCAAGTCCTTCAAGCTTTGCAACGGATTGGGGGATTTAGTGATGTGAAGGTTGATCCCGTGTTAGCGATCGGGTCAGCCTTGCACTATCGCAACAAATCAACCTATCCAGTGGGATTAGCTGAGCGGCAAAGTGGTCACGCCAGTGGCAAACCCAGTAGTAGTAAACCCAGCAGTAAACTGGATGGTAAATCTAACAGCCAAGATGGCAACGCACCTGAGTTAAAAAAGTCAGGTAAAGCGATCGTCCATGGTCGAGTTATTGCAGGCTACTACCAAAAGGGAAGCCACCAAATCGTCAATCTCAACCAATGTCCTATCCAAGACGAACGGCTGAATCCCATTCTGGAAGCCGTCAAGCAGGATATCGGCAAACGGAAATGGCCCATCTATGACGAGACGACCCACCAAGGGAATATTCGCCACATTGGTTTACGAGTAGGACGGCGCACGGGGGATCTGTTGTTGACGATCGTGGCGAAGGATCGAAAAATTAACGACCTCTGGCAACAGGCATCGACTTGGATGCAGCGCTTCGGATTAGTGGGGGTGTGTTTAAATCTAAATCCTAGTAAAACCAATACTATTTTTGGTCCACAAACCTTTTGTATTGTTGGTCAGGGCTACCTAGAAGAAACCTTTGCAGATCTCACATTTCAAATGGGGCCAGACACATTTTTTCAAGTCTACACCGAGCAGGCAGAAGCACTTCTCCAAACCATCCAGCAGGAACTGAATCTACAAGGCCAGGAAACGATCGTGGATGCCTACTGCGGCATTGGAACCCTTTCCTTACCCCTCGCGAAACAAGCCAAACAAGTGATTGGTATTGAAATCCAAGCCACCGCGATCGAACAAGCTAAAATCAACGCTGCCAGCAACCAAATTAATAATGCTGAGTTTTATGTAGGTGCCGTGGAAACCCTGTTGCCCACCTTAGAAACTCAGCCAGATATTGTGCTGCTTGACCCCCCCCGCAAAGGCTGCGAGCGTCCCGTTTTAGAGAGCCTGCGCCAATGGCACCCTCAGCAAATTGTCTATGTTAGTTGTAACCCGGCTACCCTCGCACGGGATTTAAAGATTCTCTGTGCTGATGGACTGTATGAATTACAACGGGTACAGCCAGCGGATTTCTTTCCCCAAACTCCCCATGTGGAGACAGCAGTATTCTTGGTTCGATCGGATGGTGTCCGGTCAACTTAACTCCAATCAAAAAGCCTCCGAAGTAGCTATTGAAGACTTAACTACACTTCTGGAGGCTTCCCATCAACGATGGTTTGACCCGTGACTGCTTGTGAATTTGATGTTAGCTATTGCCGTTCTGAAGTAACATGGCATCCAGTTCATTGTTGAGATCCCAAGGGCTATCTAGATCGTTAACCGAACCCACATCAACCGCTTGACTATCCAGGTCAAATGCCATTTCTACGTCTACTTCTACATTGTCTGTACTGCTAGCTTCTGCATTCATAAATGCGAATTCATCTAGCTCGTTATCAACATCCCCCATCATGTCAGCTGAAACTGCTGGGTTAGCATCTATCTCATCATTCAGCAAGCCATCAAACTCGCTACCGATTTCTGAGTCTAGTCCCGCACTGAGGTCATTCTCATCCAAGCCACTCACAGCAAAGGCATCTTCGATCGCACTTGCTTCATCTTCCAACAGAGCTGCCTCAAAAGTGGACTCATCCGTTAGCTCATCGGTCATTTCTGGGACATCAAATCCCATGGCATCGATCGCGGCTTCAGTGATCTCGGGTGCTGCGATCTCGCCCTTGTCCATCATTGATAAACTGTCTGGAGCTTGTAGAGCAGACGGAGCCGCAGACTCAGTCACAGAGGCAACCGATGGCACAGCAGGAGAAACGGGTGCGGCGACTTGCTGAACTTCCATGGAAGCGGCCATGGGTGCTGCGCCAGGGTGAAATTGTAGGCTGAGTTGCAAAGTCCCACTTTGCCAGTCCGGTGCACCGGGTTGGAGAACTTCACAGGGAATGCCTTGCTGGAGCAATGCCGTAATTTCATCGATGGATAGTGATCCAGACTGTTTCAGAATGGTCTCTAATTGGCGCAAAAGGGTTTGAATTCTGAGGGTTGCATCGTTCTGTAATAGTGCTCCCTTACCGTGAAAATTCTCAATATGAATAACGTCTTTGGTAGAAAGTGAGAAGTTACCCTGTTGACTCATGGTGGTGGTTCTCCTTAGGCTATTGGTGTTAACTTGCCCTTACAAGCGATTGCAATAACCGAATTCACCAAAATTCCGTAATTTCCTCAAAAAAACTCAGCAACGATCGCTGCTGAGTCGGTAGCTGTGAAAATTGATGCGCTCCGATCTAATAACTTAGTTTGATCATGGCAACCAACTGCGCCTTTCTCATCCGTGGTTATACGTAACCTTGCGGTAATTACGGGCGAATTTTTTTGAGAGAACTTGTCTCCGTAATCGGTCAACCTGATTGGCTTGCGTTGCTAAGTTTGTCCTACCAGCTTTGCATCGCAAGGGTTGAAAATTGGATTAATTTCAGTATTGAAGATGTTGCTTCTCGTGATAACGATGATTTAGTCACAGGTTTCATCTAAGAAAGTCGCAATGGAGATACGTTGATCCAGCGGAAAACTGAAAAAAGCTGTACTCCAGAGATTGGGTAAAAAGAAGATCGATGGATCGACTCATACCCTTTCACCGATGCTTTGCAGCCCACGGGTTAATGCTTTTTTTTGTGTTTCCCGTTTTTTTCCTTGTCTTCCTTCTCCTTTTCTTTTCCATGGCTCTGCCCAAACCCCATCAATGGCGCAGCACCTTCAGGGCTGAAATCCCGCAACATCTTACGCAATTCAATACTATGCATTTCCTCTTGACCAATCATGCCCCGCGCATATTCTTCCAAGTAAACGCTGGCATTTTCTACCACCTCAAGCAAGTCTTTATAGAGCTGAAGTGCTTGGGTTTCGTGGTTCATGCTTTCCAGCAGAATATCGTAGATTGAATGCTTAAAGCTTTCCTCAATCGGTGCAATTTTCAAACTCGGGTGCCCCCCCAAACCCGTCAAAATCTCCCCTGCTTGTTGCGCATGGAGCAGCGATTCGGTTGCCTGTCCCTTCAAAAACTGGACGATCGGAATGCGGTTTGGGCCTGTCACCATTAACGAGTAATGAGTATAGCGCACCACGCCTGCTAACTCGTACTCCATAATCGAGTTTAGCAACTGCGTGGTAGATGCGAGGTCAAGCTCTTTCATGTGGAATCTTCCCAAGTATATAGATGTGAAGGACTCGAACGCCATTCATTATTGCGAATAAATGGATGCAATTGACTATAGTAACAG
This sequence comes from Alkalinema sp. CACIAM 70d, assembly GCA_002148405.1. Lineage (GTDB taxonomy): Bacteria > Cyanobacteriota > Cyanobacteriia > Leptolyngbyales > Leptolyngbyaceae > Alkalinema. Next base: position 10,417 of record MUGG01000192.1, on the reverse strand, counting down.
CTTCATTTCAGAATGATCCTGATACTTCGTAATTCTGTGAAGAGGTGTTGCAGAATGAGGGCTATTAACTGGGATCTCTGATCTGGTGGAGTTCTAACAGCGAACCCCTAATATTGGATCCCCAGTAAGGAATGACGTAATGTTTTTACTCTCAACAAGCAGACTTACTTGCAAATCAATAAGGGCTTGTGTATGCTATTTGCATCAAGCACGTGTTATTGAGAGTAAACCGAGCATTCACTTAAGAGTAAACCTATGCCAAGCTCCTATACTGCTGCATCGCTTAAGGCTGAACTCAATGAACGGGGTTGGCGGATGACCCCCCAGCGAGAAGTCATTCTCCATGTATTTCAAAATCTGCCTGAGGGTAATCACCTTAGCGCAGAAGACCTCTATGAACTATTAGAGGGTCAAAATGCGGGTATCAGCCTCTCCACGATTTACCGCACTCTCAAACTGATGTCGCGCATGGGGATTTTGCGGGAATTGGAGCTAGCGGAAGGCCACAAGCACTACGAAATCAACCAGCCTTCCCCCTACCACCACCACCATTTAATTTGTGTGCGCTGTAGCAAAACGATTGAATTTAAGAGTGATTCTGTCCTCAAAGTGGGTGCGAAAGTCGCTGAAAAAGAAGGCTTTCATCTATTGGACTGCCAAATGACGGTTCATGCTGTCTGCCCCACCTGTCAGCGATCGCTGGCTCCCTTGGTGTAGGGGCGTTATCCGGTTCTCTGGCTATCCACGATCGATGGTTTGCAGTCGCGGAATATGACTGTAATTAACGTCTCGTTTAGAATTTATTTTTTCATTAATTTTATTGGGTTACCCGTGTCATTTATTGGGTTACCCATGCCATGCGTTGGTTGATCATGCCCACCGACGACCTGTGAGCTTCACCCTAGCGTTGAAGAAATTCTTGCGGACTATCGCACCAACTTAGAAACACGACGACAACTAACCCCCGATGATGAGGAGCTAATTATGCAATTATCTGCTGCTTATCTAAAACGACGGCAAGAATAGCGTTATGAAGCCCGAGCGGAGGGGCTCGCTGAAGGGCTGGCCGAGGGATTAGCAGAAGGACGTGCAGAAGGACGTGCAGAAGGACAAGAGTTAGCAGTTCGATCGGTGGCGTTGGGTCTCCTGCGAGAGGGGATCGCGGTAGAGGTGATTGCACGCACCACCGGTTTGTCGATCGATGCAATCGAGCAACTCCGTCAAGACCTGGATCACTCAGCCCCAGACATTGCCTAATCACCGTGATAATCCCGGCACCCGATCGCCGATTCAGATAGGGCAATAACCGGGTGAATTGTACATTTTAAGTTGTAATCCCCCGTGAAATACTGGCAGGTGCTACAGGGAATCTGATGCAGTCGCTGGACGGTTTTGTAGCCCTGCCGGAAGCTGCGAACTAAGCTCACCGTCAATAGACCTATTAACCCCCAGGCGATCGTGAAACATAGTCCAGTGAAGCAAGTTCTAACCCAAACCATGGAATCCTCTCATGCAAAATCTATTTGCCGATCGATGCTTGGATTTCTAAATAAGGACTAGGTAGAAGAAATCAATTTTCTCCTACCTAATGTCTATAAAGATGACTATGAGGTGTGCAAAATGTGAGTGTTAATTGGGCTTATAGTTGCGATTTTAAGCTACTACAAAGTTTACCAATTTACCGGGAACGACGATCGTTTTCTTAATCTCTTTACCCGCAATATGTTTTTGGGCAATGTCAGAATTTTTCGCCAATGCCTCGATTTGCTCCTTGGTGGAAGCCGCCGGAACCGTAATGGTGCCTCGGGTTTTGCCCAGGATTTGAATCACGATCGTCAACTCATCGGCCACCAACGCCTTGGGATCCACGATCGGGAACCCGTGGGTATGGATCGACTGGGAATGCCCCAAGCTAGCCCACAGTTCATCGGCCATGTGGGGCGCAAAGGGCGCTAACAGCAACAGCAACGTTTGCACCCCTTCCGCATAGACCGGAGAGGTTTTGCACTTCGCGTCATTCAAGGCATTGCTCAACTTCATCAGCTCCGATACAGCCGTATTGAACTGATAGTCGTCGGTCAAGTCTTCCGTGACCTCTTTAATGGCAGTGTGAATCGATCGACGCAGATCCTTCTCTTCCTTCGTCAAGCTATCGGGTAACGTCACCGGATCGGCAGAGACCCCCGACTCCGTCACCAACCGCCAAACCCGATTCAAGAAGCGGAACTGACCTTCCACATCTGCATCATCCCACTCCAAATCCTTTTCTGGCGGAGCTTTAAACAGAATAAACATCCGGGCAGTATCCGCACCGTATTTGCTAATCACATCACCGGGAGCAACGCCATTGTGTTTCGATTTGGACATCTTTTCGTACACCACTTCCAACGCTTCCCCCGTTTCCGGATCGATCGGATTGGCAAAATCAGTGATGTTTTGGGGAATGACGTATTTGTCCGTGCGCGGATTTTTGTAGGTGCGGCCCTGCACCATGCCCTGGGTCAGCAAGCGCTGGAAGGGTTCATCGCAATTCAGTAAACCGCGATCTCTCACGACTTTGGTAAAGAAGCGGGAATACAGCAAGTGCAAAATTGCATGTTCAATACCACCCACGTATTGATCTACTGGCATCCAGCTATTGCCGATCGTCGGATCGAAAACCGCCTCCGCATTCTGGGCATCGGGATAGCGCATGAAATACCAAGAGGAACACATGAAAGTATCCATCGTGTCCGTTTCCCGTTTAGCGGGGGTGCCGCAACTGGGACAGGGGGTATTGACCCAGGACTCCAACTTCGCCAGGGGAGAGCCTTTGCCGGAAAACTCCACATCCTCAGGCAACTGCACGGGCAACTGGTCATCGGGAACCGGAACCGCACCACAGTCAGGGCAATGGACGATCGGGATGGGACAGCCCCAGTAGCGCTGCCGAGAAATCAACCAATCCCGCAGGCGGTAGTTAGCGGTGCCTTTGCCCTTTTGGTTGGTTTCCAGCCATTGCACGGCGGCCTCCACACTTTGGCCTTTGCCCTTGCCAGCAGTCACCCCATCCAAGGGGCCAGAGTTGACCATGACGCCCTCTCCCGGCCAAGCTTCAGCCATCGTTGCGCCCTCCAAGCGTTCGCCCTCCGGCTGCACCACGACTTTGACTTCTAAGCCAAACTTGCGGGCAAACTCGAAGTCCCGTTGGTCGTGGGCCGGAACCGCCATGATTGCCCCGGTGCCGTAGTCCATCATGACGTAGTCGGCAATCCAGATGGGTACCTTGGCTCCGTTCACCGGATTGATGGCATAGCTCCCCGTCCAGACCCCGGTTTTTTCCTTACCTTCGGCGGTACGATCGATGTCGCTTTTGGCTTCGGCTTCGGCTTGGTAGGCTTTGATCGCGTCGGCTTGGGCGGGTACGGTTAATTTTTCCACCAGGGGATGTTCTGGGGCAATCACCATAAAGGTGGCTCCCCACAGGGTATCGGGTCGGGTTGTGAAGACAACTAAGTCATCGCCCTGCTCGGTTTGGAAGGTAACTTGCGCGCCCGTGGACTTGCCGATCCAGTTGGCCTGCATCAGCCGCACTTTTTCCGGCCAGCCGCCCAGTTGCTCCAAGTCCTGCAACAGTTGCTCGGCATAGTCGGTAATTTTGAAGAACCATTGGCGCAGTTGTTTGCGTTCAACCTTCGCGCCCGATCGCCACGATTTCCCTTCGCTATCCACCTGCTCGTTAGCCAACACGGTTTGATCGATGGGATCCCAGTTGACGGTGGCTTCCTTTTGGTAGGCCAAGCCAGACTGGAAGAATTGCAGGAACAACCATTGCGTCCATTTGTAGTAGTCCGGGGAGCAGGTGGTGACTTCTTTACTCCAGTCGAAGGAGATCCCCAGGCTGTCCAACTGTTTGCGCATTTGGGCGATGTTGGAGTACGTCCATTTGGCGGGATGGATGCCCCGTTCGATCGCGGCATTTTCCGCTGGCAACCCAAAGGCATCCCAACCCATGGGATTCAGTACCCGATAGCCCTGCATCCGCTTCAGGCGGGCGATGACATCAACGATCGTATAGACGCGGACGTGGCCCATGTGGAGGTTGCCCGAAGGATAGGGAAACATCGACAGTGCGTAGAATTTGGGCTTGCTGCTGTCGGTTGAAGTTTGGTGCAGACCTTGTTCGGCCCATACCTGCTGCCATTTTTCCTCAATCTCAGCGGGACTGTAACGAGACTCCACGGGATTCACTCCTGCAATTGACGCTATGCAAACAACCATTCTAAAAGCTGGACGGCATTCGGGATAAATATTGCCGTTAATCTTGCCAGCCATTTCCTAGATTTGTAATACATTGTATACTACATGTAGTATACGCTATTTCCGGAGAAGCGGGTGTGGAGAAGCGGGCGTAATGATTAAGAATCTATGGCAGCGGCGGCGCATTTCGTAGAACCCTAGGGACAATAAAGGGCAGTCAGAATAGGGCAGTCGGGCTTTTCTACCCCCTGACGACCCTCCCCCCCCCTCTACCCTTCCCCTCTTTCGCCCATGAAATCTCCCAAGTCTCCCAAACCCCAGATCACAGAATCCATGCTGAAGTCCCATTCGACGGCGAAGTCCTTCGATCGTGGGCAGGGGTATTACCAAGCGGGCGCTGTGGTTGAACTGACCCAGCGAGGCGGGACAATCCAGGCATTAGTCGAAGGCAGTGAATACGAACCCTACTGTGTGCAACTGACGATCGATGCTGGGGGCATTCGGCAGGCGACTTGTACCTGTCAATATGACTACGAAGGCTGGTGTAAACATATCATTGCGGCTGGTTTAACCTGTATTCACAACCCTGAGCAGATCGAAACGGGAAGGACGATCGAAGAAATTCTGGAGCCCTTCAATTTAGAGCAGGTTAAACAACTGGTTATTAATCTGGTAGAAGATGACCCGCAGATCATTAATAATGTTGAACTAATTGCCATTAAGTTGGAAACTCAGCCAACGCAAGTAACGACTCAACAAGCCTCACAGCAGCAATCATCTCAGACCGCAGAACCACACGCTAAAAAGTCCGCTAGCAGCACGCGCACTCGAAAAACTACAATCGACCCGAAACCTTTTGCTAATCGAGCTCGTGACCTAGTCCGTAATACGATCAACCACTGGGAAGAGGGCGGAGAGACAAATTTACTTATAGAGGAATTACCAGAGTTAATTCAGTCTGCTCAGGAGTTTAGCGATCGAGGGGATGGTCACAACGCCAGTGTGATTTTAGAAGCAATCACCACCGAAATTTGCCGGGGCTGGGATGACCTATTGGACTATGGTGGCAATGCGGAGGAGGTTTTGGAGATTCTCGACCCAGCTTGGGCAGAAGCAATTCTAACAAGCGAATTATCTGAGCAGGAGCGCATCGATCGCCAAGTCCAATTAGAAGAATGGGCGGAGGAATTGAATGCAGAGTTTTCCCTAGGCAGTGCAGCCTTGCGCGAGGGCTGGGATGACGAACGGTTACAGGCAGTATTAGCCGGAGAAGCCACTGATTTATGGGGGGAAGAACGACCTGACTATGCCGACGATCTTGCCCAAGTTCGCCTCAAAATTTTGGCTCAGCAAGGGCGAACGGTGGAGTATCTACGCTTAGCTTTCGCAGAACAGCAAACGCGATCGGCGATGGAAATGCTGATTGAAAACGATCGAATTGCAGAGGCCATGGCCATGGTCGATCGATTGCCTACGATCGATGATGCGTTTGTAGTTGCGAAAAAACTCCGGGAACAGGAGGCCATTCCAGAAGCCTTACAAGTTGCAGAACGGGGATTAACGCTGCCCAAGCATCTTCCTGAAAGATGGCAAACGTTTATGCTGGACGCTTCTAGCCGATCGGATGTCCCCTATCTCCGCTATGACGTTGCCCAGTGGGCCAGTGAGTTAGCGGAAGGGTTGGGAAACACAGCAAAGGCTTTGGAGTTACGAGTCATTGCCTTCAAAGCAAAACCTGAGTTAGCCGATTATCAAGCCCTGCAAACGTTAGCGGGTAAACAGTGGAAATCCTTGCAGCCGGAGCTATTAGACCATTTACGCCAACTGGATCATTGGGTTGGGGCACAGGCCAGGGTAGGTATCTTTTTGCAGGAAGGGTTAGTAGAGGATGCGATCGCGGTTGTGGATCATTACTACGATCGGGAGTTAATGCTTCAAGTTATGCAAGCGGCTACCGCTAGTCATTCTGATTGGGTGATTCAGCTGGGTAAAAAGTACGCCGAGGAAATTATGGATCGGGGTAAGGCCGATCGCTATGATAGGGCAGCGCAATTTCTGCAACAGGTGCAGACGGCCTATTTGCAATCCGATCGGCAGAAAGAATGGACGAAATATCGTGACCAACTGGTGACTCAACATGGACGCAAACGGAAGTTGATGGGGTGTATGCAAGCTGTTGGGCTGCTGTGAGTAGAAAATCACAGCTAGGCCACTTGGGTGTAGCCAGTTTCCCCTGTATCGTGGGAAAGGCAACTTTGTTGGGAGATAGTCCATGGCTGGGCAGTGGCAAAATCGGCAGTGGCAAGATTGGCAGTGGCGACGATCGCTCCTCAGATCCCTCAAGCTGATGGTGCTGACGATCGCAGCATTTTGGTTGATGAGTTTGAGTGCCTGTGCGCTGCCCCAAATTAAAGCAACCGATCGGCTATTTTTACCGCTGTCCTTGGACTTTTTGGGAGAGTATGACCTGCCACAGGATAGCCAGTTTGAGGACACGCCCGTGGGGGGCTTGTCTGGCATAACCTACGATCCCCAGCGGGATGTCTTCTATGCCATTTCCGACGATCGTAGTGAAAAAGCCCCCGCCCGGTTCTACACGCTGAAAATCAACCTCGATCCAGCCTCTCACCTTAGCAAAGTGGATGTTCAGGGAGTCACGTTTCTCCAGCAAGCCGATGGAGAACCCTATGAACGCCGCACGATCGACACTGAAGGGATTAGCCTGACGCCCCAAGGCACGGTGTGGATTTCCAGTGAAGGCGTTGCCCGTGATGAGATTTCGCCTTTTGTGAACGAATTTGATGTAAAAACCGGAAAACTGTTGCGCAAGCTCTTTTTCCCAGACTATTACACCCCAAAAACGATCGAGGATCCGCAATCTAAACAAACAACGCACCAAGGTATTCAGGATAATCTCGGCTTCGAAGCGCTCACCCTCAGCGCTGGAGCCGCTCGCATGGGGCCAACGGAACCCTATCGCCTATTTACCGCCACGGAATCTGCCCTGACCCAAGATGCCGAACCTCCAACCGCCGAAACCCGCGCCAAAGCTCGTCTATTGCATTACTACGTGGAAACGGGTCGGATCGATCTGATTGCGGAATACCTCTATGAACTGGAACCCGCACCGAGTACCGCAATTCGCCATGGCCTATGTGAATTGTTATCCCTGGATCCGGCGGGACGTTTTCTGAGCTTAGAGCGATCGTTGGGTCTGGGGGGCTTTCAGGTCAAGCTGTTTCAAATGTCCTTTGCAGGCGCGAAGGATACGTCCCTCCTGCCCACGGTGCAACATTTACCTAAAGTCGTCAAACCTGTGCAAAAGCAGGCATTGCTGGATTTGAATGAATTGGGTATCGACCTGGATAACTTGGAAGGCATGACCCTGGGGCCGCGTTTGCCGGATGGATCGCCCAGTCTTCTCTTGGTTAGTGACAACAATTTCAGCGACAATCAGAAGACGCAGTTTCTCCTGTTTCGTGTAAAAGGTTTGAAACCACAATGACCCACGCAACCGATATCAAAACCCTCGTAACCTGGATGGCAGGTGAGTTTAGCAACCAAGAGCAGGCGATCGAAAATCCGCCGTTTTTTGCCCATATCCGGGTTTGTATGCGACCTTTGCCCAAGGAGTTCTTTGGCGGAGCGGGGCTCTATCTTGAGCAAGCCTATGACTTTGCCCAGGATCAACCCTATCGGCTGCGGGTGTTGCAGTTTGTGGAAGTCGATGGCCGCATTGAGATTCCCCATTACCGCGTCAAAAATGAAGATGCGTTTCGGGGATCCGCCCGTAATTTGGAAAAACTGGCCCAACTGACGCGGGATGATTTAGAGCCGATGTGTGGCTGCGGTATGCATGTGGAATGGACGGGGCATAGCTTTAAGGGCCGCGTGGAACCCGGCAAGCAGTGCATGGTGGAGCGCAAAGGCCAAACGTCTTACCTGGATAATGAGTTTGAGGTGATGGAGCAAGGGCAAACCATGTGGAGCCTCGATCGGGGTCGGGATCCGGAAACCGATGAGATGCTTTGGGGTTCCGTGGCTGGCCCCTTTCACTTTAAGCAAGTCAAGAGCTTTGCCCACGAGTTATCCTGGTAATTTGGCGTTAGTGCGATCGACCTAGCCACGATCGCACCTAGCTTGATTCCAGGCAATTCGGTTCCAAGCCATTAAGTCGAGCCGAATTGATTTGGACTCAGTACAAATCGAGCACAGTACAAATCGGGCAAGTTACCATGTCGAGTTTTGATCCTTCCTTGGATGCGACGCGCCAACAACTGAAGACGGTGCGTAATCTGATGCTGAAGCTGCATAAAGCTTTGCTGGACTCGGAGAAAGCGGTTTACGAGCAAACGAACGGACGCATTGCCAACAACATGGAGTTTTTTAAGCTGGTGTTGGAGCATGAGCATTTTGCTTGGTTGCGGGTAATGTCAAAGTACATTGTGGAAATCGATGAGGCCATGGCGGCGAAGGAGCCGGTGGAGCTGGATGTGTTGGCGGCATTGTTGGATAAGGCCACAGCAATGCTCCAGCCCAATCCCATGGGAGATCTGCTCTCCCAACGCTACTATGCTGCGATCGAGCGTGATCCGGTGATTTCTAAAATGCATGTGGAAGCAACGACTCTGTTCCGGAGTGATGCTTAACTGGAAGAGGTGGCATTGTTGGCTCACTACATTTTGTAATTACAAACTAATTTAGTTTGTAATTCATTAATCGTTTTGGATTGAATTTACATTTCATTATCTAGATTGGAGTTGGGAGTTCCCATGACCGTTCCGCCTGAGTTTATGGAAATTGGTAAGATCGTTGCAGCCCAGGGGATTCGGGGTGAGGTGAGGATCTATCCCAGTTCCGATTTTCCAGAACGGTTTGAGGAGCCGGGAACCCGCTGGCTATTGCGCCCCAACCAAACCCAACCGGAACCGATCGAACTCCTGAAGGGCTATTACCAAGAGGGCAAAGGGCTCTATATTGTCCAATTGGCGGGAGTGGGCGATCGTAATGCGGCGGAGGCGTTGCGGGGCTGCCTGTTGCTGGTGGAAAGTAGCGATCGGCCTGAATTGGAAGAGGGTGAATTCCATGTGGGGGATCTGATTGGTCTGCCAGTTTATTTACAAGAAACCCAGGATTTGGTGGGAACGGTCAGTAACGTATTGTTTGCGGGAAATGATTTGCTGGAAGTGCAGGCGGAAGGGCGGAAGGAGCCGATTTTGATTCCGTTTGTGGAAGCGATCGTGCCTGTGGTGGATTTAGATGCGAACCGAATTGAAATCACCCCACCCCCTGGTTTAATTTGATGTGATTAAGCGGGTTGCCGGGGATCTTGTTTTGGTGGGTGCCAACCAACCTTGGTCCAGAAATGACGGGTACGACGAATGAAACCATCATCATGTCGCTCATCATTACGACGGATCAATTGCCCTATACCCAACGGCTTTAGGCTTTTTGGCAGCGGGTACCACGATTTTATACTTTCGACAGGCAGGCAAATTTCACACTTTCCATTTGGTAGCGGGTACCACGATTTTATACTTTCGACAGGCAGGCGATTTCACACTTTCCATATTTACTAGAGGAGTACGAAACGTACGACAGGTTAAGCCCAATTTTTCGTCCAGGAGGCAAATATATGATTTCTCGTGCAATGGTTTCGTTTCAGCAGATGGTTAAGCGGGCAATGGTGCTGCTGCTTGTGGTAGTGATGTTTCTAGGATTGATGCAGCCAGCGGTTCAGGCGGCGACTACCGATACGGCTAAGCCCCAAATTTCTCCGGAAAAACTTGAGCAGATGAAAGCTGAACGCCGCGAAGAACAGAGCAAGGTATCCCAGGCTGCTGCTGAAAATGCCGAGAAAGAGATGGAATCTGTGGGCGATAAGCTGAATCTAGGCGAAATTGTGAATGGCGATCCAGCGATGAATGACTCTAGCACGACTGGAACGGGATCTAAACGCTAAGCATACAAACTAGTAGGTTGGGTTGAGCCTTGCGGAATCCAAAATGACCAAAGCTTTGGGTTACTTTGCGAGAAGGCAAAACCGATGCCGCTTAGCGACATAGGCTGATGTTGGGTTCTTCCTCAACCGCAACCTATGGGGGGGGTGGTAACGACATTTTCTACTATCGCTTTGTTATTACTCCTTTGGTAAGATTGCCAGGGGAGTAATTTTAGC
>MUGG01000108.1 GCA_002148405.1 Alkalinema sp. CACIAM 70d | reverse complement strand
AAAAGTGAAATTTACAAATTCTTTTTGGGAGCAGAAGACTCACAGCCCCAGCAGTCTCAACAGACCCTGCATTATCGCTTCTTGCACGATCGCGTTCAACAAGCCGCCTATTCCCTGATTAAAGAAGATCGTAAACCCGTTACCCATTGGCAAATTGGACAACTTTTACTCAGTCAACTATCGATTTTCAATCATGATGAAAATCTTTTTGAAATTGTTAATCATTTAAATCTGGGTAAAACATTAGTTGTCAATCTAGAAGAGCAAATTCAATTAGCACAATTGAACTTGAATGCCGGTATAAAAGCACAAACTGCGAATGCCTACTCCTCCGCAGTTTTCTACTTTTTCACAGGATTAGAGACGCTGCCTCAGGAGAAATGGCTAAATCACTACCAATTAACGCTAGCACTCCACACATCCGTCACCGAAGCACTCTATCTCAGTAGCGACTTTGAACAGATGGAGCGCTATGCAGAAATCACGCTGAGCCAAGCCCAGGATTTACTAGAACAAGTGCCTGTATATAACGTTCGAATTCAGGCCTACATGGCCCAAAGTCGTCATCTTGATGCATTGTCTCTCGCGTTGAAAGTTCTCCACCTATTAGGCGTAGATTTACCCGAAAATCCAACTCAAGAAGATTTTCAGCACAACCTAGAACAAACAAAATTTTTACTTTCTGATAAAACAACTCAGGATTTGCTGGCACTGCCACTAATGTTGGATCGTCGGCTACAAGCTGCGATGCAAATCCTTTCTAGTATCCTCTCCGTAGCCTATCAAGCAGCACCAATTTTATTCCGGATTATTGTTCTGCAGCAAGTTCAGCTCTCGATCGTCCATGGAAATTCACCGGAATCAACCTATGCCTACGCCACCTATGGACTCATGCTTTGTGGAGTACTAGGAAATATTCCTGCTGGCTACGAATTAGGGCAAATGTCTCTGCAATTAGTCGATCGCTTAAATGCAATTAAATTGAAAGCAAAAACCCTATTTGCCGTAAACTGTTTTGTCTGTCACTGGCAAAATCCAGTTAAGGAAACTCTTGCACCATTGATCGAAGCCTATAGCTGTGGATTAGAAACGGGCGATATCGAGTATGCAATGATGTCGGCCTACGTTTTTGGACGCTACGCCTATTTAAGTGGTCAAGAGTTGGGAGAATTATCCCAGGCAATGGCGAAATATGGTGATGTAATGCGCCAACTCAAACAAACTACGTACCTGAATTTTAACGGGATCTATCATCAATCCGTCTTGAATTTATTAGGGGCAACCACTAATCCTTGTGTACTGGTAGGCGACAGTTACGACGAAGTAGAAATGCTTCCGCTCCATCAAGCCGCTAATCAAGTGAGTATTATTTGTCAATTACATTTCTGTAAACTGATTCTCGCTTACCTATTCCAAAACTATAGTCAGGCACTAGACGCAGCGACGATCGTTGAGCGTTATTTAGCTAGTGTCACGGGCTTAGTTGTCATTCCAGTTTTCTATTTCTACAAATCTTTAACGCAACTCGCTCTTCTCTCAGAAACTCCCACTTCAGCGCAGCCTGAAATTCTTGTTCAGATCATTGCCAATCAGGAAAAGCTAAAAAATTGGGCCCAATTTGCGCCTCAGAACTATTGTCATAAAGTTAACTTAATCCAAGCTGAACTACACCGGATTGGTCATCAGAATTCAGATGCTATCGAATTCTACGATCGCGCGATCGCCAATGCTAAAGCGAATGGGTTTATCCAAGACGAAGCCCTTGCGAATGAATTAGCCGCTAAATTCTATCTAGATTGGGGCAAAGACAAAGTTGCTGCAGGCTATATGCAAGAAGCTTACTACTGCTATACCCGCTGGGGTTCCCAGGCCAAGGTTGCTGACCTCGAAAGCCGCTATCCCAATCTGCTGCATCCCATCTTGCAGCAGACAGACCTCTCAGCAGGCTTATTCAATCCCCTAATGACGATCGCTCCAGCGAACTTAACAGTGCATTCTAACTATCGCAAAAGTTCCAGTCACACCAGCATTAACCAAACCTTAGACTTTGCGGCTATCCTTAAAGCTTCCCAAGCCCTCTCTAGCACTATCCAATTAGAGGAACTGCTGAATCAACTGACCCAAATCATTCTGCAAAACTCTGGGGCCGATCGTTGTGCCTTAATTTTTCCCAATAACGCTGGGGAATGGCAAGTACGGGCGATCGCGACTGCCGAGCACACCCATCTTTGCACCGAGGAACTGACCCATCACCCGCTTCTTCCCATCAAACTGATTCAGTACGTCCAAAACACTCAAGAACTGGTTGTAATTGACGATTTAGAGACTCCTTTACCCGTCATTGGCGACTATCTCAGGCAACACCAACCTAAAAGTGTGCTGTGCTTACCAATGCTTAATCAAGGTCATTTCATCGGGATCCTCCTCTTAGAGAATCAATCAACCAGTGGTACATTTACTCAGGAGCGTGTTTCCGTTCTCAATCTCCTTTGCACCCAAGCTGCAATCTCTTTAGAGAACGCTCGGCTATATACCCTGGAACAGGAGAAGAGTTACCAGTTGAAAGCCTCAGAACTCAGGCTCAAAGCTATTTTTGAAAAAGCAACCGATGCCATTCTTCTCCTGACTCACAACGGATTTATCGATTGCAACCAAGCAGCCTTGGATCTTTTCCAATACACCGAGAAATCTCAACTCCTGAATATTCAGCCTTCTGCCCTTTCTCCAGAACTACAGCCCGATGGAACCCCATCCCAAGAAAAGGAGGCACTCATCATTGCAAAAGCTCTAGAAATAGGAAATCTTCGCTTTGAATGGTTACATCAAAAACCGAACGGTCAAACCTTTTTTGCAGAAGTGACCTTAACTGCTATCCCCTATGATAATGACACGATTCTCCATTGCTTAGTCAGGGATATCAGCGATCGCAAAAAACTGGAACGCGAGCAACAACAATTTATAGATATTCTAGACACCACTCCAGATTTTGTAGGCTTAGCAAGTGCTCAGGGCCAGATTTTATGGCACAACAAAAGCTTCTGTGAATTTCGTCCAGATTTATTTAATCCCAGTAACCCAAAGCATATTTCAGAATGCCATCCCGAGTGGACTAACAAAATCATCCGAGAGCAGGGTTTGCCCACTGCAATCCAGCAGGGTAGTTGGAGCGGAGAGGTCGTACTGTTAGATACCAATAATCAAGAAGTTCCCGTTTCTCAAGTCATTATTGCCCATAAGTCTGAGTCGGGAGAAGTGCAAAATTTCTCCACGATTATGCGGGACATTAGCGATCGCAAAGCCGCTGAAGCTGCATCTAGGGCTTTCCAAGAAAAATTAACCTTCTTGATTCAGAAAACACCCATTGGCATCATCGAATGGAACACTGAATTTCAAGTGGTGAGTTGGAATCCATCTGCTGAGAGGATTTTTGGCTATACAGCAGAGGAAATGCTAGGACAGCACGCCAGTCAAATTGTGCCCGAATCCGATCAACCTCATGTTGCTCTAGTGATGCAGGCACTCCTTGAGCAAGAAGGTGGATTTTTCAGCTTAAATCAAAATATTCGTAAAGATCAGACCCTTATCACTTGTGAATGGATTAATACACCGTTGAGAGATTCTCAGAACAATGCTATCGGTGTTTTTTCGATGATTCAAGATGTCAGCGATCGAATTGCTGCGGAAACTACCATTCGACAAAAATCCCAAGCCTTAGAACAAACCCTACAGGAATTACAAAACACTCAGTTACAAATGGTTCAAAGTGAGAAAATGGCCTCACTAGGTAACTTGGTCGCAGGCATCGCCCACGAAATTAACAACCCGATCGGTTTTCTGAATGGTAGCATTACCAATGGCAAAGATTATCTAAAAGATTTGATAGAGCATTTAAATCTTTATCAAACTCACTATCCCAATCCCGTGACGGAAATTCAAGATCATGCGGAAAACATTGATTTGGACTTCCTGCGCCAAGACTTCTTAAAACTCATCAACTCCATGCATGGAGCCACCGATCGCATTAAGTCGATCAGCACCAGCCTCCGCACCTTCTCGCGGGCAGACCTAGAACACAAGGTTAGAGCCAATCTCCATGAAGGTATTGAGAGCACTCTTCTCATTCTTAAATATCGCCTGAAAGCAAACGAACATCGCCCCGCGATCGAAGTTCTGAAATACTATGGAGAAATCCCTGAGATTCAATGCTTTCCAGGTCAACTCAACCAAGTATTCATGAACATCATCGCAAACGCTATTGACATGTTTGATGAAATGTCACAGCAAACAACCTATGCTACCCTAGAAACTAATCCACAACAAATCACTATCCAAACACAAATCCAAGAAACGAATACTGTAGAAATTCAAATTCGAGACAATGGCAAAGGCATGGATGAAGCGATCAAAGCTAAAATCTTTGACCATTTATTCACCACTAAAGGGGTGGGCAGAGGGACAGGTTTAGGTTTAGCGATCGCACGGCAAATTGTTGAAGAGAAACATGGAGGCCGTTTAACAGTGGAATCTCAAGTAGGGCAAGGTTCTATCTTTGTAATCCAGTTACCCATCTAGAGTAATCCTAGGAGACACCCCCCACCGGAACCCTAGTTATATTTTATGAGGTCAACCCTAGGGAGGACAATCCCTGCCCTAAGGTGACTCTCTAGGCTTACTCTTTAGACGTAGATTGCGGTTTTGCATGAAACAACCGAGTCATACTCAAGCCAGTAATCAACAGCCCCACCAAACCCAAGCCATTCAAAAGCGGGTAGATTCCTTCTAAGTGAAAAATTTCTCCGGTATGTAGCTGAAGCAAGAGCCGCCGGGAAAATCCTAAATTAACAGACCACTCCTCTACCAACGTGGTGGCCATACCAGTCAAAACAGTTAACGCTAGTGGAAAACAGACCACGATCGCCAAAACACGATGATATTTCCGGAATACACGTTTCATAATTAAACTTTATCTTTGTGTGAACTGGGGAAGCGATTTGTGCGAACTAGGGAATTGAATCGTTATGAAATAGAGGCTTAGAGACTTCAAAATTGCTTCCTAGGGTATTAGATCGGATGTAAAGAAGTAGGAAAGCGTCTCATTCTTTTTTACTGACGGCAGGGAGCGAAACCTGGAAAATACTGCCCACCCCTAACTGACTTTTGACGATAATTTTGCCGCTATGGGTTTGGGCAATGGTTTGGGCGATCGCTAACCCTAGGCCCGTTCCTTGACTGCGGCGAGAGCGTGAAGGTTCCGCTCGCCAGAACCGATCGAACACTTTCCCTAAATATTGTGGTGCAATGCCAATTCCCGTATCCGCAACTTGAACAACCACCCACGAATCTTGACGACCACAGGATACTTGGATCTGGCCCCCCGGTAGCGTATATTGCAACGCATTATTCAATAAATTACTAAACAACCTTTGTAATTCCTGAGCATTTCCCAGTACCCAAATTTCTCCCGCGACCTGACCGTGCAAAGATACATTCTTGGCCTCGGCCTGAGGTTGCAGCATGTCTACCAAGTCCTCTAAAAGTTCATCCAGCGGAATCGGAATCTGAGCGATCGTAGAATGCTGGGTTGTTGCATCTGCCCTTGCGAGGAGTAACAGATCCTCAACCAGATGTGTCATCTGATTCGTGGCAATATCGATCACCGCAAGTTTTTGCACATTTGCGGGATGAACCCGTTCAGGATGACTTTTCATGACATCGATCGCTGTTCGAATTGCTGTGAGTGGACTGCGCAGTTCATGGGAGGCATCGGCTGTAAATTGTTGTAACTGTTGCAGGCTCCGTTCGATCGGTTTAAGCGATCGACGGGTCAACCACCAGCCCGTTGTCCCAATTAAAATTACCGTGATCGTTCCCCCCACAGTAAACCCTGTGAGTAAGCGATTCAACTCTTTCTGGATATCATCGATCGGCGCACTGACGCGAACATAGCCCTGCAACTCTGGTCGTTGATCCGGGTGGTTCTTCCGATAAATCGGTTTAGTGAGTAGTCGAAGATTACCCTGTTGACTTGTTTGAGCAGCTTGATCAAAGGGAATGACAGGAATTCCATGACCAATCCTCCCGAGCTCCTGTCCCTCTGGCGTAAACCATTGCACGGTTTGATCCGTTTGCAAATCCTGGAGGGGTAAATCTAAATCCCCATCGTTATCTAAGACCAACTGATGGTTCTCGGGGCCCATGGCCTGGGCAGGACGATCGGTTCCTTTAGGCAAAGGCGGCTGATTATGCTTCGCAGCATCGGCGATCGTAGCCAGTTCTTGATCTAATTCTTGGTAGAGACTATGGGCAAAGAATTGATAAACAGCCACCATGGAAACTCCCATCACCACCATCATGCCTCCTAAATAGGACAGCAACAGGCGAAGACTAATCCCAGGAAAGGAAATCGATCGTAAATGACGGGTTTCATTGCTGTAGGGCATTAAATTGATAACCCAATCCATACACCGTTTCGATAAGGTCATCACTGGCTCCTACTGCCTTTAATTTTTGCCGTAACGCACGAATGTGCACTTTGATGGTCTCTTTCCCAGGTGGATCCTCCGAAGACCAAACGTGATGCAGAATATCACTGGCACTCAGCACCCGCCCAGGATTCCGCAGAAAGAGCTCTAGTAAGCTATATTCCTTGGGGGTGAGCATGAGCATTCGATCGCAGTAAGTCACCTGACATTTAGCCGGATCAAGCCGAAGACTCGCACCTTCCAAAATCGGCGGTAAGGACACACTCCCCCGGCGCAACAACGCCCGCACCCGCGCTAGAAACTCCTTGAGGTCAAAGGGTTTTACCACATAATCATCGGCCCCCGCATCCAGACCCTGAACTTTATCTAAACTGGTATCTTTAGCCGTCAGCAGCAAAACAGGCATGGCATAGTTGGCTTGGCGTAGCTTTTGGCAAAGGGTAATACCGTCTAGCTTCGGCAGCATCACATCCAAAATCACCAAGTCGTAGGGAAACGCGGTGATAAAGTCCCAGCCTTCTGCACCATCCACCGCCCGATCGACGGCATATTGATGATCGGTGAGTGCCTCCACCAGCGAGGTCACAATTTGGTCATCATCTTCTACCAGCAAGATTTTCATAGCCCTAATCTTGACCTTGCCCCAAGCTCGGTATTGCCCTAATCACAGAGGACAGTATCAAGGCATGGAATCACTGCGTAATCGTACTTTAGCTTGAAGATCGGCTAAATGGGGTCTTTCCTAGTTCTTTACCAAGGGTCATTTACGCTAACAGCGTTATTTTGGGGCAATTTATCCAATGATGCCAATGCAGCGATCGATTCTTTTAGGAACCCTAGCTTTCCTCGTTTTAGCAGGATGCAGCGCCAAGCAACCCACAGCAGAAAGCAGCAGCAGTCCTAACGCCGTCGCGAGTTCCAGCCCAGCTTCTAGCACCACCACCAAGATGGATGAAAAATCCACGACTAAATCTACCGCTGGAGCCGGAGCGGAGGATGCTCAAGCCAATTTTGCGGGTTTGCATAGTGTGGTGAAGCAAACCCAAGCTGCCGTAAAAACGGGAGACTTTGCCCAAGCAAAAACGGAGTTTGCCAAGTTTGAGGAATTTTGGTCGAAGGTAGAAGACGGTGTCAAAGCCAAGGCGTCTAAAACCTACGACGCGATCGAAGAAAGTTCTGATGGCATCAATGGCGAATTGAAAGCCGCCAAACCGGATAAAGCCAAGCTGGATTCAACCCTGAAAACCCTAGATCAAGCAGTGACAACCGCTGAAAAGCCCTAACAGATCATCATTTGGGGTGATCTGTTTTTTATCTTTTTATCTATTGTGTGAAGAGATGTGTGATTTATGAAACCCATTCAAGTCTTGATCCAGAGTAGTTCTGTTCTGTTATTGCTAGCGATGCTGGCTCCAAAAGCATCTGCCCAAGCACTTCCGCCCCTCGCTGGAGAAGAGAATGCACCGTTCGAGCAAGTCACCTCGGTTTCTCAGCTATCGGATGTCAAGCCAACGGATTGGGCCTTCCAAGCCCTGCAATCGCTGGTAGAACGCTATGGTTGCATTGCGGGTTATCCCGATCGGATCTATCGCGGCAACCGTGCTATGACCCGTTACGAGTTTGCAGCGGGGCTCAATGCTTGCATGGATCGAGTCAATGAACTGATTGCAGCTTCCACCAGCAATTTGGTCAAAAAGGAGGATCTGGCAACCTTACAAAAGTTGCAGGAGGAATTTTCTGCTGAATTGGCTACGCTGCGAGGGCGGGTGGATGCCTTGGAAGCCAAAACGGCGACCCTGGAGAAACAGCAGTTTTCCACCACGACTAAACTGAATGGGGAAGTGATTTTTGCCTTAGCGGGGGTTGCTTCTGGCAAGAATGTCACAACGGGCGAAAAGATCTCTAAAAATGTGGTTTTGGGCGATCGGATTCGTCTTAATTTTGATACCACCTTTACGGGTAAGGATTTGCTGAGAACCCGTTTACAAGCGTCTAATTTAGATAGTTTCTCGAATACGTTAACGGGAACGCGCGAAGGGGATTTGCGTTTAGCGGGGACTAGCAATAACCAAGTAGGCATTGATGCATTGCTCTATCAATTCCCGTTGGGTAAGCAAACCACGGTGGTGGTTGAAGCCAATGCTGGCGCGATCGATGATTTTACCAATACGATTAATCCCTATCTGGATGGGGATGGAGGCAGTGGTGCCCTGAGCCATTTTGGCACGCGCAACTCGATTTATTATCTCCTCGGCGGCACCGGAGTCGGCGTAAAGCACGACTTCAGCGATCATTTGCAACTGAGTGCGGGCTATCTAGCTTCGAATGCAGCAAGTCCCGATCCCAAAGCCGGGTTGTTCAATGGCCCCTATGGCACTATTTTGCAGGTCACGGCAACGCCCTCCGAAGCACTGGCCCTGGGACTGACCTATGTCCATAGCTACAATACCGATTTCACGGCTGCGGGCAGTGTGGGCAGCAATCGATCGAATTTACGATCGCTGACTAATTTTGCCACCCGCAGTGATGCCTTTGGGGCGGAAGCGTCCTATCAAATTAGTCCTAAGGTGGTTCTGAATGGCTCGCTGGGCTATACCAACAGCCATGCCCTGAGTGAGACTAAAGGGAATGTTAATATTTGGAACTGGGCGATCGGTTTAGCGTTCCCCGATCTGGGCTATAAGGGTAACCTTGCGGGCTTAGTGGTGGGGATGGAACCCAAGGTGACTGGGGGAAGTAGTGATCTCTTGGCGGCGATCGGGGGTAAGGACAAAGACACATCCCTCCATGTAGAAGGGTTTTATCAGTATCAAATCAATGATCACCTGAGTGTAACTCCCAGTCTGATCTGGTTAACGGCTCCCGATCACAACAGTAGCAATGGGGGAGAATTAATCGGAACCATCCGAAGTACGTTTACGTTTTAGTCCGTTTTAGCGTATTTTAGACGGTTCTCACAGCCATGACCAACTCCCGCTAACGCAATCGATCTCGTGATTCATTAACCAATCTCACATACTGAAGGTATAGACCGATCGAGATGGGTCTATATCTTTTTTGTTGGAAGGATTATGGTGGAAGGAAGATCCCGGCGGGATTGGGTAAACCTAACGGGGTTGGGTAAAATTGGCGGGGTTAGATTCCCCCAATAACTAACTCAGCGCAGTCACGATCGCCGACGCTTCCTCCCCATTGATCCGCCACAACGCCCGACTGGCCTCCTGGCGCACGAGGGATAGCTCACCTTTGCACGCCGCAATCAACGCCGGAACCGCTTCCTTGGCTTCCGAGCCGATCGCCCCCAACGCATAAGCCGCAACCCAGCGCACCTGCCAATCTTCATCCTGCAAACAGCGGGTCAGGGCAGGAACTGCAATCTTGGCATTGGATTCAAAACTGGCCAACACCCAAGCCGCACTACTGCGCACATGGGGCACCTTCGATTCCAACGCGCTAATTAAGGCAGGAATCGCTACTGTCCCAATTTTCCCCAGCGCTGCGATCGCCTCTCCGGAAATGCGGCGATCGGTATCCCGAATCCGCTCCACTAACGCCGGAATGGCACTGCGAGCCTCCGCTCCAATCTGACCAACGGCGCGAATCGCTTCTTGTCGCACCTGCCAGTGATCATCTTGGAAGGCTTTAACCAATGCCGGTAACACAGGTTTTGCTGAACTGCCCAAATCACTCAGTTCGCGAATCGCCCGCAAGCGACTGTCTAGTAACTCATCCAGTAACTTCGGTGCCAGTCGGGCCAGCCGTTGCTCCACTTGAGCCCGCCGTAGCAATTCCGCACTCAAACCCACTCGTCGCCCCAATTCATCCAGAATAAACTCTGGAATATCCATATCGACACCACGGGAAAGACAACAATCCCGCAACGCCAAGAGAAATCCTTGAATACTTTCTGGTGCACCCGGCATGGCATCTGCTTGCAGCAACAAGTCAGCCCATAGATAGGCTTCGTTGCCATACAACTCAACAAGGTGTAAGGCCGCCAAACATTCCGCCAGGGGATCAAGGGCAAAGCAAATTTGATCCTGGGCAGGGCCAACGGTGTGCAAAATCCGCAGGCGTTTTTCCAAATGCTTGAGGCGAGCTTTGGCCGTTTCACTATCCACCCCCAGATGCGTTTCCAATTCCATCAAAATGGTTTCTCGCCGTGCAGGAGCCGGACGGAAGGATTGCTTTAAGCACTCCCAGGCAACAATTTTGCTGTCTTGGTGAATGGTGGGATTATCCGATTCATCGTCGTTGTGGTTCCGGTTGAGTTCGTTTAAGTAACTCAGCATTAAATCGGGAATATTATCCGGCAGATTTTCTTCCCGATCGTGATCTTTCGTGGAAATCATCTGCTCGGCGTAGAGTTTCGCTAGCAATACCGTGACATTCCGTTGACCCACCATTTTGGACAGTTGGCTACAGGCATCGAAGTATTCCGAATCCTTAAACAATTCCCGTTTATTGCATTGGGTCAAATAGGCTTCTAGGAAAGACGAGAGACGATTGCCTTCAATCCGCATCGGACGGACGATCGTTTTGGGCACCCCATCCAAGGTTTCCTCCACCCGCGACGTCACAATCAGTGCATTGGCCGGAAAATCAGGATGGCCGGGACGAATTTCCTGGCGGGTCGCATCACTCAGTTCCGAAAGGCGATCGACGATGACTAAAATGCGGCGTTGACGCAGCAGTTTTTCAATAAATTCATCGGACAGCGGCTCAGCGGAATCCACCAGCGCTTGCAACTGCCCCCGAATCGCCTCCCGGAAGGGATCTTTATCCTCCGGTACTTTAAAATCCAATTCCTGTTCCAGTAACACTGGAATCATGCGATGGCGGCAGAGGCGTTGCTCTTTTGGCTCAGCCATGGCCCACTTCGCCATATTGCAAGCCAAACTCGTTTTGCCAATTCCCCCTTCGCCCCAGATCAGCAGGCACTGCCGCCCATCCCAAAAGGTGGAATGCATATCCTGGCTGCTCAGTTCTGCGATCGTATTGCCCTGCATTACCACCGGAATAGGAATATAAACCGCGCGATCGCTGACAGTTGTCTTGTGAGCAAAGGCATCCCGCGCGATCGGAACTTGTCTTTCGACCCAGGCATCCAAAACCCGAGGATGGTAATGAAACCAGCCTAAAAACATGACAAACCGCAGGGGAACTTTAATGGTGTTCCCGAGGGGCGTCGGCAATTCAAAATCCGTGTAAGGTTTGAGCAAATCGTTGAGTTTCAACAACCACAGCGGACGCAATAGCAAAATCAAGAGCCAAAAGCTGGGAGTTGCGAGAACATATAACGCCACTAGTGCGATCGCAGGATTGTCCTTGGCCCAATCTAACGTGCGCTCAAACAGTTGAGAATCCTTGGTAGATTTCAAAACGGTCAGCGATCGCTTCACCGCCACGACAACTTCATCGCTAAATCCGTTACTGGAATCCTCTAAAATTGGCAACGTTTTTTCCAGAGACTCCATGGCAGCGGTGAGTTCTGCGCGGGAAAGATGAGTTGCCTGATCCTGTAACCCCCCGGCAATTCTGGCTAGTGCTGCCGCCGCACTCAACCGCACTCCCATATTAGTGTCTTTCAGCGTTTCGGTTAGGGCGGGCAACGCCGACTGAGATTCATACCCAATCCGCCCCAAAGCCGCCGCCGCATTTAACCGCACATCTTTATCCGCATCGGCCAAGACTTTCATCAAGTCTGGTACGGCAGGAGCGGCGGCTTCTCCCATACGGCCTAACGAAAGAGCCGCAAAGGAACGCAATTCTCGATCGTTGCCCTGCAACAACTTGACCAACTCTTCTACCGAGCCACCTGCTTGTTCCCCAATGCGGCCTAGGGCAGTAATGGCACTGAGGCGAATGTCCTTATCGGGATCGTGCAACGCTTGGCTGAGGGCAGGCACGGCAGCCTTGGCTTCAGGCCCCAAACGCCCCAAGGCCGTAATGGCACTTTGCCGTACCCCTTCGTCATCATCAGCTAGCGCTTCGATCAATTTAGGAACCGCGTTTTTGGCATCACTGCCTAGGCCAGACAGGGCCGCGATCGCATTGGACTTGACCCCTTGACTGGAATCTTCCAACGCCTCAATTAACGCAGGGACGGCGGTCTTGGCAGCAGCTCCCATGCGGCTGAGGGCATTGGCCGCACTAATTCGAACCCCTTCGTTGGGATCCTTGAGCACCACAATTAATTCTGGGACAGATGCCTTGGCCTTGGGGCCAATTTCGCCCAAGGTGCGGGCGGCCTGACTCCGAATTTCTGCATTGCGATCGCTGAGCGCTTCGCTGAGGGTAGGAACGGCTAATTCTGCATCGGAGCCGAGTTCAGCTAGGGCCTCGATCGCGGCAAGACGGTTTTTCAGGGGAGCCTTACGATTCTCGATCACTTCCAACAGCGGCTCAATGGCAGCGGAACCCGCTTGTTGCAACATTTGTACGGCCTTGTCCCGCTTAGCCTCATTCGTCAGTTTTTGCACCTCTGCCACCAGTCGGGCACTGGCCCAGGCCGGAGGCGCAGTCACCAGCGCAATGGGTATCACGCACCAAGCACTCAGTTGCATGACCCAGAAGAGCGATCGCAGATTGGAAGTAGCCATAGCACCCGCAGAAAATCAACGTTGTGAGGACGAAACGTTCAGCAGGGTGCCCTCTATAAACCTGAAGTCCATCCTAATTGCAACCCTTAATCCACTGTCCAGCATCCCGAGGCCGAGTTACCCTTGACCCAGGGAGCCAAAATTAAGCGTGATTGAGAGAATAGAACTAGGAAGGAATGACGATGCTCGGAACGAAAGGACGGTGATGAGAGGTAGATGACGATGCCTTAAGAGAGGCAACCCTGCTTGGCCTAGGATGCCCAATGAGGGAAACCACCGAACAGGCGATCGCAAAATTCTTAAACCCTCGCAAAATTACGGGAGTCGATGGCTAGAATTTCCTTCAAGGGGGGCTTTGTTTCGAGAAATGGCCTCCGAGGTAAGGATCGGGGAATGGAATCGGGAGTTTATTCATTCGCATAGATCGGAATTTGAATGATGAATTCAGTGCCCACACCGGGTTTTGAGCAGCATTTTAGATATCCCTTATGCTTTTCAGTCACGATTTGATAGCTAATCGACATTCCCATGCCAGTCCCCCGGCCTACAGGTTTGGTCGTAAAGAAGGGATCGAAAATACGCTGCTGCACTTCCATAGGAATGCCGCTTCCTGTATCCGCGATCGCAATTTCGACCCAGTTCGATCGAATAACCGAGGTACGGATCGCAATCCGACCCGCGACACTAGGATTATCAATGGGCTTCTCTTCAATGGCATCGATCGCGTTGGCAATCACATTCATAAATACCTGATTGAGTTGCCCCGCATAGCATTCTACAGAAGGCAGTAGGCCATAGTCCCGCACAACCTCAATCCCTTTGTATTGACCTTGGGCCTTGAGGCGATGCCCTAAAATCATCAAGGTACTGTCAATGCCTTCGTGAATATCCACGGTTTTCACTTCCGCTTCATCCAGCCGCGAAAAGCTGCGGAGGGATTTAACGATTTCACGAATCCTTTCGGTTCCCGTTTGCATGGACATTAATAACTTCGGCAAATCATCCCTCAGAAAATCCAAGTCATAGTTAATCCTAGCCTCGACGATCGATACTGTGGGATGAGGATATTCTGCTTCATAAACAGCCAACACCTCAAACAGATCCTGCGCATATTGGTGGGCATGGAGAAGATTACCGTGAATAAAATTAACAGGATTATTAATCTCATGGGCAATGCCTGCAACCAACTGCCCCAAACTTGACATTTTTTCTGCCTGCACCATTTGGGCCTGAGTGCTTTGCAATTCTTGCAGGACTTGCTCTAGATAAATCGTCTTTTCCTGCAAGGCGTGGGTACGTTCCTCAACTTTTTGTTCCAGGGTTTGGCTATATTTTTCTAGTTGCTGAGTTCGTTCCTGAACTTTTTGTTCTAGCGTTTGGTTAGAACGTTCAAGAGCATTCTTAGCTTCCTGTTGTTCTCGTAATAACTGTTGTACTCGTTGGAGAAGTTGATTAAAAGATTGGGATAATACCCCCACTTCATGGGTATTATTCGTAGTAACCGCTTGGAGGGTAAAATCTGCTTTTTCTGTGGCCTGTTGAGCTACGGAGGCCAAGTGATTTAACGGAGCCGCGATCGTGCGGGAAAACCGCACAATTCCAGCTGTAACAACAATACTCAGCCCCAGGAAAAACCAGCTAAACATGGAAGCGACTTGATACCCTGCAGCCTGAATTTGCGCCAGTTGCACCGAAGTCACCACTATCCAATTGGTATCAGGGATTGTCATGAGGGCATATTGCCGATCGCCTGCAATCCAACTTGCCGAATAATGATCTTCAAAGGAGAAACTATCCGATCGGGTTGATCGACCAATCAAATGACTAACCTGTTGGAGAAGTGCAGGTTGGCCAGGAATTAATTGAGTACTGCTAGTTCCCTTCGGGTAAACCGTGGCAATCACGGTAGGCTGAGTCCCAACAGCAATCAACTGTAGCTGTTCAGAGCCAACCAGTTGGAGATTTTGCACATCCTTTTTTAAATATTCCAATTGCGCTGCGTCATACCCGCCCTTCAGAACTCCTACAAAAACACCGCGAGGGTCATAGATTGCCGTCACAATTTCGATCGTCACTTTTTGGGTAGACTGATCAAACTTAGGGGTTCCTACCCAATGTTCTTGGTGCTTTCCATGCTGCCACCAAACTTCATCACTCTGCACAAAGTCGCTGGTCGGTTGGCTATAGGCAACGTTAAAGCCATACCGTTCTGTAATAAAAATTTCAGCAAATTGACTGGTCTCAGCAGTATTTTTTAAGTACTGATTTAGTGATGGATTCAGTTTTAGTAGCTTTGTCTGGTGAAATTGGGCTTCGACTTGCTCAATGGGCAATTTGGGAAGATCCATCGCTTCCGCCTGCAAAGTCCCTGCTTTCACACTATCCAGCACCAAAGGATTTGCCGAGATCGTCTTCAGTAAGGCGCGTTTACTTTCTAAATCTCGATGGGTTAATTCTGAGGTCGTACCGGCTAGGGATTTAAGTCTTGTCTCCGCTTGTTGGGCTGCCCTTTGGTAAGTCAAGCCCCATACCATCATTCCTGTAATTCCGATCGGCAGAAGGCTCATGGGTAAAAAAGTGACCAGCAACTTTTTCTGGAGAGATATGGCCGCTTTTTTATTAGTTCCCACAAAGTCTAAACGCCGCAATTTCATAGGTAATAAGAGCCACTGCTCCAGACAAAATATTGACTAGTCAAATCCTGTTAAATAGACCATTTTCACTCTAGTTAAGTGGTGCTTATACACCGTTATCCCGAAACCCAACGTTCGATCGATGAATCAGTAACCACGATGGGAGGACACCTAACAAGGAAGGCAGATCAAGAAACACCACATATTGGCAGAGTGCCCTGATGGGATACTAAACTACCCAAATCTTGATGAATCTCAACACCAACTCTTTCTAGCAGAGATAGACACAGGAAAAGTCTTCCAACCCTCGTTTTCATAGAGTTTTGGTCAAAAGCCATCGTGGAAAAGAAGTGACACCTAAAGAGAAGTGAGATCTAGAGAAAAGGGGCACCTGAAGAAAAATGCCCCCGCAGAATATCATTCAACCGTGGAATCGTTGATCGCACCTCAGTAGGCAGTAATAGAAGAAATCACTAACTGAAACTGTCCGGGATTAAATTTTGGGTTGAGTTGGCCGTCGTATTCAAATTTACTCAGCATCAATTGCAACGATCGAATTTGGCTGGGGTTAATCGGGGCTGTATTTTGCAGCGTCTTAGCCCGAAATACCGGAATCATTTCTGAAAAGGGAATGCGGATCGTCATCCACTCGTTGGGCTGGGTATCAAAAGCATAGGCATAGGCGATCGTGTCCCAGCCCATATCACTACGAGCCAGGAACTTGTAACGATTGCCATCACCCTTTACCCGCAGTTCCAGCCCTTGATAATTGGCCAAATTGAGCGGAGCCTCAAAGTTACGGGTCCGTACCGAAGCAAAGCCACCAGAATTCGCTGTGGAAACATTTCCCGTAAACAGCGCTCCCTCGATCGTCCGCATTAACGAACTCGCACTCACCCCGCCCATCACCACATCATCCACCGCTCCCCAGGTTTGCGGCAGATTGTCGATCGTCGTGAAGTCAAACACCACCGCCTGCCCGGAGGTTGCGAGGGTCACTTGCGGTTGGGGAACGGGTAAATTGGGTTGAAACATTTTTTGCATCCAACTGACGATCGGAATCGCTTCAAAGTAATCCAGCGTCTTCACCAAGCGACCTAAATTTTCCAAGGGATTGGATTGAGACATGGGGATTACTCACCAAACTGAGCGCAATGAACGGTTACACGGAGCCAGTACTTCTATTCTAAGGATTTATCGGTTCCCCTGCCGCGAGTGGTTAGCTGGATCACGCCTATGGATCATCCCGCAATTTTCCACGATCGACCCGATCGGTTCAGGGGAGAATTTCAGGAACCGTCGTCAGGCTTGTTACTTTTTTTCATAAAGATTCGTAAACTAAGAAGCAGTCTATAAATTTATACTTTTTTATCTGATTATCTTTGTCTGACTACCTCAGTCCATTTATCTCAGTCCATCCGTTGAGTACATCCATGGAGAAAGCTATGGGACGAATTGCGATCGCAGAGCGGGCTTGTCTAGTGGGTCACTGTTTGTCCCTCGCCTTTGGATTAGCGGGCTTGCTGTTGGTGCTGCCTAATCCAGAGTTCATCACTGCTTTACCCGCCTTTGGGCAGCGGGCCTTTGCCTACAGCATGGCGGGCGGGGGTGTGGTTTACATCGTACTAGGGGCGATCGCCGTTTCCCTCTATGCCTACCGGGTTTTGGGATATCAGCGCTGGCTTACCTTTATGATTCCTGCCGTTGGCCTATCCCTCTGTAGCGAACTCTTGGGCACCAGCACAGGCTTCCCCTTCGGAGCCTACGGTTATCTGGATGGGTTGGGCTACAAAATTGCAGGCTTAGTGCCCTTCACCATTCCCCTGTCTTGGTTCTACGTCGGGCTGTCCTGCTATGTCATCGCCCGATCGGGATTGGAACAACTGAAACTCCCCACCTGGGCCAGACTGATCGGCAGCATTATCGTCGGTGCAGGCTTACTCACCGCCTGGGATTTTGTCCTCGATCCCGCCATGAGCCAAACCCCCTATCCCTTCTGGCAGTTCCAAGATGTCGGTGAATTTTTCGGGATGCCCTACCGCAACATTACCGGCTGGTTGGGAACAGGCATTGTCTTCATGACAGCTGCCTCTCTATTTTGGGGCAAGGGCACGATCGGTCTACGGCGCGAGCAGTTGAATACCCCCCTCGCGATTTACCTGATCAACTTTGCCTTTGGAGCGCTGATCACCCTGGCGCAATTGGATCACCGTTTTTGGGTCATGATGGCAATTTCCGTCGGGTTTGGGGTCGTGCCTGCGATCGCCCTCTGGCGCAAGGTACCCGTTGAGACGCCCGATGCTGCGCCCGTTGCCAGCGAAACCGTGGCGGAATCGATCGTCGCTAGCTAAATGTTCGTCGGTCCTTTCTATTCAAGTGAATTCGACAAGCAAAATTGTCCCTCACTAAGCCCCTGTACTGGGACGGAGAATTCACTTTCGGGGGGTGTCGGGGGAGTAGAGTCCCCTGACATCGCAGGGGGGCGGGAGAAGTTCCCCGATCTTCGCTGCGTAGCAGCCCCGACGATCGCGCCGCACCACGAATTTATTGAACTCATGTTCTGTTACGGTTTTGCCTGTGTTAGATGCCACCTTTGCCCTGATTCTGCTCCTGCAACTGCCCGCGATCGCCATTTTGCTGTCTCGGTTACTGCGCGGCCCCTTTCGCCATCCGCCCCTGCAAGCTCGATCGGCCCAACCCAGCCAGTTTGGCAAAGTGAGCGTCGTGGTTCCCACCTTGAACGAAGCAGCACGGCTGCAACCCTGCTTGAATGGATTGGCAACCCAAGGGCCGGAAGTGCGGGAAGTCTTGGTCGTGGATAGCCGATCGACAGACGGCACCCCCGATCTCGTCAAAGCCGCCGCCATGGCCGATCGCCGCTTCCAGCTAATGCAGGATGATCCCTTGCCTCGGGGCTGGGTGGGGCGACCCTGGGCCTTGCACAATGGCTTCCTCGCCAGTTCCGAGCAGAGTGAATGGATTTTAGGTGTAGATGCCGATACCCAGCCCCAACCCGGATTGGTCGCTAGCCTATTGGCCACGGCGGAAGCGGAAGGCTATGACCTGATTTCCCTATCGCCTCGATTTATCTTGAAATCCGCAGGGGAACTGTGGCTACAACCCGCCCTGCTGATGACGCTGGTCTACCGCTTTGGCGCAGCGGGGGAAACGGGCAACCAGGCCGATCGAGTCATGGCCAACGGGCAATGCTTTCTCTGTCGGCGATCGCTCCTGGCGGATCTGGGCGGTTACAGCAGCGCTCGCCAATCCTTTTGTGATGACGTGACGCTGGCGAGAAATGCCGCCGCTCTGGGAGCAAGGGTGGGATTTTTAGACGGAGCCAACGTACTGAAAGTGCGGATGTATGAAGGCTGGCGAGAAACCTGGGAGGAATGGGGCCGATCGTTGGATCTCAAAGATGCCGCCACCCCGGAGCAAGTCTGGGGCGATCTGTGGTTTCTCGCCATGACCCAAGGGCTCCCGATCGCACTCCTACTATTCAGTGCAGTTTGCTATTTCACAGGCAATACTTCGTTACCCATCCTCGGCACCTTAGCGGGCAATGGCATCTTAGTCATCATGCGATTTGCCCTGGGATTCGCGATCGCGCCATCCTACGATTTCAGTCAAGCCCAAGGGAAACTGTGGTTTTGGTTGTCGCCCCTAGCGGATCCCCTAGCCGTTTGGCGAATTTGGCTGTCCTCCAGCCGCACACCAACCCAGTGGCGGGGCAGAATTTACGAAGCTCAATGATGCCTCGATCGAGCAATTTCTTGCTTTTCGATCGATTTTCTATGGATTTCATGGGGCTAGCAATATTAATTAATGCCAAAAGTTGCGGTTATGTTTCAGTTTGTTGCAACCCTGGATGAGTTCCGTAGCAACCTTTCCCTCCCATAGTAAAGTGGGAATCAATAAAGCTGTATGAGTTTAGCTTTGATAAAAAGAGGGAAAAACACTCATGGTTCAGCGTGGTTCAAAAGTTCGCATCCTGCGTCCCGAATCCTATTGGTACAATGATATTGGTACCGTGGCATCCATTGACCAAAGCGGCATTAAGTACAACGTAGTGGTGCGCTTTGACAAAGTAAATTACAGCGGTTTTAGTGGTAGCGCTAGTGGCGTCAACACCAACAACTTTGCAGTGAGCGAATTGGTGGAAGTTGAAGCTCCTCCCGCTAAAGCTAAGAAAGAAGGCTAGGTGGATTTTCTCAGAGAGTATGTTTGAGGTTAGCCCAGGCATCTCTTGGCAGATAATTCAGCAGTCACAAGCCGTTTGGAGTAGATCGATCGATCTACTCCATTTTTATATTGATGACATCACCTAGACTGGATCAGGACTGTTTGTGAGGACAACGATCGTGCCTGAGTTACCTGAAGTGGAAACCGTGCGCCGAGGTTTGAACGCAACAACCCTGCACCAGCCCATGACTGGCGCTGAAGTGTTGTTGCCCCGCACGATCGCCTATCCGGATCCCACGGATTTTCCCAGCAATCTCGTGAATTGCACGATCACCCAGTGGCAACGGCGGGGCAAATATTTACTGGCAGAGTTAGGAGAGGCTGGCTGCCAAGGCTATTTAGGGGTGCATTTACGCATGACCGGGCAATTGCTCTGGGTTCCATCCGATCGCCCCGTGGAGAAACATACCCGAGTGCGCTTCTTTTTCCAGAACGATCGGGAATTGCGCTTTGTCGATACACGCACCTTTGGGCAAATTTGGTGGGTACCGCCCGATCGCCTGCCTCAAGATATCGTGCACGGCCTGCAAAATCTGGGGCCAGAACCCTTTGATGCTGCCTTTTCCACAGATTATTTAGCCGCTTGGTGTCGCGATCGCAAACGTCCGATAAAAAATGCCTTGCTAGATCAAACGTTAGTCGCCGGAGTCGGCAATATTTACGCCGATGAATCGTTATTTTTGAGCAATCTGCATCCGACCACCCACTGCGCCGACCTCCAGCCCCAGCAACTTGCGACCCTGCGCCGTCATGTCATTCAAGTCTTAGAAGACAGCATTGCCGCCAAAGGGACGACACTGCGGGACTATCGCACCGTGGAAGGGGTGAATGGCAACTACGGCGGACAGGCGTGGGTCTATGGGCGAGATGGAGAAGCTTGTCGGGTCTGCGGAACCCCGATCGAACGGATCAAACTAGCGGGGCGATCGGCCCACTATTGCCCCCAGTGCCAGTGCCCCCAGTGCCAGCCGATCGCAGAGCCATCGATCGGGCATTCTCCGCGTCGCAACACCGATCGTAAAACCGCGAGTTCTTTAAAACAAAAACTGGACTAAATCTCCTCTCACCCACCCCTGCCGCTGGGAGTCGTTCAAATATTTCACGTAATACCAGGTAGCGTCATCCACTGGATCTGCCGCCATTTCATCGATCAAAACCTTGTCACCATGGCGTGCAGCAAATAGCACATTGTAGCGGGTTGATGGCCCCGATCGCACATTTAACCTTCCACGAGGCACACCTGCATCCAAAATCGCCTGGGATGGAAAAAATTCGCCCCCGATCGCTGGAAATTGTAGAAAGTCTTCCCGAATCCACCCGAGATCGTCGGGATTGATCCGCACCATGTACCAGATGTATCCCTGTTGGCCGCGTTGCCCATCCATTATTTCCAACTTTTGCCCGCTGGTTGCATAGGTCAACGCTTCCGAATGAGTTGTTGGCTGCGATCGCACATTCACTACATTTCCCGGCTGCACATTCACCACATAGGCCGGTCTAGCCACCGCTGCCATTGCTGCCAGTAGAAGCAGACTAACCGCCGTCAGACTCGCTCGTATTCCCGTTTGCAGTAAGGTGAGAAGTTTCATAGGGCATTCCTCACAACGCACGATCGCAGGCCGCGATCGCCTATCAATTGATCGGCATCCTTCGGATAGGGATTACTTAATTTTATGCATATAAATAATTAGCTCTCCTTATCCTCTTACCTTCGATCGTGACGTAGATTTTAGGGAAATGGGGGCGATGTTTTACATTTCTTTCCATTCAGGCTGACCGACACCCAGTCAAGTGCTCCTCAGGGATACAGTTCATCGTCTATTCTAGAAAACTGTTGAACTAGCACCGAACCTATGGCAGGACATAGTAATGGCAGGACATAGTAAGTGGGCCAATATTAAACGGCAAAAAGCCCGCGTTGATGCAAAACGTGCCAATGTCTTTACTAAAATCTCGCGGGAAATTATCGTCGCGGCCCGCGCCGGAGCCGATCCAGCGGGGAATTTTCAACTGCGCACGGCGATCGACAAAGCCAAGGCCGCAGGCATTCCCAATGACAATATCGATCGGGCGATCGCGAAGGGCTCCGGCACCTTGGAAGCCGATGGGAATGCATTGGAATCCATTCGCTACGAAGGCTATGGCCCCGGAGGAGTGGCAATTTTGATTGAAGCCCTGACCGACAATCGCAACCGCACCGCCGCCGATTTGCGCGCTGCCTTCAGCAAAAATGGCGGAAACCTGGGGGAAACGGGCTGTGTGGGCTGGATGTTTGAACAAAAAGGCGTGGTTTCTTTGACCTTCGATCTCACCCCCACTGGGCGAGGCCGCAACCGCATTCCCGCGACCCTGGACGAAGAAGCTTTACTGGAAGCTTGCTTAGAAGCGGGGGCAGACACCTACGAGTTAAGTGATCTGTCGGAATCCGAGGGCATCACGATCGGGAAATTGGCGGAAGTCTTCACCGATATCACCAATCTGGAAAACCTGAGTCAGTGCTTACAAAAACAGGGCTATACCGTCTCCCAGGCGGAGTTCCGGTGGATTCCAACCACCACCATGGAATTGGAGGATGCCGATCAAACCCGATCGCTGTTAAAACTCATTGATGCCTTGGAAGATTTGGACGATGTGCAAACGGTCACCGCTAACTTTGAAATCAGTGATGAGTTAATGGCGATGAGTTTCGCGTAATCTTCTTTGCGCGTAATATTCCCATTGCTATCACCTATTGCTATCACCTTCATATCCCCTGATATCACCGTGATATCCCCCGTTTTTGGTATCCCCGTTTGAGACAGATGCGCTTTGGGTGCCAACGGGGGACATCATGGGAAAAACTTCGGATTAACTGGAAAGCCCCTTCCCGTCAACCCGAAGCCTTGTGCTCTATACCCCTCTAGATTAGCCTTGACCCAGGCTCGATAACTTCATCCAATACGGTGATTCGCCATCACCCGATCGGTTCATTCCTATGGATGGTTTGTGATAAGGATCACATGCTTTCTAGCAATAATAACCGATTTACAGAGCAATCGCACATCGATCCCGAAAAGATTGAGGGGAATGTTGGGTTTTCCGTATTCCTAGCATTGATATTTCCGATTTCAGAACTCCCGATGGCAGAAGCTAGCCGATCGCGGAGACTAGTCGATCGC
Organism: Alkalinema sp. CACIAM 70d; assembly: GCA_002148405.1. Classification (GTDB taxonomy): domain Bacteria; phylum Cyanobacteriota; class Cyanobacteriia; order Leptolyngbyales; family Leptolyngbyaceae; genus Alkalinema. Next base: position 35,684 of record MUGG01000108.1, on the reverse strand, counting down.
AAAGATTAGACGCAAAGACGTTAACCGAGGGCGATTGCCTTTAACCGAGGGCGATCGCTTTTTCGGGCGCGGGTTCCTGATCCAAATCGTAGGATTCCAAGCGTCCATCTTCCATGTGGATCAAGCGATCGGCCACATCCAAAATCCGGTTATCGTGGGTCACCAACACCACAGCGGATCCCCGTTCCTTGGCCAAGTTACGCATAATCTCCACCACATCCCGCCCCGATTTCTTATCCAGCGCGGCGGTGGGTTCATCGGCTAGCACCAATTTTGGGTTAGACACCAGTGCCCGCGCGATCGCCACCCGTTGCTTTTGGCCCCCAGACAATTCATCGGGATAGTAATTCATCCGTTCCTGCAAACCCACCGCTTCCAACATGCCCTCAGCCATCTCCTTGGCTTCCGTGGGCGTAATTTGGTCGTGGAGTTCCAAGGACATCATCACATTCTGTTTAGCCGTCAGGGAATTCAGCAAATTGTGGGCCTGGAAGATATACCCCACATTCCGCCGCAGTCCCACCAATTGCCCTTCCGCCGCGTTGCGTAACTCCTGCCCCAAGACTTTCATACTGCCTTCCTGGGTCGATCGTAGGGCCCCAATCAGCGTCAAAAGCGTCGTTTTCCCGGAACCCGATGGCCCGGTCATGATCACCACTTCCCCTGGATCGACCGTGGTCGTCACCTCAAAGAGAATCTGCTTGCGGAGGTTCCCTTTTCCAAAGTAGTGGTTCACTTTATCGATCGCGATAATAGGCTCAGTCATGGAGTTCGATCCGGTTTAGGAGACAGCAAGAAGCAGTTGCAAACCAATATTCAGAGGGGGCTAGGGTCTCAATTCAGAAGAAAACAGATATGTTCAAGATATGTTCAATTTTAAGCAAGTTTGTTTAAAATCGCCTGGATACCATCATAGATAAACGCCAATTCCCCGTCGGTGATGCAGTAGGGCGGCAGCAGATACAGCACGTTACCTAAAGGCCGCAGGAGGAGATTATGCTCGATCGCCAACTGCCGCACTTGCACCGAAACTGAGTTGAGATAGCCCTCGGGAACAGTGGTAATGTCCATCGCCGCGATCGTGCCTGTGACCCGCAACCGTTCTACCTGGGGATAGTCTTTCAGGGCTTGGAGGTGCTCTAAATGTTGGTTTTCTAAGGCGGCAAACCTGGGTTCGTACTGCGGCAACAGATCCAACCCCGCGATCGCGGCGGCACAGCCCAATGGGTTTCCGGCGTAGCTGTGGCCGTGGTAGAGCGTCTTACTCAAATCCTCGCTGTAAAAGGCTTCGTAAATTGCCTCTGTGCAAACCGTGGCGGAAAACGGCAAAAATCCCCCTGTAATCCCTTTAGATAAACAAATAATGTCCGGACAGATTCCCACCCGATCGCAGGCAAATTTGGTTCCCAGACGCCCAAAGCCCGTCATCACCTCATCAAAAATCAGCAGCACACCCCATTCCCGCAAACATTGCTGTACCTGCTGCAAAAACTGGGGTCGCCCCATGCGCATTCCGTAGGCTCCCTGCACCAGGGGCTCCACAATCACCCCGGCATAGCGATCGGGGTTCTGCTGGAGTTTCTCTTGCAGAATCGCTAAGGCTGCGGCTTCCTTGGCTTCAACCTCCGCATCCCCCAAAAACGTATCGGGAAAGGGAAGAAACTCCACCTCAAACAACATCGGCGCAAAGGCATCGGAATAGGTCGATCGGGCACAGACCGACATCGCACCAAAGGTGTCGCCATGGTAAGCCCCTTCAAAGGCGATAAACGTGCGGCGTTGCTGTTTTTGATTCAGCCAATACTGGTAGGCCATTTTCAGTGCCACTTCCACCGCCGTGGAGCCATTGTCGGAATAGAACACCCGCGTCAAGGGTTCCGGCAATAGGGCAGTCAACCGCTCCGCCAAGGTTTCCGCTGGCTGATGGGTAAAGCCAGAGAAAATCACTTGCTCTAGGGTGCGGGCTTGGGTGTAAATCGCTTCAGCAATGTGGGGATGGGCATGGCCATACAGGTTAACCCACCAACTGGAAATACAATCTAAAATCCGTTGACCATTTTCTAGCTCTAGCCAAGCACCTTGGGCTGCAATGACTTTAGTGGGATCAGGAGCCGTTTTCGCCTGGGTGTAGGGATACCAGAGATTCGGGTGAGCCATGGGTTACCAAAAAGGATTAAGATTCGCTAGAAAATATCAGCCGGATCAGCATCTTGCACTTTTCGCACTGCAATAATGCCGGAAATTAAGCACATAATCACCGCAAGGCAAAATACAAAAACACCGCGACTGGTCGTCATACCAACGGGTAATGCGGTGGCATTTCTGGTCAAAACATACATCCCGCTGCTGAGTAAGTAGCCGGGAATAAAGCCCATCACTGCCAAAATCATTGCTTCCTGAAAGACCACTTTTAGCAAATAGCGGTTTTTGTAACCCATTGCTTTTAGCGTTGCATATTCTGCCAAGTGATCGGTTACATCTGTGTAGAGGATTTGATACACAATCACAATCCCTACAATGAACCCGATCGCGACCCCTAACCCAAAAATAAACCCGATCGCGGTTCCTTCCTGCCAATACTTCAGTTCAACATTAATGAATCCTTTTTTTGACAGAATCCGTACATCCCCAATGATGAAATCTTCCCGAGCTTGTTCTGGGGTTAATTTAGGATTCACCCTAAGAGACCCCGGCATGGTCGCTTTCAGCGTATCTAACGTTTTGAGAACATCCGTTCCCGGTTCTAATTGAATAATGCCAACGTTGATATCACCTTTCTGTCGTTGATCAAAAATCCGACGGAAATTGTCATCACTGGTAATCACGTTACCATCAGCACCAAAGGATGCACCAAGTTCAACCAAGCCAGCAATCTTCACCTGCTTATTAGAAATCTCGGTACGAATCAGTTCACCTTTTGCTTGGTACTCAGGAAATTTTTGAGCGATCGGGCCAAACTCTTCCCGCGACTTACTATCAAACAGCAACCGATCTTCTAAGCGAATTTCATTACGAGCCTGCACCGTAAATCCTGGGATATCCAGCACATCATCACTAGGATTAACTCCAGTCACCATCAACTGACGAGTCTGGGATTTCGGCAACCCTTCCCAAAATGGATTCTTCCAAGTCCCAAAGCCGATATACATGGGACTCACATTTTTGATTCCAGGGACTCCATAGGTTTGATACAGTCGGCGTTCTGGAAAATTTTCCATTGCAATCAATGCAGTGGATTGGGAACTGATGATAAAAATGTCCCCTTTCAAATTTTTGTGAAAGGTAATCGCACTCTCAAACAACGCATCCTGGAACCCCAGTTGCAGAAACATCAAGATAACCGCAAAGCTAATACCCGCGATCGCAACCAGCAAACGAATCGTCTCACGCTTCAATTGAAGCCAAGCTAGGGGAATTGCAAATATCATTGTGAAACCATGGAAAATTTCAGCAAACAGCTAGGAGATTACTAGCAACCCGTAAACAGCTAGGGGTTAATTGCCACTTTCACTTGGAGATTAGTTAAACCCGCTACAGGCTTGCTGTCATCCAATCGGATTTTGACCTCCACAATACGGGCATCCTGTTTATCCGCCGGATCGGAACTGGTCACATCATTTTTGCGTACCTGTCGGCCAATTTCCGTCACAGTACCCGTAATCTCACCCTGGAAGGCATCGCTTTTCACTTTGGCTTTATTCCCTAAGGAAACTTTGCCAATGTAATTTTCATCAACTTCCGCCACGACAAACATTTGATCCGTACGACCGACTTCCATAATGCCGTTGGTACCCACCGTTTCTCCATCCTTGGCATGGACAACCAAAACCTGGCCATCAATCCGTGACTTGACCACCGCAGTTTCCAGATCCACCTTCGCCTTTTCAAAGTTGGTTCTCGCCACCAAGACTTGGGCTTCCGCTTGCTTGAGATCGGTTGGGCGTACTTCCGCCACACTGCTCAACCGTTGATCTTCCTTGGCAATCGCGAGATTGGCCCGAGCAATTGCCTGCTGCCGTTGCTGCACAGTTTGTTCCGCTTGCCCCACGGCCTTCTGGGCTTGGTCAAACTGTCGCTTGGTTGTGATGTAATTCAATTCGCGACTTTTTAATTCCGCTTCGGAAATGGCTTCTTCCTTGCGCAGTTGACTGTAGCGTTCGTAATCCCACTCCGCTTTTTTAAATTCCGCTTCCCACTTATTCGCTTCAAAGATCGCCTTTTGCCGCTCGAGCTCTGCGGTGCTCAAATCTGCCCGCGATCGCTCTAAATCTGTCCCTGCTTGCAAGACTTCGGCTCGCTGCGCTCTGATATCCCCCTGTTTTGCCCCAGCCCGCACCTGATCCAGACGAGTTTGGGCCTCAATCAACTGAGCTTCCGCTTGCCGAGCCGCCGCTACGAGAGAAGGATAGTTATCCATCACAGCTAAGGGTTGTCCGGCTTTGACCTTATCGCCTTCCTTCACCAACAGCTTCTCAATCCGTGAGCTAAAACCCGTCGCAGGCCCAGCCACTTTATAAATTTCTCCCGCTGGCTCTAAACGGCCCAAGGCTCCGATCGCCTCTTTATTTTCTTCCGCCTTGGCCACATTGGTCGTTTCCGTTGGGGTGGGTTGATTGGGCTTCATCAAAACGATGGAAGTGCCGATGCCCGCGATCGCCACTGCAACCGCTGAAACAATCAGAACAAGCCTTGCACCAGAAGGGTTCATCAATGGATTGGGATTCAACGCTTAAACTCCTTGGAAAAACACAATAGAGGCATAGGCAGAGGAGGAAAGCAACCACAAGTCGAACTTAATCCTAGCCTCGATCTAGAGAGAAATACTATTCTCGGGCGAGTTAGCAACCGATCTATCGATAGAACGAGCAAGTCAAACTTCAATTCTAAAGATGATAACGAATTATGAAGGGTTCTAGGCAGTCAATTCAGCCTGCCTACCTGCATCCGATCGAGCAATCGACTTTGCCACCCCCCTTACGATCGCGCGATCGAAGGTCAGCGACTGCTACTTGATGAACTCCCGCAAAGTTTGCTGCGTTGCAACCCAATCCCAGCGGTATCTGCTACCATGCAAACAGCCCCTCTAAGTTGAACTGGATATGGCTACGCTCTGTAATATATCCTCAACTTGGTGGGACAATGGGAGCGTGTTACTGAAGCAGCGCTAAGCGGTCATCCACCGCAAGTCCAACTTTTGGCACTAGGATCCTAGTCCGACCGTCCTGACTGGAGAGAGAACAAACATGGCATTTGAACAACCCCCCCTGCCCTTTGCTGCGGATGCTCTAGAAGCATCTGGGATGAAGGCTGAAACCTTTGAGTATCACTATGGGAAGCACCACAAAGCCTATGTGGACAATCTGAATAAGTTGATCGAAGGTAAGGCGGAATACGAAGGGAAATCCCTCGAAGATATCATTCGCATGACGGCGGGTGATGCAGATAAGGCTGGCATCTTCAACAACGCCGCCCAAGTGTGGAACCACACCTTCTTCTGGAACAGCCTCAAAGCCGGTGGCGGTGGTGCGCCCACGGGTGACTTGGCTGCAAAAATTGATGCAGCTTTCGGTAGCTATGACAACTTCAAAACCGAATTTGCCAACGCAGCAGCAACCCAATTTGGGAGCGGCTGGGCTTGGTTGGTAGAAGATGCAGGTACGCTAAAAATCACCAAAACGGCTAACGCAGACAACCCCCTCACCAAAGGTCAAAAGCCTCTGCTGACCTTGGATGTGTGGGAGCATGCCTACTACATCGACTTCCGGAATGCGCGTCCTGGCTATATTGCCAACTTTTTAGACAAGCTGGTGAACTGGGACTTTGTGGCTGCTAACTTGGCTGCTTAATTCAGCCCTGTTCAGTAGATAACCATCCCATTTCATCGCCGTCGCCCTTCTACCGCTGATCGGTCGATCGGAGCTAAATTAACTTTTTCTAGCAGTTGTGATCGTGGGAATCCTCCGAAATCGATCGCAACTGTTTTGTGTATCACTCACCTTTGGTTGTCCAGTACGCTATGAATAGTCATGACTTCGCAAAATATCTAGAATCCACCGACGGAATCACTAAGCCTTGGTTATTGGTGCAACTGCGCCTCGCCAAACTTCAGGAACAACGGGCCGAAATGACACCGGAAGAGTATGAAGAGACCTTAGCCGACATTCACCAAGACTTGATGAATCTGGGAGAATGGTGGGTTGGACGGGAGCACGAAGTCTTTGGCCAAGGACTGTAGGTTTATGATGCGACGGCGGCGAAAAACACCCATTGAAATTGATCTCACGGATCCGCAGTACTATTTCAATCGTGAGTTGAGTTGGATTGAGTTCAATAGTCGAGTGCTCCATGAAGCCTTTGACCCCAGAACGCCTTTGATCGAGCGACTCAAGTTTCTCGCCATTTTTAGCTCGAACCTTGACGAATATTTCATGGTGCGCGTCGCTGCCCTCAAGCAACAGATCGAGGCGGAGGTTCGTAAGCTAAGTGCCGATGGGAAAACGCCCCAGGAACAAATTGGTCTGATTCGCAAACGGCTTCACCCATTAGTCACCAAACAACATCGCCATTTTGAGCAGGCACTGCGTCCCCAATTGGCAGGCCATGGCATTTTCCTATTGGATTACATGGATCTCAATCAGGAGCAACGGGCCTATTTAAAAAATTATTTTGATGAGCAGGTTTTTCCTGTTCTGACCCCACTGGCGATCGACCCGAGCCATCCCTTTCCCTACATTTCTAATCTGAGTTTGAACCTGGCCGTCGTTATTAAAGACAGTGAAACCGGAGAAGAGCTGTACGCTCGGGTGAAAGCACCAAAGGTGTTACCCCGCTTCATTCAACTGCCGATCGAGACGAACGTTCCCACCGGAACCAAATCCAAGCCAACGCTCTGGGCCGGAGTCCCCCTAGAACAGGTCATTGCCCACAATTTGGAAAACCTCTTTCCAGGTATGCAAATCCAGGAATACTATCCCTTCCGGGTTACGCGCAACGCCGATTTGGAAGTGGAGGAAGACGAAGCCGATGACCTGATGTTGGCGATCGAGCAGGAATTGCGCAAGCGACGGGTAGGTGGTTCAGTGGTGCGGCTGGAGACCCCATCCGCCATGCCCACCGCCCTGCGATCGCTCCTCATGGAAGAAATGGATGTCGTGCCGGAGGATGTCTATGAAATCGATGGGTTACTGAGTCTGCGGGACTTGATGAATTTTCTAGCCCTGCCCATACCTGAATTAAAAGACGCCCCCTGGAAATCCGTCGTGCATCCTCGCTTGCGCCGCGTAGTGGAAAGCGATGTCACCGATCCGCCGAGTAGCAAAGAGGAAGACTTCTTCGCAGTCGTCCGCAAACAGGATTTACTCGTCCACCATCCCTATCATTCCTTTACCTCCAGTGTGCAGCGGTTTATTGAAGAAGCCGCCCATGATCCGGATGTCTTAGCCATTAAGATGACGCTTTACCGAACTTCGGGGGATTCGCCCATCATTCAAGCGCTGATTACAGCAGCGGAAAATGGCAAACAAGTGGCCGTCCTAGTGGAACTGAAAGCCAGATTTGACGAAGAGAACAATATTCTCTGGGCCAAGAAGTTAGAAAGTTCTGGGGTTCATGTTGTTTACGGCCTAGTTGGCCTGAAAACCCATACAAAGCTAGTGCTGGTTGTCCGGCGGGAAGCAGGCAAAATTCGCCGCTACGCCCACGTTGGCACGGGGAATTACAATCCCAAAACTGCCAGTCTGTATACAGATTTGGGCTTATTTAGTTGCCGAGAAGACATCGGAGCCGATTTAACAGACCTGTTTAACTACTTGACAGGCTATTCTCGTCAAAAGGACTACCGCAAGCTGGTGGTTGCTCCAGTGAATTTGCGCGATCGCATTTTGACCTTGATTCAGCGCGAAATCGACCATCAACGGGCAGGCAATCAGGGCCGTATCGTCGCAAAAATGAACGCCCTTGTCGATCCCCGCATCATTCGAGCCCTGTACGAAGCCTCCCAAGCAGGCGTCAGTATTGATTTGATTATTCGGGGAATTTGTTGCTTGAAACCAGGTCTGGCGGGGGTCAGCGAAAACATACGGGTCATCAGCATTATTGGACGGTTCCTAGAGCATTCCCGGATTTTCTATTTTCGTAACAACGGCGAAGAAGAAATTTTGATCGGCAGTGCAGATTGGATGCCCCGCAACCTCGATCGGCGGGTAGAAGCCGTCGTTCCCGTGGAAGATCCAGAGCTAATCCTGGATTTGCAGGAAATGCTGGGAGTCATGCTGGCGGACAATCGGCAAGCCTGGGAGTTGCAATCCGATGGTCGCTATGTCCAGCGTCGGCCCAGTAATGGCAGTCATGAACAACCCTCCCAAAAACTGTTTTGTGAAATGGCGCAACAGGCGAATTCCTAGTAGATCGATCGCCTAGCTGATAACCAGCCTTAACCAGCAGACGACCTGAACGGATAGATGACTAGACCAATCCTAGGGTGGAGAAGCATCAATTAGGCAGCAAAATTTTCACAGAGCCAAACAGCTACCTCTTGGGAAATAATCCTTGCCCCATCTAGGTTTGACCACAATTAGCCAACGAGGTTGAGGAAAGCGAACTTGAATTTTTCTGAACTCTGGTGTTGACAAATCCAGAAAAACGCTATATCTAGTGTCGTAGTTCCTTTGTGGTGCGGCTACGGGTTTCTAAAAGCAGCGATCGTTGCTTGAGTAGCAGAATGAGCCCTGATCTACTTCGGCCTCGTCGGCTGATCAGTGGCACTGGCTAACAGGCTCTGTCTTTGCGACTACTGTCCGCAAGCCAAGGTTCGCAGAGCCAATTTGCAGACAACTGGCAGAAATCCTGGTTTAGAGCCGGTTCTTCTGTGGTGCTAAATAGCAAATACTAGACTCCCGAAAAGATCAACTGTAAAAAGAGTGAAATTTTTCCAACATTGGTGTCATTTTTTTCACAACTTGCGCTAAAGTTGGAGGCAAAATTTTCTAAAAAACGCTGAAACCATTGTGTGACTTGAGTTATGGCATCTAAGTATTCCAAAAAGAAAGATCCAGTGCCCGAGGCGATTCCCAACGACTTTCCCATCGATGAGAACGAAATTGAAGTTCTGAGCGATGAAGAGTTGACGCCCGAAGCGATCGCCAAGGCTCTCCCCAAAAACTCAAGTGACTATTTGGGGTTATCGGATGACTCGGTGGGCATGTTTTTGCGGGAAATGGCTCGCTATCCTCTCCTGAACCAGGCCGAAGAAATTGAATTGGCTCGGGAAATCGCCAAAGGTGGTGCTGTGGGAGAACGGGCCAAACGCAAGCTAGTGCGGGCCAATCTCCGTCTCGTTGTCTCGATCGCGAAAAAGTACCTCAATCGAGGTGTGCCCTTCCTCGATCTGATTCAGGAAGGGTCGATGGGCCTCATGCGGGCAGCGGAAAAATTTGACTATGAGCGCGGCTACAAGTTCTCAACCTATGCCTACTGGTGGATTCGCCAAGGGATTACGCGGGCGATCGCGTCCCAGTCCCGTACTGTGCGCCTCCCCGTCCACATGGTCGAGAAGCTCAACCAGGTGCGCAAGGTACGCCAGACCCTCTCCCAGGAACTAGGGCGGCGTCCGACCAAGCAGGAACTGGCAGGAGCCTTGGACATGGAAGAGGATAAGCTGGATCAGGTATTGGATGTCAGCCAACGTACCCTCTCCCTCCATGCTTGGGTGGGCAAGGACGAAGACACTGAGCTCATGCAGTTAATCGAAGATGCCGACAATATTGCCCCCAACGAAAATCTCGATCGCAAACTTCTCAGTGATCGATTGAATACCGTTCTAGACCATTTGAGCGATCGGGAGCGAGAAATCATTCGTCTGCGCTACGGGTTAGAGGATGGGCAGCACTATACCCTGACCGAGATTGGCAAAATCTACGACCTCTCTCGGGAACGGGTGCGCCAAATTCAAGCCAAAGCGATGCGAAAGTTACGTCACCCCCGCCGCCAAGCCCTGCTTAAGGATTGGGTATAACTCAGAACGAAGGCTCGATCTTTTAGGCAGCAGGACTGCCCCACCGTTGAGTTCTCATAAATCAACCACTCTGCGGCTGGGAAAGCGTTCGGCTGAAAAAATCTTCTACAGCCAACCCTTAAAAAGTTCGCTCACTTGAAAAATTAACTCAAAAAATGTAAATCAGCGTTTTACCATCTCTGTATCACTACAGAGATGGTTTTTGGCAATTTAAGGGAACTTGCGGAAGACAGAAAGGCAAAAACCATTCAAAGATAGGAATAGGACAGAAATGGGATCCAGAGTTCCGTAAATCTGCGCTAGTTATTTACCTCAAATTCCTGCCACTATTTCACCGAAGTGTGTAATCCCCCTGATTGAGAAGCAGAAAACTCTTAGGTTGCTTAAGCCTCTGGGTAGACGACCAATCTCAGATCTGCGGCCTACACTCGACGTAAGTGTTCCATCGAATTGATCAGGTTGAAATGCGTTCTTGTGAGCGATCAGTGTTGCGGATTCTTATTGCAGATGACCATGAACTGACTCGGTTTACCCTCAAGCTTGCGCTCAAGGGTCAACCCGGGATAGAGCTTGTTGATGTAGCTGAAAACGGGGTTCAAGCAGTCGAGATGGTGAAACGCCACCATCCTGATGTCGTGATTTTAGACATGCAAATGCCCGTTTTAGATGGGCCAGGGGCGGCAGCGCAAATTAAAACGATCGCGCCATCGGTGCAGATCATGGCCTATTCTTCGTTAGAAGAACCTCGGATTGAGCGATTAATCCAAGAGGGCACGATCGATATTTTCTGTCGTAAAGACACGGCTATGACAGAAATTCTGTCGAAGGCAAAACTTTTGAGCCAGCCTCTGGTGGAATATCCCGTTTTTTAACGTTGCTTTTTATCCAGAACCTAAATCGCAACTAGAGCCATCCGTTATCCCTTCTCCCAATTAATTGCAGTGCATCACTTGTCGTGAATCACTTATGCAGTTAACCACTTACAGCTAAGATTACGGTCAACAATTGCATCCAAACAGTTCCCATCGCAACCAATCAGTTGCCAACCTACTGCAAAACCAGCGTAGCTGGAGTAGCCCAACTACACTGGTTGATGGAGGTTTAATCTGGTTGATGCAGGTTTAATATAGCGAGGGGAACCGCAAGTAAACGCGCCAGCTACCACTGGACTAGTTGACTGGTTCAATCGTCAACTTATAGGGATTTTGCCCCTGGGATCGAGTCCCAATAAACACCCGATAGGTATCTTTTGCCCATCGACCCGGAATTTCAGCTTTACCGTTCGAAGTACTGTCTGCCTGAACGCAGAACTTTTTCCCTTTGCTGTTGATGACCAACAGCGTAGTGTTCGGATTTCCTTGAACACTAAAGCGGCGATCTAGATCTTCCGTAAAAGTGATCTCATAGTTGGGCTGAGCTGGAATAAACCCAGCACAACTGGAGTCCTTCTGGGCACTGGCAGAGGTTCCAGTGCGGGTCTCGACTGAACTGCTCGGAGTAATCCGAATTGACTGATCTTGATTCTGGGCCAATCCTGGCCCCACTAAACCAACTAGAGATGTGAGCGCGAATGTCCAAACTAAAGTTTTGTTCACCAAAACCACCCCCTGGGCAGTCTCTACTAAGTAATTGTGGGAAATATCGCTGGAGATTACACGAACCTCGACTCCACAACTCTGGGATGTATAAATCTTAGAATATGCGAATCTTGAATGTGCGAATCTTGTGAGCTGATGTTTTTAGTATCAGCGAATTAATTACAGCAGCGCATGGGAATTGTTCCTGTTCTTCAACTGTCACGCGGCTCCATAGAGACCCACAGGGAACTTCATCAAATTTTCTCAAGGGGAAAAGCCAATTGTCACACCCTCCCCTTGTCCTTGATGATGATCCCCGAAACCGATCGTCCTTACGATCCCAGGGCGTCGATCGCGGCATTCAACGTTGCACTGGGTCGCATCGCTTGGCTTGCTTTCGTCGGATCCGGATGGTAATAGCCCCCAATCTCCACCGACTGCCCCTGAGCATCATTCAACTCTGCCAGAATCTGAGCTTCCTGTTCACTCAACTGCTGGGCCAAGGGCGCAAACTTCGCAGCCAAGGTTGGATTTTGATCCTGAGCCGCCAACGCCTGCGCCCAATACATCGCTAGATAAAAATGACTGCCTCGATTATCCAACTCATGGACTTTTGCGGAGGGAGATTTGGCTTGATCCAAATACTGACCATTGGCCCGATCGAGGGTCTCCGCCAAAATTAACGCATCAGTATTGTTCGTCTTCTGGCCCAAATCTTCCAATGACACCGCCAAGGCCAGGAACTCCCCAAGGGAATCCCAGCGTAAATGCCCTTCACTGAGAAACTGTTGCACATGCTTCGGAGCCGAGCCGCCTGCCCCCGTTTCAAACAGCCCACCGCCCGCCAACAGCGGCACGATCGACAGCATTTTGGCGCTGGTTCCTAATTCCAAAATGGGGAATAAATCCGTCAGATAATCCCGCAACACATTGCCCGTCACGGAAATCACGTCTTTCCCCGCCTTGATCTGCTCACAGGTAAACGTCATCGCGTCCACGGGAGACAGAATGCGAATGTCTAAACCAGCGGTGTCATGGTTCGGCAAATAGGCGTTGACCTTAGCGATCAAGTTGGCATCATGGGCCCGATCGGCATCCAACCAAAACACCGCCGGATTCCCCGTTAAGCGTGCCCGATTCACCGCCAGTTTGACCCAATCCTGAATCGGCAGATCCTTCGTTTGGCACATCCGCCAAATATCGCCCTGCTCCACCGCATGTTCCAGCAGGGTTTGCCCTTGGTCATCCACCACTCGCACAGTTCCATTGGTGGGAATTTCGAAGGTCTTGTCGTGGGAGCCGTATTCCTCAGCCTTCTGCGCCATCAGCCCCACGTTGGAGACATTGCCCATCGTCGTCACATCAAATGCCCCATGGGTTTGGCAAAACTCAATGCAAGCCTGGTACATCGTGGCATAGCAGCGATCGGGGATCATCGCCTTAGTGTCGTGGGCTTGCCCATCTGCCCCCCACATCTTGCCGGAGTTGCGAATGGCGGCGGCCATGGATGCATCAATAATCACATCACTGGGCACGTGCAGGTTGGTAATGCCCTGATCGGAATTGACCATCGCCAACCGAGGTCGAGTGGCATAGACCGCGTTAATATCTGCCACGATCGCCGCCCGTTCCGCCTCAGGTAAGGCCTGGATTTTGGCGTACACATCCCCAAGGCCATTGTTGGGATTCACGCCCAATTGGGCAAAGGTCTCCCCATGCTTGGCAAATACATCCTGGTAATATACCGTCACCGCATGGCCAAACAGGATAGGGTCAGACACCTTCATCATCGTGGCCTTGACATGCAAGGACAGCAGAATGTCGTCGGCTTTGGCAGCATTAATTTCCTGTTCATAGAACGATCGCAGCGCCTTGACGCTCATGACCGCCCCATCGATGACCTCGCCCGCCAGCACTGCGGTCTTTTCCTTCAGCACCGTGACCGAACCATCCGCCGCCACCAGTTCAATCCGGACATTACCCGCCTGTTCCACAACGACCGACTGCTCGCTGCCGTAGAAATCACCGCTCTGCATATGGGCCACATGGGATCGCGAATCCGCCGCCCAAGCCCCGACCTTGTGGGGATGCTTTTGGGCGTACTGCTTCACCGCTGCTGCCACCCGCCGATCGGAGTTGCCTTCCCGCAGGACGGGATTGACCGCACTACCCAGCACTTTGGCGTAGCGGGCTTTAATCGCTTTTTCTGCCTCATCCTTCGGTTCCGCTGGATAGTTGGGAATGTCATATCCCTGGGCTTGCAATTCCGCGATCGCTGCCAGGAGTTGCGGGACTGAAGCGCTGATGTTCGGCAGTTTGATGATATTGGCTTCTGGTGTTTTCGCCAGTTCCCCCAACAGGGTTAACGCATCCGGCTGCCGCTGCTCCTCCCGCAGGTTTTCCGGAAAGTTGGCAAGGATACGACCCGCCAGGGAAATATCGCTGGTTTCGATCGTCACCTTGGCCGCCTTTGTGAATGCCTGGACGATCGGCAAAAAGGAATAGGTCGCCAATGCTGGAGCTTCATCGGTAAAGGTGTAAACAATCTTGGCGGGGGCAGTCATGGCGCTTCCTACGATGATGTATTTCTTGGGTATTGTCCTGCGGTTACTGACGCAACGGGGTATGTTTTGGCACAACAAAAAGATGGCACCCAACGGGAATTAACATAATGGGGCGTCAATCTCAGCGATCGACGTTCTACCGCAAACGTCAACCCTTTATTTTTGCATACCCTTGTTTTGCGTTCACGATGACTCGATGCCTAGAGGGTCAGCCTTGAGTCCATGCCCTAGTCCAAAGCCTCCACGGGTTCTTTCTTCCGACCCAGCCGCAACAATCCATAGCCTCCAGCCACCAACATTGCGGTCGTAATCCCGACCCCGATCTTGAAACTCAAAGGGTGAAATTCAAACCGGACAACATGTTCGCCTGCAGGGACTTTGACCCCTCGCTGAATATAGTTAGTTTGAAAAATACGAGTCGGCTTGCCATCGATCGTCGCTTGCCATCCCGGATAATACGCATCACTCAAGACCAGAAATGCCTCTGATGGGGCCTTAGTTTGCACTTCAAGCATGGCTTCAGCCCGTTGAACCACCCTTACTTGACCTACCGTTCCGAGGTCTAAACCTTGAAAGACAGCTGCTGCATTCTCCACTAAGGCAACTTTCTCCGGCTCATAAACTCCCCCCTCAGGCAGGCGAGAAGTTTGAATCGCATTCACAATTTCCGAGGGCGCTAGCCGAACTGTCTTGGAAACAAGCCATGCCCGGGGTAAAACTTGTTGATTTTCATAGATCGTTCCGGCATCGCTCGGTTCAACTTGCTTCCACTTCGGCGACACCCCTACCGACGTTAAGGGAAAAGAGGTGTTGTGCTGTCGATTCATCAGACTCATGCGCTGGAGAAGGAGCACCCCTGGAAGTTTACTATCACTCCATTTCAGTTCAATCTGTTTGACTTGTCGTGGCTGACTCAGCACAAGGCTACTCACATATTCATGGGCCTGACATTGCCCCGGTTTAGTCACAGGAAGATCGCGAAAGACGGTCGCTCGCTGGTGCTGCACCAAAGGCTTGACCTCCGGGCAATCATAGGAATTTTCCGCCGTATCCCGCCCCGCCCGTAATGCATGGGTTTCTACCCGACCCTGGGTATCCGTGACTTGAACCTGTACAACCGCTGCATTCTCTGGAACCGTCACCGCACATCCCAACATCGTCACAAAACCAATCTCGCTCACCTCGATCGGTTTTGTGGATAGATCGACGTTCATAGAAGGACTTAACAGTGATGGGCCACAGACCGTGGATCCCAACGCAACACCCAAATCTTGACCAGTCACTGCAAAGCCCCGCTGATCAGTCTTCGGGGCTGACTGCTCCAGCAAATACCGCACTCCCATGACATCCAGACGCCGATCGTCCGCATGTACTGGAACACTGGATAATCCACCGTTAGTACTCATCCGCATCACTTCACTAAAGCGAGATAGGATCAGCGGAGAATATCCACTGATATTCGGCAGATCCCACAGACGAGTCAAATTTGGGAAAACGCCAGACTCGAAATCCTTCAGCGAAGTGATAGACTCGACGGTTCCTAGAAAACGCTGATGATTCGATCGCAGTAACGATCGATATTTCTGTACGATCGGCTTCGCCTCTAGAGCAGTTGCCAGGGGAGCGTTGATTTGCCACTCCCAAAACCAGCCAAATGTGGAGAGATCAGCAATCAGAATCGGAATTATGATTAACCCAACCCAGCGACGATCGCGCCAGCGCAGCAATAGTCCAAAACCCACCAGACTTGCCACGCACATCACTATTGGCACTCCGACCGCTGGATTTGACCAAGGCCAAAAGTTGAGGGGCGCGGTCACTCTCGCCTGAATCGCTTTCTCTTGAAACGCGGGGTACAAAATCCCCATGCTGACTAGGCTCAGGATCAAAACCGCGATCGTAGCTACGATCGTTCTAAAAATAATCTTCCGGGACACGAGTCGGCGCTGGATAGCCGCCACTCCAAAGCCTGCCAAAACGCTAACCGCAAGGGTCGCTTCAATCACATGACGTCCCTGGGCCCGAAATTTGTTGTAAACCGGAACGTTGTAGAAAAGACGGCCTAAAAATGTATCCCCCCCAAAGGTGAGGAGGAACGCAATCACCCCAACCCACAGCCAAAAACGAACGATAGACCGCTTGGGATGGGCGATCGCTCCCACCATGGCTAGCATCAAGGGCAGCCAACCTAAATATCCAGCCACTTCTGTGAGACTGGTCTTGCCCCAATACGGAAAATTAAAGGGAGGAAGAAGCCCACCAAAGAAGTAGGGAAACAGGGTCTGTAACGTCTGCCACCTTGGCAAAGAATAGCTCGCAAATTCTCCAAAGGTCATCTCAGAACGAGGACTTAAGCGGCTAAATTCAGCCGTCGGAATGATCTGGATGGCACACAAAGCTAACCCAACTGCCAATACCCCGATCGCATAGGCATAATATTTTTTCCGTCCCAAAGGAACACGCCATCCTAAAAATAGCGCGTAAAAGAAGCCCATCCCCAAACTATAAACCGCTATCTGAGGATGTCCTCCTAGAAAACAGCAACTAACCGCCAGCACGCCTAGTCCAAACCAAAGCCGCGAAAACCCGTGACGCAGCCGATCCATCGCACACAACAACAACGGCATCCAAGCCGCTGCATGAATAATTGTGGCATGACCTAGATGGGCCATCATGAAACCACACATGCTGTATGTAATCCCGCTCACACTGGCTGCCAGCCGCGATCTCGTTAGCATGTATCCATAACAGTAGGCAAAACTTCCTGCTAGGACGTACGCCAAGACAACAAGGGCATTCCAGGAATTTGGAATCCAATGCAGCAGGAGTGCTGGGGGATACCAGGTCATATTCTGCGGATCGCCTACTACGGGATATCCCCCAAAAATCAGGTCAGTCCACAGAGTTTTTGCCGAATACAGAGCAGGTAGATAGTAGACAATGCCATCTCCGGGAGCCAATAGCCGCCCTGAGAACAACACGGGGGCAAAGAAAATCGTAAACAGCAATGAGAAACTCAGAAACACCAATAAACTGTGAATTAGAGGATTTCCCCAGTTAAATTTTCGAGGAGCCTGAGCATACTCATTCGCCATCTGCATAGCTTTTTCTCAGCAACAATCCAATCTCAATAACAATCCAATCTCAGCAACACCGCAAACAGTATCCTGAGCAGCCCGATCAGTGATCGACTAAGTCAGCAGGCCCAATCGAATCAACCCTACCAACGAAGCACAGCAAGCTTTTCTTACAATGCCTGACTCTATACAATGCTCGGCTCTTACAATACTTAACTCAGCTAGCCTTAACAGTCCCGCCATCATCCCGAAGATCATCCCGCGATCGAAGTTAACCCTGCTTATGATCCTAGGATCCCATCACCATAGACCTTAGGGCAATCTACACAGTTGATTTAGTAACGTTTGCGGGCAATGACATACATGATGTCATAAAGATTGAGGTAAAAATCCAGTTCCGTTAGCCGGAGTTTTTTCAAAAAGTGATACAGCTTAGGTTGCTTCCAGCGAAGTACAAGGATGTTATAAGCAACATTATCGAGACTCCGATAAAAACCACAATGGCGACTGTAAACAACATCAAAGCCGTAATTGTTCAGCATTTGAGCTAGGCTTTTCTGGGAGAAGTAATGAATATGGGTAGGCGGATGGATCAAGCGCCAATTTTCTTTCCGCATCCGGGCGTTGAAACTGTCGATATCCCCCGTCGTAATCGCAATCAGTGAGCCTTTTTCCATGTGCCGACTCAACTTTTCGACGTAGAGATGGGGATTTGGCAAGTGCTCGATCGTGTCCCACATACAGGCCACATCAAAGGTACGATCGCCCAGATCATGACTCAAAAAATCGGCTTGCACCACATCTAGGTTGAGTTCATTCAGGGCATAGCGAATTCCATCTTCGGTAATGTCAATGCCCTGGGCTTTCTCAAACAGTGCTTGGGCTTTCTCCAAAAAGAACCCGTAGGCACAGCCAATTTCAAACAGCGTCCGATGTCGTTCTGGTCGCAGAAATTGCTTCAGGGTTTTGAGGCGCAGAGCAAAATTTTTCTGAGCAATCCGCTTATCTGCCACGTAATCGCTGTATTCTTCCCCAAAAAAATAGTCTTTCTGGTAAAGCTTAAACAGTTCTTCGCTGGAAATCGACAAATCCGCCGCCACATGACCACAGCTCAGACATCGATCGATCCCGCGATACAGCGGAGTTTTCTCATCGTGGTTACAAACAATACAGTTACTCATGGTTAAAATTAATCTTCTCCGACACAAGGTAGTGAGGTCTACCCTTGACTTCGTCAAAGATAGCGCCAATGTATTCGCCAATAAACCCTAGACAAATTAGCTGAATCCCCGTCGATAGGGCAATCATAATCACTAGGGTTGTCCACCCCGAGGGCAACGAAGCATAAAAAAAGTATTGAACAAACGCAATGACTGCGTAGATCAAACTAAAAAATGCAAATATCGTACCTGCCAAAATTGAAAGCTGCAATGGGCGCTTGCTAAAAGCAACAATTCCGTGCAAACCAAAGCGTACCATCCTCCGCAGAGAATACTTGGTGGTGCCTGCAAAGCGATCGCGGGCCCGAAATCGCAGACCAGCGCTATTAAACCCAACCCAGCTAAACAGACCCCGCATAAACTGGTTGCGCTCTCGAATTTGCGTCTGAAAAGCTTCAATCACCGATCGGGACACCAGTCGGAAATCTGCCGCACTTTCTGAAATGGGAATCTCAGAAATCCAATTAATAAACCGATAAAATAATCGCGAGGTCCAGCGCTTAAAGAGGCTACTTTGCCTTGCATCTTCCCGCAAAGTGTAAACAATATCGTAGCCCTGTTCATATTTTTCCAGCATTGCTGGAATGAGTTCCGGCGGGTGTTGCAAATCCCCATCCATCATCACCACCACATCCGCATCACAGTGGTCAATCCCAGCCAGCAAAGACATTTGATGACCAAACCGATTGGATAATGCCAAAACCTGGACAGCGGGATCTTTCTGGGCGATTCGCCGCAGAATGGGGAGGGTTTGATCCGTACAGCGATCGACCACAAAGAGGATCGTTGAGCGATAGCCTGTCAGCCGAGACAACACCGCCGAAAGCTCCGTGTAAAAAGCCTCAATGACACTTTCTTCGTTATAAATGGGGCTAATTACCGTTAGAGTTTTCATAGCGCAAAGCAGGGGTTGACCGTTAGGTAGTCTAATACTCGCTGGAGCGTCCCGTCTAGATCCAGGTGGGGCACGCCATGGATAAACCGTTCTAGCTTTTGCGTACAGCCGTAATGGACGGGAATATCTAGGGTTTTAAAGCGATCGGGATCGACCTTGACCTCCACCGCGACCCCAGATAGCTGAATCAACCGCTGCAACAAATCTGCCATCACCACTCCCTGCCCAGAACAAATATTGATTACTTCTCCATAGGCTTGGGGATTTTGCAGCAACTGCCAGTAGATCCGAACCGTGGATTCAACATCAATAAAATCGCGAGAACTGCCCAGATTCCCCACCTCAATCACCGGGGGTTGTTGCCCCAGAACAATTTTCACAACTTGGGTCGCAAAGCTCTGCACCGATAAATGGCGGGGCATCCCAGGGCCAATAATGTTAAAGGGGCGCACCATCACTAGGGGTCTACCGGTTCTCGCAGCAGCCATTCCCAAGTGAGTCTGGGCGAGTTTGCTGATGCCATAGTGGTGGTAGGGAGACACCGGAGTATTTTCATGGATCGGCACCTGTTCGGGCGTAATCACCCCGTATTCCGCCGAGGTTCCCACCAGCAAGGTTGGGCATTGGGTTGCCAGTCCACTCAACTCGAGGGCATGGAGCAACGCAGCAGCATAGGAGACATTCACCCGATAAAAGACCACGGGATCTATCGAACTGGCAACCCCGGCTAGATGAATGCAATAGTCCGGTTGCACCCGATCGAAAATGCTGGCGAGTTCCTGGGAATGGGTGATGTCGGCGATCGTAAAATGCTGCTGGACAGTCTCGTCGGATGGCTCCGGTGGATGCATCCCCATCGTGTAAACCGCGACACCCTGAGACTTTAGGTAGGTAGCTAAATGCTTGCCACAGAAACCACCGGCCCCCGTCATCAATACCTTAGTTGTGGCTTGAGTCATAGTGGCTTGAGTTGTTGTGGCTTGAGTCATAACTGGAGCCGTCATAGGCCGGATGGAATAAACTCTTCGGGATTTTCGACAAATCGGCTCACTGCTACTTGATAGTCATCAACTCGGCCAATATCCAGCCAATAGCAAGGTTCGCGATAGCAATAAACGGGATGCTGATTCTGAGACAATTGCATCATCAGTTCGGGAATATCTAAATATTCACCGGGCTTGAGATAGGGGAGGATTTTTTGTTTATTTAAAACATTGACCCCCATACTGACATCAAAGTGGTAGACCGGCTTTTCTCGATAACAGAGGAGTTGGGATTGATCGTTAGTCTCAATCACCCCAAAATCAATTTTGACTTCCCGTTGGTAGAGCCCGATCGTGGCAGCAGCCTGGTTCGCTTTGTGATACTGAATCAGGTTACCAAATCTCATCGTCGTCAACAGGTCGCCATTCAGGATTAAAAAGTCCTGCTCCAACCGATCGAGCACTAAGGAAATCGGCCCTGCCGTTCCTAAGGGCTTCTCTTCTAGGGAATAGCTAATTTTGAGGCCCAACCGTTCGCCATTTTGGAAGAATGCCTCAATCAAGTGACTGAGATAGCCTACGGCCAAAATCACCTCAGTAATGCCCGCTGCTTTCAATTGGCGCAGCAAAATTTCTAAAATTGGGTAATCTCCCACTGGCATCAAGGGCTTAGGCAGCACCGTGGTATAGGGATAGAGCCGAGTACCTTTCCCCCCGGCCAACACTAACGCCTGCATCCTGCACCTCACACGCTATATTGATCGGTTTTGAAGAAGTTTAAATTGGCTTGCACAAAGTCGATCGTCGCTTGAAGACCCTGTTCTAAGGAATATTGTGGTTGCCAGTTCGCAATTTCCGCAGCTTTGGAATTATTACAGATTAAGGTAAAGACTTCACTGGTACTGGGGCGAACCCGCGCTTGATCGGCTTCAATCGGTTTATCAACCCCCATCAAGGACAAAATTGTTTGGGCCAGTTCCCCGATCGTGATGCCTTTGCCGTAGCCCACATTCGTCACTTGACCAATACAGCTTTCCGACTCCGCCACTTTGATAAAACCGGACACAGTGTCTTTGACAAAGTTTAAGTCGCGCACCGGATCAAGGGAACCAAGTCGAATACTAGGCTGGGTAAAGGCTTGACTGATAATCGTCGGAATCACCGCCCGAGCCGATTGACGGGGACCATAGGTATTGAACGGACGAATGGTCGAGACCGGAAGACCAAAGGCTAAATAATAACTTTCTGCCATTTTATCCGCTGCAATTTTGGAGGCGGAGTAGGGCGATTGGCCTTGGAGCGGATGCTGTTCATCGATCGGGGTATAGATCGCCGTCCCGTAGGTTTCTGACGTTGAAGTATGGACAATCCGCTCCAAGTCAAAATGGCGCGCTGCTTCCACCACATTCAGCGTTCCTTCAATGTTGGTCTTTAGATAGCTGCGGGGCGCAACATAGGAATAGGGAATACCAATCAAAGCGGCCAAGTGAAAGACGATCGCTTTCCCTTTGACCTGGCGCATGACGAAATCACTGTCTTCGATATTCCCAGATACCACTTGGAGCGATTTTTTATAGTCCTGTGGCAAAAACTCCAAATTCCCCCAGTCGCTTCGAGAACTATAGTGAATCATGGCTGTCACTTCAGCCCCTGCTTCAACCAATGCTTCACACAGATGACTGCCAATAAAACCGCCTGCCCCTGTGACTAAAACCTGTTTTCCAGTCCAGCTAAAGTTTTCCATTGTCTCGCAAACGCTGTAAATATCTTGCTTAGAACGATCGAGAGGATTCGATCGCGCCTTAGAACATCAACTAGAACTTGTATCAGCCTGTTCCCTGACTCAATGTAATCTGAATTGGGTTCCTTTGCTGAGCAAATTCTGAACCGTCCCGCTAGCAATACCTCAACTTTCAATGGAATTCTGATTCCCCTAGGACATGCCCCGCATTGAACCTAAGCTATTAGCCGACTAAGGAAACTACTCTTGGAGCAATTGCAGATCGTACTCCACCATTAACTCAACCAACTGCTTAAAAGAATACTGAGGCTGCCACTGCAAATCGTGGCGGATTTTCTCGATCGAGCCCACCAGTTGTACCGCTTCATCGGGACGGTAAAAGGTAGGATCCACCGATACAAAGTCCTGCCAGTTTAATCCAACGCAACCAAAGGCCTGTTCCACCAGTTCGCGGACAGAATGGACTTCCCCACTGGCAATGATGTAATCGTCCGGAACGTCCTGCTGGAGCATCAGCCACATGGCATACACCGCATCCTTGGCATAGCACCAATCCCGCTTGGCATCTAAATTCCCCAGTTTTAACTCCTGGAGCAATCCCAGCTTGGCCATCGCTGCCCCGCGAGTAATCTTGCGGAACACAAATTCCGCACCGCGCCGGGGAGATTCGTGGGTGTAGGTAATGCCGCAGCAGGCGTAGAGGTTGTATTGCTGGCGGTAATTAATCGTCATCCAGTGGGCGTAAGCTTTAGCCACACCGTAGGGGTTACGGGGACGAAAGGCCGTGCGCTCCGTTTGGGGGGACTCATCCGGTTGCCCAAAGACTTCACTGCTGGAGGCTTGATAAAATCGTGCATCGGGTTTGCAGCGACGAATCGACTCCAATAACCGCGACACCCCTAACGCCGTATATTCTGCGGTGAGAGCCGGTTGTGTCCAAGATAGGGGGACATAACTTTGGGAGGCTAGATTGTAAATTTCGTCGGGCTGCGCTTCTGCAATCACATCCATTAAGGAACATTGATCGAGCAAGTCTCCGGACATGATTTTGACCCGATCGGCGAAGTGAGAAATCCGATCAAGGTTACCCGAACTCGATCGACGCACAAGACCATACACCTCATAGTCTTTTTCCAGCAATAGCTCCGCTAAGTAGGAACCATCCTGTCCCGTCAGTCCCGTGATGAGTGCCTTTTTTGTCATGGGTATTTCCTATGGTGATGGCCACCGCAAAGTCTAGCAAAGTAGCGACCTAGATCGCACAAGCCGTCATCTTCGCAAACGCCCAAAATCACAGTGCCGCCCTCCCCCCGCAGATCATCAGCACGACCCAGCCCTGTGCCCGTCGGATGGGATAGCTGACTGGAGTCCGATACCCTTGAGAAGCTGTTGAGTGCTCTGACACCAGTCCAACCACTCTAATGAACCAGATTGCGGGGCTTCTCCACGATCGTAGAGTTGCAACCACGTTTCTAGGGACGACGCCAACGCCTCCGGAGTCGTCCCCGCAAAATAGAACCCATGATCACCCACCACTTCGCGAAACACTGGAATATCCCGTGCAACGATCGGCAACCCTCGTTGAGCGGCCTCAATTAGGGGCAATCCAAATCCTTCTGCTTCAGAGGCTGCAATGAGAGCCGTGCTGGCCCCATAGACTTGCTCAAGGTATTCATCGCTAATGCCCTGGAGCCAGAAAAGACACTGATTGAGCTGGGAATGGTGACTTAATTTCTGGGCCAGCGTCTCCACCATCCACCCAGCTTTACCAACAATGACTAAATTTGCCTGAACGCCCCGATCCCACAGTCGTTCAAAGGCGGCGAGAACTTGAGCATGGCCTTTTCGAGGTTCGACCGTCCCTACCATCAAAAAAGTTGGCCTCGTCGTCAGATGGGCTAACACCGTGGACGCATCTTCTGGCATGCCTACCGTGGGCACTGAATTTTCCAGATCGGAGCCTAAGTGAAACCATTCAATCTTCAATTCATGCAATCGCTCAGAATGAGTCTTGATGAGCCATTGTCGCAGGTCATCCGCAACCGTTCGAGAAATACAGATTGCTCCATCTGCTTGAACAACCACCCGTAGCCAATTGCGAAACAGTCCTTCTGACTCCTTTGGAAAACAATGGGGCAGCAGCACCGGCAGAAGGTCATAGACGACAAAATAGACTGGCACTCCTTGCTGGCGCATCATCTGTAGAGAGTCCAGCATTTGAGTAAAAGCGTAGTGCACATCCAGACTCAAAAAGATGTCCCCTGAGGTAGTCTCCAGGCGATCATCCCACAGGATTTTCTGCGGACAGTTTAAAAATTTCAGGGTAAACTTTCGCGCATAGCGATATCCACCACTCTGGGGCGTAACGTAAACTGGCTCAACACGGTATCCCTTCGGAGGATGGAGCAAGAGTTCTCGTAGAATACTTCGGGTAACTCGCTCAATCCCTGTTTTCAAATCGTGCTGGACTAGCGCAGACACATCGACTAGGAGTTGTTTAAGACCTTTTTGATTGGGTAAACTGAGCGCGATCGCCGTAGAGACCTCAAGCAATTCATTTTGAGCTGGGGATGAATCCTCCAGACGGGCAATGGCTTGAATCAGTTGAGTTCGATTAGCCGCCGCTTGGGCATAAAACTTCTCAATCACTGCCTGATATTGTTGAGTACATAACTCAGGCGAGTAGCGATGGAGAATTTCTTCGCGGGCGCGCTGCCCCAGGCGTTCACGACGGGATTGATCTACCTTCAGCACTTCCAAGGCTTCAATCAATTCATCGTCCCTAAATTCATCCGGTAACATCCACACCACATCCGGTGACAATTCTGCCATCGAACCATGGGCATTGGCGATCGTCGGCAAGCCATAGTTCATACAATCTAGTAACGCTGCTGACGTCTCCCCTCGAGAAAGCGTCCGTAGCTGCACCGCTACATCACTCGCAACCAAGTAATTTTGAAACGTTGCACCATCCACCCAACCCGTGATGCGAATTCGATGCTGTAATCCGCTGGACTGGATGGTCTGTAGGATTTGGTTACCGTAGTCTCCTCCCCCGTGATTCCCTACAAACAGCAAAATGCAACGTTTGTCTTGGGTTAGAGACGAGTTGAGCCAGGCGTCTAATAGTCGATGGTTTTGCTTTGTAACGCCGAGAATCCCAAAACAAGCAACAATGAAGGCATCTGCTTCAAGACCCAGCTTTTGTCGAACCAGCCGTTTATCCATTTTTTCTGCGGGCTTCCGCAACAACGGAATCACTGACCAAGCCTGAGCGATCTCTGCACCATACCACTGTTGAGCCAGCTTCGAGGGTTGAGTGGAATGCACAATCACGCCGATCGCCTGTTGCAAAATACTCAAGTTACAGGGATAACGAAACACCACCTCCGAGACATCCTCAGCATGCCAGCGTTCGCGTAGAGCCCCATACCCATGGGCGTGATACAGCTCCCGAGACCATTCCTCTGGAACAAATCCCTGCAAATCACGATGGGCTTGGATATGCCCTAGGAAAAAGTCATGTAGAACAATCACACCAGGAAACTGCTCTATCAAGTCAAACATATGTTGATGAAAGGGCGAGTTCCCAAAGTGGTAGAGGATGCGATCGTACTGTTCTACATTTTGAACAAACCAATCCACACTGCGAATCGGGAGATTGTCGTGCACCCAGGAATCCGAGACCTTTTCCTGAGCAACGATTACATCAATCTCATAGTAGCGAGCAAGTTCTGGCAGCAGTTCAGCACTATAATCTGCAATGCCACTCCGCTCCGGGGGGAGGGGTGAGAGAAACGCTAATTTAGGCAGACGATCGCCCAGGAACGATGGCGAACAGCAGGGCGATCGTTCAGCGTGCAAACGCTCTAGGGCCACAATAAATTGCTGCGCACAGCAGCTCCAATCCATTGGATCTTTCGCAGCAAGATTCACTACTTTTTGATCTGACAAGCCTAAATGCTGTATTCCTTGCTGACGTAAAGATTCAGAAGTGACCAGAATTTGGTCGGCACAAGCCAAATGCTTGACCTGATCTGAAAACCACGCTTGAAAGCGCTGATCTCTGCGATCCGCTTTCTGATGCAGCAACCGTGGTAAATCAAATAAAGTCACCACCGTTAGGATGGAACGCGCAAACTTACCTAGACTGGTTACAGTATCTTCTTCAAAACCTTCAAACCAATTTGCAACCCACACAATATCGGGGTTGAGATTTGCAAGAAATGCCTCACGGGTGAGTTCTGCCACTTGACGTCGCCATGCATTGTCCGGATTCTGCGCACTCACAGGAGCGGCGGCGTACCAAACCCGAATGTTTTGCAGAGGGAGCACCCCCTGAAGCTGGGCGCGAATCGGTTCGATCGTTTCCGGGAAAAGGCCATTCAAAGCGATTACAATTTCATGTTCACCGCAATGACGAATCATTTCTTGGAGCAGCCTCAGGGAGGACTCACCCACTTCCCCAGCGCGAGAATGAACCGATTGTGCCCCTTGCAAGTCAACAACAATTCTCATCCGTCACTCATCCTTCTGGTGTTTCTCAATAGCACTTTTCAATTCCGCATAGACCGATCGTGCAGTGGCAGTTAGATGCAACAATTCGGGCGGAATAACAGGATCTACAGGAATCATTGAGGACGAATGTGCCAAGGGCAAGGAGGCACTGAATAGGCGCGAACGCAGCTTCGATTCTAGTTTTGGAAATCTCCTCAAGATGTCCTTCAGCAACCTCTTCATCCCTGGAATCAATTTCAGCAAAAGAACTATCCGGATAAAGCCTAATTTCAGCAGGCGCTTGCTCAGGCGTGGTAGCCCTTCCCTAAGCTTTCTGACTTGACGCTTCCAAGAACGCAAGGGAGCAGTAATCCGCATGGAGTAACTATCCATTAACTGATCATACTTTTGCTGACTCCTCTCTAAGGCTTGCTCAGACCGATGGCACTGGGCCTCCAGTGCCATCGCCCAGTCTGCTAATTCTTGATACTGGGTCTGTAATTCTTGAGACTGGGTCTGTAATTCTTGACACTGCACTTCTACTGTTTTTAATTCACGTACTTGTTGCTGGAGTTGCGCCACTTCTCGCCACAGTAGACGAACATTATTACCGGGTTCATAGGTTCGGGACAGAAAAAATTGAGCTTGGGAAAAGGGCTGGGCAATCGCTCGTCCGGCCTGCAAATCATCGTAATAGGCTCGCCGCATGGCCAGGGTAATCGGTTCTCCCGTCACAAATCTTGCAAATCCGTAACTTAAATGCTTCAGTTCTGCATACCCTTGTTCCCTCAAAAGGGCTTGATAATTCACTCCTAACTCTGCCCAGACAGGCTGATCCGTCGATTCATAAAAGTCATCATAACGAGACACTTTAGTCGGATTTTCAAAGCTCCAACCACTAAAGTGCACAAATCGCAGGATAGATCCCCCCGCAAGAATTAAGCCCGGCCCAGTTTGGCTCAAGGGGCGTTCCCAGAGATTCCAATGACCTAAGTTACACCCCAAATCTTGAAGAAACTCAACTTTTGGAAAATACAGGGGAACCAAATTGAGCCACAGTTGATCCACAAATAGGCCACGAGAATCTTGATACTCTAGATCGTTAAAACAAAAATCGCTTAAGCGTGTGTGCCACCAATTGAGAAATCGAGAAGTGATTTCACAGCGCCGTAGTCCCAGAAACCCAGCATTGTATAAGCCAGACTGTAGAAGATGATGGACTTCACAGATATTGGCTCGTTCAATTTCGGGGGGCGTTTGGTTATGGGGCGTTAAGAGAATCGCAGCCGATCGCAGCTGTTCAAACACCGGCTCTAGCGACCCACAAACATAAATATCCGAGTCAAGGAAGATCCAGCGCTCTGCCGTCGTGTGATCCAGGATGTATCGATGAAGTAAACCCCGCAAAGCACAGCACAGCTCAAACGGGGTGTAGTAAAAGCACATCCGCTGCACTGCTGCTTGATTCGCTAATGATTCTAAAGGAATCAGGTGAAAAGGTTCCTGCTCCGGATCAATTTCCCCGTCATTGCGATCGGCTAGCAAGACATACAGTTCCAAGCCTGGATTATGTTCCGCTAGGCTAATCGCTAGAGCCCTAGCATAGGCAAGGTAATTTTTTGTGATGATGGTACAAACCAAATGACTTGTCATAGACTTCACAGATCAGGACAAGAAAAATAATGTAGACGGTCAACCCTCAGTCAATCTGCATCCTGTGCATTTGTTTATTCCACATCCCCATACATCTAGCATCCTGAACATTAGCGTCCCAATGCACTTAGCGTCCCCATGCACTTAGCAGCACCAATCATCGCAGTCCAGCCTCCCCATTCGCACACCCAATGGCTGGAATGCCTGGAGCATTTTCACGCATATTGTTTCACGCATATTGACTGTCAGGATTGCTTGCTCAGTCAAGTTCAGTCCAACACCCGCAACGGGGCGATGGCTGGGATTCAAGATCGAGGACTCTCATAAATCGCTAGGCGAGTTTCTGCAATTTGCACACAGTCGATTTCCTGCCGGAGTTCATCCAAGCAGCGCGTTACACCAGCACATTCAGGATATTTCTGGATCCAGAGATAATCATCCCAAAGGATTACACCACCGGGACGGAGTAGCTTCAGCGCTTGCATTGTGTCTGACTTAACAAACTCATAGGTGTGATCAGCATCAATCACCACCAGATCGATCGTGCCATAGTAGGGACTGAAGTCAAATTCGCGGGAATCACCATAGAGCTGAGTAATCTTCGGAGATACCGTAGGATTGTGCTGAAATTGCTCACCCACAGGAAACTGAGGCAGTCCAACCCCCAAACCATGCTGGTGGGTCGCTTGGGTCTCAGGGAGAAGATCCAGGGTGAAGATCTCCGCCTCCTCCGGCGTATTGAGTCCCATCATGACTGTGCTGGCTCCCCGATAGGTGCCAATTTCAAAAATCCGCTTGGGCTGGAGATGCTGACAGATCGCGCCTAAAGTGAGGAGTTCTACGACGGGCAGAGGCCAATCGTCTTTGCGCTGAATTTGGGAAGCGATCGATCGTACGGACACCCCTTCGATCCCCGGAAAAATCTCACTCAGACGGTGGGTTGGTAGCTGAAAATTGACATGCTGGTAGATGTCCGGCACATTGGGCTTGGGAGCAGCAACTGAAGTCAGTTCAGTAGGGGGGGTTAGATCGATCGGCTTAGGATCGGGAGCCACCCGCTTGAGCCAGCCTTGGGGATGGAAGGTCACCACGTATCGGTTTTCTAACTCACGATCGAGCACCAAATCCGATCGCTCCGCCAGAAACTTCTGAATGGCAACACCGGGGCCGGGTCGATCGACCTTAAAGACCTCGTATTCATCAATGCAGGCGTCCTGCACCATCATGTAGCCCCCCATGGGGACAAAAGCCGAATAGATCTCCATTTCCTGCAAAACGTGCCCCGCACTGTGATCAGAGTCAAGGATGACGAGGATTTGCTTGGCTTGCAGGCTACGGGCTAAATCAGCCACCTGATTGACAATCTCTGGGGCGACGGATGACCCAGAAATGTAGGTAACACGGGGATGGGGTTGAATCCCCTTAGGCGCAATATCAACGCTGACCACATGGCCATGGCCAAGCATGTCGCAGATACAGCCGTAGTAGTAGGCAGATCCCCCTAGGAAGGTTCCCGTTTCAATGATCAGGTCAGGCTTGAGTTCGCTGATGACTTCCTGCACAACCCAAGCATCCACCGGACATTGCCAAATCTGACGCCCCAACCAGCGTACGGACATCATGTTTTCGGTTTTTTCAACCATGGCACGCAGCACCCAACGGGCAGCCCAGCGATCGAGCTTACGAATCAGCCAGTTTTTTGGGCGGGCAAAGGGGGACTGGGAGGTGGTAACAGCCATAGTTTCTCTGGTGTTGGAAAAGAACGTTGCTGCAGAAGCTTGAGTTTTCGGAGGGATGAGGTCAGGCAAGAACACTGCACAAGCCTCAGCGCATCGTATCTTCTCACAAAATTTGCAGCTTGGTTGCAGTTGGGGCGTGAGGGATCTAGAGCGCAGCCGTTTCTGCCACTTCTAAGGGTTGACCGTGGTGGTAGATGTTGACAGAACCAGCAATCTTAGCCATTCCCCAATGACGATTTTCGCCAGCAACAGTGATGACAAAGGCATCTTGAATGATATCGAGGGAATCGTAGTCGGCTTCACTGCGCTGCGAGGCAACGGCAATAATAGCGAGATACTCTCCGTGGTGAAGATCCAGCTGCATCGTAAATTCAAATTCTACAACCTCGCCTCCCTTCACCTTGGGAATGAGGCCAGGATGGTCATACCAGGTGTGTTTGCCCACGAGGCTCTGGCCAAAGCGATCGCGGAGCCCAACACAAGACGAAACCTTTTCGCAGTCTTCATGAAAGCGGGTAACCAGCGTGACTTTGACCGTTTCTCCGACTTGAAATGTCTTTTGGGGGCGATCGTTGAGGGCTGTGACGTATACTTGCTCGATCGTGGCTTTGCCGTTACTAATGCGTTGATCGTAGGTCACTTCGATCAACCCCTCTCGAACCAATGGGAGATGGGTAGCAGTGTAATCGGTTTGAGAGGAGTGCAGTTTCTCGTGCTCGACCCGAAACAGCTTGTAATATTCGCTGGAAATAACGCTGGGTTCGTCCCGACAGAGGATTTGGCCATGGTGCAGTAAAATCCCCTCTTTGCAAAGATTTTGAACCGAGCCCAGATCGTGGGAGACGAATAAAATCGTCACGCCCCGATCCTGGAGGGCCTCAATCCGCCGAAAACACTTGGCCTGGAAGAAGATGTCGCCAACAGCCAGTGCCTCATCCACAATTAAAATATCGGGGCTGACATTGATCGCAACGGCAAAGGCTAAGCGAACAAACATCCCACTGGAATAGGTTTTAACCGGCTGATCGAGAAAGTCACCAATGTCAGCAAACGCGGCAATATCATCAAAGCGCGCCTCGATTTCCGCTTGGCTCAGCCCCAGGATACGTCCGTTGAAGAAGACATTTTGCCGCCCTGTGAATTCTGGATTAAACCCACTGCCCAGTTCGAGCAGGGCAGAGATGCGACCATGGGTAATGACTTCGCCGCTGCTGGGCTGGAGCGTCCCTGCAATGATTTGGAGGAGCGTGCTTTTGCCGGAACCATTTTGTCCAACGAGGCCGAAGGTTTCTCCTTTGGGGATCTCTAAGCTAATATCCCGCAGCGCCCAAAATTCTTCGGCGCGGGGTTTACCGGGTAGGAGGAGTTCTTTGAGCCGATCGACCGGACGGGCGTAGCGCTTAAAACACTTGGAGACTTGATTGAGGGAAATTGCAATATCTGACATTTGTCTTTCTAGCGATGTCTTTCTAGCGATAAACCTGGCAAGGCAGCGATCGACAGGAGCAAGGACTCAGCCATCTGACTCGATACTTTGGCAACAAGGTTTCTGGAAACGGAGGCAACAACAGACGCTGCTACAGCACATCGGCAAAAGCTGGAGTCAGCCGACGATACACCCAAGATCCGAGCCCAAAGATCACGGCAGCCACAATCCAGAGGTAGATCCATTCAGCAGAGTGCTGCACCTGTCCCCAGAGCACTAAATCGCGGTAGATTTCAGCGATAACGCTAAAAGGATTCCAGCGAATCCAGTTTTGGAATCCTTGGGGAATGAGGTCGATCGGGTACATAATCGGCGTCAAATAGAATGCAAAGTTTAATAAAATGCCAATGCTTTGGGGAATGTCTCGCACAAACACGGTCAACCCAGCCGTCAGATAGGCTAAACCTGCGGTGAGCATCAGTTGAGGAATCCAGATGAGTGGCAGCAGTAATAGCGTTACATGAATCGTTTGAGTAAAAATTCCTAACACAGCAATCAACACCACCAGTCCGATTGAGCTATCTACAAAGGCAGCAACGGTTGGGACGAGGGGCAGGAGCGTCAGGGGAAAGACCACTTTCTTAACGAGATTAGGCTGATTCACGACGGAGGTGGTAGCGGGAATCAAGCCGGAGACAAAGGCATTCCAGGAAATTAATCCAGCAAACAACCACAGCGCAAACCCCAAATTACTGCCTTGTAGCGCTCCATGAATATCTGTCTGCTGGCCTAGCTTAACCTTGAGGACGATCGAGAAGACATAGGTGTAGATCAGCAACTGAGTCAGTTGGTTAATGAGCGTCCAAAAGTTGCCGAGAAGGGAGCCTTTATACCGTGCAATGAGTTCCCGCTGTACCAATACTTTCAGTAAATCAGTCTTGACCCAAAGACCCGATGAGAGGGGGAGTCGGCGAGTCACTTGACGAAACAGGTAGGCGGGTTTGAGCACTGAACAGTCCCTAGCTTGCAGTTGCCCCCTATAGTTATCACACCTCGCGTCAAAGAACAATAGCTTTTGTGCGGCCCCAAGACCGGGTGAACTGCAGTTGCAGCAGGAAGATCTCCGGTGGATTCATCAAAAAACAAACTGTGCTGAAATTATCTGCAAGGACTCTCACGATCACCTCAACAGATTGCCCCCTTAATTGCAATTAACGCTTCGAAGACGCTGCGCTCTCAGCGCCTCCCCCCACAACCTCCGCTAAGTCTTTTTTCGCACATTTTTCAAGGTTCTCGGGTATGGTTAGAGGCTGGGATAAAAATGGAATCGGCTCAATGCATTTCCGCTATTTATTTGCTGAATCCAGATTTGCCAAATCTCGGGAGTTTGGATGGGTCACTGGTCACAGGAAGATAAGACTATGAAACAAACAATCAAGCGATGGATCAGAAATTTAGGCTTTGAGGTAACCCGCTATCCCTCTCCGGACGCATCCTTGGCCATCCACCAGTCTCCTGTGCACCGCGACCAAAACCCATCAGAAGAGGCTACTCAGTGTGCAGATTCTCCCGATCGACCGAGTTTTCCCGCTGACTTTGACGAGACCAGCATTGCAGTGATCCGATCGGTGCAGCCGTACACCATGACCAGCGTTGAACGCATCTTTGCTTTGATCCAAGCTGTGGAGTACGTTGTGAGGGCAGGCATTCCTGGCGATATGGTGGAATGTGGGGTGTGGCAAGGGGGAAGCATGATGGCGGTTGCACAGACCCTTCAGCGGTTGGGGGACACCGATCGTGATCTCTACCTGTTTGACACCTATGAAGGCATGCCCCAGCCCACAGAAGCGGATGTTGATTATTCTGGAAACTCCGCTGCGGCTGAGTTTGAGGCAATGAAGAAAACAGCGGACAGTTCGGATTGGTGCTACGCTTCGATCGAGCAAGTGCAGCAGAATTTAGCCAGCACAGGCTATCCCATGGCTCGGATCAACCTGATCAAAGGCAAAGTGGAAGACACCATTCCTGTCCAGGCTCCGGAAAAGATTGCGATTCTTCGGCTCGATACGGATTGGTACGAATCAACTCAACATGAACTGATTCACTTGTTTCCTCGCCTAGTGGAGGGTGGGGTATTGATTATCGATGACTACGGCCATTGGCAAGGCAGTCGAAGAGCCACCGATGAATATCTAGCTGAGCACAAAATTCCCCTGCTACTCAATCGCGTGGACTATACGGCAAGAATTGCAGTGAAACCATTCCCGTCATAGCAGGATGGGGAAACGTCTCTCCTGTGGGTGAGTTCATCCCTCTAGGCCAGGAGCTTTGACGATCGTTCAATTACAGAAAGGGGCTACGACCTGACGAAGAAACGCTAGGCCGTCGAAAGAGAATCCATCCCACACCAAAGCCTAAAATCAGCCCCGACAGATGACCGAGCAAACTCACCCGAGGATTGAGGGCATCAAAGACCGTCTGGAGGGCAATAATGACCCCAAAGGTTCTCAGCCAGCGAACCGCGATCGCTTCCCGGTTCTGTCGCCAGCCCTGCAGAAAAATCATGCCCATCATGCCTAAAACCCCCATAATGGCCCCCGACGCGCCTAGGGCTGAAATATCCGCCTCTCCTGAGAGAATCGCGCCCCAGGCCACGATCGCCATGGATCCCACACCGCACGTTAAATAAGCCGCCAAAAATTTCCACGACGACAGGCGAGCTTCCACAAACGTTCCCACAAACCACAGCCCCAGCATGTTCATTCCGAGGTGCAGCAGGTCAATATGCAAAAACGTCGCGGTCAGCAGTCGCCACCATTCGCCTTGTTGTACCAATTCCGGCACCATCACCCCCGATCGATAAATCATCCAAACGGGTTGAAACACCCAAGGGAACAAGCTAGGATCTTGAACTCGATCGAGCCAACGGGATAAATCCCGTTCCAAGTCCCAGAGCAACGCCAGCAGCATCGGCAACCCGTAGATCAGGACATTAAGACCCACTAGCGTATAGGTAACGGGCGCTTGTTGAAACGCGACAACTTGGCGGAGATTGTATTTCTCGTCTTGGTTTAGCTCTTGGCGCAGGCGATTCAGGACTTCGTAGGAGGCTAAGGTCAGGGTGCGTTGCGGGGAGCGATAGGGTAGGTTGAGCCGGGTTGCAATGGCTTGTTGCAAGCTAATGTCCGATCGCCGATCCGATCGCCC
This sequence comes from Alkalinema sp. CACIAM 70d, assembly GCA_002148405.1. Lineage (GTDB taxonomy): Bacteria > Cyanobacteriota > Cyanobacteriia > Leptolyngbyales > Leptolyngbyaceae > Alkalinema. The sequence continues at coordinate 1,093 of MUGG01000108.1, read as the reverse complement.
TTGCAAGGCCTGAAAAAGGGGTTGGGCTACGGACGGATTCCCGGCGAACCAGGCTGCTGTGGCCTGCCAAAATTGTTGAATCTGTGGACTACAAGCCTTTAACGATGTCTTGAACAGGTGGGCAACGGGTTCCGGTTGTCCTGCGAAGGCAAAGGCGTAGAGTCTGCCAAAATCCAGGGCTAGGGGGCTTCCAAGACGTTGGCGTTGTTGGGCACAGCGATCGACTAGTCGCACCAGTTGATTTAAATCCCCCGTTTCCCCCAAGGCCCGCAGATACAGCAATAAAACACCTGTTTCCTGCAAGAGTTGTCGTTCCGGGAGGCAGCGAGTGGCCCAAGTCAACGCATCGGCCCAGCGGCCTTCTAGTTGATAGACGATCGTAGTGACCCAGCGGCCCGTAGGGGTGAAATCGGTTTGATAGCGTTTCAGCAAGGCCAGCGCCGAATCCCGATCGCCCGCCTGGGCCGAGGCTTGGGCCTGCATAATGGCCGGGAACTGCCACCACCCGTCCAATGGGTGCAACCAGCGCAGTACCCTGGCCCAGTTGCGTGCCTGTTGATATTGCTCCTGCAAGCGCAACCTATTGAAATAGCGCAGCCCCTGTCCTGGGATCACAATGGCCAGTACCCACAGGGTACCGCTCACCGCTGCCGTCCACGGAGCCTGGAGCAGCAGCCCGATCGCCAGCACCACGAGGATCGCCAAAGCAATCCAGGCCCAACTTTGCCGTCGTCCAGCCCGCGCAATAATCACTAGGCAGGAAAAGGCCACTAGCTGAATAATCAAGACATCAAGGCTCATGGCTCAGGCCGATCGGGTAAGAAGGAAGGTAAGCAAAAAATCAGTCGCCTGCGATCGGCTCCCATCGATTTAACGACGGTTTAACGACGGTTCAACGACCGGCCTTCAGGATTTGGCTAGCCGTTAAGTTCAGCGCTGGAAATGTGGGGGAAACGATCGCCTCGCCACCCCTAAACGCCTGAAACTGGTAGCTACCCTCCTGCAAGAGGCCAATTAAAACCACAGCCCGCTCCGGATCGATAATCCAATACTCGGGAATGCCTCGCGCTGCGTACTCGATCGGCTTTTGAAC
>MUGG01000222.1 GCA_002148405.1 Alkalinema sp. CACIAM 70d | reverse complement strand
TTATTAAGATCGCCAAGTCTCCGGAAAATTCTGCATGGAAGCGTGATATGGTGCTTCAATCGGTTCTGTCGGAGGTCAGCCGTCAGAGGTAACGGGGAAAGCTTGGTGCAAGTCCAGCGCTGTCCCGCAACTGTAAGGAGAGGTGATTCTCTGAGCCAGGACGCCCACCGATTCTCAATTCCATCTTCAATATCTGCGAGGTACAGATAATGAACCAGTTTCAACGTTTTAATCACCGTCTGCGTCTTCCGTTTCTGTCTACCTGTATCGTTCTTCCCCTTCTGACTAGCGCCTTACTACTGAAAGCAACCCCAGCCCTAGCCCACCATGCCATGGGAGGAGGGATGCCCAGCAACTTGTTTGAAGGGTTCATGTCTGGACTCGCTCACCCGGTGATCGGGATAGATCACCTCGCATTCATTGTGGCGATCGGACTTTTAGCAGCGATTAAGCGACACGGAATTTGGATTCCCATTGCCTTTGTTTTGGCTGCTATGTTAGGAACGGGTGCTCACCTGGCCAAATTCAGTTTCCCTGGTGTGGAACTTTTCGTCTCAGGCTCAATTGTTCTCGTTGGGGCGTTGCTAGTGATGAAGAATTCTCCCAAGACAGGAATTGTGACAATCTTAGCAGCGATCGCAGGATTATTTCATGGCTATGCCTACGGAGAATCTATTTTTGGAGCGGAAACGACTCCATTAGTGGCCTACTTAGCTGGTTTTACTGTGATTCAGTTAGTGATCTCAATCACAACCTTTTGGATTGGCCATAAAGCAACTCTGACACGAAAATCTGAGGTGGCGACAGCGCCATTTCGTTCAGCGGGTTTGGTGGTTTTGGGAATGGGGGTTGCTTTCTTTGCATCCCAATTAATTAATGTACTTTTGCCAATTTCTGCCGCATAGTGTCTGGCTAAACAAGGTTCTACTTTGACTAAGCTCTACTTCAGTACGGATTGAGAAATGTGTATTGAAGTAGAGTTTTTGTATGTGTCAACTGCATGTGTCAACAATTGATTCAAATGATGACGATCGGCTTACAGTTCTCCTAACATAGAAAATAATTTCTTAAAAAATTGTGATTTCTCCTACTAAATTCACGATAAACAGTGAGTTTTATATTGGCATCATGCTTTGATGCTTCTCTTAACTTTCCTTAACTGCACGAGATTGCTAAAGATTCTTTTAAATTTTGGAAATCTGGTTCACGACCTCATCACCCAGACCAGTTGTTGCCCTCTACCGGCAACTCCGTTGACTCCACTTTGCTAATTCCGTGAAAACTACACTTTCTCAACCTATTTCTGTGTTTTAGGATATTTTTGTGGAATACAGAATGGATACATCAAACTAGATCATTGTTTTTGACAAGACCGTAAAAACACTGATTACGATAAGCAACATCAAGCTGTTAACGTTCAAATATTTATCAGTTAAGAAAAAAGATTAAAATGGGTTGTTCTTGCTAAAAAAATCTAATTTCTTGCATAAAAACAATGAAAAGAGTGGCTAACTCCTGTGATGATTAGAAAATCAGAGAAATACCCCTCAGAACATAAATTTTAGGGATTGCGTGAATCATCTAGCTCAAACGTCAGAATTCCTCTAATCTCTTCCATTCAAATACAGCTTCATCAAAGATTTACCAATAGTGCGTTTTTGTTGTTCAACTTTTCACAATTAACTTGTGTAATATTGCTCTTTAAAAATTGCTGGAATTGGCTGCAAACTAGGTTTCTAAGATGAATTTTGATTTTATGCAGAAGTTCCTGTTTTTGAACGGTGTGCCATGCTTATATTATTTAAACGTCTAATAAACTAGAGGTGGCAGTACCCCGATCGAAGAACTCGATTCTTGAGGTTATTTAAGATGCTTCTACTGACGATCTTCGTTTGTTTGTGAATAACCCCTATTAACGTGGATCCAATTCGTTGATGGGGCGTGTATCTATCTTTCATGTCCTGCTGAAATTTGCACTTGAAATACCCCATGCAACTAAACTTCACTTTTGACCCGGGCACATCCTTGCAGCAAATGATTGGTATAGAAACTGCTGGCAGGGTTTGGTCACAGTATTTAACTGACAACGTTAGTGTTAACATTCATGTCGGTATTTCCAGTAGTTTGCCGGCCTCTGTGATTGGCGGTGCGTTACCCGCAATCAGCGCGAATGTGCCCTACGGTAAGGTTCGCAATGCAATGAGTGTCGATCGGCGATCTGCCGATGACAGTACCGCTTTTTTCAACCTTTCCTCAGGAAGCACCCAAACAGCGAACTTTGACTGGATGACCACGGACTGGCTGCCAGTGTCCCAACAGCTCAGTACTCAACGCAGCATCAATAACCTTAACTTGACCAATGCGAATGCCAAAGCCCTGGGTTTATCTGCTAACGGGGCCGCGTTGGATGGCTACATCCTATTGGGGGCAAATGCACCGTGGAGCTACGACTTTACCCGGAGTACAGCTGCCTCCAGCAGTCAGGTCGATTTTCTGAGCACTGCCCTACACGAAATTGGTCACATTTTGGGGTTCGTTAGTGGAGTGGATGCTCCTATCTGGACAACGAATGTCTATAACGCTTATAAGACAGGGCAGTTGAACACCACCTACAACAGCATCATTTCCAATCGTGCCCAAAACGCCACAACTCTTGACCTCTTCCGGTTTAATTACGACAAGAGTAGCTTTTTCCCTGATCTCTCCTATGGACAGATTGGCGGACGCAAAGGATTTTCGATCGACGATGGCTGGACTTTTATTCAAGGTCTATCCAGTGGAGACAATGTCAGCTTGTCCGGAGATGGTGAGCAGGCCAGCCATTGGACTCGTGGAACGAATGCCATCATGGCTCCAACAATCTCGCTGGGGCAACGGATGAGCATTGGCAACAGTGATCTACGAGCCATGGATGTGATGGGTTGGGATTTGGCTGCCACTGGTATTAACACCACCATCAACCTCTCCAGCTTACAAACCCAAGCAAAGCAATCCCTGGCTTCTCGGTTGGGACAAACCGTAGCATGGTTAGATGCGAATCAAACCCTCGCCGCACAACAATTGGGGCAAGATCGCTCCAAAGATATAGAACAAATGATCCACAAGAGTGTAATCTACAAATGGGGAGGAGATGGAGATGGCTGGTGGCAAACCGTTGTTGGGTTAATGAGCAATTTAGGCCTATTTTCCACCCTAGATAGTTTGACTAATTCCGCTAGTCTGGGGACTACCTCAACTCCGAGTTCTTCTAGCAATGTAGCCTTGCCATCATCCTTTGATGCTAACGTCACTGTGAGCTTTGGCCAGCAATCTTCTAATCCTCAATCAGAATCAACGCAGACAGGACTCACTGAAACTTCTACCATTAGTGGGACTACCACGGTTCAAGTTACCCTTCTTCCAGTGAATAATCTGAGTAGTTACTACGATAGTCAAGTTACATCGTTAACTAACTCCCAAACCACACAATCTCTACAATCATTTAAGGCAACTCTGCCAGGGGGGATAGCACAGCCTAACTGGGGGGGAGAAGGAGATGGTTGGTGGTAATAGGGGCCATTTAGCGATCTCCAGTAATTTCTTAGCAATGACTTATTTGGATCCGGGGTAACTAGTCGGACTATACGTTGACTATTTTTTAAGACATCCTGAAGAATAAGTCATAGGCAAGATCCTGCCAATTTGGATCGGGTCTTCTTGATTAGTGCCTTTGGTTTGACTTGCTGATATTCACTTTCCTGCGGATTCGCTCTTTTTGTTATCCCCAATTCTTTATGCAAGTACCTATTTGGTTTCCTAAATATCTCTGGAAATCCCTGGTTTTTCCCATGGTCTTGGGTACTTGGATGCGGATGGGAGCGCCTAGTTGGGCACAAATTATCCCAGACAATAGCTTGCCTGTGAATTCGATCGTGCCTGGAGGATGTACCAACTGTACGATTACGGGGGGAACTCAGGTTGGCAGCAATCTGTTCCACAGCTTTACTCAGTTCTCTGTGCAAACGGGGGGCTCTGCTTTTTTCAATAATTCAGTGACCGTCAACAATATTTTTGCGCGGGTGACCGGTTCGACGGCTTCCACGATCGATGGCATCTTAAAAGCTAATGGAAGTGCTAACTTATTTTTGATTAATCCTAATGGCCTGACCTTTGGCAGTGGCGCAACTTTACAATTAGGTGGATCATTTATTGGAAGCACTGCCGCTAGTATCCACTTCCAGGATGGATCAGAATTTAGTGCTCTTGCTCCCCAGGCAAAACCCCTATTGACTATGAGTGCTCCCGTTGGGCTGCAATATGGAGCCAGCCCAGGAGCGATTCAGGTGAATGGCTCAGGGAATAATCTTAAACTGGGAAGTAGCTTTTCCATCAATCGCAGTGCGCGTCCAAAAGGTTTGGCTGTTCAACCGGGGCAAACCCTAGCGCTTGTGGGGGGAGATGTTACTCTACAAGGCGGGAATTTAACTGCCGATCGGGGGCGTGTTGAAATCGGCAGTGTGCAAGGTAATCAATTGGTCAGCCTCACCCCAACGAACCCCGGTTGGACGCTGGGGTATGATAGCGCCTCAGCCTTTGGAGATATTCGGTTGCTCAAAGCCGCTTCGATCGATACCAGTAGCACCAGTGCAGGGAATGGGGCAATTAAGATCCAAGGTCGCTCCCTCCAAGTTCAAGATGGCTCTGCTCTGCTAGGTATTACGCTTAACACTGGCCAAGGTCAGCCCATTACGATTAACACCACGGACAAGATTCAAGTCTTGGGTTTCCAGGGAGCAACGGCCAGTACGCTGTTTCCTAGTATGATTCTGACGGATCCTGGATTAAATGCTACTGCAGCGGTTCAGGGAGGCAGTATTAATCTCCAGACTGGCACTTTAGAAGCGATTGACGGTGGGTTTATTTCCGCTTCTACGCTAGCTGCGGGTGCAGCAGGAAATATCACGGTTCAAGCACAGCAAATTGATCTACAGGGTGAAATTCCTGCTATTAGTGCTCAAAGTGGTCTTTTTTCCCAAGTACTCAATCGAACTGCACGGGGTAATGCAGGGACAATTGCCATTACAACAGGAGCCTTAAATGTTAGCAATGGGGCTCAAATTTTTACGAGTACTGCCGGATTGGGCCAAGGGGGAATGCTTAAGGTCAAAGCATCAACCATTGACTTGAATGGTACTGGGCTTAGTCGCCCGAGTGGACTAATTGCAAGCGGGGCGGGTGGAAACGGAGGCCCCATTCAAATAGAGGCTAGCCAGCTAAATATCACCGGGGGTGCTCAGATTAATTCCTCGACAATTGGCCCCGGTAAAGGTGGTGATATTTCTCTCCAAGTCACTAACACCAGCATGACTGGTGGCGCAACAATAGGTCCTAGTGGTGTCTTTTCAACAGTTAGTGGAAGGGGTAGCGGCAAAGGTGGGCAAATCACGATTTCTGGCGATCGCTTGTTTGTAGGTGATGGAGCCCAGATTGCCACTGCAACAGGGTGGTCTGGGGATGCTGGAGATATTCTAATCAATGTTGGACAAGTGGAACTAGCAGGGCAGGATCCATCAAGAGTTGGGGGACTGATTTCAACTTCCGTCTTGCAACCTCCACCCCCGAATGTTGTAGCCCCACTTCCAGCAACCACGGGTGCCGGAGGTACTATCACGCTGAATGTCGATCGGCTGATTGTCCGGAATGGGGCTGTGATTAATGTCAGTAACTTTCCCACCAGTACCCAATCAACTGCTCGTCCTGGCAATGGCCCCGTTGGTAATATCCAAATCCAAGCCAATTCGATTTTGCTAAATAATGGGGGTACCCTGAATGCAGCCAGTCGTGGAGGCGACCGGGGCAACATTGTGATCAATAGCAACAACAATGTCACTCTAAGAAACCGCAGTTTAATTACTACTAATTCCACAGGTAGTGCAACGGGCGGTAATATCGTTATTAGCACCCCATTCCTAGTGGGGCCAGCCTTGGAAAACAGCGATATTACGGCAAATGCCTCCAATAACTTTGGAGGTCGCATTGAAATTAATGCTCAAAACGTTTTCGGCCTCCGCCCCTCGCTGCAACTGACCCCGAAAAGCGATATCACAGCCATTTCCACCTTAGGCGTTCAGTTTAATGGGGAAATTGTGATTAACAACCTTCAAGCAGATCCCGATTCAGGCACCCCGCCCCTAGCCTCCAACTTGCTCGATCGTACCCAACAAATTACTAAAGCCTGCGGTTTTAGTGAAAATAGTAGTTTTATTGTAACGGGACGCGGTGGACTGCCCTTACAACCTACTGAGCAGATATCATCCCCATTGATTTGGCAAGATCTCCAAGACTTCGAGCCTCAGAACGTCGCGATCACGAATCAGCTCCCCTCGTCCAAAGGTCAACCCAAACTGCCAGTTACAGATTTCCCCAAATTAGTTCAAGCTGTGGGGTGGGTACGAAATGCCCAAGGTCAAGTTCAGCTAGTTGCTCCGACCACAGACGATCCTGCTACGCTCGCGACTGCCTCACCTACTTGCGCCATGACTCCATAGCTGATTGATAAAATCATGATGTTATCCTGCCCCAAAAAGTACTCTCGTCGCTTAAGTCGCTGGTTATCCGGTGGGCTAGGTTTGGTCAGTTTGAGTATGGTGTTATGGCTACAACCGGTTGTGGCTCAAATGTCTACCCCAACGAAGCCCAATCTAGACCCAACTGATCCGGCTATTGCCGTTGTCCAGAATCCCACTCTGAGTCAAAGTAGTCTCTCTAGTAGAACAGCCTCTGCGGACGCTACTCTGCAAATTCCCGTCCTTACCCAAGATCTGTCACCGCCAGCGCTCAACCGATCTCCCCAAGCTCAAGCATTTGCTCAAGGTTTAGCTAAATTGACTGAAGGTCGGCAGTTCTATCGTGCAGGCAGATTTGGAGAGGCGATCGCCGCTTGGCAGATGGCTACCCAGATCTACCACGACCTTGAAAATACTTCTAACGAAGCACTGAGTTTGAGCTATTTGGCCTTGGGTCAGCAAGCCCTCAATCAATGGGATACAGCTAAACAATCAATTGATCGCAGTATCCAACTGTTAAAAACAGCTAATACAAAGGTGGAAGCAAGGCTGTGGGCACAGGTTTTGAATACTAAAGCACAGCTCTTGCTCAATACCAATCAAGCAGATACCGCCCTAGAACTTTGGCAACAGGCCCAGAAGTACTATGAAATGGCGAATGACTCGATCGGTCAACTGGGGACTCAAATTAACCAGGCCCAGGCTTTACAACAGTTAGGCTTTTATCGGCGAGCCAAGCAGCAATTAGAAGCATTAATGCAAACCCTGGCTAATAATCCGAACGATCAGGTCAAAATGGTTGGGCTCCAGTCGGCAGGCAATGCTTGGTACAGTGCCGGATATTATCAGGATGCCAAAACTAGCTTTACCCTTGCCCTAGATCTGGCTCGCCAACGCCAAGATGAGGTTGCTCAAAGTACCATTCTTTTGAATTTGGGGCAATTGGCTGTCCAAATGGATGAACCCAACCGTGCCCTAGAGCATTGGGAAGCGGCAGAAAAACTGGCTCAAACTCCATTACAAAAAGTTCAAGCCCAAGTTAAACAGATCAGGCTGATGATCGAATACGATCGCCAAGACCTAGCCCTTCAACTTGCACCCCAACTTTTACAAGCTCACCGAAACTTACCTCCAAGCCATGCTTCGCTCTATAGCGCGGTGAATTTCGTCGCTTCCCTCAATCGCTTAACTCCACCCATTCCTGGCCTCCCTACTCAGGATTTGCAGAAATTCACGGAGGAGACGATCCAAGTCGCCCATCAGCTAAGGGATACCCAAGCCGAAGCCTATGCCTTGAATGAGTTAGCCCGTTTGTATGCAAACCATCAGCAATGGCAAGATGCAGCCAAGATTGCTCAACAAGCACTGACATTAGCCCGTCAACTAAATTCCCCGAGCCTAACTTCCCAATCTGCTTGGCAACTAGGACTCCTTCACCAAAAGCAAGGTAATCGGTCAAAAGCGATTCAATTCTACGAAGAGGCTGTCCAGGCTTTGCAGTCCATGCGGGGTGATTTAGTGGCCATGAATCCTGATATCCAATTTTCCCTCCGTGAAAGCGTAGAACCTGTTTATCGCCAGTTGATCGAGTTGTTGCTAGAAGAGCAGCCCAGTCAAGCCGCACTCCAACGATCGCGGGAACTGATTGAAGCGCTCAAAGTAGCCGAACTCGATAACTTTTTCCGAGAAGCCTGCCTTGAAACAGTCAAACAAATTGACCAGCTTGACCCTCGGGCAACCGTCATCTACCCCATGATTTTGCCCGATCGCTTGGTTGTGCTTCTCTCTCAGTCAGGACAACCGATGCGATATTACAGTGTCTCGAAGAAACAAAGCGAGATTGACCGAACGATTACTGATGCCTTGGCAGCGCTCAATCCTGTCACTGGGAAACAAGCCCGTATACAAGCGCTACAAGCACTTTACGATTTACTCATTCGGCCCGCCGAAACTGACCAGGCCTTCAAAAATACTGATACACTTGTCTTTGTTTTGGATGGCAAGTTCCAGAATATTCCCATGGCAGCGCTCCATGATGGTAAGCAATATTTGATTGAAAAATATGCCGTTGCCCTCTCTCCTGGCATGCAATTACTGCCTAGCCAAAAGTGGTCTCCCCAACAGTTGCAAGCTGTCGTTGCAGGCATCAGCCAATCGCGGAATGGGTTCATTCCATTGCCTGCTGTGGAGCAGGAAGTTGCCTCGATCGCCACTGCTACAGGTGCAGCCCCCCTTGTTAACCAAAACTTCACCCGTCAAGCACTGACAGACCAAGTCCAGGATCCTGAAAAATCTGTCAATGTGGTTCACTTAGCGACCCATGGCCAATTCAGCTCACGATTAGATGAGACCTTTCTGTTAACTTGGGATGGGCCCCTCAATATCAAAGAGCTTTCAGAGTTACTTAAAGCTCGGGAAGGGACTACAGATCAAGCCATTAATCTTCTGGTTCTCAGTGCCTGCGAAACAGCAGCGGGGGATGACCGATCGGTATTGGGGTTGGCTGGTTTGGCTGTTAAGTCAGGTGCTCGTTCCACCGTCGCCAGTCTTTGGCCTGTCAAGGACAAGGTTGCATCTCGTCTAATGAAGATATTTTATCAACAGCTCAAACAGCCCCAAATGACGAAAGCAGAGGCTCTTCGCCAAGCCCAGCTTGAACTGATCCGTGAAACAGACTTCAAGCATCCGTTTTTCTGGTCATCCTTTGTGATTGTTGGTCATTGGCAATAAGCCTTCTTTGTCTCACCTTTGACGTTGGTTGCAATATTTTCCATCCCATGGCAATCCTACCCACAAATTCACGATGAATACCTTCAAACAATCCTCTAAAAAGCATTACTTCCGAGGGCAGCAGGTCTTATGTGCGCTGGGAGCGATCGGATTTCTGTTGCCAATGCTAAACAGCCCTCAAGTTAATGCCCAAACCTCAATTTTTGTTCCTCCGCCCCAAAGCCGTCTCCCTGGGGTCTCAGTGGGTGGCGCATCCCGAGGCAGCTTTTTTAAGCCTAAGAAGGGTCAGGGAGTTGTGAACGAAGCAACAGGAGGGGGCAGCCGTAGCTTAAGCTTGTTTGTGCCACCGACAAATCGTCAGGAGTTACGAGCCGAGAATGAAGGGAATAGTCGAGGTTTATTCCGCCCCAAACGGGGTAAGGGGGTTGTCCAAGAATCCACCGCTGGGGGCTCTCGCAATGCTGAAGCGCTGTTAGCACTCCTCCCACAAACCTTTTCAGGACTGACGATCGCTGCACGCCCTACCTTCTGGATTTATCTCCCCGCCTCCTCTGCCAAAACTGCAATCTTTAGCTTGCAAGATGAACAGGGGCAACAGGAATACCAAATGAGAGTATCCATTGCCGGGAAATCCGGTGTGATCCCCATTACACTGCCTGCGGATAGTCCTGAATTAAAGGTTGGTAAAAATTATCAATGGGTTCTAGCAATTGCTATGAATGAAGAACTCACCCCTAAAGCCCCCTATGTAGATGGCTGGATTCAACGCATTCCCATCACCTCAGATATTGAAACTGCCTTGCAGAAAACCCAAGGCATCCAACGAGCAGAAATTTTTGGTCGTAATGGCATTTGGTATGATTGCTTGGATGAATTGGCTCAACTTCGCCATAATCAGCCCACTAATCAACGGGCCCAGCAGGAATGGCAGAATCTGTTAGCAGCAGTTGATTTATTTCCGATCTCAACCGTGCCTATCGGCAAGTAACGGGTTTGTTAAACAAAGGAATCTACATCGAAGGGGTTCCAATCACAATCTGCCCTAAGCTCTCCGTCTCATCCGTAACTGCATTAGATCCCTGTGCAACCATGGTCAAGTTTTCCCGATGATGTGGCATCAACTCAAAAAATTGATTCAACAGAATTTGGGAATGGTTTGGATTGCCCCAAGTATTGCCCTACTCGTGATTCTTGGGCAGGAAGTTGGAGCCTTTAATTTGGCAGAATGGCGGTTACGGGATGAGTTTACGCAGTTGCGATCCCATTGGCGCTTACCCAAGGCTCAGGACGTTGCTAAGCAAATCGTTATTGTCACGATCGATGAAGCGGATATTCGATGGGTCCAAGATTGGCCCATTCCAGATGATGTCTTGGCAAGATTGCTGATTCAAATCCGAGCACAGAATCCACGAGTGATTGGCCTTGATCTCTATCGAGATCTACCCCGAGGTCAAGGCCATGCAATCCTTCAACAAGTTTTTCAGTCCACCCCCAACTTAGTTGGGATTGAGAAAATTGCTGGGAGCCGAGTTGCGCCACCCCCAGTCTTAAAAAAGTTGGATCAAGTGGGTTTGGCGGATCTCATTCTGGATGGGGATCGCCATGTACGGCGGGCACTGCTCACTGCAGAGGACGAGATGGAGAACTCCCGATTGAAGGCGGGCCTTGCGACCCAGATGGTCATGCAATATTTAGCTACAGATAATATTCAGTTGGAGACCCTGGATGCCGATGCGCAAATTTATCGCCTAGGAAAGACGATCTATCGCCCCATTGCATCGGGAGTGGGGTACGGGGAAACAACTGGGTACCAAATTTTGCTGAATTGGTATGGTGCAGAAACAGCTTTTCAAACGGTTGCGATGCGAGATGTGTTAGAGGGCAAGGTGTCTCCGGAGCTCATGCGCGATCGCATGGTGTTTATTGGTTCCACCGCCCAAAGCACCAACGATTTTTTTGCAACCCCCTTCAGTGCCTCTTGGTTTACCTCACGAAAACCAACTCCTGGCGTGATTGTCCATGCCAATATTGCCCATCAACTGATGTTTGGGGCGCTCCATGGGAATGCGTACATTCAAGGCTTAGAAGTCTATGAAACTTACCTTTGGATCATGGCTTGGGCTTGCCTAGGCTTGGTAGAAAGTCTTGTCTTAGGACGAGCCTCGAAATCCTTATTGGGTGGGCGGATCTTTGGGTTCGCGTTCGCCACCAGTGGATTCCTTCTGGTGATCTCCTATAGCTGTTTTACCTGGGGACTCGTTGTACCAGTGATTCCAGCTCTAACTGCATTTCTGAGCACTGTGATCGCGACAACCAATGCCGATCAACAGCGAAAACTGACGATCGCAAATTCGCAATTAGCAACCAGTAATCATCAACTTGAGGTGGCAAATCAGCAGCTCTCCCATTACTCTCAGGATCTAGAAATCCAAGTCGCTGCCCGGACAACAGAATTACAACTGGCCAAGGAGCAAGCCGATCGGGCCAACCAAGCCAAAAGTGAGTTTTTGGCCAATATGAGCCATGAACTGAGAACGCCTTTGAATGGGATTTTGGGATACGTCCAAATTATGCAGCGCATCGAGTCCATGACGCCGCAGGGGCAACAGGGACTGCGGGTGATTCAGCAATGTGGTCAACACCTGCTGATGTTGATTAATGATGTTCTCGATCTATCTAAAATTGAAGCCCGGAAGCTCGTCCTGCAACCCCAACCTGTAAAGCTCGACCCGTTTCTAGAAACCGTAGTAGACATTTTTCGTCTTCGAGCAGCAGAGAAAGGAATTGATTTTACCTATCAACCTGATCCAGAAATGGGGCCGATCGTTGAAGTGGATGAAAAACGGTTGCGTCAAGTCCTGATTAATCTAATTGGCAATGCCATTAAATTTACCGATCGGGGGGAAGTCTGCCTAAAAGTGAAATGTGAGAAACCAATCATCAGAGCAGCAGACAATCCATCAACAAGCCATCAACGACTCCGATTTGAGGTCAAGGATACGGGTGTTGGCATTTCTCCCCAACAACTCGAACAAATTTTTCTGCCCTTTGAACAGGTTGGAGATCCCCGGCGACAAGCAGAAGGAACGGGGTTAGGATTGACGATTAGTCAGCAAATTGTGGGATTAATGGGATCGAAGCTGGAAGTTCAGAGTGAACTCGGGCAGGGGAGTTGTTTTGCATTTACTGTAGAGGTTGCTGTCATGATGCCTTCTGAAATGTTCCTACCTACCTCGCCTCACCAACCGCCCACTCCTGGGATTGCGGATGCGGATAACCCAGAATGTGCAAATCAGGAAATCACGATCGACAATCTCCCCAAAGCGTTTTTGCAACGGATCAACGATCTTCTACAGGAAGGAGATCTCGATCAAGTGGTTGTAGCAGCGCAACAACTCAGCCAGCAAACACCTCAATATCAGTCTTGTGTGCAACAAATTATTGCATTGGCTGAAGGATTTCAAATCAAAGCCCTCAAAATCATGGTGAAACGTGCTCTCACACCCAGTGAAGAAATGACGAATCCCCTTTATTCCTAAGCATCATTAACGTTACCCTTAGACTAGAACAAGAATTTATACATTCCTTAACGACACAGCCTTGACGGCACATTCCAACTCTGGTCAAACTTTGTTCAAATCACGGTTGTATCAATTACTTTAATGTCATGTTATGTTCCCAGAAGACAACAACTTCGTTTTAATTGTTGATGACAGTCCTACAAATTTAGCGGTTCTCTCTCAGGCGCTTAAGGCGAGGGGACTGAAAGTGCGGGCTGCGGAAGACGGAGAAAGTGCCATCACACTAAGCCGTAAAAAGGTTCCTGCCTTAATTTTGTTAGATGTTCAAATGCCAGGAATCGATGGATTTGAAACCTGTCGTCGCCTGAAGGAAATGCCGGAAACTCAGCAGGTTCCGGTTATTTTTATGACCGCGCTCTCCGATATTGAGAGCAAAGTGAAGGGGTTGTCGGTTGGGGCGGTAGACTACATTACCAAGCCGTTTGATGAAGTCGAAGTGATTGCACGGGTCGATGTCCATTTGAAGCTGCATTATCTAAATCAAGAGCTGGAACAGAAAAACCAAGAACTTCAGGATTTGAACCAAACCCTAGATCAACGGGTACACCAACGCACCGAAGCACTGCGGCAAGCTCAAACCCAACTGGTACAGCAGGAGAAACTATCCGCCCTGGGAGAATTGGTTTCGGGTATTGCCCATGAGATGAACAACCCGATCGGTTGCATTATCAACAACATTGATCCCACGGAAAATTACATTTTTAACCTAACTCGGGCGATTCAACTTTACCGAGACATCAATCCCAATCTAGAACCAGAAGCAGAAGATACACTGGCCCAACTCGATTTAGAGTTTATTCTGGAGGACTTTCCCAAAATTATTCAAACCATTCGGCTGAGTAGTCATCGGATTTATGATATTTCCGTGGCCCTGCGTAACTTTGCCCGGTTAGATATTGAAAGCAAACAGCCCATCAACATCCATGAAAGCTTGGATGGCACATTGTTGATTCTCGGCCATCGACTCAAGGCAGTTGCCCAAAAGCCGAGAATTCAAGTTGTCCGCAACTATGGAGACTTGCCCTCCATTGATTGCTATCCTGGTCAACTTAATCAGGTTTTCATGAATTTAATTGCCAATGCGATCGATGCCTTGGATGACGCGATCGAGCAGGGCAAATTGAGTGACCCCGAAATTCAGGTACAGACTGCGGTTCAGGAAGAGCAGGTGATGATCCGAATTGCGGACAATGGCATGGGCATTCCTCAAGAGATTCAAAACAAAATGTTTGAACCCATGTTTACAACCAAGCCTGCTGGCAAAGGAACCGGGCTGGGCCTCTCCATTTCGCGTCAGATTATTGAAGAACGACATCATGGTTCCTTGACGATCAATCCTGAGCGAACCCACGGTGCAGAATTTGTCATTATGCTGCCCATTCAAGACGCATGACTTGTTCAAGACGCATGACTTTGATTCTGGGTTGATTGGGGTTGAAGTTGTTGATTGGGGTTGAAGGTTTAGTGGATTGGAGTTGAAGTTGTCATAGTTGCTCCTGCTATTCATCACGAACAGATTCAGGGAATCGAATCGCTTCAGACAGATACTTAAGGAGTTCAGCTTGATCCTCAATAGCTGACCCGCTATTCCCTATAATATTTCCCTGTTCCGATCGAGCGAGCGACCCCATGACTGCCCTTGAAACTGCACCGTTTTCCCCCGAAGAAATCGCCTCTGAAGGTATTAAACCCGACGAATACGAAGAAATTGTCCGACGGCTCGATCGCCATCCCAACAAAGCTGAACTAGGGATGTTTGGCGTCATGTGGTCGGAGCACTGCTGCTACAAGAATTCCCGGCCTCTGCTCAGTCAATTCCCCACCACGGGGCCTCGGGTTCTTGTTGGGCCGGGGGAAAACGCCGGAGTCGTTGATCTCGGGGAAGGGCTACGGCTCGCCTTTAAAGTGGAATCCCACAATCACCCGTCGGCAGTGGAACCCTTCCAAGGGGCGGCCACCGGGGTGGGTGGCATTCTGCGGGACATTTTCACCATGGGAGCCCGCCCGATCGCGATTCTCAATTCCCTACGCTTCGGTGATCTGGCGGATGCGAAGACGAAGCGGCTGTTCCAGGGGGTCGTGGCAGGCA
Source organism: Alkalinema sp. CACIAM 70d (assembly GCA_002148405.1). GTDB lineage: Bacteria > Cyanobacteriota > Cyanobacteriia > Leptolyngbyales > Leptolyngbyaceae > Alkalinema. Next base: position 45,225 of record MUGG01000222.1, on the reverse strand, counting down.
TTTCCCACTACGGCAACTGCGTCGGCGTGCCCACGGTGGGGGGTGAGGTGTACTTCGATCCGGCCTACTCCGGCAATCCGCTGGTCAATGCCATGGCCCTAGGCTTGATGGAAACCCCGGAAATTGTCAAATCCGGAGCCAAGGGCATTGGCAACCCGGTGCTCTACGTCGGTTCCACAACAGGACGGGACGGCATGGGCGGGGCTAGCTTTGCCAGTGCGGAACTCTCCGATGAATCCCTGGACGATCGACCAGCGGTACAAGTGGGCGATCCCTTTTTGGAAAAGTCCCTGATCGAAGCTTGTCTAGAAGCCTTTAAAACTGGAGCCGTGGTTGCTGCCCAGGACATGGGAGCTGCTGGACTGACCTGTTCCACCGCTGAAATGGCCGCTAAGGGGGGCGTCGGCATTGAGCTAGATCTGGACAAAATTCCCGCGCGGGAAACAGGCATGGTGCCCTACGAATATCTGCTCTCGGAATCCCAGGAACGAATGCTGTTTGTAGCCGCCAAAGGCCGGGAACAGGAACTCATCGACATTTTCCACAGGTGGGAATTGCAAGCCGTTGTGGCGGGTCAGGTGATCGAAGAACCGATCGTGCGGATTTTGTTTAAAGGCGAAGTGGCGGCATTGGTTCCGGCGACGGCCTTGTCAGACAACACCCCGATCTACCGCCGGGAATTGATGGCGGAAGCCCCGGCCTATGCCCAAATGGCTTGGGCTTGGAATGAGTCCCAGTTGCCTGCCTGCGATAGCCAAGGGTTGAATGGTTTGACCTGGAACCAAATCACGCTGCAACTGCTGGATACCCCCACGATCGCCTCCAAGCGCTGGGTCTATCGCCAGTACGATCACCAGGTACAGAACAACACGGTGATTTTCCCCGGTGGTGCGGATGCGGCAGTGGTGCGGGTACGGCCCCAGGCCACGGAGACGGAAGCGATTTTGTTGGATCAGCCCGCCCCCACCCGAGGCGTTGCAGCCACCACGGATTGCAATCCCCGTTACGTCTACCTCAACCCCTACGAAGGCGCGAAGGCAGCTGTGGCTGAAGCGGCACGGAACCTGTCCTGTGTCGGAGCTGAGCCCTTAGCTGTGACGGATAACCTCAACTTTGGCAGCCCCGAAAAGCCGATCGGTTATTGGCAGTTGGCTAACGCTTGCAAAGGCTTAGCGGAAGCCTGTCAGGAATTTGCCACGCCCGTCACCGGCGGCAACGTCTCCCTCTATAACGAAACCCTTGATTCCGACGGCAATCCCCAACCGATTTACCCCACCCCCGTCGTCGGCATGGTGGGCTTGGTGGAAGACCTGAGCAAGATTGCAGGTCAAAGCTTTCAAGCAGCGGGCGATCGCATTTATCTGCTGGGGTTTGGCACGGATGCGTCTAGTCCTGCGGTGACGTTAGGCGGTTCAGAATATCTGGCGGCAATTCATCAAACCGTGGCAGGCCACCCCCCTGTGATTGATTTCGCCTTGGAACGGCAAGTACAGGCCGCTTGCCGATCGGGGATTCAGCAGGGGTGGATCAAATCGGCCCATGATGCGGCGGAAGGCGGATTGGCGATCGCCCTGGCGGAGTCTTGCATTGGCGGAAATCTGGGGGCAGCGATCCAATGCACCACCACCCAGCGCATCGATCACCTGCTCTTTGCGGAAGGGGGCGCGAGAATTATCGTGTCGGTGACTCCAGAACACCAGACGACCTTTGAAACCTTTCTGCAAGAACAGTTAGGGGATCATTGGCAAGCGATCGGGCAAGTCACAGAAGTCGGATCAGCCCTGACGATTGCCGTGGCCGAGCAAGTTGTGATCCAGTTGACCGTGGCGGAAATGACGGAAACCTGGGCCAATGCGATCGATCGACGGATGACGGAATAGACGAATTCCATCGACAACTCGGACGTTTAGGATGAGAACTGGGTAGAGAGGGGAGATTTCATCCATCCGGTGGCATGCCGAATCTCTGCCCATATGCGATTATTAAGGAACCCTTAACGTTTGGATAATCGCAATTCTGCTAACGTTGCTGACCCGTGTTTCTAACCGCTCTACTCTGGACATCCATAGGTGATCGATTATGATGCCGACCGAAGACTTGTTTGACCATTCCGATGACCCACTTCACGATCGCCCGGACAAGCCGGAGGAAGCCTGTGGGGTCTTTGGGGTCTATGCACCCCACGAGGCCGTTGCAAAGTTTGCCTACTTTGGATTATTCGCGCTCCAACACCGAGGTCAGGAGTCCGCAGGGATTGCGACCTTTGAAGGGGAGACGGTGCATCTCCATAAGGACATGGGCCTTGTGACTCAGGTGTTTAATGAATCGATTATTGCGGAATTGCCGGGGGATTTGGCCGTGGGGCACACCCGCTATTCCACGACGGGTTCCAGCCGGGTAGTGAATGCCCAGCCAGCGGTAGTCAAAACACGTCTCGGCCCGGTTGCCTTGGCCCACAATGGCAACCTGGTGAATACGGCGGACTTGCAAGCGCAACTGCTAGAACGCGACCATGATTTGCAAACGACCACTGACTCGGAAATGATTGCGGTAGCGATCGGAGAGGCGGTGAATGACGGGCAGGAGTGGCAGGATGCGATTATCACAGCCTGTAAGCGATCGACGGGGGCGTTTAGCCTGGTAATCGGGACACCGGGGGCGCTGTATGGCACGCGCGATCCTAACGGGGTGCGTCCGTTGGTGATTGGCACCCTGCCCCGCGAAGGCTACAGCACTCCGGCACGCTATGTCTTGGCTTCGGAAACCTGTGCCTTGGACATCATTGGTGCAACTTACATCCGGGATGTGGAACCGGGGGAATTGGTCTGCATTACGGCAGCGGGACTAACTTCGCTACGCTGGGCGGAGAGCCACCGCAAGTTGTGCATTTTTGAAATGATCTACTTTGCGCGGCCCGACAGTACGGTGCATGAGGAGAGCTTATATAGCTACCGGATGCGCATTGGGCGGCAGTTGGCGAAGGAATCCACGGTGGACGCAGATATTGTGATTGCGGTGCCGGATTCTGGGGTCCCTGCGGCGATCGGCTTTTCCCAGGCGTCGGGGATTCCCTATGCGGAAGGGTTGATTAAGAATCGCTATGTGGGGCGGACGTTTATTCAGCCAACCCAGTCAATGCGGGAGTCAGGGATTCGGATGAAGCTCAACCCATTGAAGGATGTGCTGCTAGGCAAGCGGGTGATCATCGTGGATGATTCGATCGTGCGGGGGACGACGAGCCGCAAGATTGTTAAGGCGTTGCGGGATGCGGGTGCGACGGAAGTGCACATGCGGATTTCTTCGCCGCCGGTGACCCATCCTTGTTTCTACGGCATCGATACCGATAGTCAGGATCACTTGATTGCAGCAACGAAGTCCGTCGAGGAAATTGCTGAGCAAATTGGCGTCGATTCGCTGGCCTATTTATCGCTAGAGGGAATGCTGGAGACAACGCTACAGGATACAGGGAATTTCTGTTCGGCTTGCTTTACGGGTAAGTATCCGATCGAAGTTCCAGAAATGCTGAAGCGATCGAAGCTAATGTTGGAAGAGGCAACGGTTTAAACACAACTAGCGATTCAAAACGAGTCATTGAAAAAGAGCGTAGTTCGGATATGGAAATTACACTGAGTTCCAACCGAGTTACGCTCTTTTTGTGATTGTCGGGGGATTTCCAGATTATTTGGCAGGGGCGCTAATCAGCCGAACTTCGGAGCAGAAGGTGACGCTGCTGGTGCCGTCGGGGCGATGGATTTTGCTGTGGCGCATACGGACGTTATCGCTTTCGTACCAGATGCGTTCGACGGTGAGCAGGCCTTCCTGTTCGGTAGTGATGGTGATTTCGTTGTTTTCACCAAAGGCAAATTCGCCAGCCAGGGCAGGAACGCCGAAGTTACCGATCGCGCGGAGGAGTTTGCCTTGTCGTTGATCGTCGGGGTGGGCGATCGCGGCCATGACAAGGGAGCCTTTTTGGTTGCTGGTTTCGCCTTCTACGAAGCCGTCCCACTGGACTCGGGCGGCGCAGGTAATTTGGCTGGGGCTAACCCCTTGTTTTTCGCAGAGTTGGGCGATCGCGGCATCGCTGGGTTCCAGGAGTTGCATTTCGAGGGTGGATTTGCCGCTTTGTTGCTGAGTAACGTCTACGTGGTGGTTACTTTTGATGGAAGACCAGCGGCCAGCGGATTTTTGAAAAAACTCCTGGATATCCATGAATGATTGAAGTCCTTTTGCTATGGGTTGCAGTTATGGGTCTTTGCAATCTCCTATTTTACGAGACGGAGGCCGCCGATCGACAGTTCGCTGGGATCCTGGTTAGGATCTCTGGGATCTTGCAAGAATGCTGCGGGTCTTATTCTTACGACAAGAAATTTAAAATCCCGGCTTAATTTGCTGATGCCAAACCTGATTTATTGTCCTCGCGTCTTGCTGGGAAATTTTACCAATCTTGGTGAGGAGCAGGGATCTTTCTAAGCAATCTAGGCGAGATAAGCGGACTGTTGAAGCAACTCTCAAACCACTTGCTTGCCAATCTTGTAGTACAACATCTGTGATTGTGCGAGGTAGTGCAGAGGTTATTACTGCCACAACGACGTCGCTCCCATCTAGCCACAACACCAACACGGGTCGTCTTTTGGATGCTAATCCTTGGGTGAAGGGAATTTCTGCAAGCCACAGATCACCGGGTCGGATAGTCATCATATAGTCCCTCGTCTTCCGGTGCGTAGCCATTTAGAAAGGCATCGTGGCTACGAGTGGCGGGTGATGCTTGGTCGTCTATGGGGGTAATTGTGATACGCCAGCGTCCCGCTTCTAAACTTTTCAGAATAGCTTCGGGAATGGTGAAAGTTTCACCCACTTGTAGGTCAATTTCGTAGGCAAGGTTGACTAATTTATGCTGCATAGGATGATTTGGAGATAACAGCAATGGGCTGTTTGTTCCTGTTCTTTACTATTGTAGATCTGTAGATCGATCGTTTTGGGGGGAATTGGGACGCTACAGCCCTGAAGTCAACATTTAGCAAGTCACATACTTCGGAGAAGATGTATGAATTATCGCTACAGTATTTTGATTCAGTGGTCTGAGGCGGATCAGTTATTTCTGGTGACGATTCCGGAGTTTGTGGGTCGGGTGATGCAGCCTTGTACGGCGGGTAAGACCTATGAAGAAGCGCTGATGATGGCGCAGGATTGTATTGCAGCTTGCTTGGAGGCTTGGGAGGCAAGTGGGGAAGTGCCTCCGGTGGCGGCTAGTTTTGCAGCAGCGTAATTTTTAGGGATGGGGCTTAAGATCCCTTGACCACAGCCAATTCTGTTTTTGGAAGGACTGCGTATACTGTGGAAAAAGAATTCTACGGGAGGCGGTATGGCTGAAGGGATGCTGTGGTTAACGATCGATTGGCATGGGGCGGATGCGGATTTACCGGAGGAACTACAGGAGCGGTTTACGGTGGCGCAGTTGCAGGAGTTGCGGGAACTGGAGGAGGTGACGCAGGTGCAACGAGTGGCGGATCCCGAGGTGCCGGAGGGGGGCATGGGGGCGGCGTGGCTGTTGGGGCTACTACAGGCGGAGGTGAATTTTGCGAATTTGCAGAAGGTTGTGCGGATTGTGCGCGATCGCATTCCGGGGAAGCCGATTAATTTTACGGTGGAGGCAAATGGGCGCAAGTTTAGCGTGGAAAATGTGCGACCGGAAGAATTGGATGCAACGCTGGATAAACTGTTAGCAGCCGCAAAAAAGTTGGCTGAGGATTAGGGATGGCGAAGAAAATTGCGCTGCTGATTGGGGTGGGCGAGTTTGGGGCGGGATTGAAGCCGTTGCGCTGTCCGGCGAATGGAGTGGCGGCACTGCGGGAGGTGCTGGAAAATCCCCAAGTGGGGGGCTTTGATGAGGTGATTCCGCTGTTGAATCCGGATGTGGGGACGATGCAGCGGCAGGTGGGGGAGGTGTTTGCCCGTGCCCAGAAGGATGATTTGCTGTTGTTTTACTTCACGGGGCATGGGGTGAAGGATCTGAGTGGGGATTTTTATTTTGCGACTCGGGAGACGGAGTTATTTCAGAATGGGTCGCTGAATATTGGGACGGCGGTGGATGCCAAGTTGGTGCTGAAGGTGATGGCGAATTCGCTCTGTCGGCGGCAGGTGGCGATTTTGGATTGCTGCTTTAGTGGGGCGTTTCCGGATGGCTTTTTGGCGATGGATGCTGAGCAGGTGGATATCCGGGGGCAACTGGGCGGTGAGGGACGGGCAGTACTGACGGCAGCGACTTCGACGAAGTATGCGCTGGAGCAGGAAGGGGAAGATTTGTCGGTGTATACGCGCTATCTGGTGGAGGGGCTACGGACGGGGGCTGCCGCTCCGGAGGGGGCTTCGGAGATTGCGATGAGGCCGTTGCATGACTATGTGCGGGAGAAGGTGCAGACGGCGGCTCCGGCGATGAGGCCGGAGATCTATGCGGCGCGGGATGGGGAGCAGATTGTGATTGCGCGGGCGGCGGCGGATGATCCGGTGTTGCGCTATCGCAAGCGGGTGGAGCAGTCCATTGAGGAGGGGGAGATTGGGCTGATTGGTCGGCGGATTTTGAATCGGTTGCGGTTGGATTTGGGGTTGACGGAGGAGCAGACGCGGGAGATTGAGGCGGCGGTGCTGAAGCCCCATCGGGAGCGGCGGGATAATTTGCGGGAGTTTGGGGCGGCGGTGCAGGAGGTGGTGCAGCACTATGGGGGGATGCCCGATCGGGTTTTGGGGCAATTACGGGAATTTCAGCGGATGTTGAATCTGCGGGATGAGGATGTGGAGCCGATTTTGGCGAAGGTACCGCACGTGGTTCCCCAGACCGTGCCGGAGCCTGTACCTGTGCCAATTCCGACCCCACAACCGAAAGTCCAGGTCGCTGAACCTAGACCGACTTCTCCACCAAGGAAGCCTCAAGTCCAGGTGAGACTGCCTGAGGTAAGACTGCCTCAGTGGACGCGCAGAAAGTTCTTGACCGTTGCAGGATTTGGTGGGGCTGGCTTGGTTGGAACGTTAGTACTTGCACGATGGCCGAAATCTGAACAACCTTATCAGTCTCCAAAACCATCATCTCCAAGTCCTATACCTTCATCTTCGACCCAAACCCCCCATCCTAAAACGGATTCGTCTAGTCAAACGCCTGTGGGTAATGGGGGGAGCATCAAAGTTGGAATTCTGCATTCCCTCAGTGGCACGATGGCGATTTCCGAAAAAAGTGTTGTAGATGCTGAACTGTTGGCGATCGAAGAAATCAATAGTGCTGGAGGGGTTCTGGGAAATCAAATTGAACCCATTACCGAAGATGGTGCTTCAGATTGGCCAACTTTTGCAGAAAAAGCAAAGAAACTCATTATTCGAGACCGAGTAGCAACTGTCTTTGGCTGTTGGACTTCGGCAAGCCGTAAATCAGTTATACCTATCTTTGAATCCCAAAATCATCTGCTGTGGTATCCCGTGCAGTACGAGGGGCAAGAATGCTCTAAAAATATCTTTTATACAGGGGCTGTACCCAACCAGGGAATTGAACCCTCTGTCCAGTGGTTGCTAGCAAACAAGGGCAAGGAATTCTTCCTCGTAGGATCGGACTATGTGTTTCCCCGCACCGCCAATACGATCATTAAAGCTCAACTCAAAGCCCTAGGTGGTGCAGCGGTTGGAGAAGACTACATTCCTCTCGGCAATACTGAAATCACCCCTATAATTTCCAAAATTAAACTAGCACTGCCGAGCGGTGGCGTCATTTATAACACCTTAAATGGTGATACCAACGTTGCTTTTTTTAAGGCGCTACAAGATGCAGGCATGACCCCCGATAAATATCCCACGATGTCTGTTGGTATTACGGAAGAGGAAGTGCAGGCGATCGGTGTGGAATATCTCAAAGGTCACTATGCTGTTTGGAACTATTTTCAAACAGTCAATACTCCCAGCAATAAAAAGTTTGTGTCAGCTTTTAAGAATAAATATGGCTCTGATCGAGTTGTGAACGACCCCATGGAGGCCGCTTACATTGCAGTATATTTATGGAAACAGGCTGTAGAAAAAGCTGGTACCGTAGATGATCTAGAAAAAGTTAAGAAAGCCGCTTATGGTCAGACTTTTGATGCGCCCGAAGGAATAGTTACTCTAGAAACTAATCATCATCTATCAAAGTTTGTTCGGATTGGAGAAGTACAAGATAATGGTCTTTTCAAAATTATCTATGAAACAAAGGAAGCTGTGAAACCATTGCCCTGGAACCAGTTTGTACCCGAAACTAAGGGCTATATCTGTGATTGGTCTGATCCTGCTAAAGGTGCTAAGTACAAAGGTTTTTGAGTTCTTGGGCATTTTGTAAAAATCGGAGTTAGGAACAATCCAATCTACATACAATTTTTCGCTATCCTCCAAAAACCGGGATTTTCAGAAAATTCTGGTTTTTAGGTTTTTAGAGATCGCTCCTTACTCCACCGCTCGATCGCGCTTCATCTTGCTCAGGTATTTCCACTCCGAACCCAAAACCGGAACTGGTGGACTCCAGCGCACTCAATTAGGCTGACGATGAATACTTTCGCTTCTTTGATTAGAAAACACTCAACACTGATATGACATTTATAGATTGCTTATAGATTGCGTCGAGAACCTTCCAAGTTCCAGAAACTGCATAATTCAAGCCAGTACATACAAGTAATCCCGATCGATTCTCTCTACACAACACAATTCATCTAACTAACCACTAGAAAGAATTGCTAGAAATCATCGATCGGGAATGAATTCACTCCATTAATACAGCGCTAGAACAAACGCTATACAGAACTATTGTGTCAATGCCTCCATCACCCATTGCTTCAACGTCGCCACCACTTCCGTCACCAGCAATTCCTGGGCTTCCTTAGTGGCGCGTTTCACCACTTCCACCTTGCCCTCCTTCAGGGCTTTCCCCGTCACGACTCGGAACGGAATGCCAATCAATTCGGAATCCTTGAATTTGACGCCTGCCCGTTCATCCCGATCGTCCAGAATCGTTTCGACTCCGGCTGCATTGAGTTCCGCGTAGAGCCGTTCCGCTGTTTCCACTTGGGTGGCGTCGTTAATGTTCGGAATCACAACCACGGCATGGTAGGGCGCGATCGCCACGGGCCAGATGATGCCGTCTTTGTCGTAGGACTGCTCCACGGCGGACTGGGCTAACCGGGATACGCCAATGCCGTAGCAGCCCATGACGAAGGGTTTATCTTCGCCCTGTTCGTTGGTGAAGGTTGCCCCCATGGCTTGGGAGTACTTGGTACCCAATTGGAAGATGTGGCCTACTTCAATGCCCCGCGCCGTTTGCAGGGTTTGGCTGGCATTATGGCTAGCCCGATCGCCCGCTTGGGCTTTGCGCACATCCACGACGAATTTGGGCTGGGCAAAATCGCTGCCCCAATTGGCTCCAACGACGTGGTAGCCGACTTCATCGGCACCTGTGACGAAGTTTTGCAGATCCGCTGCGGTTTGATCCAGTACCCGGATGAACTGCGGCACAATGCCCTCGGCCTTTTGCAGGTAGTCATCGCCGATCGCGGGGGACAGATAGCCCAACGGTAAGGGTTGCGCAGTCCATTTCTTCTGGGCTTCGGCTTCCGGTACCGTTAATCCGATAACCGTCGTAGCTTTGTAAGTTGCGGCTAACTTAGTCAGTTCATTTTGCAATTTGACTTCGTTCACGTCTTGGTCAGCGCGGATGCTGACGATCGCCGCTGCAATCACGCCATTGTCAAACACCACCTGGTAGAGCACGTTCTTGACGATCTGGGTGGCGGAACAATCTAGGAATTTGCAGAGTTTTTCGATCGTGTCTGTGCCAGGTGTTTCCCGTTTTTCAAAGCTTGTAAAGCTAGACGCTACTGCATCAATGGGTAAGGAAATGGCCTTTTCCACGTTGGCAGCGTATTTGCCATCTTCCGTGTACAGCACTTCATCTTCGCCCGCTTCCGCCAGCACCATAAACTCCTGGGAACCAGAACCGCCGATCGCGCCGGAATCTGCATCGACTGCCCGGAACTTGAGGCCACTGCGCCGGAAAATGTTGCAGTAGGCATCGTGCATTTTGGCATAGGTGTCTTTGAGGCTGGCTTCATCGACGTGGAAGGAATAGGAATCCTTCATGATGAATTCCCGACCGCGCATCAGGCCAAAGCGGGGCCGAATTTCATCCCGGAACTTGGTTTGAATCTGGTACAAGTTGACGGGCAACTGGCGGTAGGAGCGCACCATATCCCGCGCGATCGCGGTGATGACTTCTTCGTGGGTGGGGCCGAGGCCGACTTCCCGCTCCTGGCGATCGACCAGGGAAAACATGATGCCTTCTGCTTTGGTGTAGACATCCCAGCGGCCCGATTCTTTCCAGAGTTCCGAGGGCTGCAACTGGGGCATCAGCAATTCCTGGGCACCAGCTGCGTTCATTTCCTCGCGCACGATGGTGGACACCTTTTGCAAGACCCGCCACATCAGCGGTAGGTAGGTGTAGAGGCCGCTACCAATCCGCCGAATAAACCCCGCCCTCACCAGTAACTTGTGGCTGGGAATTTCTGCATCCGCCGGATCCTCGCGCAGGGTGACGAACAGCATTTGAGAAAGTCGCATAGGTGCCCTTTTCTAGAAAGCTCAATAGACCATGGTTCAGTGTAGAGCATTCTGGCAGGGGATGAAGGGGGAACCCCACAGGATATTTATGGATCCAATCTCTGCTCGATCGAATTCGGGATATTCGGGTTCACCAAGTTCGTCAAATGCTGGCGCAAGTTCAACAAATGCAACAGAGAACATTGAAGGATTCAATTCCGATGATGATACAGATATTGGTCAATCGATTACATTGAAGTGTACATCACGTTGATCGACCAATGAAGTTCAAATTTATTATGACAATACCTTAATCAAACCTGTCTTAAAAGCTGAATCGTAAGTCATGATGGGAATATTCTCAATTTCAGCCTGTGCCATCAGCATTCGATCGAATGGATCACGATGTTCGATCGGTAAGTTGCCTGCCCGGAGTGCATGAGCTGTGCTGATAGGTAATTCAGTAAAATTAGCTTGGTTCAATATGTCTTGATAGGCTGCGACTAACAATTGTGCTTCTGGCAATTTACCTAAGCGATATTTAGTTGCGATTTCCCAAGCCGAAGCACTGCTGACCAGAATCAGGTTATTACGGTCGCGGATAATTTCTCGACACGCCTGATTCAGTTGAGGATCATCAAAAAACCACCAAAGTAGAATATGCGTATCAATCAGACAAGTTATTCCCATTGCTGAAGTTCCTCTTCGGGCAACGGTTCAAAAAACGCTTCCCCTAGTTGCCCCTTCAGCAAACCGGGCTGTCGTGGTTCTTGTTTCTGGGGGTATTTGAGCTGTGTCCGAAAATTATGGATCAGCTCATAAAGCTCATCAAGATATTCTTCTGGCACAGATTGGATTTCTTGGAGAATCTTGCTGTGGTTCAACATGGGCAATGCGACGGCTGTTGGGCGAGGCTAGCCCCATTGTAACGCACTCAACTTTGCAGACTTCATATATCCACACGGCCTCGATCGTCATAGCTCCAATTCTGTCTCCCCATGTCTGCTGTTGCCAAATGCCATGCTGCCAGATGCCACGTTACCAAACATCACAACCTTGCAAACAATCGCAAAATAGTTGACAGCGCCTTAGTTTACCCCTAGGCTTGTTTTTCATAGCTGAATGAAACCGTGTGCGTTAAGTCCCGATTGAATCAGCTACGACCCCAAAAATTAAGGCGCTACCCAGCGTTGTTTGCACCAACAAAGGGTAGCTAAACCCCAAGCTGTAATCGGCAGCTAGGCGGTCTGACACGGATTTTAACATTCGATCGGGCCACCCTACTTGTCCTGCGCAAAAGGGTGGTCTTAATTTTTGGGATTTCTTCCCATCCCATCATTTAGGAGAAATCCCATGTTTACTGGCTTTGGCGGCACTGATCGCCCAGAAAACTCGATCGACGATTCCCGCAGACCCTTCCAAATCTACCTGCTTGGCACCCGCGAAGAAATCCAATCCACGATCAACCAACTGCAAGTAGTGCGCTTTTGTGAACGGATTCGCTGGAGTCCCCCCATCCCTGTCCTCGGCTCCGATTGGAAATACATCAGCATGATGGAACGCGATCGGGCGGCGGAGTAAGTGAGATCGACTGGGTTGTCTCGAGGGTTGTAAATCCTCCCTCCCTCACCTTAATAAAGGGAGAACCGGAAAAGATTCTTTTAAAGTCCCCCTTAATAAGGGGGATCGAATCCACGCGATCGACATTACGGCCAATACTGCAATGAATACACGATGAACTTAACAACAATTGATTTAAATATGACTGACACGAGCCATGAGTGATACAACTAAAGGGCATCTGGTTATTCACTCCACATTCCCGAGGCATTTATGAGACAACAGGCAAAAATTCCTGGCCTTTCCGTACAGGCGATCGCGGGTTCCTACGTTGTCCTGTTGGGAATGAACATGCCAAAAACTGCGGTCAAAGGCGTCCTCGGTTTCGCGATCGAACGCATTGACCACACCGAAGATGAACGCTACTGGCTCAAGGGCTTTAAAACCTTTGAAGAGACTGACCCCAGCGTTCCCACCGGGAGCTTAGTGTCTAGCTTAGAACATCCTATCCAAGCCTTTCTCTGGGGTGATTTTACTGCAAAACCCAACCATAACTACACCTACCGCGTTGTTGCCATGCGGGGCAAACCCAAAAACTAGAACCCGCAGAAACCGTTGAAATTCCCATCCAAACGGAGGATGAAGACCAAGGCACCCATGCGGTGTACTTCAACCGAGGCGTCGCGGGATCCCAAGCCTATGCCCGCAAATTTAAAAATAAGAAACCCGAGCAAGTGGCCAAGAATGCCGCGTGGACGTGGCTATCGCGGGGACTGGTGGAAGCATTGTTAGCATTTATTGCCCAAGCAAAAGGGGAAAAATATAGCCTACGCGCAGCACTCTATGAGTTTCAATATCAACCCGTTTTAGAAGCCTTTGGAGCCGCTGCAAAATCGGGCGCGGATGTCAAAATTGTCTATGATGCTCGGGAAAACCGAGGCAATTATCCCAACAAAGCTAACCGAGCCGCGATCGACCAAGCGGGCATTGAAGTCTTGACGATTCCTCGACAGGCCAATCCCAGTTACATCGCCCATAACAAGTTCATTGTGCTACTGAAAGATGGGCAGCCTGTGCAAGTGTGGACGGGTTCGACCAATATTACCGACGGCGGATTATATGGCCATTCCAACGTGGGTCATGTGGTGCGGGATGCCAAGATTGCCAGCCAGTTTCTCGACTATTGGACGGCCCTCAGCCAAGATACCTCTGCGAAAGCCTTGCGCCCCCTCAACGACGATCGCACCCCCGTTCCCCAGAAAAAGTTAAAGGCCGGAGAGATGCATCCCATTTTTAGCCCCCGATCGACTTTAGAAGCGCTGGATTGGTATGCCCAGCAAATGGATACCGCCAAATCTGCAATCTTCTTCACCGCTGCCTTTGGGGTGAACGATCAACTGGAATCGATTCTCTCCCAGGACAAAGATTATTTACGCTATATCCTGTTAGAAAAAGACGGAGGAGACATAGAAAGTTTACGCCGAGATCAAGATAATCGCATTGCTGTGGGAAGTGTAATGAAGGACACCCGTAATCGTAAAGACGATCAAAGTAATGAACAGTCTGGAGAAATTCTCGATCGCTGGAACTACGAAAAAACAACAGATTTAAATACCCACGTGCGATTTATTCATACAAAATATCTACTCGTTGACCCCTTGGGCAAAACTCCCTTAGTCATCACAGGTTCCGCCAACTTCAGCGAAGCCTCCACCCGCAACAATGACGAAAATATGCTGCTGATCCAAGGCGACACGCGGGTTGCAGATATTTATCTTGGGGAATTTATGCGATTGTTCAACCATTTCTACACCCGCTATTGGATGCAAGTCAATCGCACCGCAGAAACGGCCCCCTCTCGCTACTTAGTCCCCGATGATTCTTGGACGGCAGAGTATTACGTGAAGGATTCTCCCAAAGCCAAGGAGCGACTTTATTTTTCTGGAAAATAGCCAGCTTGAGGAACAGCCTGATTCCTAACTGCTGCGGGCTGCGCCCTCTCCATGGCCATCAATCACCAGGGATTTTTGTAGTTGGGCGATGGCCGTTAACGACTGCTGATAGCTGGTTTGGTTACCTTGGGCATTAAATAGGCGAGCCGCTTCTTTGAGATCCCGAATTGCACTGATGCGATCGCCTAATTTTGTCCTGGCCATGCCGCGATAGAAATAGGCGGAAGCTTCTTGGTCATTCAGCCGAATCACTTCGCTAAAATCTTCCACCGCGCCCATCTTGTTGCCCATCTGGAAGCGCACTAAGCCACGTTGAAAATAGGCTGGGGTGCAGTTAAAATCCGCATGGATGGCGTAACTATAATCTTCGATCGCGCCCATGGGATTGCCCAATTCCGCCCGAATCACACCGCGATTACAGTAGGCCAAACTGTTGCAGGGATTAATCAAAATGGCTCGGTTTAAATCCGCGATCGCCCCTTCCTTATTGCCCGACTCATAGCGCACAAGACCGCGATTGTTGTAGGCCACATCGTGATCGGCATTAATTTGAATCACCTGGGTATAATCCAAAATTGCACCCTGTTTATCATCTAATTCGTAGCGAGTTAAGGCGCGATTGAAATAAGCATCGGTGTCATTCTCAGTCAGCACCGGATTTTCAAAGCGATCAATCAACCCTTGCATGACTTCCGCCGCAGTGGTTCGCAGGCCAACGGCCACCTTCGGAAACACTACACTGCGGGTTGCAATCGGGTGAAACCCTAACAGCGCATACTGCCGATCGCAAACCAGGAAGTTTTCATCTGTCCCCAATACCTTAAAGCGGAATTGCTGGGGATATTTCCGTTTGAGTTGGGTGAGTTGGCTTAATGTATTTTGCAAAAATGACTTATCTGCTGGATTAGCGGTAGGCCGTTGGTGAATGTAGCGGGGTAAGTGGCTATGTTGGGTATCGTTGAGATAGCCCCAGCCAATATCGAGCTGGCCGCCGCGCTCTAGGAATGTGCGAAATTGATGCAGTAGGGAGGTATCAAAGAAGACGCGATCGGGGTATGGGAAAACAATAATTAAGCGGGATTGGGCCGTTTCCAACGCCGTTTCGATCAACGCACGGCTATTGGATGATTGGGCTTGCCCTTCGATCGTCTTCGCCTGAACATCAAAAACCAGTTCATAGTCCAGCTGGGGTAAAGAAGTTTTCAGCGTTTGATCGCTCACCGCCACCAGTTGGCTACCCAATTCTTCCAACTGCGCCTCCTGGTAATCAATGCGATCGGCCAAATGCTTCATCTGGTTTTGTAAGGCACTAAAGTCCAGCAGATCCGGTAGGCGGTTCATCCAGCCACCCACATTTTTTTGCTGTTGATCTAACTGATGGCTCACCCGGTGCAGACTGTTCAGTTCTTGCTGAATCGGTTCCAGTTGCTGGGCTACGATCGTATCCAGTTGGCTTTGCAATTGCACCAAATCAACTTCTGAAACGGTCGTTTCCAGTTGTTGTTCGATCGCGGCGATCGCGGTTTTTAACTCTTCGATCGCCCGCAACTGGTCGGGATTCGTCTGATGGGATTGTTGGACTTCATATTCGTTACTCCGCACGATCGCCGTTAATGTCATCACCTGCTGGCGTAAAATTTTGCTGGTCACGCGCAACGGCCCCACATTTTCATCTAGCTTGACCTGTTGCAGTCGCAGTTGGGTGATTTCTTCCACCAAGCGCATCCATTCCCGTCGGGGCACAAGGTCAGTCACAAATTGCAGGAGGCTGTCCACATCTTGTTTCAGCGTGGCGGTATCGATCGGATTCGGCATCGTGTTGAACCGCCGACTCAGATAGTCAATCTGACCTTGAAGAATTTTGAGCGTACTGGGTTTGTAGGCTTTGGCAATTTCATTGACGTCGCTGCGCAGGGAGTCTACATTGACTTGCAATTGCAGGACATCCTTTTGGGACTCTTGCAGATGTTCTACGGTCACGGTGTGATTGAGTCCAGCGGTGACTCGATCGATCGCCGCCATCAACCGGGTTTGCTCAGTTTGCAAATCTTCCACCGTTTGTTTGACTTCGCCAATATTGTGACCTTCCAGGATATTGAGGCGATAGGACAACTGTTCATGCAGGGCGTTGAGGTTAACGCGATTTTTCTGCATCACGGTTTTGCGCAGGTTGGCCAAGTCCCAAAAGGTAGGAAGTCCTTGAATGCGTCGATCGAGGATTTCTAACTGTTTGTTGATCCGTTGATCCAGTTGGACAATACTGCTGGCCGTCTGATCCTGGATCTGCTGATCAAGACGATGGCGATTGACCACGTTCAGAAGCATCAAAAACGAAATCGGCGCAGCGCTGTAGGCCAGTTGTTGAGTCGCGATCGCGGCGATCGAGCCTAATCCCGATCCCGCTAGTAAGGCATACTCGGTAACATCCAACCACTTTTCGTTTTTCATTTTGCCTGCCCCTGGTAGATGAAGCTTCTGTTTTAACTTTGGGTCAATCATGGTGTTGCAGCCTCGTTTCAGTGTTGTTTAAACGGGTTGTATGGTTCGTTGACCCTGTCCCGGAGTCCAGAACACCAACCTCACACTGAGAATGCTTCTCCCTCCTTTACACCTATTTGTTTGATTCATCAGGACTGCTTCATAAGATCCCAAGATTTACTGATTATTCAGGCATTGTCTTTTCTGGGTAACCTTCGCTACAGTTGATTCAGAGCCGTTAATACTATGGGAAGTGCGATATGAAAGGTGTTCGCGCACTGATTTTTGATGTCGATGGAACTTTGGCAGAAACAGAGCGCGATGGTCATCGCTTAGCGTTTAACCGGGCTTTTGTGGCCGCAGGGCTGGATTGGGTTTGGTCGGTGGAACTCTACGGACAATTACTAGAGATTGCCGGTGGTAAGGAACGCATTGCCCACTACATGCAGCACTATCAACCCGATTTTGTGCCTGAGATCGATCGCACGGAATTTATCGCAGGCTTACATCAATCGAAAAGTCGCTTCTACCAACAGTTATTACAAGGCGGCGAAATTAAATTACGGCCCGGTGTGCGTCGTCTCATCCAGGAAGCGCGGGAAAGTGGGGTCCGGCTGGCGATCGCGACGACCAGTTCCTTAGAGAATGTCATCCCCTTGCTGGAGACGGCGCTGGAACCGGATAGCCCCAGTTGGTTTGATGTGATTGCCGCTGGCGATATTGTTCCCCGTAAAAAACCGGCTCCCGATATTTACCAGTACGTCTTGGAAACTTTAGCGTTGGCTCCAGAGGACTGCTTGGTTCTGGAAGATTCCCAGCAGGGGCTGCGGGCTGCGGTGGCGGCAGGGTTGCAAACTGTCGTGACCTGTAACGATTACACACGGGATCACGACCTCACCTCGGCGCAATTAGTAGTGGATTGTTTGGGCGATGTGGACAATCCTTTTCAAGTGCTCCAAGGCGATCTACCCGAAAAATCCCCCAACGCGAAATTTTTTGACCTCGCCCTAGCGAATTCCTTCGTAAACGCTTCAGACAACTCTCTAGAAAGTCCTCTGGAAACGACCCTAGCGGCTTAGGGCTGGGCAATGAATGCTTACGAGATAATTTACGCGACGGTGCGCCAGATTCCCTACGGCAAAGTTGCTACCTACGGACAGATCGCAGAACTCAGTAATTTACCCCGCCGTGCTCGTCTGGTGGGGTATGCGTTGTTTCGGGTGGCAGCCGATGCGGATGTTCCCTGGCATCGGGTGATTAACGCCCAAGGCACCATCTCAGAATCGCCCTTTCGGCAGGGTAATGATTATTTGCAACGATCGCTGCTGGAAGCGGAAGGAGTGGAGTTTAGTCCAGCAGGAAAAGTTGACCTACGGAAGTACCGCTGGCAGCCGGAGGTTGATCCTCCCATCGCCGATGCCCCGATTGCTCTACCGGAGTCTGATTGCCCCTAGGATTCACCGTTAAACACCTGTAATAACTCGCGGCAAAAGGTTTTGAGGTTCTCCTGGGCGTCCTCGGCAGGATGGGCATTGCCTTCAAAGGTCCAGCTTTCGATCGTAGACATCCACCATTGCTTCCCCGCGTGGCTAAATCCCGCCAGTTCCACGCCGATCGATCGCTTCACCCCAGAATCGGGATCCTTATAAAAGCGAATCTGCACCAGGACGCTACGGCACTGAAACCGCCGACTCCAGCCCGGAAAATGAAACCCAATGTCGATCGACTCTGGATCCATTTGCTCGCGGGTATCTGGGTCATTGGCCCAGGGTTTCAAGTCCGACTTGGCATCGGGAAACGATCGCTTAAAGCAGTTCACCACTGTTGCAATCTTGCTTGCTGTTTCCAGGTTGGTTGCCAGTTCTGCCGCATTCACGCCGCCCACTCCCTCGAAAAATTAATCTGTCGAAAATGATTTGTGCTGGCTGTGCTGTAGCCTACACTTTACGTCCGTACCTGCATCATATGCAACTCCTCGGGGGGAATGTCGTACTGATTGATACGGTCGTAGAGGACTGAATAGAAAATTGGCTGATTGCTGAAGAGCTTTACGAGAGAAGCGGTTGAGAGCGTTTAGGCATCGCGATCGAAAAATAGCGAAAAAATTCTAAAAAAATGTTGACACAATCCCAGGAGTACCTGCTAATATTATTCTTGTGGTTGCGCGGTGGGGCGTCGCCAAGCGGTAAGGCACCGGGTTTTGGTCCCGGCATTCCTAGGTTCGAATCCTAGCGCCCCAGTTAAAAAATTAGAACTAGTTTTAAACCGTTAACTTAGTCAGGTAGCTTTGGGGTTGGTTTAATTTAAGAAAGCCAACCCCTTAGGTTTTATTGTTCTAGTTATTTGGATTGTAGGAGTCTGACGGTTCTCTGATGCCTGTGGATTCTCGTAGAACATACCCAACACTACGAACGGTGTGAATTAGGCGTTCCTCCTGTTGTTCCTCCAGCTTGAGCCGTAGGTAGCGGATGTAGACTTCGATGATGTTGGAATCGCCCATGAAGTCGTAGCCCCAGACATTTTCCAGGATTTGGTTACGGGTGTAGACCTGCCGAGGGTGACGCATTAGGTATTCCAACAGGTCAAATTCCTTCGCCGTGAGTTCGATCGCCCGATCGCCTCGCTTCACCTGCCGAGTTCGCCGATTCAAAACCAAATTGTCAAATTGTAGAACATCCGGATCGTCTTCCTGGGTTCGCCGCAGATGGGCCCGCACCCGCGCCAGTAATTCCTCAATACTGAACGGCTTGACGACATAGTCATCGGCTCCGGCATCCAGTCCCGCCACCCGATCGTTGATATCGTCCCGTGCCGTTAAAAGAATCACAGGAACCTTGCTGCCTGTACTGCGCAGCCGTCGGCAAATCTCGATGCCCGTCATTCCCGGTAGCATCCAATCCAAAATCAACAGATCTAACGTTTCATTGCGGGCTAGGGTCATGCCAGTCATGCCTTCGTGGGCAACGCTGGTTTGATAGCCCTCACTATCCAGTTCTAACTGAATAAATCGCGCTAGTTTTTCCTCATCTTCCACCAAAAGGATATGAGGGACTGTTTTTTGTTGCATAGAGCTACCTCACCTGTGAATGGGTGGACTGTCCCCGTAAATCATCCAGTAACTGTTGCAGAATTTCGATCGTATGTTGGGTTTCTGCGGTGGCAATTTCCAAGGCTTCCCGTTGATCTAAGGTCAGGTTGGGACTGCGACGCAGCAGACTTTGCAAATAGCCGTAGACGATCGTGAGGGGAGTACGGAGTTCGTGGGAAACATGGTTGGTAAAATTCCGTTGACGGTGACGCACCTTGATTAACCAACGGACACTAACGCTAAAAATCACAATACAAATTAAACCAAGGGCAATCATAGAGCCAATTTCCAGCGTCTGAGCATAGTGATGGAAATCATTCATACCCAACATAATTGTGGGTGTACCTGAAGTTGCCTCTGCTGGATTCATTGCCTTTTGCATTAATCGTTCCATCATGAGATGGTTCCAATAACGAATTCCTAACAATCCGATCGTAAAAATGCAAGATAGCAATAGCAGGAGTTGTAAGAATAGAGATGAAAGTGACGAAGGGTTTATCCAACTGGACAAGAACCTAAGGGGCCTTCTCCAGTTGGGCATGACAGGTATGGGCATGGATGAGATGAAGTATCTGAGTCATGAATCTATTGAACGCTAGAAACCTGAATTTTCCCTGAGAAATTGCTAGAAAACAAGCAAGAATTGACACAAGCTACTAGAAAGTGAGTATCTTGCTGAGTCCATGGCTGGGTGCGATCGGGGCTTGCTGCGATCGCGAACTTGAAGCAGGATTGCCAGTTATACAAGAGTTTCTGGCAGCAGCGGAAATTGAATCGTGACCCAAGTACCCTGTACTGCGTCGGAAGTTATGGAAAACAAAGCCCCATGGGCATCAAGAATCCGTTTGGAAATGGCTAATCCTAATCCCGTACCACCGGATTTAGTGGAGAAGAAGGGTTGCGTTAGTTTGGCTAGGACTTCGGGCGGAATGGGTGGGCCGGGGTTGTGCACCTGAATCTGTTGGGTGCGGGCGATCGCATCTACGGTCAACCGACAAGTAATAATTCCGCTGACCTCTGTGGCTTCGCAGGCGTTGCGAATGATATTGATCAATACCTGCTTAATTTTGTCCACATCTGCTAATTGCAACAAATGGGGTACTTCGGCGATTAATTCGATCGATCGCCCTGCCGCTTCAGGCATTTCTTGCAGCGCGGGTAACATGCCCTTGAGTAGCGCCACAAGATCTAACTGAACCAGTTGTAGGGTTTGGGGTTTGGCATAGAGTAAAATTTCGCTCAACAAATTTTCTAGCCGTTGAGATTCGCCCAAAGCTAGCCCGAGCCGTTCTTGATAGGCCGAGTTCAGATCTAGCTTTTTAAAGGCGTTTAAGCCCATTTTGACTGTCGTGAGGGGATTTCGAATTTCATGGACAATCATCGCAGCAAATTCCCCGATCGCGGCCAGCCGTTCCTGCTCCATCAGCTTGGCTTGGGCTTCCCGCAGTTCCTGGGTACGAATTTCCACTTCCGCTTCCAGCCGCTCGTTAAATTCCAATTGCTGTCTATACAGGAAATAATTATCGATCGCTGTTGCTGCCCGCTCCGCAAAGAGTTCTGAAACTTTAACTTCCCGTTGAGTAAATTGCCGAGGGGTTTGATGGAAGGAGCAAATCGTTCCAATTACCAGGTTTTGCGCTGTTCGCAAAGGGACGCCCAAATAGGAACGATAGCCTTCGGGAGCTTCGCCCAATTCAGGATGTTGGTCGGTATCTTCAACAACCAGAGGGCACCCCCGTTCGATGACGGTGCCCGTAAGTGTGCCGTGAACTTCATAAACATGATCGCCTTCACCCATGTCAACGCTGCTGGCGAGAACGCGCTCAGAGCCATTTTGGCATAGGGTCACGACTGACCAGTCTAGGTGGAGCAAGCTGCTGACGCCCAGTGTAATTTCCTGCAAATAGTTCGTCAGTTCTCCCGATCGGTAGCTCAGTGCAGAAATATATTCCAGAACCTGTTGGTAATGCTGAATTTCTTGGGAATCAAGAGAAGTCATGGGAAGGCGAACACGACAACCATGGCTTATATCTTATTTTCAGGAACAGGGACAGAATATTAATTTTTACTGAGTACCCGATAGGTCACGGCTGAGAAATAGACAGATTGTGGTGAAATCTTGAGATGATGACTAAAAGCCTCGGAAATTGGCAATTCCCATCATTTCATCAATCCAGTTAATCCATTGATCGGGCTTGCGATTTTGCTGAAATAAATCCCATAGGTTAATGAAAATACTAACTAGCACAATGCTCCCTCCGATAAATTGTGCGGTTGTCGGGGTTTCGCCCAAAATTAGAAAGGCCATGGCGATCGCGGCGATCGGCTCTAACAAATGGGCTAACGTGATTTCTGCAACTGAGGCATCCTTCAAGCCTTTGAGCCAAAAAAGTTGACCACTGACCACAATCACCGCACTGTACAGCAGCATCCATTGCCACAGAAAGGGCGAAAAGGCATCAATAAAATGCTGACTACCGTAAAAGGTCTGAGCAATTACAAAGAAAATAATCGTGCCCAAAAAGGTTCGAACGAGATTAAAAATACTCACAGAAACCTGTTGGAGACTTGCTTTGCTAATGTTACTTGCGATCGCTAGGATGATTGCAGCAATCGTGACAAATAAAATGCCTCGATCAAACCGGAATTCCTGGGTATAGCTCAGCAGAGCTGTGACGACAATGCCTGCAAACCCAACGATCGCGCTTAAGCCTGTCCACCGCTGTACCCTACTCCGGAAAAATAGCACGCCAATGACCAGAGAGATGGGCGGTTCTAAACGGCTAAATAGTACGACATTGGTCACGCTGGTATTGTCCAATGCGGCAAAAATGAGGGCGGGGGCCAGGGCACCGGAAAGCAGCCCGATCGTGCCTAGCTGAATCCAGTCCTGCTGGGTTAGCTGGCTAAAAGTCTGACGGTTCCACTGTCGGCTGAATAGGCAAGCCATCAAAATTAAAGCACATAAGTTACCAACAAAAAGGACATTGCAGAGGGAAATTGGGTTTCTGCCATCGATCAAATGCTGTTCACCTAGTAGTGTGATTCGGCGAGTTACAGAACTAGATGCAGCAAAAATCAATGTGGCGATCCAAAGATAAATACGATAATGCATTAAAAGACGCGAAGTTTTCATACTGTGCCATATCTATTGTTGGAATTAGGAAAGTGCTCTATTGAAAACCAGTTACGGTGAAAATTAGTAGATATTAAATTATTCCCTAGGTGTTGATTGGTTAATTATGGCGAGATGGCTAAGCAGAAATATGAGCGATCAATAGTGGTTGTCTGAAGATGGAATTATCTATTTCTTAAGTAGCTTACAGTTTAAACTCAGGGAATCCTCAGTTTTGGATGCAAGCGATTAATTGACGCTTTTCTCAGAGATTTCTCAGGTGAATTCAGCGAACGTTTATCAGTTCATCAGCCAGATACAGGCTGTGCCCGAAACAATAGCAATCAGTTCCACCAGTCCACACAGTACTGGTTTACACGGCACAAATTCACAGAGCACAAATTCACAGAGCACAAATTCACAGAGCACTAGTTCACACAGCATTCTCACAACCATCCATCAAGTAATACGCAAGGAACAACACCATGATGAAACTCAACCAAAACCTAAACCATTGGGCCATGTTAGGTGCAGTGTCTGCGATGCTGACGATCGCGGCTCCGGCAGTCTATGCTTCAGCCCCAGTTCTCCTTCCACCGGGTTGGCAATCCTCCACGATCGCGGCTAAGCCTGAGGGCATGATGATGAAGACTGGAAAATTTGTGGCGGCGGAAAAAGCAACGACAGGGACGGCCCGCATTGTGCAGGAGAAAGGTCATTACTACCTAGAGCTAGATAGCGCATTCAGCACCAGTGAGCTTGGCCCCGATTTACACGTCTTGCTAGATTCCCAAAGCAAGCCCCCCCAATCTTATACTGCAATGAATGGCTACGTTAACCTAGGTAAACTTCACAGCTACAGCGGAATGCAGCGCTATCCCATTCCCGATGCAATCAATGTTTCGAAGGTGAAATCAGTGGTGATTTGGTGCCGGATGGCGAACGCAACCTTTGGGTACGCATCGCTGTAAGTTCAATCTCTGGAAATTTGGCCCCGATAAACTGCGTAAAACGGTATAAACGGGTACCAATACCAGGTAAACTTAGGATCTTACTAGCTGCTCAGCCCCGCTCTGACGAAAGAGTTGGGGCTATTTATTGTTTCAGTTCATATTAGCTTGCTTTATGGTAGTCCGAGGAGAGCTTTGATAAGCGGCAGGGAAATCTGAAAGCACTCAGCTAGCTTACTGGCATCGGATAGGCTGCTAGTAATCCCCTTAAGGGCATTCACCGCCATGGAACAGAGTTTCGTGGTACGGTTCTCGGCAGGTTTTTTCCCTTCTTCAGCTAGGGTGGCGACCGCATCTAAGGCATCTTTTTTTGCTCCTCTGGCAAATCGCTCTCAGCTTCGATCGCGGTTTGCAAATTCTGCAACAGGCTACCTAAATCCTGCTGTTCTGCAACGGACGAGTTATTGAGTTGCTGGACTAGATTGGTCACGGTTCCGCTAATTTCCCCTAGGTTGAGGATTCCAGACACGTCCCCACCTACATTAACCCGAGTGCCGCTGGATAAATCGACATCCCGACCGGCGTTAATATTTTGACTTTCCATCAATTGGCTGACCTCATCCACAACATAAATTCGATTGCCTTCTCCTCCAATTGTGAAATTTCCCGCCGATCGTTGCATGAATCGTTGTAGAACTTCATTGAGGGTTTGATTGAGCCGCGAAATTTCACTTTCTTTGGCAGATATGGCAAGCTGGTAACGGGTTTCAAACAGCGTGCGTAGGTCTTCATAGGTATCATTCACATGCTGCTCTACCTGCTGCGGAGAAATGCCCGCTTTATGGCCAACTTTGACAATCCAGACATCTCCCCGTTGCTCCACGCCTTGTAGCTCTAGTCCCAGTCCCTCATCTTCTAGGCGAAATTTCTCAAAGGCAAAACTTAAGGCTAACGGATCAAGTCGATCGCGCACGACGAATTCAAAGGAGGTATCGATGCGTTGCAGCATGGCTTCAAACTCACCCGGTTCAAAGTTGCGATCGATGGGATAGCGATCGCTGGGACGGTTTTGCTCCAAGCTGCGGTAGATGTAGTCGCAGGTGATTCCGGTAAATTGCGTTTGCCGATTAAAGCTCCAGTCTTTGATGCAGCAGCCCGTCAAGTCTGCGCCGGAAAAATCCACATCAGTGACGATCGTGCGGATAAAGATGGCGCGCCTTAGATCAGCATTTCGCAGGTCAGCACCATCGAGGTTGGCTTCGGTGAAGTCGATGTCCCGCAGGTCGGCTTCTTGAAGATAGGCTCCTCGCAGGATCGTGCGCTGAAAGTTGGTTTCGCGGGTATGGCCAAGGGTTAGTAATTCCTGAACTTTCGGTTGTTCTAGATCTAGATAGCGGCTATCGACCCGCGCATACTCCAAGCCTTCGACTCCTCTCAAACAAGTTCTGTAAAGTTTACTAGCCCGAAAGTCTGAGTTTGCGACCTTAGCGTTAGAAAAGTTGATCCCACTTAAATCCAAATTATGAAAGCAGGTGCCGCCCCAACTAGCTAGTAATAAACTAACGGTCTTGAGGAAACTAAATGGAGAGGGGTAATTTTTGTTCAATTGTTGAGCTAGGGTAACTGCAAGCCAAGTGGCAACTAAGGGCGTTACAGTTCCACCGATCGTCGCTGCAATTTCACCTCGACTTAAATTGGCTATCTGCTTTTCCAACCGAAGGTTACGAATTGTATCGTTATCTAACCACCCATATTGAAAGGATGCTACTCCACAGACAATTCCTACCAAAAGACTAGTCGTTAAAAAGATGACTTTTGTAAGATCGAATTTTCTAAAAATGTAGGTGGCAGTGATAAAAAGGATTGAGATAAGTAACGTTGAACTAATAAAAATTAAACTATACAAAAGAACAATAACATTGGTACTCAAAATATAGGTGATCACCTCAGAATGTTGGCTAAATACTACAGCAGGAACTAATGGGGCTAATAGAAAGCTGATAAGAATTGAAAAAACTAGACTATAGACGAACCCTTTTTTATAAATTAGAAGAAGTGATAGGCCGGAAAGAATTGCTGCTAGGACATAGGTAAGCCTGTAGGAGTGATTATCAATGACAATATTAAGGACGCAGCTAGACCCAAAGTAACTAAGCAAGAATATGGAAAGTAAAGAGAGTAAGATGATCGTTATGACAGTAATACCTTGACTCAAACAAGATTGACCTGCATTGATTGTTGGAAAGTCTGAAGTGAGGGACGATTGCTGGATTCGTCTTCCTCGATAATCGAAGCGTTTGTTAGGCAGTTGCTCGTGTGAGAGCTTGGGATTGATAGGCTGAGAATTGATTGGCATTGTTACTCAGTAGCTAATCTAACTTGATATATTTTGAGGATAGCTATTATGGAAATCATACTGAACGATGTATTTGGGCACAAGATTAAAATTGGGGACAAAATTGAGCTGGCTGCTCTGAGTCAAGCCCCCAAATCTGTGACCATGGAAGAAATTCAAGTTGAAGAGCAGCTAGCCATGATGGATTCATGGAAGCAAATTTTAGAAAGCTTTGATCAGTATCGATTTTTTATTGGATTGCCAGACTTTTTGCCCTACGGTTTTTTGGAAGCTGGCGTACGAGCGGGTCGATCCGTTTGCTGTCTATTTCGACAATATTCGCCTCAAAGTGCTGAACCGTTACTCCAAGCTATTCAAGATAATCTAGATTTGAAAGAGTCCGTTTTTCGCCTCTTTCAGCTTGAACGTAAGCTGGATGATCTGAGTCAGCCAGAAAACCTAGATGCTATCCGAGAGAAAATAATTAATACGTCAGTTCCCTTTGGGACAGGCTTTTTAGTCGGGAAAAACTACTTATTAACGAATCAACATGTTATTTCTGCCCCTGAACTAGTATCGGAGTTTACAGCCTATTTCCTCTATGAGCGTGATTCGCTGGGGCGTAGCACCTTCGATACTCATCAAGTTGTGCCCTATCGGTTTCGATCGAATTTCTACTATGCCTGCCAGGATCCCAATCTAGATTATGCGTTGCTCCAGTTGGAAAGTTTATCTCAAGCCGATATGGAGCGGCTGCAACTACAATCCCCTGAAGCGGGAGATAATTTTCTCTTTTTACAGATGCCAAGAAGTGACCATCCAGAAAGGATTCGAACAGGGATTTCCCATGCAACACTCCAAACATTACTGTCTGAAGAATTATTAAAGCAGCTCCCTGCCGAGGATTTACCCGGTGAGGTTGTCAATATTGTGCAACACCCCCAAGGTCGCCCCAAAGAAGTGGTCATTTACAATAATCGAGTTCAACAACTTTATAGCCAGTTTTTGGCCTATGAAACTGATACGGAACCTGGTTCCTCAGGAAGTCCGCTGTTAAATCAAAATTGGGAATTGATTGGATTACATCAGGGAGCTTGCCTAAAAGCGCCTCCTAATAATGATGAAATTGAGAGTTTTGTTGGGATTCGTGCCAGTAGTATTGTGCATGATTTAGAAAAACAACTTCTCTCGGAATTGCCAGAGGATACCCTATCGCCCTTAAAGCTTTTTCTAGAAAACTGGGTCTACAACAAGGGGCACCATATTTTTTTGGTTGCAGGGCGCGATCGAACAGCCCTATTAGGGCCAGTCGCCGCATCCATTGAACGCCAGCAAATGTTAGCTCTACGCGATCAAGTTGGACAAGCGCTGATTCATTTAGCCAACCCCTTAGAAATTCATACGGATATTGATACCAGTTCTCTCGATCGGGTCATTCAGAGCATTAATGAGAGATGTCGTTTGGGGGATATTGCTCTCGAACTGGTGATGAATTCCAGCCAACCCAGTTGGAGTTACCCATCTTATGTTCAGGAATCAACGATTCAATCATTCTCGATGAAACCTAGCTCAATCCAGTTTCCAGGAAAGAAGGGTACTGACTCTCAACTGTTACTCTTTTATGCCAATTTCCAGGCGGAGAACCAAGTGAGTGCGGAGGCGTTTCAAGCAGCCTTTCAAACAGGACTTCCAGGGCTGACTGATACTGGTACGCTACAGACTTTGCCCGATCGATCGACTCAAATCGGTAGCTTAGGGTTTTGCCGAAAAATCTTGGTACCCTCGATGGTGTTGTATGTGGGGGACGTCGCAAACCCTAATTGGGTGGAGGAAAATCTTGGTGAATTAGCCCAAGGTATTGCACAGGGTATTACTGCGTGGTATCAAACATCCATCAGACAACTTTCTTCTCCTTTAACCAATCAATAATCCCAATGAAAAAGGTGCGTTAACTTGCACTTCCACAAGCTCACGCACCTTTCTTATTCATCGATCGCTTAACACGATACGACCCGGAAATACCATCACTGCCAGTTATACTGCAGCGAAGTATTCCTTAGACTTGACGGGGTCGGGGTTCATCGTAGCGGCACCGGGCTGCCAACCTGCGGGGCACACTTCATCGGGGTGGGACTGGGTGTACTGGAAGGCTTGGAGGGTACGCAGGGTTTCATCTACGCTACGACCTACAGCCAAGTTATTGATGGTGGAGTGTTGGATAATGCCTTCTTTGTCGATGATGAACAGGCCGCGCAGTGCCACGCCTGCATCGGGATCGAGCACATTGTAAGCAGTGCTGATTTCTTTCTTCAGGTCAGCTACCAGAGGATAGTTCAGGTCACCCACACCACCGCTCTTACGATCGGTTTGAATCCACGCCAAGTGAGAGAATTCGCTATCGACGGAGACGCCCAACACTTCAGTATTCAGCTTGCTGAATTCTTCGTAGCGATCGCTGAATGCAGTGATTTCGGTGGGGCACACAAAGGTGAAGTCCAGCGGATAGAAGAACAGGACAACATATTTACCGCGATAGTCCGACAGTTTGATCGTCTTGAACTCTTGGTCAACTACGGCAGTGGCAGTAAAGTCAGGGGCCGCTTGACCAACCCGGAGGCATTCAGACATGGGAAACTTCTCCTGAATAGCAGTGATGTAATCGCTTCAAAATCTAATGAGTTCTCAGAATCCAGCCTTAGACGGAACTTGAGACCGTACTAGGGCATAATTTAAGAACTGTTACAACTATATCATAGTCATAACGATTTTGATTAAGGGGATGCCAATAGGTAATCATCCTCAGTCAAGATAGCGAATTTTGCCAAAAGATCAAGATCGATCGCACTCATTTGCTTTATTACTGAAGTAAAAGAGTCGGGACAGGGGGTTTGGCTTTTATCCTGAAGCTGGACGTTTAGCTGGAAAACTAGAACAGGCGACAACTGCTCTAGGCTGATCGCGTTTACGGGTGGTGTGACCGATTGTTGAATTGGGAATTTGTTGTGAATTTGTGAGGCAAATGCCTAACGGGGTGACATGGATCGTCGGTTGATTCCCGGAGTATTAGCACTATTAATTGGCCCAGGGATGACCCTTGGGGTAATGGCTCCTGCACAGGCATTACCGATCGATCGCCTCAACGAGATTGCACAGTCTGTAACAGTGCGAATTCAGGCCGATCGCCCCAGTTCTGGCGTGTTGATCGATCGACAGGGTGAGGTCTATACAGTACTGACGACCCACCACGGCGTGCAAGTCCAGGATCGCTATACGGTGGTGACGCCCGATGGCAAGCGTTATCCCGTAGAATGGCGCAGCATTCAGCCGTTGCCGAATTTAGATCTCGCGTTGGTGCAGTTTCGTAGTTCTGTGAGTTACGCGACGGCTAAGCTGGCGAACTATTTGCCGAGTTCCCAGCAACCGCTCTTTATTTCCGGGTTTCCGGCTCCTAGTGCAGCGGTTTCTGAGCAGATTCGCCTGTTCATCCCCGGCCAAGTGGTGCCCACGAATCAAGCGATCGCCCTCGCGCAAAATCCCTTTTCCCAAGGTTATCGCGTGTTCTACACCAATCTGGCGGAGGCGGGCATGAGTGGTAGTCCGCTGTTCGATCTTAATGGCTATGTGGTAGCGATTCATGGGCGATCGGAGGGAGAAGAAACATTTGATCCGCAGTTACAGGAACCTCGGCGTTTACGGTTAGGCTACAGTTCGGGGATCCTGATGCGGACGTTGTTGCAGTACCAACCCCGACTATCGGTACAAACGAAGGACAATCCACCCCCGGCACCCACTCTCCCCGAAACGACTGCAATGGCAAAGCTGCTGCGGAATTGGATCGTCACACCTGCGGGGGCACCGAGTGCGATGACCTGGGTGAATTACAGCAATACCCTCTATCGCTTGGGACGATTTTCTGAAGCGTTAGCCGCGATCGATAAAGCCTTGGAATTGGACTTTAACACTCCCCAGTTTTGGTATTTCCAAGGGGTGATTTTGCAGGCGATGCAGCGGCCTCAGGAGGCGGTAAACGCCTTCGATCGTGCAACGCAATTGCAACCGAATTTCTATCGCGCATGGCAAGCTAAGGCATTGGTGTTAGCTCAACTAGGCCGTTCGATCGAAGCGATCGGCGCGTTGGATCAAGCCTTGCAAATCGATCCCCAAGCCTATGTTGCATTGTATTTGCGGGCGCAGGTGTTAGGGCCGGGGTTGCAACAGCATCAGGCCGCGTTGTTAGATCTCGATCGAGCGCTTCAATTGCAGCCGGAGTTTGTGGAAGCTTGGGTTTTGAAGGGGCGGGTTTTGCAATCGTTGGGCAAATCGGCGGAGGCATTGGTGGCGGTCAATCAGGCATTGGCGATCGAACCGCGCGATCGGGATGCCCAAGCATTGCGAGTCAGTTTACGATCGCAGCGCTAGGAGTGAATTGGCTAGAAGCGAGGCGGGCGAGGAGCGGCTGGATCAACGTAAATCAGCGTCCAGTTGTCTGGATTTTGAATCAGGTCAGCTTTGCCCAGTAGGAGAAACCAGAAAGCAGTCCGAGTGTGAATGTGATCGACCATGAGGAAATGATTACGTTTGGCAATCACGCCTTCCCGTTTGAAACCACTGCGATTAACCACATCACAGTAAACACCAATGTGTTTAACTTTGAGAATAGCTGGTTCCCTAGACTGAACTGCTTTGGGTAACATGAAAATGCCGTAGACTTGGTGCTTGCCTTGCCAGGGTTTCATGATGATGGTTTCTGGGCGAATTTCGACAAGGGGCTGTCGGGAAGTCAAAAGGGCTTCCGCATCACAGGCAGATTCTGGCCGCTGGACGATCGGTTGAGCATCGCAAACAATGCCCAACCCCAGCAGAAGTCCGATCGTGCGACCAATGGGTTTGTACCAATGAATCACCAACTGAATAATAGATTTCACAAAAGATGAGATGTTAATTAATTGGCCATTTACGGACAAACCATTATCCACCCCACACAGGAGTTAAGTAGATAGCATTACCTAGGATAGTCCTGTCGGAGGATACTACTTTGTCGGATGGGTTTTCAGCCAACCATTCACTTCCTGCAAAGCCTCCAAGTAATCGATCGCGGCTTCTAAACGAGATTCATAATTACAGGCAAATTCATCAAACCAACGTCCTTCTTCAGAGTTTGGTTTTAATTGTTTCAACCACTGTTGGGCAGTCTTCGCGATTTCAGCCCGTCTTTGTTCTCGAAGCTGTTGCTGACGATGTTGTCGATCGAGTTCCTGTTGTTGTTTTGCAACTTGTTCTGCTTGCTGTTGTTGGAAAAGTTGCCGATCGTGCTCCTCATACTGTGCTTTAACCTGATGCAAAATATCTGGTGGCAATGGTGATGGCAAGGGTGACGGCAATGGCTGCGATGATTGCTGAGCGGTAGGCGTTAAGGGGATAGACCGATCGGTGGAAGGGCTAGGCTGAGCGTCCATCCCTGGATGACGCAGTTGTTCACGCACTTGTCGCTTCGTCGCTTCATTCAAACTGCCCAACAAATCCTCGATCGAACTTACGGCTGCACTCCCCTCTAGGTTAGGTGGCGGTGGCGGTGAGTCCGATGGGGGAACGGCTGAGCGGGGAGAGGGCTTAGGCGATCCTAAATTGGCCAAGAGTTGATCAATTTCATCCATAACGCAATGGAAAGGTGAAGGGCTGCACTCATTCTCCAATATCCTAGCGAGAAATGCCCTTGGCCGTGGGGTTTCCTAGTCTTGAATCGCACTCATCAAGACTTCCGCTAAACTCAAATCTCCCATTTCATCCATCGTGATTGTGTCGCAGATATCAAACTTTGCGCCTACAGACTCAAGTTGGTCATCCAAAGCTTTGAGGAATTGCGTGGCTCCTGCATCATTGCCGACCTGAATAAACGAGATCGCCAATTCCTCATCTCGCTCCATTTTGCGGGTGGCATCAATCACCGCTTCAATCACTGCCCGTCGATCGTCCGGTTCTCCATCGGTCACCACCAGAATAGTTTCTGGTTTCGCATCCCCCTTGGCCTTCCGCTGAAAGTAGTGATTGCAAGCATCCTGTAAGACGGCTGCTAAATTTGTGGATCCGATCGGGTCATTTTCCAGGAAAATTTGTTCTACTAAACTGGCGGTCACATTCTCATAGCGCCGGAATCGTCCAGAAAAAGTATAGACAGTGATGCCATCGGGATCCAATTGTTCACATTTACGGGCCAGTGCCAGGGTCGATTCCTGGGCCACGTCCCAGCGGGTTTTTCCTCCCCGATCGAGGGTGGACATACTGCCACTTTTATCCAAAATTAAGGTGTAATCGCGATTATTAAGGGCAACCATGGTGCATTGATTGAAAAGTCTACTCTCTACGGTAGTCTTTTGATGGTGCGATCGTCATCGGTACAAGTTCCTGTTGTAAGCTCACAGGATTCCCAGGACAGAACATCAGTGGGCAAAAAGAACGTCAATCAATCAAAAAAAGATGCAAAAATAAAGACCCATTCGACGATCGCCGAACAGGTCATTTACTTGGGTTAGAAAAGGGTTCGTGCGTAGAAAAGGGTTAGTAGTTAGAACAGGGGTGGTTGACTTTCCTACGCATTGGACATTTCAACTAGTTGCCGTTTCCGTTTGCGAATTAAGCTGATTCCCATTCCCACTAAACCGGGCAATAGCGCGGGTGTCGGAATAGAGGTCGCTGTCAATGAAATCGAGGAAATGGGGCCACCCGGTTCGATGCTATTGGCACCGAGGAAACCCTTGCCTAGGACGGTGTTCCCACTCCGGAAAGTCCCTGTAATCGGACCAGCAATGGAAAAATCATTGAAATCTTTAACCCATCCGTACAGACTGATAAAGGAAGCATCTAAATCAAAGCTCAATGATTTGCCATTCAGGGTGAGACCTGTAATAAAGTCTACAACTGCATTGTTAGAGTACGTACCCGCTGTTGCAGGACTTTTGTTGACTACACCAGGGTCGGATAGGAGTAGTGACTTAATGGTTGGAGTTCCCGACAAACCAGAAAAAGCACCGTACTTGTTAATAACGGAAAAGCCAGATAACTGAATCGTAGGACTATTGGTTCCTGCATTAGAGACAGTTGTAGTTCCATTGAGGATAAAGCCTCCGCTGCCAATAATGGCTGCTTGAGCACTATCCTGAAATGACATCATTCCTACAGTCGCAGCTGTCGCAAGCGCTCCAACGGCTGCTGTTTTTGCAGTAATTTTCCGAAAAGACATATTTGAACCTACCTAAAATGAGAAACTGTAATGAATGGACGCACTCTGTCCATATAAACAATTGTTTTAAGCAACTTGTTCTAAATAACTTGTTTCAAGAAATTTGTTGTAAGCAAATCGTTAGAAGTAATGCTTATAACAATATTGACTCACAACGTTCTTTAACAATTGAGTTAACTCTAGAAAAGCCACCTAAAACCATTCCAGAAGTCGCACTTTTGGCAGATGAAAAAACCTGATGAAGTGTGGATTACTCCCTAGGCATGATTTCCCAGGGATAACCTTATGGTATTCCTCATACTACGCACTTGTACGGATGCCAATCCTGATAATTGATGAGTCTTCATCGGGAGTTTATAAAAATGACCCGTGTTTATCACAGGTCTAGATGAAATCTTGATGATGATTTAAAATTATTTGTTGCAGAAATATCCAGATAATGAACAACCCTTTTATCCCAAGCTTTTGAGCGGATGTAGGGCTTTTATGTCCGTTAATTCGTCTAAAGCATGATGAATCTGAGTCACCGTATTCCGGATACTGAAGTTTTGGCTAGCGGACTCCAACGCAGCTTGACGGAGTTGGTTGAGGGTATTGGGTTGGGTTGCAGCTTCTTGAATCACGGTGGCCAATTGAGCGCTGTTGCCTGGTTCCGTTAACCAGCCCGTCTGACGATCGTGCACCAGTTCTACGGCTCCCCCCGCTGCAGCTGCCACGATCGGCGTTCCACAGAGCATTGCTTCGGTTATCACTCGTCCAAAGGGTTCTGGAGCGGTGGAGGTATGGGCGACTAGGTCACAAGCGGCCATGAGTTGGGGGACATTTTGCTGAAAACCAAGGAACTTGACCCGATCGCGCAAGCCGAGGCGATCGACCTGTTGGTGTAATTGCTGCACGTAATCCGTTTCACCAAAGAGGGCATCTCCCACCAGAACAGCGGCGATCGAGTCTGGGCATTGGGCGATCGCCTCAATTAAAACGTGCTGCCCCTTCCAAGGCGAGAGACGGCTGAAATGACCGACGACAAAGTGATTGCCTAGTCCGATTTGCTGCTTCCATGTCTGTTGGGTTTGCCGTCCCTGCTGGGCTAATTGGCGATAGGTTTCCACCTCAAAACCGTTATAAATCACTTTGACTAATTCCGATCTACCTCCGGCCTGAAGAAATGCATCGGCAGTGGCTTGGGAATTAGCAATGACTAAGGATGCGAACCGATTAGCTAACGCAATAGCAATGCGTAAATTAGTCGAACTGAAATGCTCAGCGGAAAGAATATCACGTAAATGATAAACCAAAGGACGATGGCTAAGGAATGCTACGATCGCGCCAACGACTAATGCTTTTTGGGTGTTGGCATAAATGACATCATAGTTTTTTGCGAGTTGCGTCGTGCTGGAAATCAGCGGCAGTAAAGTCCTCAGACTGGCTACGCCCTTGAGCCAGCCCGTGTCTTTGCTGACGTTGACCGTTTGCTGGGTGAGAACTTGGACGGGAATCTGCCGCTGGGTTAATGCTGCCTGGAAGGGGCCATCGGCAAATAGACCGACCAAACAGGTTTCTCGAAAGGCTGTGGCGAGATCCAAAAGCGAAAGTTCTGCACCACCAAGCTTGCCGCTTTGATCGAGAAATAAAATCTTCATGATTTAGAACGGGGAACGGGAATACTCCTCTATTCCGCCGTTGGCCTAGGGATCAGGATTTATACGGAGCTAGCGATTTCGCCGATCGTGGCCCTCCGCAAATCCTGATCTTCTATAGCAGTAGCCAAAATCGTTAGGACAAGCCTATTTGTGCTTGCAAATCGTTCGATCCCCCTAAATCCCCCTTAATAAGGACTTGGTAGTATTGGGCTTACTGTTCCGATCGCGCCACTCTCCAAAAACCGGGATTTTCTGAAAATCCCG
This sequence comes from Alkalinema sp. CACIAM 70d, assembly GCA_002148405.1. Taxonomy (GTDB): domain Bacteria; phylum Cyanobacteriota; class Cyanobacteriia; order Leptolyngbyales; family Leptolyngbyaceae; genus Alkalinema. The sequence goes on along the minus strand of MUGG01000222.1, from coordinate 10,013 downwards.
GTTTTTAAACAACTTACTCCGACGCCCGATCGCGCTCCATCATGCTGATGTATTTCCAATCGGAACCCATTACAGGAATTGGTGGACTCCAGCGAATCCGCTCGCAAAACCGCACCACTTGCAGTTGGTTGATCGTGGATTGGATTTCTTCACGGGTGCCGAGCAGGTAGATTTGGAAGGGTCTGCGAGTATCGTCGATCGCGCGATCGCTGCTGTCAAAGCCAATAAACATGGGATTTCTCCTAGGGTAACGACGGGAGGAAATCCCAAAAATTAAAGCCACCCTTTTGCGCAGGACAAGTAGGGTGGCCCGATCGAATGTTAAAATCCGTGTCAGACCGCCTAGCTGCCTAGATCAGCTTGGGGGTTTAGCTACCCTTTGTTGTTGGTACCAACGTTGGGTAGCGCCTTAATTTTCGGGGAACAAGCTGATTCAATCGGGGTGTTGAAACACGGTTGCACTCAGCTATGAGAAACAAGACTAGGGGGAAACCGAGGTAATGTCAACTGTATTGCGATAGTTTGCAAGTCTGTGATGTTTGGCAACATGGCATTTGGCAACAGCGATCGTTTGACTCCTCCTGCGATCGCTGCCCTTCCCCTAAAGCAATGGGTGAATTATGCTTCTTTCCCAGCGAACACCTCCGCTTTTTCTGCGGCACTCAACTGCTCCAGAATGCCTAAAAACTCCTGCTCAAAGGCCACCTGTGCGCGATTCGTCGTGCCGCCCAGATACAGTTTGCCCTCCTGCCACAGTCCCCACACCTGCGAGTGGGACACATAACTGAGAATCACACTGATCATCATTAAGCCAAAGCCTAAGTACACGATCGGAATGCCGGGATCGGCTTTAATTTGCAACCCTGTGCTACCTACGATATCTACGATCGCTAATTTAATCCCTTTGACTTCGACGGACATACCTTTACGAACCGTCGAAATTAACTTGCCATCCATACCATACACTAAGACCAATCCCTGCATATCTTTAACAATTAGGGAAACGCCATCGCTTAAATCTGGCTTGATCGGCACAAACGATCCCCATAACCGCCCGCCCTTTGGCACATTGATCTGTCCCATAGGAAACTGCAAAATGGGACTGTTGTTGAGTTTGACGGCAATTCCAGAAATATTCCAATCCGCTTGATATAGCGTTACGCCTTTGTAGCGTAGGGGTTCGTTGACGTGAATCGTTTTGCGTTGGACTTCTTCTCCCGTCTGATTCAGCACGGATAAATCAGAATAAAACTGATCGATTTCCCCAGTGGGTAAGTAATCAATCCAAAACCGATTGACCTTGACTGACCAATCCTGGGGGATTTGCGATCGTGACCATGGCCCCGCATCCGTGATGTTTTGAATCTTAAAGGTATTGCCACTGGGAATTAGTTCCTGGGCGACAAAGCCCGTCATGGCACCCACGATCCCACCCAGCAGAATAATCAACATGCTGGCATGGACAATAATCGGCCCAACCCGACCCACCAAGCCTTTGCGGGCATAGAGCCGATCGTCCTCCTGCACGATCGTATACTTGCGGCTTTCCAGGAGGGACTTGAGGGGATCGATCGACGGTTGCGCTAGTTCCGCACTGAGGGCAAATTTCTGGAACTGTCGGGGTTGGCTGTAGAGTTTTTGGGTGCGGGTGAACCACTTGAGCGCAGGCAGTTGGCGTTTGAAGGTGCAGGTCGTCAAACTAGCCCCAAACAGCACCAGCAAGGACAGATACCACCAGGTGCGATAGACGTGATCCAGTCCGGCTAGCAGCAACACCTTCCACGTCAGAAAGCCAAATAGGGCAGGCTTTTCGGGATAATTCGCCTGGTAGAAAGCCACGGATTGCCCCTGTTCAATTACTGTCCCCAAAATGCTAAAGAGCGCAATCACCAACAACAGCACGATCGCGAGTTGTAGTTTCCCCAGAACAGGCAAAATCTCTCGGTTAATAAAGCGTTTTACAACAGTTAGGAGGTTAAATGGGGGATTGGTAGGCGCGATCGACATAATTTAGGAATGGTAATTAAAGAACAGGAATTCGAGGTCGGATTAGTTAATCAAAAGAGAATACTTAAAAATGTGTTCTCATCATCAAGATCAACGTTTCGTAGGACAGCTTGTATTTAAAATTGCCACGGTAAACGGGACACCAGGGAAAACATGCCAAATCCTAATAAGAGCACTCCACTCGTCGGCGTAATCCAGGCAGACCACTGGCGAATTTCAAGAATTTTCTTAATAGCTGCAGTAAACGTTCCTGCAATGACCAACGGTGCAACGTAGCCAGCGGTGTAGGCCAGCAATAAGGCTCCGCCGAGTAGGGGATCTTGGTGACTGGCCAACCAAGTTAGCAGCGTCGCTAAAACGGGGGTGCTGCAAGGGGAGGCCACGAGGCCAAAGGTCAACCCAATTAAGTACGATCGCACGCCAGTGGGTAAATCCTGGGAAATCCAGTCCAGTCCTAAACCTGCGGGCATTCTCAGAGGCAAGACTTCCAGGAGATTCAAACCCATCAGGATCGCCACAATGCTGACGACGATCGGTAAGCCTAGTCCTACCTGACCGTAGACTTTGCCCAATAACGATGCGACAATCCCCAGCCCTGTTAAGGTCGTAGCCAAACCGAGGGCAAACCAAGCGGACTGAATCGCCCCTTGCCAACGGGATTGGGCTTCATAACTGCCGATGTAGCCCACGGTGATCGGCAACATGGATAGGGTGCAGGGGGTGAGGCTGGTGAGCAGTCCGGCTCCGAAAATAATGGCGATGCTGACGATCGACAGGTGGGTGAGTTGGCCGAGCACCAGTTGGTTGGCGGTCTGGCTCAGGGTATAGAGCTGGGTTTGGATGGCTTCAAGCATGGGTGAAGAACCCCGGTTCTTAACGAGACTTAACAAGTTCTATTGTCATTCTATCGAAGTGCGGGGATGTCCTTATGTTTGACGGGTGGTCGTAGTGGGGAGAGGTGGGGAAGGTGGGGAGTAGGCAGGGTAGAAGAGAAGGATCCGATTTTGTAGCGATCGTGGCTGTAATTTTGGCTCGATCGGGAACAATGGAGAGATTGATCGGGTCTTGACGGCGGTGGGTGTCTTGCACGATCGTCCTTTAAGTTAGGAAGTCTGGATGTATCTAGGCATGAATGGATGCTCCGTAAATCTACTGAGAGTTCTAGAACCCGCTCTCAGTGCAGAAGAGAGCCTAGAAATCGGGTGTGCTTAACCAGTTGAATTCTTCTAGTTCCAACGTTTTTTCCGTATTTTCCCGGATTCGGTTGCAGAGGTTGGAAAGGAGAAATAACTGAAACTAATAAGAATTATGACAAGTTGCGATTTTGATTTGAGTGGAATTCACAGTTCTGACTCTAGCTCGATCGTTTTTTTGTAAAGGTAGATGGAAAAATTCACAAAGTTCTGATGAACTCTCAGGATTTCCTGAAAACTGTCTGCAAAAGCTAATCAGTGAGCTTGTCTCATCCCGGTAGCACAACAGATGATGTGAATTTCTCAATCTATGGTGATAAATACGCTGTCTTAAATTTGGTTTTACGCCCTTTCATGTTTTGGTGGTGGCTCACAGCTATGTATACTCAATCTCCTGTCTTTTCAACGTCTGTTATTTCTGTCAGTCCGGCTGCAACGATGACAGGATATGCGCTGGTGTGGCGGCAGAAGAAGTTGATTGTGCGCCGCGCGCCCTTCCGCAGTGCGATCGTGGTTCCAGAGACGGTGCCGATGGATTGGCTGGTGGAACGGGTAAGAAAATCTCCGGTGAAGCTGGTGTTGGTGGATGTCAAGCTTGGTGTGGCGGCATTACAATTTTGGGCGGAAGTGGCTCACCGTGCGGGTAAACCGATTTACGTCAATTTGAAGCCAGGAAGAGACTGCTATCTGCTCGCTCAGAAGAAGTCTTATACAGCGATCGGGAAAGTTGTGCGATTTTTCTTAAATGTTTGCTTGCCCATTAGCTTGATTATTTACCGCAAGCTCGCTGCTAAAAAGGCTTACACTAACTTGCATAATTCCACAAGTTCCATGCAGTTTTATGTCAATGAGAAAGGCCAAATTCTCAAAGGAACAGGACTCTGTTTGTTAATGCAAAAGAAAGGTTTACGGGAACAGTTATTGCAATGGCTTAATGATGCCCGTGGACGCATTAGCCTTTCTACTGCTTACTTACTCAGCCGCAAAGAATCGCCCTTATCCAGCGAAGTCTAATCCCGTCTTCTTGTGCATTGTTCAATTTAACTTCTCTGTCGCAAAGCGTTCTGCCTCGCAAGGTGCTTGAACCTAATAGAACCCGTTACCTGTTATTGATTGATCTCTTATTGATCTCTGCGCTTCCGCTTTTACATCTTGGTCAGCTGCCTCTATTCAATAGAACTCTATTCTACGATCGAGGCAATAGACGGGGACTCAACACTGGAGTATTAGATTGCCTTGCCAACGCAAAGTTCTTCTACGGTCTAGAGTCAGTAGAGGGAAGCATCCTGCGCCAGTATTCATTCTCTAGCGTTTGTCAGCCACCTATTTTTGTGATACCAAACAAAACTTTTCTGGTGCTCAATACCCTATTCAAAGGCATTATTTTCATTTGTTAGGTGCACAATACTCCGCAATCCTTTAAGATTCCGTACCTGATTTAGATTAGCTTTACTCAGTTGTCTTTGCAAGAAGTAAATTAGTCATGCAAATCGCCAAGAAGCAACGATCTTTTCGCACTGTGCCCCATAACCTCCAGATGATGCTCTATCGTCTGTTTAAAGCAACTCCCTTTTGGCAAAATAATCGTCTTATTCTCAGAGAGATTAAGCACTTTCCCCACATCATTGTTTTGATTGCACTCTGTCCATTGCTGGCGGCAGTCTTTGAAGGGTTTGGGGTTGGGTTTCTGCTAGGATTTTTGCAGAATCTGCTTAATCAGGGGGCGCAACCTTTTAAAACTGGAATTCAGTGGTTTGATATCAATATTCTAGGGATTCAGACTTCTGAAATTGAGCGACTTTGCCGAGTCTGTGGACTCATCATTATCTCAACTTGGCTGCGAGGCTTTTTTAATTTTGCGGGATTGGTCACTGCCGATCGTACAAAAATGCTATTGGCAACGCGGCTACGACAAAAGTTATTTGAACAGTTGCAAGCACTACCTCTAGCTTTTTTTAGTAAAACCAAGGTAGGCAACTTAATTAATACAATTACCTCTGAAGTTAATAACCTTTACCCGTCTATTCAGATTATTAGCTCATTAATTAGCCGTGGACTAATCACACTGATCTATGTTGCAATTTTACTGAAAATTTCCTGGCAACTTTCTATTATTGCACTGACTTCATTTACTGCATTGACGATCGGAATTGCACGGTTAAATGCACAAGTGCGGGAAAACAGCTTTGTGGTATCCGAGAAGTCAGCGCAATTCTTATCCATTGCAACGGAGCTAGTTGGAGCTATTCGTACTGTCCAAGCATTTGGTACCCAAGAGGTAGAGCGTCAAAAATTCAAACGAGCTAACCAAGAACTTACCGATGCTGTTAACGAAATTACAGTACTACGCTCTCTAACGAAACCTTTATCAGAGGGATTTGCAACTACATTTTTGATGGGGATTATTATCCTAGGGGTGACAATGTTTCGCTCCCAAGGTAGCTTAGGAGCCGCAGGCTTATTGACTTTTCTCTTTCTACTATTTCGCTTAGTCCCGATCGTTCAAGAGGTTAACTCCTGTTTAGTCGGTATTAGTAGCTTCCAAGGTTCTCTGGAAAATATTGAAAGCTTACTAGCTCGACATGATAAGCAGTATCTTCAGAATGGGGCTAAGCCTTTTCCAGGGTTGACTAAGGCGATCGAGTTCATTGCTGTAGATTTTGGGTATGCGCCCCCAGAACTCAATTTGCAGGATATTACTCTCTCGATCGAGAAAGGTCAAACAGTTGCGCTAGTTGGATCTTCAGGTGCAGGTAAAACAACTCTAGCGGATTTAATCCCACGCTTCTATGATCCGACGCAAGGCAAGATTTTGTTTGATGGCAATGATTTACGAACCTATGACATCCACAGCATTCGTCGTCATATGGCGATCGTGAGTCAGGATACATTCATTTTTAATGCTTCTGTTCGAGATAACATTGCCTACGGTTCTGAAGGGGCAACGGATGCAGAAATTAGAGAAGCATCTAAATTAGCGAATGCTCTAGATTTTATTGAAGCGATGCCGGAAGGATGGGATACCGTTTTAGGCGATCGGGGTGTGCGGCTCTCAGGTGGACAGCGGCAACGGATTGCGATTGCCCGTGCGTTATTACGCAATCCAGAAATTCTGATTTTGGATGAGGCAACGAGTGCATTGGATTCTGTCTCAGAGCGACTGATTCAAGAGTCGATCGAAAAGCTTTCTGTAGGTCGGACTGTTATCGCGATCGCCCACCGTTTATCAACGATTGTCCGTGCCGACAAAGTGGTTGTCATGGAAAAAGGTCGCATTGTTGAACAAGGAACCTACCAAGACCTACTGGCACAGCGTGGAAAGCTCTGGAATTATCACCAGATGCAACATGAGGTAAGTTCCACCTAGATCTAGAGACAAACATCCATCTACACTAATTTGGAGATTTATAATTATGCCTACTATTATTAGCAAACTCAGTCAGAAGATTGACCGCTATGCATTTCAAGTGGCACATTCTAGGTTAAGTACTGTCATTCATCATGTGAGGCAGCAGAAATTAACCTATCTAGAGGAAGTAGCCTTACGAGATTTGACTAAGGTTGCTTTAGAGTGTGAGCGACAAGGAATTCAAGGCGCAATTATTGAAGCTGGTTGTGCTTTGGGTGGGTCGGCCATTGCCCTAGCAGCCGCTAAGAATCCTCAGCGAGAACTTTTAATCTATGACGTTTTTGGAATGATTCCACCGCCCTCTGAGCAGGACGATCAAGACATTCACGATCGCTATGCAGAGATTAAAGCAGGTAAATCCGAGGGGATTGATGGGAATCTTTACTACGGCTATGAAGATAATCTGTATGACAAGGTTTATCAATCTTTTTGTGAATATGGGTTCAGTCCCGAAGCGAACAATGTTCATCTAATTAAAGGACTATTTCAGGACACGATGAATCTTGATCGACCAATTGCAATGGCTCATATTGATTGTGATTGGTTTGATTCAGTGATGACCTGTCTCAATCAGATTGAACCTAACCTTGTTGCTGGTGGAACGCTGATCATTGATGATTACAACGCTTGGTCAGGATGTAAAAAAGCAATTGATCAGTATTTTCAGGATAAGCAGTCAGAATATCAATTCGTGCAAAAATCTCGCTTACATATTGTCAAACTTTAGGGTGACTAGAGGAGTTCCATGAATATTCTGGTTGATCAAAGCGGTTATGCCCTGATGAATATGGGCGATCGTGCCATGCTACAAATGGCTCTGCAACGGTTGCAAGACCTGTGGCCTCACAGTAAAATCCAAGTCTTTACCACAGCCCCAGAGATTTTACAGCAGGCTTGTCCAGGCGTCCGTCCCTGTTCTCCACTCGGGCGTTATTTTTGGTCAGTACCTATTTCTCACCGCTTTCATGAAACACTAGCGACTAAAGCGGCTACTTCCGCCGTAACAGATCTTGAATGGCAATGGCGCAATCGTTTCCCAGAAACAGCAACTGCCGTAATTCGTTCAAGATCAGGAAATAAACCGCAGCGGATGGAACCTCTAGAAGAATTTATTGAATCTGTGCGCTGCTCAGATTTAGTAATTTCAACGGGTGGAGGCTACATTACTGACTCTTTTCAAGATCATGCTTGTCGTGTTTTGAACACATTAGAGTTGGCTCATCATCTGGGTAAACCTACTGCCTTAGTGGGGCAAGGACTTGGCCCGATTGAAAATCCCATACTTTACAATCGAGCAAAAGCTGTTTTACCAAAAGTTGATCTGATTACACTACGAGAAAAACGTGCTGGATTACCTTTATGCAGCAAGCTAGGAATTTCTCCCCATCGCAGACTGGTTACAGGCGATGATGCGATCGAACTTGCCTACAACCATCGTCCTGAGTCTTTAGGTAATGGACTAGGAGTCAATTTACGAGTTGCTAATTATTCTGGAGTTAACCAGTCATTACTGGATGGAATTAGAGCCACTTTACAAACTGCTGCTCGTCAGCTAAATGCTCCCATGTTGCCTATTCCTATTGCCCATTCTGAGGAAGAGTCTGACCCAACTGCAATTCGACAACTCTTACTTGGCTATGATGATACTTCAGATGGAGGTGCATCTTTAGATACTCCAATCAAAGTTATCCAACAAGCAGGTAGATGTCGTGTAACCGTCACAGGCAGCTATCATGCTGCTGTTTTCTCACTTTCTCAAGGTGTACCTGTAATTGGGTTAGCAAAATCAGATTACTATGTAGATAAATTTGCAGGATTAGCTGAACAATTTGGAATTGGTTGTGAAATTTTACTCATGACTGATCGTGACTTCCAAGAACAACTGGCTACTAACATTCATAGCTTATGGCACAACGCTGAGATTATTCATAACTCTCTTTTAGAATCTGCTAGAGAGCAAATCCAACTAGGTCACATTGCGTATCAAAAACTTTCCCAATTAGTTGAATTTCAGTGTAAAAGCTAGATTGCTACTGTCCAAAGAACCATGAATCATTACCCATTAGTTAGTATCATCATCCCTGCTTATAAAGCAGACAATTACATTCAAGAGGCACTTGACTCTGTTCACAATCAAACTTATCCAAATTGGGAAGTTATTGTTGTTGAAGATGCCTGGAAAGATCGGACTGAAGAAATCGTTCAACAATTCTCAGCCCAGGTTGGAGAAAATCGTGTAAAATTCCTACGACATGAAGTTAATCAAGGCTTAGCAGCGACACGAAACACTGGAATCGCGATCGCGTCTGGTGAATATATTGCATTACTCGATCATGATGATATTTGGTTGCCAGAATATTTAACTCATCTGATCGCAGCTTTAGAACTTAACCAGAGTGATTTTGCCTATTCTGGTGTAACTATGTTCAACGAAACTGTTGATGAGCTCTGGATATGTGCTCCAAATGAAGATGATTTAAATAATTTTCCAGCCAGCTTGTTTTATCACCGCAATTTTATTACTCCATCTGCAACAGTCATACGACGAGCTGTCTTTGATAAAATTGGCTTCTTCAATGCAGGCTTACGCTCTTGTGAAGATTATGAGTTCTGGTTAAGATGTGCCCGTGCTAATTGCACCTTTTCCTATGTCACAGGTAATCTCTGCCGCTACCGAAAACACGGTGTATCGTTAAGCAATGACTCGGAAGTTATGTCACAAACATTGTTGTCTGTCATTAAACAAAATTTGAATTGGGAGACTGTACCCTATGCTCTCAAATGCAAACGCCTAGTGGGTGTCTACCGACAAATTATCTATGTAAAAGCATCAAAGAGCATTGTAGACACCCTATCCTTTGTTATGCAGGAATGGTGGGAGAGTCCTATCAAAGTTCAAATGGTGAAAACCAGTCTCAAAGCAATTGCAACCAATCTACTAAAACCTTCTGCTGTATAGATCGGAATACAATAGAAGCACCTCTAGGGGGACTTGCATGGCTAAAGGCGTAAGTTAAGCAATGACTGGCTCTATTTTATCGCCCTACCTTCTATCGCTACAGGCCCTAAACCTGATCCGGATCAATGCCCAACGATCGTAACTGCTCCGCCAACCGCGCCGATCGAGATCGTTCCTCTTCTAGCTGCAATTCCGCCTGTTCTGCCCGCTCTTCCGCCTGTTCTGCCTTCGCAGCCAATTCCACTGTTGCCAAAAAGCGCCGCCCATCGGGATAGTAAACCTCCAACATCTCCTCCGTCAGCACAAACCGAATCCCCAGCCGAGGACTGCGCCAATCGGTAATCTCATCAATGCCCCTGAGTTGGCCCTCAACCCGCACCAATCCATTGAAATCATGACGATCGGGATCGTAAATGTATAGCTAAAGCCATCGACATTAGGACGT
>MUGG01000141.1 GCA_002148405.1 Alkalinema sp. CACIAM 70d | reverse complement strand
CGAACGATTGGCAAGCACAAATATGCTTGCCCTAATGATTTGGGCTACCGCTACACCAACAGACTTGGATGGACTGGAGAGACGATCGACGGTTCTCTAGCAACCGCCCTCGCCTACCCAAATTGAATTCTTGCCCAGAGAAGAAATTTCTGACGCCTGAGCGGGACTAAGAAGTTTTGACCTGTGCTCCGTGACTGCGGGGATCGTCTTGGGTTGCTTTAGTTGTAGCCGCTGGGGGAGTGTAATCACTCGTTTGACCAATGCCAGCTTGTAAGTAAGGCAAGGGCTGGCCGTCAGACAACGCCACGAGATTGGCCTCCATGACGCCCTTGGGTTGTTCGCCGATCGCCTCTGCTACGGCCTCCCCTTGGGCGCTGAGGTAAACGAAATGGGGAATCCCATCCACTTTGTAGTGGACAATTTCCGGCAGCCATTTATCGTTATCCACATTCAGCATGACAAAGTTGACACGATCGCCATACTCCGTTTTCAGGGCTTGCAAATCCCTGGCCATTGCTTGACAACTGGTACACCAATTGGCGTAGAACTCCACTAGGGTGGGCTGACCATTACTCAAGGCAACTTCATAGGGAACTGCCGTTTTGGCCATACCATCCAGAGACGCTGGGGTCGTATTCGATCGTAAGCCCAGGGCCACCGCTGCTGAGAGGACGATCGCCACGACCGCAATCACGACATTCCGAAAATTGCTGCCAGTCTTAGGGTGAGTTGTATTATCAGTCATAACCGTCCAGGGGATCTTTCTCCAAGCCTTACCATTGCCCAGTTTAGCTGACGACGGAAAGTCTCGTCGCGATCGGCCTTAGGTTCGCGATCGGCCCCAAAATTACGATCGCCCCATCCGCAAAGATTGACTCAAGCCGGCGCGATCGGTTCTCCCAAAATCGTAATTGGCTGCTGCCTACAATTGATCCAGCAGTCTCTTTCTACAATAGAAGCAACCAACTCCAGTCTGGCCCCAGCCGGACTGCTTCTCACCCACTCGCCCAAAACCGCCGTAAACCTTGTGAAAAAACGAGTCACCCTTACGTTTCCTCGCCGTTACGTGCAGATGCCAGTCACCTATCGTCTGGCGAAGGATTTCAATGTTGCAGCCAATATTATTCGCGCACAGGTGGCCCCCAACCAAGTGGGGAAGCTGGTGGTGGAATTGTCTGGGGATATTGATGCCCTAGATGCCGCGATCGATTGGATGCGCACTCAAGATATTGCTGTTTCCTTTGCTAGTAAAGAAATTACGATCGATGAGGACGCCTGTGTTCATTGTGGTTTGTGTACAGGAGTCTGTCCCACAGAAGCGCTCACCTTGGATTCCCAAACCTATTTACTCACCTTTACTCGATCGCGCTGTATTGTCTGTGAGCAATGCATTCCCACTTGTCCCGTACAAGCGATTTCTACCAATTTCTGATCGCTGGTAATTGGGATTGGCGTTGAATGAGAACGACTGTAAGCGGAATCGGGAAGTTGCATTCAGTGATGCTGAGTTGCATTCTTAGGTAAATACTTCAGTTGAATGCTAGTTAATACTAGGTTGAACGCTAACTATAACTTAACTGAGGTTGAAATGATTGAAATTTGCAGAATAGCCATGCAACGAATCGGGATCGGGATTCTCCTGAGCCTAGTTATAGGTTGCGTAAATTTGGGATGGATGGAGGCTGCGGTGGCGGAAAGCTTGACCGATCGCATTGCCTCCTTTCCCAAATGGCAGCATCTTCCCACGGTACAAGCCCCCGATCGAGAAATGGCCTTCCCCCAGTGGATTGCTGGGACGTGGCATGTCAAAAGTACCCTAGTCGATTTAGCCGCACCCCTCGCGCCGGACATTGTGACGCCAGGGTTTGAAGGGAACCGGGCCTCTCTCAATCAACCGATTGAATTTGATGTGCGGTTTATTGAGCAGCCAGTAATTAATGCCATGGGGCCCATTCCAGCGACAACGAACCAAATTGTGGTCGATCGAGCTTTCAATGGGTTGAATATTTCCCGGGCTTATCTGGGTGATAACTTGGTGAAATCCGTCACGGTGAACCCTAAGCTACCCAATGAGCAACGCACGCTTTTACAGGGCGATCGGGAACTGGTCTCTCGCATTACAGGTCGAAATACTGAGCAACCTAATCCTAAGGAATTTATTACTACAGAAATTTTTCAACAAATTTTTCGGGGTACTACCGCAGCCTATCTCCGCTCTCCCTATCTCAACCAAGTTGAAACAACCACGGATTATCATCTACAAACTGCTCTCAAAACGTCTGAACAATCCCAACTGCCGACGATCGTGGCGGATCAGTTTACGGCGGTTTATCTCTCTCCTCAGGATCCTCTATATTTTCGTGCCAGAGAAATTCCTGTTGCCCTCTATCGTTACCGTTTAGAATTATTTCCAATCCCCAAGTCCTAGTTTTTTCTTTCGTTACATCTGAGCTTTCGTCTTTGCTCATGTTTATCTTTACTCATGTTTATACTTGCTTACTCAGGAGTCTGTTTTCATCATGGTTCAGTGGAAACATAAAATACGCACCTGGATTGATAGTCTGTTGCATTCTGAAACGCTAGCGAAGGAGCTCCAGGATCAGTTGGCAATACAGGCGCTGACGCCATTGACAACGACCTACTTGCCTTGGTCTTCTTCTGCCATGCGTCCCAGTGGCATTGTTAAAATTCTCAATACAATTTTCTTTCGCCGTCCCCAGTCCGTTGTGGAATGTGGCAGTGGTCTGACGACTTATTATTTGGCGAAACTCCTAAAAAATTTGGGCCACGGGCATTTGTACACGATCGATCATGATCGGGATTGGCTTGAGCAAGTCAAAGGTTTTCTGGCTCAAGAAAAATTGTTGGACGTTGTAACGTGCATTCATGCGCCCTTGGTTCCCTGTGCCTTGGCGTTGGATGGCAACCTGTGGTACGACGCGGAACCGATTCAGCGATCGATCGGGAATCAACAAATTGATTGCCTCATCGTTGATGGCCCCCCCGCCTATGAACCGGGTAAACAATTGGCTCGTTATCCAGCCGTTCCTTTTTTTGCCCATCAACTGGCATCCGTTTGCCCGATCGTGCTTGACGACATCCAGCGCCCCGGAGAACGACGAATTATGCAGCGATGGTCCGATCAACTGGGGATTGCGTTTCAGATGTATCCCATTGATGGAGGGATTGCAATGAGTCAAACTGCTCAAGGGTTTAATGTCGGCTAGCTAGTTGACTGACCCATCTTTTTAGCAGGCTGGGGGCAATCTCCTCCTTTCTGGGGAGGAGACTCGAACCAGAGAGTCTACCTGAGTTACCAACTATCTGGATTTAGTGACATGTCGTAATGGTTTACGTATAGATACGTAAACTTTAATATCTTTGGTTGTGGAGAGGGCTTGTCCTTTGCTAGTCTCTTGCAATAATAGATTTAAATCAAAGCATCGAATTAATTAGTCACATTCTTAGGTAACCAAATTTGCTAGTTATGGGATGGATTGGGAGAGACGAATGGGCTGATGAGGCTCTGTTCCCAGCCACATAGCCAAGCTAATCAAGGGTTGCTCAATGGAGTTCTAATTGGTGTGGCAGTTGCCACGCAGGGTTGCTTTATCCACTTTTCTAAGGCTCAGACAATTGCGCTATGAATCACTATTGCGAACAGTGGATCGCCGACTGGTGTTTGGAAAATGGCTGGAGTGATTGGTTTCGCGATCGCTCCCGCTATTGGGCTTTTCCGCCGAATGCCGTTATGCCTGTGCCGATTCCGCAGCAGGTTCTGCGGGCCATCAAGGCAGAAAAGGGACTGAGTGCCGATGAACGGTTTTGGTGTATTTTAGCAACAGCAGTCTTTTTAGTGTCCTTGGTGCTCAGTTTCACCCTTGCGGCTCCTATCCCGCTAGTGGCTGGCTTTGCCTTTTGTGCGATCGTGGTGGGAACGCTAGAAGACGAAGAAATTTAAGGTTCGCTCCGGGTTAAAACGGTACATCATCGTCGTCATCGTCATCCTCATCTAAATTCAATCCATCCTCACCCAAAATGTCTGCCACTGTAGGCAGTTCACTGCTGGCGGGCAAGGCTGTGGGGGAATTGGACAATGGAAGATTCGCGATCGGGGAATGGGACGCCTCTCCTAGGTCGATCGGAGAATCTTCAGCAGGGCTTCCCTCCTCCTCTAGAGTCACAATTTGACCATTAAAGGCTTCGGCTAAACTTTTTGTGGCACGGCTGAGTTCATCTAGGCTATGGCGTTGATCGAAGTCATAGCCAGTTGTTGCCATAGGTGGGATTTCCGGCAGATGCGGTGGCAAAGCTGGCTCGCTCTGCCTTGTTGTAGGTAGACTGCCAGTGGTGGATGTGGGCGAAGCAACGGTTGGATTAGGGGCTGGTTGCGTCGGTTGAAACGGTTGGGCAGAGGGACTCGATGGAGCAGAGACCGTTGGGAACGGGTTGGGATGGGGCGATCCCGTTGGAGAAGACATTTGAGCCGGAACCGTAATCAATTCGCTCTCCATCCCCACCCAAACCAGCTTCACATTGGTTTTACAGGCTTTAGCACAGGCTTTCCCAAGGGCTGGACTTTGTTTTTTAACGATCGCCAGCATGGTTTTGACAACGCCGATCGTAATTTCTTGACCATCGAATTTTAGCAACTGGCAGTTGGGCCGAATCATCCCCAAGGCTGGAGCTGAATCGATATACCCCAGAATTTGCTGCCATAGCGCCTCTAAATCTAGGTTTGCAGGCTGGCTAGACGGTGAGGTGGAATCCGCAGAAGCAGCGGGAGTCGGCGTTGGGTTAGGGATCGGTTGAGTCGGGGTTGCAGGCGTGGCGGGCGATCGTGGGGTGATCGTTGCCTGTGCCGCTTGAGGGGTGGATTTGGATGCGGGTTTGGCGGAGGGCTGGGGGGGCACCGATCGGGGGACTGGCGGGGCCGCAGAGGGCTGGGGAGCAAGGCTAACAGTTGCGATCGCTGAAGGCAACAGGCCCATTAAGGTCACTTCTAGCCACAGCCGAGGTTGGGTCGTGTTTTTTATCTGAACTTCGGCACTGCGTAGATGTTGCTGTCCGGCCAATAACCAGCCAATATCCACCGATTGTACAAAGGCGGTCATTTCTGCCCAAGTGGGGGGCGTGATGGCCACTAAATCATTGCGCTGGGGGGCCGTTTTGGCGATGAGCAAATCCCGGTAGAAACTGGCTAAATTTTGCAGCACAATTAACGGTTCGCGACCCCGATCCATTAAGCGACGGGTGTGATCGAGCATGGTTTCGGGATTATCCGTCGCGATCGCCTGTACCAACGCCATCAAGTCCCGCTCCGGTACCGCCCCCACCAGATCCCAAACTTTTTCGACGGTGACTTCGCCTGCGAGTAAGCTAAGTTGATCCAGCAAACTTTCGGCATCGCGCATGCCGCCCTGGGAAATTTGGGCCACCAGTTGCACCGCATCGGGGGCGATCGCGATCTGCTCCCGATGGGCAATGTGCCCCAAATGTTGCACCATCGCTTCCAGGGGAATGCGCCGAAAATCGAAGCGCTGGCACCGGGAAATAATCGTCGGCAAAACCCGTTGGGGATCGGTGGTTGCCAAGACAAAAACCACCCGTTCCGGCGGCTCTTCCAACGTTTTCAGTAACGCATTAAAGGCCGCATTGCTGAGCATATGGACTTCGTCAATGACATAGACCTTATAACGGCAACGCACTGGAGCAAATTGCGCCCGTTCAATCAGTTCGCGAATGTTATCAACCCCCGTATTGCTGGCCGCGTCGATTTCGATTACATCCAAGGCAGACCCTTGGGTGATTTCGCGACAGGTTTCACATTGGCCGCAGGGGTGGGGCGTCGGTTCTGAGCCTGCAATGCAGTTGAGGGACTTGGCCAAAATGCGCGCACTGGAGGTTTTTCCGGTTCCCCGTGCGCCCGTGAACAGGTAGGCCGGAGCGATGCGTTTTTGGGTCAGGGCGTTGCTGAGGGTGGTTGCGATCGCTTCCTGTCCCACCAATTGCGCGAAGGTTTGAGGGCGATATTTATGGTGCAGAGGAATGTAGGACATAGGGACGATCGCGACTCAAGTCAGGGGTGAACCGGGATCTATTGTAAGCCCCATTTCCCCCTTCCCTGGAATTAGGACAAAAGTTCTTGAAACAGCTTTTGGTAGCGCTGGGCTTGCTGGGTCAGGGCAAAGGATTTTTCAGCCTGGGCACGGGCTTGGGGCCGCAACGGCTGATCGGTCATCAGCACCCAACGAATCCCCTGGGCCAAGTCTTGGACGCGATAGGGTTGGGCCAGATATCCCGTTTCACCGGGAATAATCATGTCTGGCATCCCACCAATTTTGAAAGCCACGCAGGGGGTTCCACAGGCGAGGGCTTCTAAGACCGTATTGGGCAAATTATCTTCCAGGGACGGTGCGACAAACACGTCTGCTGCTGCGTAGGCCAGGGATAGGGAAATTTCATCGCCCAAGGTACCTAAGTAGTGGGTGGGAAAGCCCAAATCTGGTGGAACTTCGGGCCGTGATGCACCAAAAATCACCAGTTCAGGTCGTTGGGGCCACGATTGTTGGCTCAAACTTTGCAACGCAGCTTGTAAGACATGGAACCCTTTGCGCCGATCGCGGGTGGCATCCGCCGCACCAAAGAGAATTAATGGTACGTCCAACGGTAAATTCAAGATTTGGCGAACAATGGCGCGATCGTCGTCACGATCGTAGGGGCGATACCGTTGTAAATCGAGACCATAGGGAATGATTTCAATGCGGGAATGCTTGAGGAGAGAACTTTGGGCAGCACATTGGGCTAACCAGCGGCTGGGGGTCACTACCGTTAAACTGAGCTGTTGCCAAGCGCGTTGTTTCCGCTGCCAAATCCAATAGGATAGATCTCGTTTTTTGGAGCTACTAAGCTTTGGGCAAGCGCCACAGGTCTGCTCGTAGCGATCGCAGCCATCGCTGTAGTGACAACCGCCGGTGAAGGCCCACATATCGTGCATTGTCCAGACGATCGGCAGCCGCAGTTTACGCAACGTTTCCAGGCGCAGGAAGCCACTACCCACCCAATGCAGATTAACAATATCCGGTTGCAGGGCGGCAATTTGCTGCGTCAAAGGTTCCGGTAACCAAGCGGGGGAATAGCGATCGATTTGCCGTTTACGGTAGAAGCTTAGGGGTAAGCCATCAATCCCAGGCCGCAGGAAGGCAATGGTTTTCTGCAATTTGCTGCGGGGGGCAATGACCGTTCGATCGTCACTGGCTTTGTTTTGTACCAGCATTTGGGAGTCTAGACCGATTTCCCGCAAGCCTTGGTGTAAGCGATAGGCCGCTCGCGCTGCGCCCCCGGTGATGTCATAAGTACTAAGTAGCAGCGGTTTCATGGTTTGACCGCCTCCATAAACAATGAATCAGGTTTGCGGATCTGTCCTTGCAGGGTGTCTAGCTCAAAGTGATTAAAATTAGGAATACGACTTTCGGTTGCCTGACAGACCTGAATTTTTATAAATCCCGTTTGGCTGAGTAATTGCTGAAGGGAAAAGCGATCGTACATCCAGCGGTGAAGTTCTCCAGAATTACGAAATAGACCTTCCTGAAAACCTTCCTGAGCCTGCTTTCCGGCAATAAGTAAGACAAACAACTCAGCAATTTTTACCCGAATTTTTTGGAGGTACCAAGTAGGTTGTTTAGATTGAATTTTTTGCCATCGGGTTAGTTTTTTTGCTTGATAATAGTTATCTATTTCTGCACCCATACGCGATCTCACAAATGCTTTATCCAAGTCAGGATTCTGATCATTGAGTCGATCGAGGTATTTGCCCATCTCTCCCCCGGCCTGGGTACGGGTCATCTGGTCTAAGAGTTCCAACCGCATCCAATCTAATTGTGCGATCGCTTGAGAATCGCCAGATAGAGATTGTTCTAACGATGCTAAGTATAACCGTGCAATCTGTTCTAAATCCGGTACTACGATCCTCAAAATTCCACCAGGTTTCAGCACCCGAAAGGTTTCAGTGATTAAAAAACTTGCTTGGGCTGGCTGCAAATGCTCCAAAACGTGGGAGCTATAGCACACGTCACAGGTTCGCTCAGCAAAGGGCAAGCCGCGCCGAATATCAAACGATCGAACGGCTGGTGAACTAGGAACTAAGTCGAGATTAATCCAATCTGGGTGTAAAGTTTGGCCGCAGCCAATATTAACGAGTTTCATAAAACAAGAAGAATGCTCAAGTATTTCAACCTAACTTCTCCGTCTTTTTCAGGGGGAATCGGATTGGTAGTATTGATTGGTCAATGGCGTATTAGCAAGTTTTGCAGGAAACACCGATCGAATCTTTCTAGTAACCCGCGTAGTATAGCCTGATATTTGCTGTTTTGGTCGCCAACCCAATAATGGTACTAATTCCTCCGGTGTTTTCTGATAGTTAGAACCCACGGTCTGCCTGCCCCAAGCTTCATGGGAGGTTGCCTTCATCGGTGAGACAAAAAACTGAGGAAAGCGTTGGCGGATTTGGGTTTCGTGGAAGATTTCTAGATGTTTTTGTAAGAGTTCTGGATATAAGCGATACCAAGGATCATGCTGGAATTCGCTCATCTGGGGGGATGCATATTTGCCATCGATCGACACCCGACAACCAGAATAAGCAGCATAGGCAATGTGAGAACCAATGACATTGGAAGTAACACAATCAAAGCTACGGAAAATAATATTCATCCGGATGAGTGCATTGCGATCGTCGGTAGTTGCTCCGATGATCCAAGGAATTTGATAGTGATCTAAAACTGGAATCCAGTAGCCTCTTTCCACGCAGGAACCATGGATACAAAAGACAATATCTGAAAATTCGGTTTTCCATTGCAAAATGTGTTTAACATACTCTTCTTGATTGACTTGTTGATCTGTATAAGCGGATGAATGGGATGGCATGACCAGCAACGTTTGAGCTTGCCGATTCACAGTGTGTAAATTCCCATAAATAAAGGGTAAGCCTGCTGCATGAACTTGCTGGAAGCCAAATTCCTGGAGGATTTGTACTTGTTCTTGGTTGACAACTAAAATGGTATCTTGGGGCTCCCCCCAAAAGGTGAGTTCGCGGGGATGGGTAATCGGATCGGTGTAAATCCAACCGTGGAGCCAGTGGGCAAAGCTGCGGGGTGGTTTGGGCCGATCGACGGCCTGGGCAATCAAATGGCTAATGCCGTAATAATCCGGTTCACTCCGGAGCCGAATCCGTTCAATGGGGGGTAATCGTTTCGTTAACCATTCGATCGAAGCCATGATTCGCATTCCTTGCCCTACTGCCTAGCCAATTGATACCGCCATGATTGAGAAGTCTCTAAGCTAAGAGTTCCCAATTCATCGGCGTTCCAGCCTTGACTGCACAGCGAATGGATTTGCCTAAAAGCTGGTCGTAGTATTTGGGGGGGAGTCCTAGGCCAGGGCGGATCGATCGCAGGTTCTCTGGGGTCAAAACAGCTCCGGGTTGCAAGTCCTGGGTGATGTAGAGCGATCGACGAAACTGGAGGGACTTGGTTTCCGCTGCTGTGGGGCCGTAGCTGATTTGACCGAGGGCCAGGGCCGCTCGCTCCGTTTCAGTTACGAGTTGCGCCATCTCCTCCGGTTCCATGGAAAACGCCGCATCGACGCCACCGTCCGATCGTCGTAGAGTGAAATGTTTTTCGATCACCGTCGCTCCCAGGGCCACACTGGCCACAGCTACCCCAATGCCCAGGGTGTGATCCGATAAGCCCACTTGCACGTTAAATAAATCTCGCAGGTGCGGAATCGTGAGCAAATTGGAATTTTCGGGGGTGGCGGGATAGGTACTGGTGCATTTCAGCAAAATTAAATCCTGACAACCCGCCTCCCGCGCCGTTCTGACCGCCTCGTCTAATTCCGCGATCGTCGCCATGCCCGTGGACATAATCATCGGTTTTCCGGTTTGGGCAACTTTGCGAATTAACGGTAAATCAATATTTTCAAAGGAGGCAATTTTGTAACAGGGTACAGCAAGCGATTCCAGAAAGTCCACCGCAGTGGCGTCGAAGGGCGTACTGAAGCCAATTATGCCCAAGTCGCGACAGCGTTGAAAAATCGGCTCGTGCCATTCCCACGGCGTGTAGGCTTGCTGGTACAGGTTGTAAAGGGAATTGCCCTGCCAGAGGCTGTCCGCATCGTGAATCCAGAATTCCCCCTCCGCCAGATCCAGGGTCATGGTATCCGCAGTGTAGGTCTGGAGTTTGAGGGCGTGGGCACCGGATTTTGCTGCTGCTTCGACGAGTTCCAAGGCCCGATCGAGGGATTGGTTATGGTTGCCCGAGAGTTCGGCAATAATAAACGGCGCGGTGTGCGATCCGATCGACCGATCGGCAATCACAATCTCCTGCAATCCATCCCGCCGTAGTTGTCTATCCAGCATTTGCCCCTGGCCCCATCAATTGATACTGCACAGCTAATTGTCCTGCTATCCATTCTGTCCCAACTTTCGTAAATTGGGCGTTTTCAAATAATGCAATGGAGGCTAGATTGTCGGGTTTAATCCAAGCGTTAATCGCGGTGAAATGGGTCGATCTCCAGCAATCCTCTAAGGCAAGTTGTAAGATTTGTTTGCCGAATCCTTGCCGACGATACTGGGGATCGAGGCTAATGCTAATTTGTGCCGTGCGATCGTTTTGTGGATGAGTACCCCGATCGAGGCGCACCTGTGCAATGGGTCGATCGTCGCGATCGATCGCTAATTTAAAGTAATGGGACTGATCCTGTAATTGGCGGGCAAACCAGGCTTGATGGGTTTCCCAAGGAATGGGCTCCGATCGGAAGGAAACCTGCCGGGTGGTGGGTTCATTAGCCCATTGCCAGATCAATTCGCAATCCTGGGCTCGCACAGGTCGCAGCCGAATGGTTTGATTTTGCAGATGCATTAAAACCCGATCGCAGCCCTCGCCGTCGATTAATGCCTGCCCCGCTTGGCCCATGGCTTGCCGTCTTGGTTTATTGCGACAGAGTTCTTCCATGGCTTCCGCCATCTGAGGGGCTGTCAATTCGCTATACCAGCCTAGGGACTGGGCAATTCCCTGAGCGTCCAGCGTTTTCGTAATTTCGACTTGATTCTCTGCAAGGGCAATCACGAGGCTGGGCAGTCCCAACAGTGCGAGTTCCCAGGTCGTCGTCCCCCCAGCGGCGATCGCGATGTCGGCCTCGGTGATCAAATCCGGCATCTTCGTGACATTATGCAGGAGTTGGATCTGATGGCGAGAGCGTTGTATTTGCTGTTGGAGTTGAGATAAATGGGGATTACTTCCACCGACAACAACAGTGATTTCTAACTCATCAATATTCACCTGATCTAGGGCCGCTAATACCTGGGCCGTGACATTATTCGGATCAGATCCACCGAGGGTGACGAGGATTTTTCGCGCGATCGTGGGATGCGATCGTTGCCAACCTCGCCAAGCCCGAAACTCCCTACGCAGCAGGGTGTAGCGGGTACCCAGTAATACAGTTGTGGCGGCATCTCGATCGCGGTACCAATCCACTTGGGCCGAGCTGTTTTGATTTAACACCCAATGGGCCGAATAATGCCCCCCATGCCCATAGTCGTCGAAATAGAGAACTCGCAATCCAGCCTGGACGAGCTGCTGTTGATAGCCTGCATCAAAGTGATAACCATCGATCGCAACGCTGTCTACTTGTAGCGTTTGGGCATGGTCAATTGTGGCTTGGGCATCAGCGGTAGTCCCCGCATCTACCGCAAGCTGCACCACGGTAAATCCTTCCTGATGCAAGCGATCGCGCAATTGTTCTGGAAATTGTTCTGGACACTGTGCCACGACAAACCAAACCTGCCCCCCATGATCCTGGACGGCTTGGGCCAGGGCTAGGCACCGCATAATATGGCCCGTCCCAATCTGGGCAGAAGCATCGGCGCGCAGGAGCAGCCTCATGGTTTCCTCGCGGCAATCAACATATTCGACGACAAGCCGCTGTTGGTCAAAAATTGCTGAAATGCAGTCCCCATCGTTTCCCATTGATCGATGAGCACTTCCTGCAAAAAGGGCTGTTCGTCTAAACTGAACTGTCCAGACAACACCTGTTTACGCACTAATTCTGCATCCAATTGTCCAGGGGTCTGGGTTTCGACCACCTGAAATCCACAAGCTTGAACCAATTCCGATAGAGATGCTGGATGGAATAAATTTAAATGCTCATTATCGACTGCACTGGATTGCACTCCCAGAGTCAAAATATCAAACCCCTTGCAGTTAGGACAGGTCAGAATTAGCAACCCGCCGGGAGCCAACAATTCATAGCATTTCGCTAAGAAATCCTGGGGACAAAAGAGATGCTCAATCACTTCAAAACTGACAATGACATTGATGGATGCTGGCGACAACTGCACCGCTTCAATGGGTTGCTCTAAAATCGTAATGCCTCGATCGCGGCAAGTTTGCGCTAAATCTGGCGTTGGCTCAATGCCAATCACCTGCTGAAAGGTTTGTGTTTTGAGCAACTCTTGGCAAAAAGTCCCAAATCCAGCACCCACTTCTAGCAAAGTCTGTGTGTCAATCCCAAAGCGCTGACAGAGATCTAAAACTCGCTGGACTCTAGGTCGAAAAATCTTGTCTCGACGCGCTTCTTCAGACGCGGGAAAAATGTATTGATTCCAGTAGGCGTAATTTTCAGAATGCTGGTAGTAATCCGCTAAATGTTGCGGTTGCGGGCGAGGATTGGCGTAAACTGTTGCACAGCGATCGCACTGCACAAAGGGAACCCCATACTTTTCATACTTTGCATGGTGAGTGCTAGCGCCGCAGGCCGGACAAGGCACTTCAACAAAGTCAGAACGATATTGCATCAGACGAGCTACATCTGCTGCCAAGCGCTCGGCCTGACCTTTCAACAACTCATCGGGGCGAATCTCAGATTCTTTGAGAAGCATAGTTAAATTACTCTAGGGTTGGTGTAACGATGGTATCGATCGATCGCGCTTGCTTAGCCAGCAACAGGCCCATAACTGGCAGGTTGCCCCCAGATGTTGTCCTTGACCCATTCCCCATGTTCAATGCGCCAGACCCGACGATCGCGGAAGGTATCGCAAATGGCATCAAATTCAGCTTCTGTCATATTGACGTACTCAAGCCAACGTTCTAGATCTCGACGGGGTTTGACCGGATCGTATTGCTTAACCTTTTCGATCGCCTCTTCCCGCGTCATAACCCCCGCCCTGACATCTTTGCAGGCATGATCCGTACCACGGCCATAGCCAAATTTAATAAACTTCAGGTAATCATGAATTCCGTTTTCGTGCATATCATCGAGATTCGACATGGTGCGGTAAGTCCGCTCAAAGGGCTGCTGGGCAGGTTTCCAGCCATAGAGATCAATCATCAGTTGGGTGTGATCATTCGCTTCCCAATTCACAAAGTTACTCAGATAGATTCCGCGAACGCCCACTTCATCAATCTCGTCATCGCTGGGGTACTGCGCCCATAGTAAATCCTTTGCAGTGAGTCCCTCCTTCAGTTCCGGTCGTCCTAGTTTCTCTAACCCTTCGTCCGTAAAATCCTGCCAGTCATAGCCGCGCAGGGCATGTTCCAAGCGAAACTTGGCGGTAAATTCCACCAAATCGTTGTAGGAATACATGCCGCCCAAGTCCATAAATCCATGTTCCCCCCAAAGAATTAAGGGAACTTTGTAACGCACTGCTACTTGAATCGGAACCGTGAAGATGCCACAGTGGCCATGCCAGTTCATATCCCCCTGTAACTTGAAGCCCAGACGATTCATCTTAATCAGTACATCAATCCCGGGGCGGACAATAATGTGATCGCAATCAAAGACTTCTCGCATCCGGTAGAGGTTGTACTCCCCTTCGGGTAAATAATTATTGCCGTGATAGGTCACCAGCAGCGGCTTCAGGCCCAATTCCTTGACTGCAATATGGGTTTGAAAATAGCTATCCTTCCCACCACTGACGGGAATCAAAATGTCATAATTGGATTCGCTGCGGTATTCGTCGGTTAGTTCCTTAAGCCATTGCCAGCGCTGTTGCCAATCAATCTTTGCTTTCTGTTCATGGACACGGCATCCTGAACATACACCCCGATCGTCAAAGGTGAGTGGCGTAGCACTAATTGCGGGATAAACGCATTTTTTACAATATTGAACACCCATGGTGATTCCTGCCTTAATCATTGAAAATCAGAGCCGTAACCGTTGACCATTCCCGTCCTATTTCAGGCGAACGGGAATCCCTGCTTTGGCTAGGGCGCGTTTGCCTCCCCGATCGGAGAGCTCCCGAAAATGCCAAATATTGGCCGCCGCCACCGCAGAAGCCCCCGCTGCAATGCCTGGGGCATAATGTTCATAGCGACCCACCCCACCACAGGCAATGATGGGAATGCGCGTGGCCGCAGCCACCGCTTGAATCAGGTCTAAGTCATAGCCCTGGGCGGAACCATCTCGATCGATGCTGTTGAGTAAAATTTCTCCTGCACCGAGTCGTTCCACTTCCTGGGCCCATTGAACGGGATGCAGTCCTGTCGGCGTTTTTCCGCCCTCAATCCAAACCTCATACTGACCCATCCCTTGCCGCTTGACATCAATGCTAGCCACGATCGCCTGACTGCCAAACACCTGTGCTGCTTCCGTAATCAGCTGAGGCGTTTTAACCGCAGCACTGTTGAGGGTGACCTTATCTGCCCCTCGGTGAATTCGCTGACGAATATCTTCTAAATGACGAATGCGTCCCCCCCAGGTTAGCGGCATAAAGCAAGTTTGACTGACTTCATCCAGGATTGCGAGGGGATCGGTTAAATCCTTAACTTTATGATCATCTCGCCGTAGGTCGTAGTCATCTGCTTGACTAATATCTAAATAAATTAGTTCATCGACATTCCATTCATTAAACCGTTTCACTTCATGGATGGGATTGCCAATAATTTGATGGGTCTGGAATCCTTCGCTGCGCACTAATAGCCCATTACGCAACAACAGCACTGGAATGAGCCGAACCTTAAGCATGGTTGCCCTCCACCTGGATAAAGTTTTGCAGCATCATCAACCCAGCCTTCTGGCTTTTTTCAGGATGGAATTGCACAGCGTAGAGATTATCCTGATGCAGACTGGAGATAAAAGTGCATCCGTGAATGGTGACTCCCGAGACAATCTCATCGGGCAAATCTAGAAAAGCGTAGCTGTGAACAAAATAAAAATCCCGACGATCGCCTAAATTTTGGCCAAGGCCATCGGTTTGGCGAAATTCAACGTCATTCCAGCCAATGTGGGGGATGCGCAATGTGGGTTCTGTCAGTGGTAACCGTTCAACGATGCCGTCAATCCATCCTAAACCCTTACAATCGCCATGCTCCGTTCCCAGGGTTGCTAACAGTTGCATGCCCAAACAAATCCCAAGAAATGGTTTGCCTTTTGCGCGGACTTCAGTTTCTAAGCTCGGAATCCAGCCCATTTCCTGCAAGTTTTTCATGCCATCGCCAAATGCGCCAACGCCGGGTAGTACGATATGGCTGGCTTGGGCAAGCTGCTCTGGGCTTTGGGCGATCGTGACGGGGGCTCCAATGGCTGCAAACGCATTGACCACCGATCGCAAATTTCCCATTCCATAATTAATAACTGCGACTTGCGCTGATGCATTTGTCATATTGTTTATGAGGATTTATGAGGTGCACTTTTCAAACAGAGTCCAAACGGTATTGTCCCAAGTCGGATGAAGCACTTTCCAGAGGAAGCCATAGTCCATAACTTGGATACGATCGCCGTGGTGACTTAAAAACTCTCCGGCAAAGTCTCGTTTAAACAGCTTGCCCTGGTTACCCCGATACTCCAGTTCCACCGGAGTCGGATTGAAGTACTCATTCATCAGAATGTAGCGATCGCTCAGGTCGTAGAGCTTTTGGTAAATTTCTGGCAGATCATCCGGATTGAGATGAATTAACACGCCGCAGGTAAAGACTAAATCAAAGGACTGCTTCGGTTGAAACTCCTGAATGGAAGATTGAATCGCGCCTGAACCACAGACTTTCTGAAGTTCAGCTAAGGCAGTCGGATTAATTTCCACTCCCGTCAGATGAATTTCAGGATGAATACTCGCGATCGCGGCTAGATTATGCCCCCGATTTGCCCCTAGTTCACACAGTGTTTTTACATTCGGGGTCTGCTGTAGAATTTGCCGGAAGAAGGGTTGTCGATGCTCAGCGTCAATCTGATTACGATGGGTATATTCATTACCAAATTCACCGGCCCAGAATTGTTCTTGTTCAGTGATGACTCGCATTAATTAACCTCACTCAGGACTAACTTCTTTTGTTCGATATGGGCATTGATTTCGATCCACGCTGGATGCTGTTCTAATAGTGTGAGTACATCCTGAAAGCTAAATTGGGGATGCACTGGAGTTAATTCTTCTAACAGCAAGCGAATCAATGCAAAATCTTCGGGCGTGTCTACCGTCCAACGATGGTAACTGTAATCGCGATCGCCATGCAGAGCCGCTAAGGTATAGCGCGTAGGATTCTGATAAATAAATGGGGTTACATGCTCCCGTTGATGCGCTTCAAAAGCCTCTTGGTTCGCTTCTTTTAACGCTTGATAGCTGAAAACTTCAACGTCTAATCCGCGAGGATAGGTACGACGATCGAGACTGAAGTTCGCCACATAGCTATCCCTAGGATGATTCTCTTGGTACTGGGCAATCACCCGATCGATCAGTTCTGGATCAATCAACGGGCAATCGGAAGTCACTCGCACAATGACCTCTGCGGCAAATTGCGTAGCGGCTTCATAGTAGCGGGCTAAGACATCCTCTTCTGAACCGCGATAGACGGGGATGGAGAGGCGAACGCACAGATCAACGATCGGCTGATCCGTTTCATTCACCGTCGTCGCAACCACGATCTGATCCGCCAGAGAAACCCGCTGAAGTCGCTCCAGTTGATACTCCAGTAACGGTTTCCCCAGCACTGTTTTCAAGACCTTACCGGGTAAGCGGGTCGAAGTCATTCGGGCTTGTACAATGATGACGGTTTTCATTGCAACACCTCGTGTAAGATGCGAATGACTTGATCCTGCATTGCATCCGTTAAGCCTTGGTGGATCGGTAAGCTAATCGCCTCACGGTAATATTGCTCCGCCTGCGGAAAGTCGCCCCAGTGAAAGCCTAACTGTTGATAATAGGGCTGGGTATGGACGGGAATATAGTGAAGTTGTACGCCAATGCCCCGATCGCGCAATGTTTGAAAAACCTCACGATGAGAGTTATTCAGCTGCTCCAATTGTAAGCGAATGACATAAAGATGATAGCTAGAGGCGGTTTCTGGATGTTGGTAGGGAAGCACCAAGGGAAGATTTTGTAAATGCTGGTGGTAACGCTGGGCTAAATACCGCCGCCGATCGAGAAATTGCTCTAAACGTTGCAACTGACTATATCCCAGCGCCGCTTGCAAATCGGTCATGCGGTAGTTAAAGCCCAGTTCCTGCTGTTCGTAATACCAAGCTCCGGGCGCTTCCTGGAGTAACCGATCGGGATCCTGGGTAATGCCATGGGATCGGAGTCGCCGCAACTTTTCTGCTAAATCTGGCCGATTAGTTAAAATCATGCCGCCCTCACCCGTCGTAATCATTTTGACGGGGTGAAAGCTAAAGATCGTCATTTCTGAAAATTGACAATTGCCGATCGGTTGGCCTTGGTAGCGTCCGCCGAGGGCATGGCTGGCATCTTCAATGATTTGGAACCCGTATTGGTCAGCGAGTTCTGCTATCTCTGCCATCGCACAGGCTTGACCGGAAAAATGCACGGGCACCACCACCTGGGGTAAGCGATCGCCCTTGGCTGCCTGTTCCAACTTTTCCCGTAGCGCGGTCACACTGAGGTTATAGGTGTGCGGATCAATATCAACAAAGTCAACCGTCCCCCCACAATACAATCCACAGTTCGCCGACGCCACAAACGTATTCGGCGAAGTCCACAACCGTTGTCCTGCTTGCAAATCCAAGGCCAAACAAGCAATGTGCAGTGCTGCCGTGGCATTGGAAACCGCGATCGCATACTTTGCCCCACAGTAATCCGCCACCGCCTGCTCAAACTGCGCGATCGCGGGGCCTTGGGTCAGCCAATCGGAGCGCAGCACCGCAACCACCGCCTCAATGTCCTGCTCGGAAATGCTTTGCCGCCCGTAGGGAATGTAAGCACTCACGGCGTGAGAATGTCTAAGAGTTGTGCTGGAGTTAGCCATTGCTCGTTGTTATCTGAACTGTATTGGAATCCTTCCGGCACGGGCCGTCCTGTTTCACCGATCGCATTTACCGAAAAATCGTGAGCGTCACTAAAGCTAATGGCCGGACAAATCACATAGTGATCGGCAAATTCCAAGGTGAGGTGATAGTCATCTGCCGGACACATGACCTCGTGTAGCTTTTCCCCAGGCCGAATCCCCACCACCTTGGTCGGCACCCCCGGCGCGATCGCCTCTGCCAAATCCAGAATGCGCATGGACGGAATCTTCGGGACAAAAATTTCGCCCCCCTGCATCCGTTCAAAGCTCTTGAGCACTAAATCCACCCCTTGGGGTAGGGTGATCCAAAAACGGGTCATGCGGGGATCGGTAATCGGTAGCTCCGTCGCCTGTTCCCTGACTAGCTTTTGGAAAAAAGGAACGACGGAACCCCGCGAACCCACCACATTGCCATAGCGAACCACCGCAAACCGTGTCACTCGATCGCCTGCAATATTGTTCGCTGCAACGAATAACTTATCTGAGGCCAGTTTGGTCGCACCATAGAGATTAATAGGACTGGCAGCCTTGTCGGTGGAGAGGGCAATGACTTTTTTAACGTCATTCTCCAGCGCAGCATCAATGACGTTATTCGCGCCGTTAATATTGGTTTTAATGCATTCCATGGGGTTGTATTCCGCTGCGGGCACCTGCTTCAGCGCCGCCGCATGAATCACATAGTCCACCCCCCGCATCGCCAAGCGTAGGCGATCGGTATCCCGCACATCCCCAATAAAAAAGCGCATTACCGGGTCGGGGAACTCCTGCGACATCTCGTACTGCTTTAGTTCGTCGCGGGAGTAGACAATCACTTTCTTCGGCTGGTAGCGTTCCAGCAGCGTTTTAACGCACTGTTTCCCAAAGGAACCCGTACCACCGGTGATTAAAATCGTTTGCTGATCAAACACAAGGGACTCCAACAAATTCGGCAAACTAGGGGGCCAGCGCAGGCGTCAATGCACGGGTGACAGCCCAGACCGGAGAGTCACGGTAGAGTCACGGTAGCCACTGTCCAAGAGCTTTGCAGCCAATTCCAGCAGCCCATCCCAGTGCAAGGTATCTCTAAGATGCCCCTGCCAATGGCCAAACCCATCATTTTCCTACCGGGTAATTTACGCTAAATGTTAAGATTTTTCCGCCAAAGTGACGAGTTGGCCCCACACCCTACAGGCTTGCCCAATCAACCCAAAACCCTGTCAATCGCAAAGGCTCATCAAGCAGATGCGACTTACAGGGTTCTTAGGGCCAGGGTTCCTAGGGCTAGTGGTTGAAATTAGACTGCGATACTAGGTCGATCGACCTGATTGATCTGTCCCGACGAGATTGATCCCTAGACTGGGTGGTAATCGCGAGCATTGGTGCCTTCAAAGGCATCCCGTGTGGAAGCACGACCGGGATCGAAGCCTTCGTTCCGTACTCGGCGGCGTAGGTCGCCTGCATCGGGACTGGATTTCACTGCATCATCGGGGCTGATCCGACCCAACAGCACCAGTTCACACAGGGCTTGGTTCATAACCTGCATGCCTTCGGAGCCATCGGTTTCCATAAGGCGGAAGGCTTCCGTTTCATCCCCCTTCAGGAGGTAGTCGGCCATGGCTGGGGTATTCACTAGAATTTCGTGAACAGCAGTCCGGCGACCGTCCGTGGTGGGCAGCAGTTGCTGGGAAATCACGGAAATTAAGGATTCCAGGATTTGCACCCGCATCGAGGCTTGCTCATCAGGGTTATAGATGTTGAGCAAACGGTTGAGGGTTCCGATCGCGCTCTTGGTGTGCAGGGTTCCCAGCACTAAGTGCCCCGTTTGAGCCGCCTTTAACGCAGTATCCACCGTAATGCGATCGCGCATTTCCCCAATCAGAATCACGTCGGGATCTTCCCGCAGAACTGCCCGCAGCGCATAGGCAAATTCCTTAGTATGCAGTCCCACTTCCCGTTGGCTGATCAGGCATTTATCGGACTGGTGTACGTACTCAATCGGGTCTTCGATCGTCACAATGTGGCGCGTATCTGACTCATTGAGGTGACGGATCATGGCCGCGATCGACGTCGATTTACCTGACCCCGTTGGCCCGGTTACGAGAATTAATCCTTGGG
The DNA here is from genome assembly GCA_002148405.1 of Alkalinema sp. CACIAM 70d. Taxonomy (GTDB): domain Bacteria; phylum Cyanobacteriota; class Cyanobacteriia; order Leptolyngbyales; family Leptolyngbyaceae; genus Alkalinema. The sequence continues at coordinate 41,373 of MUGG01000141.1, read as the reverse complement.
GTTGGGCAATAAAGTGCTTCAGCACTTGGGGCAAGCCCAAGCCATCGATCGTCGGGACATCCAAGGGAATCAACCGGAACACGATCGCGCCTCCGGTCAAGCTGTCAAAGCAGTTGACCCGACAACGCAGGAAGCCGGGATAATAAATCGCCGTATCTAGCTCTTGGGTTTCCTCAAAGATTTCCCGCTGTCGGGGGTTCAGGATTTCATTCAAATACTGTTGAAAAACTTCCGGCGTGACCACGGAATATTCCCGCTGCTGCACCATTTGTCCCCGCACGCGGAATCGGGGCATTTCACCCACCCGAATGTGAATATCTGAAGCGTTTTTGGAATGGGCGTCCCGCACCATCTGCTCGATCGTATCGCTGGTTGCACTGGCCTTAGCCGGTTCTGGCATGGGCGGTGCAGGGCGGGAGCGGGGAGTCATCGGTTGCAACGGAGGGGGCGGCGGCGCAACTGGCTCAGCTTGGGCACGCGGGGGCGGGGGAACGGGAACAGTCCTCGAATAGTCCCGCTGGTTTTTATCGTCCGGAGAGTTAAATTGATTCATAGAAAGCCTATTCCAGTAATACGCCCCTAACCTCAATGACTAAGAGACTGGTTTGATGAAAACCCACCTTCACCCTTTTGCAAAGAGAAGGGTTCAATGGGCCGTTGCATAGACACAAAGATAACTAATTGGAATGACGTTTAAGTTCAGGTTCAATCAGTTTGAGTAAACTCCCCTCAAAACTTAAATAGTCATGGTTCCCTATATATTAACGGGTTCCTAAGAATGTATCTAAAAATTCCGAAGTTGAGGGGAATAGATAGGGATTCTTCATGTTTTGTAAGTCTAATCTGGGCTAAATTTCTTGATCTGTTAATGGTTTGATTAAAATTTTGGGTTCTTTAAAGAAAAGATAAAAGTTGTTTGAATTTCTACTTTTATTGCGATGTCTCCAGTTGCATCTATCTAGGTCTAGAAATCCTACACGACTCCTACTAGGATTGCTCCAATATTTAATCTGTTGATATTGTTTTTGTTCGTCCTGCCCATCTACCTGCTCATCAACACCTATGCGTCTAGGTCAGCCATGGTCCGATCGCTTAGAACAACGCTGGGCAAAGCCTGCCTACAGTGGAGGTTTACTCAGTTGTCTCGCAATTTTCTTCTTTATTGCCGCAACGAATACGCTGTCCGGTTGGCTGTATGTCATGAGTGGTGTAATTTTTGCGCTGTTGGGGCTAGCTTTGCGGCTGGTAACGCGCAATGTGAAGGGTATTCGGGTCGATCGCCATGCCCTAGAACCCGTGACAGCGGGAGAACCGTTGCAGATTCGGCTCGATGTGTCTAACGCTAGCCGCCGACCTAAGACATTGATTCAAGTTGAAGATCGCATTCCGCCAGCCCTAGGCCCGATGCAACGGCAGGTGATCGAAACCTTAGCCCCCCGATCGAGCCAGACCCTGACCTATGAGCAGCCCACCACCCAACGGGGAATCTACCGCTGGCAAACGGTGGATCTGCGAACGGGGGCACCTCTGGGTTTGTTTTGGGCAAGGCGACCCCAACCCTGTCCCACCGTGGCGATCGTTCATCCGATGGTGCTGTCCCTACAACGCTGCCCGATGATCGATCAATTGGGGCGTGACATGAGCCTTCAGTTTAATAGCGATCGACGGATCCAATCAGCAACGGAAGGTGTAACCCGATCGCTGCGGCCCTACCGTTGGGGGGATCCCATCCGGTTGATCCACTGGCGTACCAGTGCCCGCTATGGTGAACTACGGGTGCGGGAGTTAGAGCTTTTTACCGCTGGGCAGGAAGTCGTGATTTGTTTGGACAGTGCCCGATCGTGGGTTCCCGAAGACTTTGAGCAAGCGGTCATTGCAGCAGCTTCGCTCTATTTCTATGGGCAACGGCAACAATTGCGGATGGCAGTTTGGACGGCGGGCACGGGCTTAGTCAAGGGCGATCGGGTGGTTCTGGATACCCTAGCAGCCACAAATCCCAATGAATTGGTCTACGCGGAAAGCCTACCGGATTGCCCGATTATCTGGCTAACACCCAATGGGGAGAGTGTCGGTACCTTACCCCCCAGCAGTCGATGGCTCCTCTGGTCTAATCAGGCTACTTCCTCAAGCCAAGTGCCAACTGCTGCCCATCCGGGTCTTTGGGTACAGCCCGATCGGCCTCTGGTTCAACAATTACAGGCAGAAATATAGGTTTTATAGCCAAGGCAGCGCCACTAGCTAAATAATCGAGGAACTTCGACATAGCTAAGGCAGCGCCACTAGCTAAACAATCGAGGAACTTCGACGGCAATCTCAGGAAAGGCTAAGGGCGCGATCGTTCCTTGGGTCAGCGTTAGGTCAGTAGCGTACTGCCCGCTAGTGTATTGATCTGTTTGGAGATCTCGAAAGATCCGCAAATGAAACTCCTGGAGATTGACCACCCAGTATTCTTGAATACCCGCCTCTGCGTAAATTTGTTGCTTTTGCCCCAAATCCTTGGCCAGGGTTGACTGGGCATATTCAATCACCCAAAAAATATCCTCAGGGTAGGGATGGTGGCTACGATAGACCGAGCCTAACGGTTTGACGATCGCTAAGTCCGGCTGGGGTTCAGACGCATTCGGCAAGGTGATGGGTTTGGCATCTCGAATCTGGGCTCGATCGCCGAGTAATCGCCGAAGGTAGTCTGCGGCGTCGCTGCTAAAGGCCGCATGGGCGGTTCCTTCCGGTGCTATAACAACCAGATCTCCTTGCAGTAATTCCACCGGCTGATCATCAAAAACCCCCGCCGCGATCGCGGTGTGATAGCGCTCGATCGACCACTTGTAGAGGGTTACTGTCATACTGGCAAGGGTTTTACCTAATTTAGGGTTTCACCGAGTTTCTAGATTTGACGCCATCTTCCCAGGCGATCTATTCTGCATCCATTACAACACGAGGCGGTTTTCCCATGGGGGATGCATTTCCGGTGGAACTGTGGCAAGGGATTGAGGCGTTCAACCAGGGACATTTCTATGCTTGTCACGATATCTTAGAAGCGATCTGGTTTCAGGCGGAAGAAGAGGACAAAAAGTTCTACCAAGGCATCTTGCAGATTGCTGTGGGGCTGTACCACTTCGGCAATGGCAACTGGCGGGGTGCGGTCATTTTGATGGGAGAAGGACTGAGTCGGCTGCAAGGCTATCTACCAGACTATGCCGGGTTGGACTTAGAACAGCTCACCCAGGATGCTGGCGACCTGTTGAGTACATTGCAAACCCTAGGGGCCGATCGGGTCGGAGACTTAGTATTGTTGACTCCAGAGGATGAGCCAGCAATCAATCCCGCTACAGCAGACAAAACTTTACAAGGAAAGGTGATTCGATCACGACCCATCATCCAGAAATCGTCTATTACTAAGGAAGAATAAAGATAGGATCAACACGAATACTCAACTAGTCCGGTGACTCTCGTAAGCAGCCCTTTGGCAAGCGGTATCTGCGTTATTTTGAACGCCGCCCCTTCTGGCAACTTTATCCCAGGGTCAGCGTCTCAGGAAATCAGTGGCTGTGTTAGTATCCCTTTGTACTGAAATTGCTATGCAATCGCTTCCTCATCTGTCGCCCTCCCGCCAAATCACCATGCTGTCAAAGCTTCGCTCAATCTCCACCCGTTTCAGCTTGCTGCTGCTCCTGCCGATCGCTACATTCTCCACAGGGATCACTTTGCCCAGCGCGATCGCCGCATCCCAACCTGCGCCGGCTAGCAGTGGCCCGCAAAATCCCCAGGCCATGCAGCTCAAAGCGAACGTGACCGAAGCTAATGCCAAAACGGGGGTTGTCGTAGCCCGAGGCAATGTGCAGATTAACTACCCCGCCCGAAAAATTCAAGCCACTGCAGCCCAAGCGGTCTACTTCAGTAAGGAAGGACGGATCGTACTGAGTGGGGATGTGTATATCCTGCAAGAAGGGAATAGTCTCCGGGGCGAAACCGTTACCTACTTAGTCAATGAAGGACGATTTGTCGCACTACCGGAACAAAACCGCCAAGTTGAAGCCATTTACCTCGTTCCAGAAACAGCCAATGCAGCTCCGGCTCCGGCTCCAGTTCCTGTCAATCCCGCCCCAGTCAAACCCGCTAAAATGCCGTTTCCCACCGCTCCCAAAGCAGTTCCCGTGAAGCCTGCTGGCGAATCTTCTCCTAAGTCTTAGTTAAGAGTAGCTTGTCTTAGATCGCGATCGAAATCGCTGGAAATTGCTGTGGGGTAGCCCTAAATCCCCGGATTTGGGGCTTGGTTTCTGTGGGTTGTAGGGCAGTTGGCAGGATGGGCCTGAATCCGCTGACTCTCGTTCCACGATTAAATGGGGCATAATCAGAAGCGTGTGATGGCCCTAGCAGTGCGATCGTTTAGGAGCGAGACTTGAAGCTAGTACTCGAAAATGTCCATAAATCCTATGGCGCGCGGTCGATCGTCAGCCGTGTCAATTTGTCCGTTGCCCAAGGTGAAGTGGTGGGTCTCCTAGGCCCCAATGGAGCCGGAAAAACGACGACGTTCTACATGGCCACCGGGTTGGAAAAACCGGACGGCGGCAAAGTTCTACTGAACGATGCAGAGATTACTCAGTTACCGATCCACCAGCGGGCTAGGTTAGGCATTGGCTATTTGGCCCAGGAAGCCAGTATCTTTCGTTATCTCACCGTTCAAGAGAATATTCGCCTAGTTCTAGAACAAACCAATGTGGGACGAAACCGGGAAGCCCGCCTCTGGGAACTGATTCAGGAATTTCGCTTAGAGAAAGTGGCAAATACCTTGGGCGTGCAAGTATCCGGTGGGGAGCGTCGCCGGACGGAACTCGCTCGCGCCTTGGCAGCTGGCCCTGATGGCCCTAAGTTTCTTCTGCTGGATGAACCGTTTGCTGGGGTAGATCCGATCGCCGTTGCGGAAATTCAAGACATCATTGCCAAACTGCGCGATCGCCATATCGGCATTCTGATTACGGATCACAACGTGCGGGAAACCCTAGAAATTACCGATCGGGCCTACATCATGCGCGATGGACAAATTCTGGCCTCGGGGAGCGCTGAGGAACTTTATGCCAATCCCCTGGTTCGTCAATACTATCTGGGGGATAACTTCCAGCCATAGTGGATCGTCCCTGTCGATCGTCCGTTGACTGCGAGTTTTGTTTTAGCCCTATCCCGTCTCTGCCAACCATGACTGCTACTCCCTCTTTTCGTCCCGCCTTTCCCGGCATTGCTGTCCTCGATCGCTATTTAGCCACCCAGTTGACAATGCCTTTCCTGTTTGGAGTGGGGGCATTTTCGTCTATCGGGGTGTCCGTAGGGACGCTGTTTGACCTGATCCGCAAGATGACAACGATGAACCTGCCGCTGGATATTGCGGTGCAGGTGTTCTTTTTGCAGTTGCCCTACTACATCAGTTTGGCGCTGCCTATGTCTACCTTGCTGGCCACGCTGATCCTCTACAGTCGCTTGTCTACGGATAGTGAATTAATTGCGCTGCGCAGTTCAGGCATTAGTCCCTACCGCTTGATTTTGCCTGCGGTGGCCTTAAGTTTTTTCATCACAGGCATGAGCTTTGCCTTCAGCGAAGCGATCGTTCCGGCGGCGAAATATCGCGCCACAGTGACGCTCGAACAGGCGCTCAATGAAGATAATCCCAAGTTTCAGGAGTCCAACATCCTTTCGCCCCAGTTTGAAGAAGTCAAACGCCCAGATGGAACAAAAGATCGTATCCTCACCCGGTTATTCTACGCCAGCAAATTCAACGGTCGGGAGATGCAGGGACTCACGGTTCTCGACTTTTCCAAGGAAGGGCTGAATCAAATCATCGCTTCCCAGTCTGCCGTTTGGGACAATAAACAGGGCACTTGGGATTTCTTTAATGGCACCATTTACCTCGTAGCGCCCGATGGCTCCTATCGGAACATCGTTAAGTTCCAACAGCAGCAACTGCAACTGCCTCGCACCCCCTTGGATTTAGCTAACCGCAAAAAAGATTGGGAGGAAATGACGGTTACAGAATTGCGGGAAGCCCAGGAACTGTCTGCCCAGAGTGGTGATGATAAACAGGTGCGTAAGTTTGATCTACGCATTCAACAGAAGTTAGCCATTCCCTTTATTTGCCTAGTGTTTGGGCTAGTCGGTGCCACCTTGGGAATGCGGCCCCAGCGCCGATCGGGTAAAGGAGCCAGTTTCGCAATCAGTGTCTTAATTATTTTTGGCTACTATATTCTGCTGTTTCTTTGCGATGCCATGGGAAATTTGGAGATTTTAGCGCCTGTGGTGGCAGCTTGGTTACCGAATCTGATTGGTCTGAGCATTGGCGGCTTTCTGCTAACTCGCACTGCGAAATAGGATTGAGAAAGCATCAATTTCTCCCTTTCTAACTAGTATTCTTCATCTTGTTGCATCTTTTGGTGTTACCTATTCCATTTCAGTGCATTTTTAGACTTCAGTGATTTAATCAGACTGATGGTCTATCTGTCACCGTAACGATTGTTCCTAACGTCTACTACTGTCTACCAACCATTTTATCTACCAACCATTTTGTCTACCAACCATTATTGAAAGGAACCCAGAGAACACTCGGGAAGGAGAATGTTCAACAAGGTGACGAAGGAGGGTGTTATTCAGCCAGTCTATCAAGGGCAAGCTAAGATCAAATTACTCGGTACTTCAACTCAATTGGGTCTGTTTGGTTGAGTTCCAACCGATCGCATCTAAGCCACTGCATCTCTATCGATTCTCAATCTTCATTTGAGCTTCTTCTATGCGTTCACCCCACTCTCCCAAAACGGTACAGTATTGGCAAGCTAAGCTGCGGTTATTGCGAGATCCGCGAGTTGGGGGGGCAGCGATCGCCTTGGGACTGGCGGCCACTTTTGGGTGGGTAGCATGGCAAAATCCAGAGAGCTTAGAATTTTCTCAATCAACCAGTTCCGAGGAGAATCCTAACCCATCCACTACCGCTTCTGAGGATGCTGAAGACTTGGCAGTCGGGGCAGACATTGACAGTTTGTCTGTTTTGTTCAATCAAGTGAAGCAACCCAGCGCTCTTCCCCTCAATCCTCTCAACCCAACCGCCAAACCGACAAGTTCCAACCCAACTAGCAGCGATCCAGAGACCGCTTCAACCCTCTCACTGCTCACTGCTGTTTCCCCCAACCTCAAAAATCCCAGCCAAGCTGAACTGAACATGAGTCAGCTAGCACTCTTGGGGAATTTGCCAGGAGATAGACCGTTATCCGCATCCCGCAATAGCTTAACGGGGACTACTGGACTGGAGAACACTCTGTTTCCTGGACAGAATGCCCGATCGCCCCTGGGTTTCTCCTCTGAAGGAATACCGCCCCAAAACGTTTTAGCGGATGCCTTAGCTCGCTTCACGAACTTGCCCACTTCAACCCAGCCTGCGGGCAATACCAATAATCCGTTGTCTGCGCTCTCTGGAAGCAGCTTGACCAATCCTCCCCTTGAAGGGAATAATCCACTTCCAGGGACAACCTTTACACCCAATTTCCCGATTCAGGGTACCACTGGGATTACGCCTGCTGCCCTCTCCGGGAATGGCCCCTCCCAATCTCCCCTCAACGCCTACACCCAAGTCCTGCAACAAGCGCCAGCAGTGGGGCTTGATCCCCGATCGCCCGCCTTTGGTACACCTGGAATTCCCACCGGAGGCACCACCAATTCATCGATCGTTCCAATCCCTGGAGCAGGGCTTCCTCAATCCACCTTCCCTCAAGCTGGCAGCAGTTCTGTCGGCATCAACCAAACGGTTCTCCCTGGTGTGTCCGCTGCAACCACTAACCAACCCCAATTGAATGGGATTCCCCAAGCAGACTCGTTTACAACGCCCCGTACAACGCCGGGTCGTTATATTGGGGGAGGACGTATCAATACTTTCTCCAATCCCTAACCTCCCTCCCATCCCAAACTGACTGATGAATAGGCCGTGCAGGAACTCCAGCGTGATTGCTGTTAGGTTTCACGGCCTAATTGCTGTGCCTTTATTTATCTGTCCGAGGCGTGATTATGATGCCCTGATCGACCTCGATCGATTAGAAAACTTCAAGTTTCAATCTAGTAAAACTCAATGAGCATTTCTACTGGGTTGGGGTTATTATGAGAATATGTTAAAAAATGTAAACAGCTACTTTTCCTCTGACTGCCCTCGAAATTCCACCATTTAGATTTGATGTTTCCATAAAGCATGTTTAACTCACCTCTCCCCTCCGATCCAGACTTGCTGAAAAGCTTACTGGAGCCCCTTTTAGAAGATTTTCAGTATTGGTTTAGTCGATCGCAGTCGCTGCTAGAGCAAGAACGCATTACTTTTCTAGAAGAATCTCAGCAGGCTAATCTGTTAGAGCGGGTTTTGACCGCACAGAAAGAAGTCACCACGACCCAAACGCTGCTCAAAGCAACGGATGGTCAGGTAGGCGTTGAGACTGACGTTTTGATGAACTGGCATCGTCTCGTTCACGAATGTTGGGGGGTTAGCATGAAGCATCGATCGACCCAAGCGTAGCTATCTAGCCAAACTGATTCGGGAAAAGCTTTAAGGTTTGCCGGAAATCTGAGAGACTATAATTTAATGAATTGACCAGGGATCCCCCCACGAGTAGGGCTTGGCACAGAATGGTGACCTTATTTGTGGTGATCTCACCAGTTGGCTGGGGGAAAGCGTTATGTGGCTCCACATCCTGTATATCATTGCTTTCACAATTATTGCGTTCCTAGCGGTGGGGAACCTCATTCGCAGCATGTTGACCCTTGGGTTAGAGTCGCAACGTGAGCTTTCAGATATGATCAATGGCACGGGAAACAATCCTGCCGCTTCAGGGACTGTCAGACGACAGCCGATGCCTACCCATCCAGAAATGTTGGATGCCGATGGCAAAGTCATTAATGAACCCCTACTGGTGATGCGTTCCATGAGTGTGGAAGATGCACGGGAACAGTTAGATGCGATTTACCGATCCTCTCCAGGCGGGGAATCCAACAATCCCAGTGATGAGGACAGTTGATAGGATTGAAGCAGCCGACGATCGCCCCTCTGCTGTTCCATGACTGACCCTTCCACTGAGCCTACACCTGCCCCCCTCCTGCCTCAGGAATCTTCCGATCGGGACTCTGCACCTCTATTTGAGCAACCCACTGTATCTGAGCAACCCACTGCTCCAGAAAATGCCTCACCAAGGAAAAATTCCCTCAGTAAATTTCCGTTGGATCGGTTGCCGCTGCCCAATATCCCACTGCCCAATATCCAACTGCCTAAGATTGGCGACACTTGGGATCAATTCACCCATCTATCTCGCCAGTTAACGAAACATTTGCCGACACCGCAATTACTGAATCCAGTTTTAGGGTGGTTTCGGGTGGATGAAACCAAACTGAAGGAAATTCTCCACACAATCCGCAAAGATTTGCCCACAACAGAAGCCATTTTGATTGGCAAGCCGCAGGCAGGCAAGAGCTCGATCGTGCGGGGACTTACAGGTGTTTCTGCGGAAATCATTGGACAGGGTTTTCGGCCCCATACTCAGCACACTCAACGCTACAGTTACCCAACCGATGAGTTGCCCCTGCTGCAATTTGTTGACACGATCGGGTTGGGCGATGGGATCCAGGCAATTTCTGATGTTGTGCGCGATTTATTAGGGGAGATGGATGATCCCGAGGCTTGGGTGGGGGTAACTTCTACCGCAGCCAAGGTGATTCTCCTGACGGTGCGCGTGGGTGACTTTGCCACCGATAGCCTCCGTCAGATTGTCCAGCAAGTTCGCCAGAAACATCCGGAAGTGCCTTGCTTGCTGGTCGTGACTTGTGCACATCAACTCTATCCGCCCAACCTAGAGAACCATCCTGCCTATCCACCCCAGCTCGCCGAGATCGATCGCGCCTTCACCCAAATTCAACAGGATTTCCAAGGTCTGTTCGATCGAGCGGTGTTGATTGACTTCACCCTAGAAGAAGATGGTTTTGATCCAGTGTTCTATGGTCTAGAAGCGCTGGTAACGACTTTGGCGGAACTGTTGCCGGAAGCGGAGTCACGGGCGATTGCTCAATTGCTGAACGATCGGGAAATGGGCAACCAAGTGGGCAACCTCTACCGAGAAGCCGCTCGCCGCGCCATTCTACCCTTCGCGATTATGGCGGGGACCTTGGCTGCCGTGCCTCTGCCCCTGGCCACCATGCCCGTGCTCACCGCTGTGCAAATTTCCATGGTGGCTTTCCTGGGACAACTGTATGGCCAAAAACTGACGGTTTCTCAAGCCGGTGGACTAGTCAGCACGATCGCCGGGGGCTTCCTAGCCCAAACGATCGGACGGGAATTAGTTAAACTCATCCCTGGCTTTGGCAGTGTGATTGCTGCCTCCTGGGCCACCGCTTATACCTGGGCTTTGGGTGAAACGGCCTGTGCCTATTTTGGAGATTTGCTGGGAGGCCGGAAGCCTGACCCAGCCCAAATTCAAGCGGTCATGAAGTCTGCCTTTGCTGAAGCGCAAGATCGGCTAAAAAATCCGGCGATGAAAGTTTAAGTGCTACCTGAGTCAAGGAATCCTGACTGATTTGGGTGCTTTCGGGTTACATCCATCCCGTGAGTGGAATACCCTAGCGATCGCACCCCCGATCGTACACCGATCACCATTCCGTGATATCAAGATCACCTACGTGGGTGAAGTACAAAGTTGACAACATGCGTCAGTATGAACTGGTGGAGTGAGGTTCCCTGCTATCTAGTTAGGATTATTCCTGAAGCCTCCGCATTCACGGCATCCTCTTAAATCAGTACCCTACAGCAGTGCTTCTCTATCTGGTTGAGGTTTTATGCGGTTCGATCGCTTCCAATTATGGCAATGGATCTTGTCGGTAGGGCGTTCTTCAGTAGAGCGTTTTGGACAACACCCTGTTCAGTCGACCCATTTGGAAACAGCTCAAATCCTTGCAGGACTTGGAAGTTGGCAAATCTGCAACCTAGGTTCTTCCCAGGAAACCTTACAGTGGTCAGATCCCCTATATAGCCTCCTGGGTATTTCGGCAGAGGTACCTCCTAGCCATGCCTGTTATCTTGCCCAAGTGCATCCTGACGATCGCGATCGGGTTGCCCAAGTTCACCAATGCTGGCGAGAAATGCAGCAACTTGAGGGCATTGAGTATCGTCTATTAAAGCAGGATGGAACGGAATGTTGGGTGCGGGAGCGGGTCGCCGTGGACTGTGCAAGTCAGTCTGGTATTTTGCACATGACAGGCATCGTTCAAGATATCACCGCAGAATGGCACCAGGCTGAGTATAATCGATTGCTGACAGAAACCAGTCAGCGGGTTCGCCAGTCTCTGCAAGTGGATGAAATTTTGCAAACGGCGGTAGCGGAAATTCGGCGGCTCCTAGGGGTCGATCGAGCCTTTATTGCTCAAGTCAATTCCCGAGGGTGCGGGTATATTGCCGCTGAATCTAACAATCCAACTTGGGGTTCCATTGCCGACGAAGGATTTCCCGTAGAAGTCATTGCAGAATTACAAAAGGTGTATCAGCAACAGGGCACGATCGTTTACTGTTCTCCTGCTGACCAACCCCAAGCGGGATTTCTTCACTATCTGTATCGTAAATACGAAGTTCAGGCAGGCATCAGTACCCCGATCGCCACATCGGGTACCACGATGGGTTTATTGGCAGTGCATCAATGCCGAGGCAGTCGCAGGTGGGATGTCCAAGAGATTCAATTGGTAGAACAATTAGCTGCACAAATTGGCATTGCGTTACAGCAAGGATATTTGCATCGTCAGATGCAGGAAACGGCGACTGCACTGGAACAACAGGTACAAGAACGGACGCAGCAGTTGGAACAACAGATGGAAGCCTTACATCTGCTGAATCAGCAACAAGAGCGGTTAATCCATGCCATTAGCCATGATTTACAGACTCCAATTTTAGGCATAGTGATGGTATTGCAACGTTTAGCGAAGCAGCCTGAACCCAGCCTATCCTCAACCATGTTGAACTTGATGCTCGATAGTAGTCAGCGTCAACTCAGTTTGCTCAAATCTTTGCAGGAAGAAGCTGCGGCTAGTCAACCTTTGCTTAAACTCGATCGCCAACCGACCCAACTCACGGGGGTAATTCACCGCACCCTTGAGGATCTCCAGCCGCTTTTAAGCGAGAGCAATATCAAAGTATTGACCCAGTTTCAAGATTTTCTGCCCACGGTTTCCCTAGATAGTAGTTACATTCAACAGGTTGTGAGACATCTAATTACCAATGTCGTGCAGCATAATTTACCGGGAATCCAAATCACGATCGAAGTGGGGCTAGATGAGGGTGTAAATGAAACTACCCTCCCCCCTCGCTGGCAGGGGGGCCATCGTGAATCTGGCTTAAGAAAGCAGCATCCATGGCAACAGGCCCCGTGTCTATATTGCCGAGTACAGGACAACGGAGTTGGCTTGCGCTCGGAACAAATTGCGCTAATGTTTACCAAGCCCTATCTGCGTAGCAGTCACAATCGCCACATTACAGGTTTAGGGCTGGGTCTTTATCTTTGCCATCAAGCCATCAAAGCCCACGGCGGAGAAATTGGAGTCATCAGCGAAGTGGAGCAAGGAAGCATGTTCTGGTTTACGGTTCCGATTCCTGTTCGTGCAACGGCAGCGATCGATCTCGCGAGTTAAGCCTTTTTGAAGGAGAAGATGACAGAGCGGAATTGAACACCCATTCCTGATTGACTATAGCAATCAGAGAGTGATGGAAAATAGAACAGCGGCGGCTACAGAAGCGATCGTTCGCACATGATTCCAAAATGTCCAATCCGTCAGATATTTTGCCCAAAATATAGCGCCTTCTGGACTCTCAGGTTTCACTTTGGCCAATGAATCGTTTAAGGGAACATTACAGGCGATCGTGACTCCTAGACTGCCGAGTAAATATAAAGCACTCCCGAGCAGCAGGTAGGTGGAATCTGAATAAGGCCACTTGAGAAACACACCGATCGTCAGTAAGAGACAAACTACTGCGGTGCCGAAGAGGGCAAGCATAAACAGGGGGGTGATAGCAGTAATATTAATTGATTGCATGGCTGCAATTCCTTGAGAGGGCTGAAGCCGAGCTAGAGCAGGCATGACAAAGGTTGAAAATGCGAAGAAGACGCCAGCTATTAAGCCACAGCCCAAGGTTGCCAGTAGCCTTAAGACAAACCATGCCGAATAAGTTGGTGACATATTTCTTGGCTGGAAGTTTTTGCTAGAAGTTTTTGCTAGAAGTTCTCTGTGAAACGTAACATTTGGCAGGCTGTAATCTTACAGACACGAAATTAATTGGGTTTACCCAAGATTTTGGGCCAGGGCGTTACGGCTGACAGAGGGCTTGGGCGTGGTGGCGAATGTGATCCTCCACGAAGGTTGCAATGAAATAGTAACTGTGGTCATACCCTGCCTGCATTCGCAGAATAATTTCTTGGCCCGAAGCTTCGCAGGCAGTTGTAAACGTTTGGGGCATGAGTTGGTTTGCCAAAAACTGATCCGCGATGCCTTGATCGATCAAAATTGGGTGATCTAATTGCACTGTCTGAACCAATTTCGTAGCATCATACTGACTCCAGAGTGCCCGATCGTCGCCCAAATAGAGGCTAAATGCCTTCTGCCCCCAGGGACATTGCATCGGTGCCACGATCGGCGCAAAGGCTGAGACCGATTGATACTGCAATGGATTGCGCAACGCACACACTAATGCGCCATGGCCGCCCATGGAATGGCCAAAAATGCCACTCCGATGAGCCTGCACTGGAAAATTCTGGGCAATCAGTTGCGGCAATTCTACGGTGACGTAGCTATACATGCGATAGTGCGATCGCCAAGGTTCCGCGATCGCATCGACATAGAAGCCTGCCCCGGTGCCAAAATCCCAAGAATCATCTTCCCCCGGCAAATTGAGCCCCCGAGGACTGGTATCGGGAGCCACCAACATTAAACCGGACTCTGCGGCGTAGCGTTGGGCTCCAGCTTTCACCATGAAATTTTCTTCCGTGCAGGTCAAGCCAGAGAGAAAATACAACACCGGAACCGCTCGTTCCTTAGCTTGCGGTGGCACATACACCGAGAAATGCATCTCGCAACCGCAAACCGTCGATCGATGGCTATAAAACGCCACCGTTCCACCAAAACAATGGGATTGAGATCGCTGTACGATCGCCTCTGACATACTGACCTCACCAGCAAACAAAATCGATTTATGGATAAATGGGAAACACTTAGAACGTAATTACCGTACGGATGCCATCCCCTTGTTTCATAATGGTAAAGGCATCGTTAATCTGATCGATCGGCATCACCTGCGTAATCAGATCATCAATATTGATCTTGCCATCCATGTACCAATCCACGATCGTGGGCACATCCGTCCGCCCCCTAGCGCCCCCAAAGGCACTGCCTTTCCACGTCCGTCCAGTGACTAATTGGAAGGGCCGCGTACTAATTTCTTCCCCCGCACCGGCTACCCCAATAATCACACTCACCCCCCAGCCTTTGTGGCAGCATTCCAACGCTTGCCGCATCACATTGATATTGCCAATGCATTCAAAGCTGTAATCCGCCCCGCCCTTGGTCAATTCCACTAAGTAGGCCACGACATCCCCCTCGATTTCCTGGGGATTCACAAAATGGGTCATGCCTAATTTTTCAGCCAACGTCCGCTTGCTCGGGTTAATATCGACGCCCACAATCATGTTCGCGCCGACCATTTTTGCGCCTTGGATGACATTTAAGCCAATGCCGCCTAAACCAAAGACCACCACATTCGATCCCGGTTCTACCTTGGCGGTATTCACAACGGCACCAACTCCTGTGGTCACACCGCAGCCAATGTAGCAAACCTTATCAAACGGAGCATCCGATCGAATTTTTGCCAGGGCAATTTCCGGCACCACGGTATAGTTCGCAAAGGTGGAGGTGCCCATGTAGTGGTGAATCATTTGGCCGTCGATCGAAAAACGGCTGGAGCCATCGGGCATGAGGCCTCGCCCTTGGGTGACGCGAATGGATTGGCATAAATTCGTTTTGGGATTGAGGCAATATTCACACTCACGACACTCGGGGATATAGAGCGGAATCACATGATCCCCCGGTTTGAGGGACTTCACCCCTTTCCCTACCTCGACAACCACCCCTGCCCCTTCATGGCCCAGAATGGCAGGAAATAAACCTTCTGGATCCCGACCCGATAACGTGTATGCATCGGTATGGCACACGCCCGTTGCCTTAATTTCAACTAGAACTTCACCATCTCTAGGAGGGGCAAGCTGTACTGTTTCAATGCTCAAGGGCTTCCCAGCTTCAAAGGCAACTGCCGCTTTAACATCCATTCCTGACTTCTCCCGAATCGTAAAACCTGGTGAAATACCGATGTTCTAATCTTGACACTATCTCCCAAACATTCCAATGGAGTTACATAATGTTCCGTTACATTTGATTGCCAACAGCAACGCTTAATTACCAGCAGCAATGCTTGATTGCCAGCAGTCATACTATCCCAGAAGCTGCGTAGTCATCTGCATCAAAAATCTGCAAAAAAAGATGACAGGTAATGCCCCATCATCTCGTTTTTACCGTTTATTTTTTTGTTTGAACAAATGAATTCACTGGATTAATTGAATGGATTCGACCTCGCGAGTGTAAAGCTGTTAGCTCGGTCAAATCTGCCAGTGGAAGCCGGTTAGTTTAACCCCGCCGCCTTTTTTGCTTTGTATTGCGCAAAAGTTTGGTAGAAGGACGTTTCCGGTTCATACAGGTGGCAGTTATCGGTGATTTCCTTCACCAAGTCCCAGTTAAAGCGCCGTTCAACGAGCTCATCTCCCCAAATTTCCTTCAGGCGATTGTGGGCTATGCGCAGGTTGTAGGAGGGAATCGCGACGGATAGGTGGTGGGGAATGTGAACGTTAATCTTATGGCAAAGGAACTCCACGCCAAAGGGATAGTCACAATGCACGGTTCCGAACAGTTGAGCCTTCGCTTCATCCCACACTTCCGGCTCTTGGAAGGGAATTCCGGGCAGTGTATGGTGCACGATCGTGAAGGTGCTCATCCAGAAGTGATACACCATCCAAGGCATCAACCAGAATTTGACCAATCCCCAAGGGCCAGTGAAGGCGAGTAATAGAGACAGCCCGATCACACCGCCGATGATCACAAACCAGTTGGAGAAATTCGCCTTAGCCCGATCGCGGGGTTTGTAGTTCTCCAAATCAAAGTGAATCAATGCCCAGTGGAGAATAGAACCGATCCACCAGAACTTACCCCGCATCAATTCATAACCCGTCCGTTTTACCGGATCCAAGCTATCATAGTATTCCGTGCGGAAGGGTTGCCAAGCGTTGTCCACATCCATTTTGTTGGTGTAGCGGTGGTGGACATCGTGGAGCAGACGCCAACTGTGGAAGGGGTAAATCAAGGGCAAGAAAACGAGGTGGCCCACGAGATCATTGACCCAGCGCCGCTTTGCAAAGGAGCGATGACCGCAATCATGCCCAATGACAAAAAATCCGGTCAGTGCGGTGCCTGTAAAAATCCACGCTAAGGGCAGTAAATACCAGGGAGACAGCGCGATCGCGCAATATCCCAGGGCAACCATGGCGATATTAACCACGACCTGAGTCCAGGCTTTACGCGCATTTTTCTGGAAGCATTCTCGGGGCAAAGTTTTGATAATATCCTTGAGGCGCAATTTTGATCCCGGCGCGGTTAGCGGATGGGGTGTGGGTTGGGTTAGTTGGACAATTGCCGTCATTGTTACTCCATAAAGACGCACAAAAACTGCCCACAGTAGATACCGCAGGCTCTTTTAAAGATGATCAGCGATGTGCAAAAACATCACCGCAGTCTAGCGGCCCACCTGCACAGCCCCCACAGAACGCAACCCACGAACACAAATCCCACGAACACAAGCCATTAGACAGAAGCATTGGGTTGGTTTTCGGCATTTGGCGTGTTTTTTTGGGCAATCACAAGTGAACTGATGAACGGATTAAGTAACGAATTAAGAAATTTGTTACGAAACCTAAACCTTTATATCATGATTGGCCCCTTCTGCAAGTCAGAATTCCCCTCGGTTTTTCTAGGGAAGTTCGGCTGATTGAGAATTTTTCGCGAGTTGGCATTGAGAAGAAACAGGGGTATCACGTGAGTGTGATAGGTGCCTAGTGGAAATCGATCGGCTCGATAGAATGGAGATACCGTAGCGGCAGATAAGGCAAGATTCCATGACGATCGCCATGACAGACCGGATGACTCTGGAAGCATTCTTAGCCTATGAAGATGGGCAGGAAACCCGTTATGAGCTGGTGGATGGAGTGTTGGTGGACATGGGGACGGAAAGTACGATTAATACTGCGATCGTCAGCTTATTGTTCGCGGCATTTTTGAAGGTGGGTCTACCGTTTCAGCGCTTAGGCATTAAGCAAAAGCTAGAAGTCCGCAGTGCCCATGCGAGTGCCCGTGATCCTGATCTGTTAGTACATTCGGTGGAGTCTCGCTTGGCCATTAAAGGGCGATCTCAGGCTTGTTTGTTCCTGCATGAACCCAATCCGGCGATCGTGATTGAAATTGTCTCACCGGGGAGCGAAGCCACAGAAAACTACCAACGGGATTACGTGCAAAAGCCCAAGGAGTATGGCGATCGCGGCATTCCAGAGTTTTGGCAAATTGATCCAGAACGGGCCTGGGTGCGAGTTGGTCGTTTGGTCAGCGACCGGCAGGACGATCGGCAGGAGCACGATCGCTATGAGTTTGTGACGTTTCAAGGGGATGCACTGCTCCAGTCGCCAACGTTGCCAACATTGCAGCTAACAGCAGCGCAGGTACTGAGTGCGGATGATTAGCGCCGAGATGGTTTGCGCCACGAGGATTAGCGCTGAGGATTAGCGCTAATGGCAATCGCTCCACTGAAGCTCAACTAGGGTGGCTCAACTTTAAGGTGGCTCAACTAGGAAATTCCAGACGTTTTCTAGAAAACCATAGACAATAGAAACTAATTTTAGTCACTTCAATTGTTTTCTAGAAACAGAGACTGCTATGGATTGGTGGCAACGGTTACAGAAAAATAACCTGGCTCGCTGGGGTGGCCTGATTTTGGCCTTGTTCTACGTCATTGTGATTTTGGCTGAGTTCATTGCGCCCTATGATCCCTACGATTCCCAGGTCGATGGGGCACTCTTGCCACCGACTCAAATTCACTGGGTTGACCAGTCCGGCAAATTTATCGGCCCCCATGTCTATCCCACCACCCAAGGCCCGATCGATGTGCAAACTGGCCAGCGGGAACTGCGGGTCGATCGTAGCCAACCTTCCCCCCTGCGACTGTTTGTCCAAGGGGCGAACTATAAGCTGGCTGGCTTGATTCCCAGTAATCTCCATCTTTTGGGCACCGACGGCAACGGCAAATTGAACCTGCTGGGTACCGACGAGCAAGCCCGCGACCAATTCAGTCGCCTCGTCTACGGTGGGCGCGTCAGCTTGTTTATCGGGCTGGTGGGGATCGCCATTTCCTTCCCGATCGGAATGCTGGTGGGTGGCATCGCAGGCTACTTTGGCGGTTGGATCGATGTCATCCTGATGCGGTTAGTGGAAGTCTTGATGACGATTCCTGGCATTTATCTACTGATTGCCTTGGCTGCGGTTCTCCCACCGGGCCTCACCAGTTCTCAACGATTTTTGCTCGTCACGTTCATCACCTCATTGATCAGCTGGGCTAGCTTGGCACGGGTGATTCGGGGCCAGGTCTTATCCATCAAAGAGCGGGAATTTATCCAAGCCGCTCGAGCCATGGGAGGCAAACCGCTCTACATCATCCTCTACCACGTCCTGCCCCAGACAGCGACCTATGTGATTATTTCCGCCACGCTATCGGTTCCCAGCTTTATCATTGCCGAGGCAATTCTTAGTTTAATTGGTTTAGGAATTCAGCAACCGGATCCATCCTGGGGCAATATGTTATCCTTGGCAACCAATGCTTCGATTTTGATTTTGCAGCCCTGGCTAATCTGGGCTCCAGCTTTTTTGATCGTCGTTACGGTACTGGCATTTAATCTACTGGGAGATGGGCTGCGCGACGTGTTGGATCCCAGAAGTTTGGAACGGTAGAATCTTATCTTTGCAGCACGGTCGATCGTGATTAGGTTCGTTAAAGGCGAGTACTTGAGCGATTCTGGATTGATCGCTACTTCAATCGGGTATCGAGATGAACCAACGATAACCGCGTTAGTTCTTGCTGAATGGCTTGACACACCGCTTGATGGGCCTGAACGACGGCATCAATCGCTGTGGGTTCGATCGTTCCTGCTTGGCTGTGTTGTTCCACTTGTTCAGCTATCTGGACGAGGGGATAGGCCCCGATACTGGCGCTAATTGATTTCAAGCCATGCAGGGCAAACTCAAGGGCGATCAGATCCTCTTCTTGGGCTGCGAATTGAATTTGTTGAATTAATGTCGCGCTCGTTCTCCAGTAGCTCTGCAACATTTCACTAAAAAAACTATCCTCGTCAGCAAATTCTTTTTTCAGTTGTCGAAGATGCTGAAAATCGATCGGCGGATGAACCAATGGAGATTCAGAGGCGCTGGTGACAGCAGGTAGTGGTGAAGAATTAGCAGAAGGATTGATTGCAGGATGAACGGGGCGATCGTCGTCAGGCACTGCTTTTCCAGAAAACCCAGCCATATCAGCCCGTCGCAGGGCATAGCGATCGAGCATTCGGCTCAAGTCCATCATTCGGAGTGGTTTGCTCAAAAAATCATCCATTCCTGCTTGCAGACAGCGATCTTGATCCTCCAAGTGACTGTTAGCCGTGAGGGCAATTAGCACAGGACGAGGCCCAGACATCTGGCAAATGCGGACAGCCGTTTCAAGCCCATCTAGGCGAGGCATTTTCAAATCCAACAGCACCACGTCATAGGTTTGCTGCTGCAACGCTTCTAAGACCGCGATCCCATCTCCCACGGCATGAACGCGATGCCCAAGACGCTCTAGCATTTGTCTAAAGAGGTCTTGGTTGATGGGGTTGTCCTCGGCTAACAAGATGGAAAGGCTGGAGAGTGGGCTCGGCAAAGGTGGGGATTCCATAACGGGTAGTGGAAAAGTAACGACATGCTGGTGTTGATGACGGGATGATTTCTAAGGGAAGTGCTGAAGGGAGTCAAACCACCAATGACGCCCCTACAATACGCCCTTACAAATAGATTGGGCGGTTTTCAATCTGCTCTTTACAATACAATCTGCTCTCTACCGTAGGTTTTGCGATGCGCCAACCCTATCCTGCGATCGAACCCTATCAATCAGGGTTTCTACAAGTTTCTGACCTACACCGAATTTACTACGAACAGGTAGGGAATCCCGAAGGAAAACCTGTAGTTTTTCTCCATGGTGGCCCAGGAGGGGGCTGTTTGCCGATTTATCGTCAAATGTTTGATCCCCGGCAATGGCGGATTGTCCTCTTTGACCAACGGGGCTGTGGACGCAGTACCCCCCATGCGGAACTACGGGAGAACACTACCTGGGACTTAGTACAGGATATTGAAACCCTGCGGGAGCATTTGGGGATCGATCGCTGGACGGTGTTTGGAGGGAGTTGGGGCAGTACCCTTTCCTTGGCCTATGCCCAAACCCACCCCGATCGCTGCACAGGCTTAATCCTACGGGGAATCTTTCTATTGCGTCGCCAGGAAATTCTTTGGTTTTACCAGTCGGGGTCTAGCTACCTATTTCCCGATGCGTGGGAGGCTTACCTTGCACCCATTCCACCCACAGAACAGGACGACTTACTGACCGCCTATTACCAACGACTGACCAGCGAGGATCCTCAAGTCCGTGCTACGGCAGCCCGAGCCTGGTCAGTGTGGGAAGGCTCTACCAGCAAATTATTTGTGGATCCTGACTTCCTAACGAAATTTGGTGAACTGGAATTTGCAGAAGCCTTTGCGCGGATTGAGTGTCATTATTTTGTGAATCGAGGATTTTTTGAAACGGACGATCAACTGTTGCGGCACTGCGATCGCATTCAACAGATTCCCACGGTGATTGTTCAGGGGCGTTACGACGTAGTTTGTCCCATGCGATCGGCGTGGGATTTGCACAAGATGTTACCCCAAGCAGAATTCATCGTGGTGCCCGATGCTGGCCATTCCATGACAGAACCGGGAATCCTGACCGCATTGCTGGATGCGACCGATCGCTTTGCCCATCAATCGCCTTAACTCACCGAGAGAATGGAGTGATTGATCAGCTGATCTCTCGCCTGATCTGCAGAAGGGGCGTCAAGGTTTACGATCGAAAACATAAGCAAGATAAATCATTCCCCTAAAAGACATAAGACGAACTTCAGGAAATGCCTCTGAATGAGTAGTTGTAAGGATTCGTTCGTGATTGAAAGCATTTCTTCGAGGTTGTTTACAGAGAAACTTCTATCGTCTAAGAGAGTCTGAAACCCTTGTCCGATGTTGGCTCCAATACATCAATCGGTACATCTTCTTACTGTCCTATAAGTATAAGTAGATCAAATCGCCAAGTCTGATTACGAATCCCATTCATCCAAGAGCAATCTCGATCGTCATAACTTGGTTTTTTCCCGTAGTATCTGATATCGAGGCTAGTTCCATTTGCCGATTCTCATTGGTGTATGGTGTCGCCATCTAACATTTAGATTGGGCACATTAGCCATTCTTGTTTAATAGAGAGGACCACTGCATGGCAACTTACAAGGTCACGCTAATCAATGAAGCTGAAGGTTTGAACACCACGATCGACGTGGATGATGACACTTATATTCTTGACGCAGCAGAAGAAGCAGGGATTGACCTGCCCTACTCCTGCCGTGCGGGTGCTTGCTCCACCTGTGCTGGTAAAATCACCGCTGGTACCGTTGATCAGTCTGACCAGTCCTTCTTGGATGATGATCAAATCGAAGCTGGCTATGTGTTGACCTGTGTCGCATACCCCAGCTCTGATTGCACCATCATGACCCACCAAGAAGAAGCTCTGTACTAATTTGTACGGACTCTAACTTCTTAAATTTAAAGCGCAACTTTACGCTTCTCATAGTTGCAAATAAAGCGGGGAACTGAAATCCAGTTCCCCGTTTTGCTTGGCGATGATGGTTGTCCCAACGATTTTCAGCGATCGCAGCTATGCCATCGCAGCTATGCCATCACAGCTATGCCATCACAGCTATGCCATCGACACAAGTAAGCTACTGGGATGGGCCAGATCGCCTTGCAATTTCACCCCCCGATCGTTGGCAGCAAGGTGACGGACAATTTTGTAAACCGTTTCCACGTCGTTGGGTGCATTGGCTCGGATTGCTAAATCCATCAGAGGCATCGGCGTTTTGTCCTGGGACAACACCGTTAGCAGGGTGCGTTGCAGTTCCAAAACCTCAGCGGCGGCTTTTTTGCCCGCTTCCACCCCAGGTTGGTGATAGGAATTGACGTTGACCAAAAAGCCGTACAGACCTACCGCCCGTTCGTAGAGCGCAATCAGCGCCCCGACAATCTCCGCCGTGACTTCTGGGACGGTGACCGTAATGGAATCCCGATCGTTGTCATAGATGGCCTTACGGGTACCTTGCAGCAGGCCACAGAGGTAATCCCCTGAAGTTACATTCGGTTCCACTTCGATCGAGCCTTGGCTGCGATCCTTGAGCACTTCAATGAACGTGATGAAGAAATTCGGAACCCCTTCCCGCAACTGCTGCACGTAGGCGTGTTGGTCGGTTGTGCCCTTGTTGCCATAGACTGCAATACCCTGGC
Source organism: Alkalinema sp. CACIAM 70d (assembly GCA_002148405.1). Classification (GTDB taxonomy): domain Bacteria; phylum Cyanobacteriota; class Cyanobacteriia; order Leptolyngbyales; family Leptolyngbyaceae; genus Alkalinema. The sequence continues at coordinate 18,585 of MUGG01000141.1, read as the reverse complement.
AGACTAGGTTGCCATCTAGGTCGTATTGCTTACCGAGGGACTCCATCACCAACTGCTGAAGGTAACGGCTAAATAGCAGCAAGCTGTCTTTGTAGGGCAGGACTACCATGTCTTTTTCGCCCTTACCGTTACCGGAGAAGTACCAAGCTAGGGCCAACAGGGCAGCGGGATTGGTTTTGAGATCCGCTTGGCGGGTAGCGCTGTCCATGATGTTGGCTCCCTTCAGCATGGCGCGGATGTCTACGCCTTGCAGGGCAGCGGGTAATAACCCTACGGCAGACAGTTCCGAGGTGCGCCCACCCACCCAGTCGTACATGGGGAACGTGGCCAGCCAGCCTTCCGATTGGGCAACTTGATCTAACTTGCTGCCGCCGGTGGTGATGGCGATCGCGTGCTTGGCAAAGTCGAGTCCTAGGGTTTGGTAGAGGTGTTGCACTTCCAACATGCCATTGCGGGTTTCGGGGGTGCCGCCGGATTTAGAAATGGTAATGACCAGGGTGGTGCTGAGGCGATCCTTGAGGCGATTTAAAATCCGATCGAAGCCCGCTGGATCAGTATTGTCCAAAAAGTGAAGGTTGAGGGGAGGGAAGTCAGGAGCAAGGGCCTCGGAGACAAACTGAGGGCCCAGGGCCGAGCCGCCAATGCCGATTGACAGGACATCGGTAAACTTGGGGGCATTGGGGGGCTGAATCTCACCACGATGCACCTTAGCGACAAAGGCATCGATCTCGTCCAGAGTGGTTGTAATTTCCGTTTGCAGTTCCAGCGTCGGGGCCAGTTCTGGGGTGCGTAGCCAGTAGTGCCCCACCATGCGATTTTCGTCAGGATTAGCGATCGCCCCCGCTTCCAGATCTGCCATCGCTTGGAACGCTTGGGCAAATTTAGGTTGCATCTGAGCAACGAAGGCATTATCAAAGCGCATCCGGCTGATATCGAGATAGAGTCCTAATCCTTCATGGTAATAAAGCCAAGCTTGATAGCGTTGCCACAGTTCAGTAGGATCCAGTGCAGTATTATGCATTGTTTGTTATCTCCTTCTCTCACTCCACTGACCAGTGTATTCGGCCTCCAGCCTATCGACTTAACAGTAGCGGGAAAGTTTAATGTGAGCAGAAAGTCATCAAACCCTGAAAAAGTAAGCAGGCTATGACCAAGCTATGACATAGACGTATTCATTGGCGGATTAGTCGGCGTTTTTTAGGCCGATCCCATCGCAGCGTTCGATCGCTGAAGGGTCAAGAATGCTGATAGGCACGATCGAGCATGGACATTAAACGTTGGGCTTGGGGAGTACGCGCAGAAACTTGATGATTTGTCCCGTCACTTCAATGCTGATCAGTTGCTCCGCCAAAGTGAAGCGATAGAAAATCCCGCTATTGCCCATTTGTCGAAAGTCCGGTAAAAACTGGAGATGATTAGTTTGGAAAAAATCACTAAAGACAAATTCCTGCACCTGTTGGCGAACGACAGGCGGCAATTGTTTTAAGTCAAGGATGAACGAACGCTCGTAAAGGACTTCAACATTGGCATTTGCCGACTTGGTCGGGGTCGCTTTGGTGGTGGAAAGTACACCCCCTTGACCCGGTGGGGGATTACTGCTCATAGGGACTCAGGAATTTCAGTAGGTTGGGTTAAGAGGACGATCGCTTCTTCACGGGTCAGCATGTCCCCAGGTTGGAGGGTTTCCTTGGCTGCCTCGATCGCGCTCAGCATATAAAGATCGTAATAATGCATTTTCATAACATCCCACATCACAATAAGCTGATCATCGGTCAGCCCGTTGATGAGATGATGGGCGCGATTGCGAAGGGACTGCATGGTTTCAGGCAGAAGGAGGATCTACCTCAGCATACCCACTTTTTCCGTAGACTGACCGTAATTTAACCTAAAATCAATTCCACTGAACCTACAATCAATTCCATGCCTAGGTTCAGTGATACAACCGCTCCTGCATGGTTCGATCGAACTTTCTCTTCTGCGTAATCCCTATGCTCAACTATCTGTTTTCCTTTGATCCTGGAATTCTGAACTACGTGGCCTTTCTGCTAACCAGTATGGCCATTTACGGTCTGATGGGCCTAGGGTTGAATTTGCAGTGGGGTTTTACGGGGCTGATTAACTTTGGGATTGCGGGCTTTGTGGCAGTGGGCGCTTATGTCACCGTCATTTTAAGTTTGACCCAGGTGCCGATCGTGTTAGCTATGCTGGCGGGGGGCTTTGTGGCAGCTCTGTTTGGACTGCTTATGGGCTTTGCCACTCTGCGACTGCGGGAGGATTATTTAGCGATCGTCACGATCGGGGCGTCGGAACTGGTGCGCTTGATCTTCAACAACGAGGAACTCTATGACGGTCGGCCCGGTTCCATGGGAATTAATGGCTTCCCGCTGCCGTTGGAAAGTTTTCGGCCTACGACGTTCACGCGGGTCGGCATGGTTGCGATCGTCACGGTGATTTTTGGGTTGGCGCTGTGGAAGCTGTGGCAATGGGCTAATCGGCGCTTAAAGTCTGCGGCGCAGAAACAAAAGGTGGCCATTACAGCCGTGGCGGTACTGGCGGGATTGCTAGGGTTGCGAGCCTATGTGGTGACAGCCATTTCCCTGTCCAATTTCAGGGCGAATCAAGCCGGAAATGGTTTGTTATTTGTCGCGTTAATTGTCACCGCGATCGCCTTTTGGGTGGTGGAGCGCTTAATTCGATCGCCCTGGGGCCGGGTCTTGAAAGCGATTCGGGAGGACGAAGAAATTGCTAAGGCGCTGGGTAAAAACGTCTTTGCCTACAAACTTCAGTCCCTCATGATTGGCGGCTTTCTAACGGGCATTGGGGGAGCCTTATACGCTTGGCAACAGAGCAATGTTTACCCAGATAACTTTCGATCGAATCTGACTTTTAATGTTTGGATTTTGATGGTCTTGGGCGGCGCAGGCACCAATCCTGGGGTATTGTTGGGAGCCGTCATCTTCTGGGTGTATACCGCACTGACACGGGATTTAAATCAAATTTTGCCCTTACCCACTGTGCAGATTGATGCGTTTCGCATGGTGTTTATTGGATTGCTCTTAATTGCCCTCATGGTGTGGCGACCCCAAGGTATTTTAGGCAATCGCGACGAGCTGACTTTAGGGAAATAGCATCAAGTCTTTTCCCTTCTCATATTTCTCAATCTCTGCCTGACCTGCATCTAAGTTATTCCAATTTTTCTTTGACCTTTTTGTAAGATTTACAGAAATGGATAAATTAGGGTTGAAGAAAATTCATTTTCTAGTTAGGTTATCTTGTGTCCACTGACTGGTTTGGAATTACTTTTCATGGTGCGCATTTTACGTTCGCTAACTTGCTTGACTCTTATCACATTATTTGCTGGGCAATTTCCGGCAAGTGCTGTTCCTAAATCGAAACCTAAGCCCAAGTCACGCGCTACATCGTTATGCGCTAACCAGCCTATAGAATTCATTCGGCAGTGGAAGGTTTGTGTAATTCAGGTTACTTTTCCTGGTCAGACCCTGAAGACTGAATACGAAGAATTTACTGCAAAAGGCACATGGGCGGTTGTCAAGCTCAGCATTGCCAACAAAACTCAGAGCACACTCAATTTAGAAGGGTTTTACGAAAATGCTTCTAAATTAATTGACACTCGACCTGGTAGAACCTACGTTGTGGACTATAGTGCGTCATTGAGTTATGCAGATTTTGATACCACTAAGCCTTTTACTCCTAATGAAACAAGGACGATAACACTTCTCTATGACGTGCCACGTAATGCGTCTTTAGGGCAGCTTGAGGTTGATGCTTTTCCATCGCCGATTGTATTGTCCTTAACTCGTTAATTGTTAATTGACGCAAGACCCTTATACTCCAGCACATTTAGACAACTAGGTGTTTGGAGTATAGTTTTGGTACTCTGGATACGCAGTTCTTGCACTTTCTTCGCAGTCAACTTGCTGATGCCAGCAACTCTTAGTGATTCAGATTAAGGAAATTTACCTATGGCACTGCTTTCTGCATCAGGCTTGGTGAAAACCTTTGGGGGTGTTACGGCTGTTGACAGCGCTGACCTTGAAGTTGCGATGGGTAGCATTACTGGACTGATTGGCCCGAATGGTGCAGGTAAGACCACGTTGTTTAATCTGTTGTCTAACTTTATCCCGTCCGATCGCGGCCAGGTGATGTTTAACGGCCAATCGATCGAACGGTTACAGCCCCACGAAATTGCACGGTTGGGCATGGTGCGGACGTTTCAAGTGGCGCGAACTCTATCCCGACTATCGGTGCTGGAAAATCTGCTCCTCGCTACGCAACAGCAAACCGGAGAAAAGTTCTGGCAGGTGTGGCTGCAACCGGGGAAAATTGCCGCAGAGGAACAGCAATCCCGCGATCGGGCCATGGAAATTTTGGAGTCGATCGGCTTAGCCCACAAGGCTCACGACTACGCGGGGGGACTCTCCGGCGGTCAACGGAAGTTGCTGGAAATTGGCCGTGCCTTGATGACCCGCCCGAAGCTGATTTTGCTGGATGAACCCGCAGCAGGCGTCAACCCAACCCTGATTAACCAGATTTGCGAATACATTACCTATTGGAACCAGCAGGGACTCTCGTTTCTCATTATCGAACACAACATGGATGTGATTATGTCCCTGTGCGATCGGGTGTGGGTGTTGGCGGAAGGTAAAAACCTTGCTGTGGGTACCCCCCAGGAAATCCAAACGAATGCCCAAGTGTTAGAAGCCTATCTGGGTAACTAGCCGTTCGTGGGCAGTAGGGATCCACAATCCCTGCCAACCGTCACCTTAGCTACTTGCTTTCACCAAGGCCAAACCGCTTTTTCAGCTGTTTAAACACTTGGTACATTTCCGGGAGACGGCTGTAGATGGCGGAGGACTTGAGGTAAATTTTGTGATCTACCGCTGGGTAACCCGACACGATTTGCCCCGGTGGCACGTTGTTGTGCACACCAGCTTTGGACGACGCGATCGCGCCAGCCCCGATCGTGATGTTGTTCCCCACGCCCACTTGCCCCGCCAGCGTCACCCGATCGCCCAAGGTCGTGCCCCCTGCAATGCCCACCTGGGCCGCCATGACACAGCCCTGTCCCACCGTCACACCATGGCCAATGTGCACCATGTTGTCCAGCTTGATGTCACGTTTGAGCCGCGTTTCACCCACCGCAGGCCGATCGATCGTACAATTACAGCCCACTTCAACCAGATCTTCCAGCACCACATAGCCGGACTGATTCATCTTGTACCAGCCGTTCGGCGTTGGCACGTAACCAAAACCTTCTCCTCCAATCACAGAGCCGCTATTGACTAAGCAGTCATTGCCAATCTGGGTGCGTTCTTGAATCGTACAATTGGCGTGTAAGGTCACTCGATCACCGATCGTGACATCAGGATAAATCACAACGTTGGGATGAATGACAGCATCATCACCAATAACAACATTCGCGCCAATGGCAACATTTGCACCGATGGCCGCATTTTGCCCGATCGTTGCGGTGGGATCAATGGCGGCGCTGGGATGGATGCTCGGCGCAGGTTTGTAGGGTTGATAGAACAGCCCGATCGCTTGGGCAAAGGCCAGCCGGGGATGTTTCACGGTGATCCAGGCAATTCCCCGATCGCTGGCTTGGGTTTGTAGCGCTTCCTGGGACGGCAAAATTAGGACACTGGCTTGGGTTGTATTGATTTGAGCCGCAAACTTTGTGCCTTCCACGTAGCTCAGGTGGCCGGGTTTGGCCTTGTCGATTGCGGCGACTCCGGTCACGTCCAAGGCTCGATCGCCACTGAATTGGGTTGCGCCCAACTGATCAATAATTTCACCAAACTTCATGGATCTCTCTGTCTCCCCTGTGCCACTGTCCCAACTGACTAATCTAGTAACCGTCTAACTAAGTGATCTAAATTATCATGCGGATTGCCGTCTAGCATGATCCGACCGTCGCTGGATTGCTGACTGAGATCATTTATAGTACATTTGATCTATAAAATTAGCGGCCAGTATTTATTTTGTTGCCATATGGTTTCATTTTTAGTCACTCGCGGGCATATTAACCCAGGAATGCTGAATTGTTTCCCTATTTTCTCGGCGCTTTGCCTATGAATTGGACTTCCGAGCAAATTCTCGCCCTTGCCCCCGATGCCGCCTCCGCTAAAAATGGTCAGGGATTAGCCATTGGTCGGAAGTGGCAAAATTGTGGCCGATCGCAGTCGGTAGTCTGGGGAGAATGCCAAGGCAGCGGCAGCAAGCCCTATCGCACCCAAATTGACCTGACGGAACCCGCTTTTCGCTGTAGTTGTCCCAGTCGCAAGTTTCCCTGTAAGCATGGGCTGGGATTGTTTCTGCTCTTGGCTCAGTCCGATGCCCTTTTTACGGACACTTCTCCGCCGGACTGGGTCAGCGAATGGCTAGACAGTCGCCAACAGCGGCAAGTGAAGCAACAGGAAAAAGCCGCTGAAAAAGCCGCTGCGATCGCCGATCCCCAAGCCCAAGCCAAACGGCAGGAAAAACGGGCCAAAAAAGTGGATGCGGGGGTAGCCGAGTTGCAGCAATGGCTAACGGATTTCCTACGGCGGGGCTTGGCCACTGCGCCGGAACTGTCCTATCAGCAATGGGATCAGGTGGCGGCCCGCATGGTGGATGCCCAAGCACCGGGGTTAGCCCGACGCCTACAAGCTATGGCTGGAACGGCCCACTCCGGAAGCGGTTGGCCGGAACGGTTGCTGAGCCAACTGGGGGAATTGCATTTACTGCTGGAGAGCTACCAGCGGCTGGAAAGCTTACCGCCTGCTCTGCAAGCCGATGTGCGATCGCAGATGGGTTGGACGATGAGCCAGGAGGAAGTCTTGGCCAAGCCGGGGCAGGTTGTGACCGATCGTTGGGCAGTTTTGGGGCAGCGGGACGAGGTGGAAGACCCGTTGCGGATTCGTCGGATTTGGCTCCAGGGCGTCAGTAGTCACACCCTAGCGCTGATTTTGCTGTTCGCCCATGGCAAACAATCCTTTGAGGTCAGTTTTCTCCCCGGTACGGTGGTGGCAGCGGAACTGGCCTTCTTTCCTAGTGCCTATCCTCAACGGGCGATCGTCCAGTCCCGATCGGATCATGCGGAGGCCATCACGCCAACGATCGTGCCTGGAATTCCCCAGATCGCAGACTTGTTTACCCAGTACAGCCATGCCCTCAGTCACCAGCCTTGGCTGGAACGGCTGGTGGTGAGTTTGCAGGGGGTCACGGTGGGTCAGGAGTCCGCCCAGGGCTATCTGCGCGATCGAAACAATGCCGTCCTGCCGCTGGTGGCGAACTATCCGGCGCTATGGGAATTGATCGCCCTTGGGGGTGGCCACGCGATCGATCTGACGGGTGAGTGGAATGGGCGGGAGTTCTATCCGCTGTCGGCTTGGGTGCAGGGTGAATTTGTGGTGCTGTAGGCAGGAGGAAACCGATGGCTGATGGAAATCTTTGGCAAACCCTGGTGGCGACGGCGTTAATTGGCACCGATCGACAAGCACCGTCGGAAATGGGTGATGCCAGTCCGATCGGGCAATTCCTGGCCCAACTGCCGCCAACGTCCCAGGAAACCACACTCCTGAATCAAGCGGCGGCTTTGGCCCTGTACCGTAAAGCAGGGCAGAAACCGACCGTTCTGACTGCGACGGCTTCTAGCGCCTGTGCATTCGACGAGTTACCGATTTGTCCCCCGCCAACCCTGGCCTATCTACACCAAACCATTCAAGGCGATCGCGCTGCATTTTTGCCAGAATGTTTAGCCCTAGTCACCCAAGCGGGTTGGCGGGTTCCGGAACGCTTCTTACCTGCTTTACTCGATCGGGGGGCCAAGCAGACGGAGCTACGATCGGCTATTCTGCCCGTGTTGGGAGAGCGGGGACGGTGGTTGGCCCAGCAGCGAGACGACTGGAACTATGCGATCGCGCAACTAGATACAACCGTTTGGGAAACTGGATCACGATCACAGCGACTTCAAGTTCTAGAACAGATTCGCCAACAGGATCCCGACCTAGCTAGAACGCAATTAGCAGCCACGATCGCCCAGGAAGCTGCGAAGGATCGGGCAGCATTTTTGAAAATCTTGCAAATTCACTTAAGCGATGCGGATTTACCGTTTTTGGAACAGTGCCTGAGCGATCGCAGCCAGGAAGTGCAACAGGTGGCGATCGGGTTACTGACCCAGTTACCAAACTCAACCCTGTGTCAGTTGGCAATTTCTGTCATGCAGGAGGCGATCGAACCGACAGGATTCACCACTGGTCAGGTGGAAGTGAATTTACCCAAAAATCTAGAAGCCACCTTAAAACCCTTCAAAGGCGCAAAAATTTCCCCGCTCTCTAGCGATCGTAAACTGGGCAAAACGGCGACGGATCTGGCGCAAATTATCAGTTGGGTGCCCCTCGCCAGTTGGCCGCAGCAGTTTAAGATCACCATCCCCGACTTACTGGAACAGACAACCCACAGTTCTTGGCGCAATGCGATTGTCACTGGATTAGTCCATGCGGCTTTGCACCAGCGGAATGCGATCGTTGCGACGGAGTTACTGTACCAGATTCCCGAAGCAGATTCGCTGCTATTTCCCTTGCTTTCTCCCGATCAGGCGAATCAATTACTGAAGCAATGCAATGCTCAAGGGGAGCAGGAGCGGTTGGGACGACTGATTCAAGAATCTACTCACCCCTGGGATACTGCTGTGACTGAGCTTGCCATCACGCTGATTGCCGAAAAACTACGATCGCAGAGTCAACTGTGGACGATCTTTTATTGGCTAAATGAGAAATTAGTAACGCAAATGGATCTGACTCAGAAAACGTTGATCGAATCACTACAAGCCCTGCGATCGGAAGACCATTACACCCAGCAGCAACTCGAAAAAATTTACGAACTGGTGCGATTTCGCCAGGATATGGTGCAGGCCCTGCAACCTGAATCAGGATGAGCCCATGGAATCCGATTCTGTGTAGATTTCAGCGATCGCGATTCTCCAACCGTTAATTTGTAATCCTTTGCAATCTTTGAGTTTTCACCCCTATGGCAACGGCAAAATCAAAAACCAAAGCCCAAGCAGCCGAATCAACCGCTAAACAGGTGCTCCGGCAACACGCGGAAGAACAGTATGCCCATGAATTGACGGCCCTAGCCGAGCAGGACAGGCACCATCGTCCGCCCAATTGGCAACTTTCCCCCTGGGCCGTCGCCACCTATTTGCTGGGCGGTACTTTGGATAACGGCGTAGAAATTTCCCCGAAATACATTGGCAATCGTCGGCTGATCGAAATCGCGATCGCCACCTTAACGACCGATCGAGCGCTGCTGCTCTATGGCGTACCGGGAACGGCTAAATCCTGGGTGTCGGAACACCTGACTGCGGCCATTACTGGCGATTCCACGCTGCTGATTCAGGGCACCGCTGGCATTAGCGAAGAATCGATTCGCTATGGGTGGAACTATGCCAAATTGCTGGCGGAAGGCCCGTCCACGGAGGCGCTGGTCTACAGTCCGATGATGCGGGCCATGGAAGCAGGCAAAATTGCCCGGGTGGAGGAACTGACGCGCATTCCGTCGGATGTGCAGGATACGTTAATCACTGTGTTATCGGAAAAAACGCTCCCGATCGCAGAACTCAATACCGAACTGCAAGCGCAACAGGGCTTTAACGTGATTGCGACGGCGAACAACCGCGATCGCGGGGTGAATGAACTGTCCAGCGCCCTCAAACGCCGCTTTAATACGGTTATTTTGCCCGTGCCGAATTCGATCGAAGACGAGGTGGATATTGTCCAACGCCGAGTCACAAGTTTGGGCCGTGCCTTGGAATTACCAGGAGAAACGCCAGCTTTGGAAGAAATTCGCCGCGTTGTCACGATTTTTCGGGAACTGCGCCACGGCATTTCTGAAGATGGCAAAACCAAGTTGAAATCGCCCACGGGTACCCTCAGCACCGCCGAAGCCATTTCCGTTATGAGCAGTGGCATGGCGCTGGCGGCCCACTTTGGAGACGGCACCATCAAAGCCAGCGATCTAATGTCTAGTCTGGTGGGCGCGATCGTCAAAGATCCCGTTCAGGATCAGGTGGTTTGGAAGGAGTATTTGGAAACGATCGTGAAGGAGCGGGAAGGCTGGAAAGATTTATATCGCGCCAGCCGTGAAGTGCTGTAGGCAAGGTGAGCGGTTATGACCATCCATATTTTTGGGATTCGCCACCACGGCCCCGGCTCAGCCCATAGTCTGAATCAAGCCTTGCAGGCGTTGGAACCCGATATTGTGCTGATTGAAGGGCCGCCGGATGCCGATGCCCTGATCCCGATCGCGGCGCAGGCCGGAATGAAACAGCCGGTGGCTTTGCTGATTTATGCAACGGAGCAGCCGCAGCAAGCGGTTTACTATCCCTTTGTGGAATTTTCGCCGGAATGGCAAGCGATGCAGTATGGCTTAGGCCGAGGCATCCCTGTCAAGTTTATGGATTTGCCCCAAGCCTATCAACTTCATATACCAGAGGAGATCGAAGATACGATCGCAGCCTTAAAGGCAACAGAAATAGAGACAACAGTAAAACCGACTGATCCGTCAATCACTCCAGATACGATTGAAACCCTGACACTCCAAGGGGAATTTCTGCCTGATCCGCTGGAATGGCTGGCTAAAGCGGCGGGGGATAGTGATGCAGAACGCTGGTGGGAACGGTTAGTTGAGCAACGGCAAGACAGCACGGATGTATTTCAGGCAATTCTAGAGGCCATGCAAGCCCTGCGATCGGAGTTGCCAGATTTACGCAACACGCAACGGGAGCAGCAACGGGAAGCCTTCATGCGGACGACAATTCGTCAGGCTCAAAAAGAGGGCTTCACGAAAATTGCGGTCGTCTGCGGTGCATGGCATGCTCCAGTTTTAGCCGAGATGCCCCCAGCCAAGCAGGATCAGACCTTGCTGAAGGGACTGACGAAAACGAAGGTTAGTGCGACCTGGATTCCCTGGACGCAGGGGCGGTTAGCCTTGCAAACGGGCTACGGGGCGGGCATTGAGTCTCCCGGCTGGTACCAGCACCTCTGGCAATCCTACAACCACAAAGCCAAGCGCCGATCTCAGACGCCACCCGCCGATCCCAAAGCGCTGATCAGCACCCGTTGGCTGACCCATGTGGCTCGCCTACTACGCAAACAGGGCATCGATGCGTCCTCAGCCAGTGTGATTGAAGCCGTGCGTCTGGCGGAATCCTTAGCCGCCTTGCGGCAATATCCCCTGCCGGGACTGGCGGAACTGAATGAAGCAACGCAAACGGTGTTGTGCTTTGGCGACGAGTTGCCCATGCGAGTGATCCATCAGCAGTTGATTATCAACGATCGCTTGGGGAAAGTGCCTAGCGACACTCCGATGGTGCCCTTGCAACAGGATTTGCAACGCTGGCAAAAACGGCTACGACTCAAACCCAGTCCAGAGTCTAAGGAATTAGTACTGGATTTACGCCAGGAAACTGATTTGCTGCGATCGCACCTGTTCCATCGCCTCAATCTCCTAGGCATTCCCTGGGGGCAATCCTTAACCACTCGCAGCAAAGGCACGTTCAAAGAAGGCTGGCAACTTACTTGGAAACCCCAGTTTGAGGTGCAACTGATTGAAAAAGGCACTTGGGGCAATACGGTGGAAGTGGCGGCCACAGCCTATCTCAGCCATCTGGCCCAAACCGCTGATGCCCTGCCTGCGCTGACGGAACTGCTCGATCGGGCGTTGCTAGCGGATCTTTCCCCCGCCATTCCTACGTTGATGCAACGGATTCAAGCGGAAGCGGCGATCGCCCAGGATATTGCCCATTTAATGAATGCTGTACCGCCCCTAGCCCAAGTGATGCGCTACGGCAATGTGCGATCGTTCAATCCAGAAATCCTGCATCCGATCGTCCAAGGATTAGTAACCCGCATTTGTATCAGCTTGCCCTTGGCCTGTGGCAACCTGGACGACGATGCGGCGGCGCAAATGGATCAGCATCTCATCGCTGTCCACCAAGCCATTCAACTCTTGCAATTGCCGGATTTGACTGAACCCTGGCAATTGGTGCTGCAACAACTAGCGAATCAAAGCAATTTAACGGGCCTGATTGCGGGGCGTTGTTGTCGCTTGTTGCTGGATGCGGGGGTGTTGAGTCCGGAAACCGTGGCGCAGCGGTTAAGCTTGGCCCTATCGATCGCCAATCAACCCGCTCAATCTGCGGCTTGGATTAGTGGCCTATTGAAGGGTAGTGGTTTACTGTTGCTCCATAATCCAGTGCTGTTGCAAATTTTGGATGACTGGATTGCACACCTTTCAGCGGAGCAGTTTCCATCGGTGCTGCCTTTATTGCGTCGAACCTTTTCGGACTTTCCCGCAGCGGAACGGCGACAAATGGGCCAACAAGTTCGCCAAGGATTGGGGAACGCGAGTCTCTCAGAAATGACGGATCTTGACCTCGATCTCGATCGGGCCAATGCGGTGCTACCGATGCTTCAGTTACTCTTAGGGCAACCTGTCACTTAATTCCTTTAGACTCATTCCCAAATCACCTATACCCACCAAATCACATACACCCAATTGATTGATCAATGCTACCGATCCGATTTCTCCTACCCCCTTAATTTAGTCAAATTCTCTCAAAGTCCCCCTTATTTCTAGCGCAGCGGCGCGTAGCGCGGGGATGTAGGGGGATCGTGATGCATAGCAATGACAAGCTAATTTAGTATGACCTCACAAACTGGAATGCCGTTATGAATGCTAATAACAACTCAGAAACAGAACGATTACGACGTTGGCGGCTCATCCTGGGTGGGGGCGAAGCGGATGGCATTGGAGGCAGTGCAGGGGGAACTGGCGACGGCACAGGGGGAACTGGCGATGGATGGCCATTAGGGGCTACCGATCGAGCTATGGATCAAGCCTTGGAAGCTCTCTACAACAGCGATCGCTCCGGTGGCCTCGGTAGCAGTTCACCCAAGGTGGCCCGCTGGCTGGGGGATATTCGGCAATATTTTCCCAGTTCTGTAGTGCGGGTGATGCAGCAGGATGCTTTAGAACGGCTCAATTTGCAGCAAATGCTCTTGGAGCCGGAAATGCTGGAAGCGATCGAACCGGATGTTCACATGGTGGCGAATTTGGTGTCCCTGAGCAACATCATGCCCAGCCGCACAAAGGAAACCGCACGAATTGTGGTGCGGCGGGTGGTAGAAGACTTGCAGCGGAAATTAGAGCAGCCGACGCGCCAAGCGGTGATGGGTAGCCTGAATCGATCGATCCGTAACCGTCGGCCTCGCCATAGCGAGATTGACTGGAACCGCACCATTCGCGCCAACCTCAAGCATTATCAACCCAGTCATAAAACGATTATTCCCCAAACGCGCATTGGCTTTGGGCGGAAACAATCTTCTTTACGAGATATCATTCTTTGCGTTGACCAAAGTGGTTCCATGGCGACTTCAGTGGTGTACGCCAGTATTTTTAGCGCTGTACTCGCTTCTTTAGCCGCAGTGAAAACCCAGATGGTCGTCTTTGATACTGCCGTTGTGGATTTGAGTGAACTCCTGCAAGACCCCGTCGAAGTTCTGTTTGGCACGCAATTGGGCGGTGGCACAGATATTAATCTTGCCCTGTCCTATTGCCAAGGCTTAGTGCGTCAGCCCCAGGACACGATTTTAGTGTTGATCAGCGACTTGTACGAAGGGGGCGATCGTTCAGCCCTGCTGAAACGAGCGGCAACGTTGGTGAATAGCGGTGTGCAGATGATTGCCCTCCTAGCGCTCAATGACGACGGAAAACCTTGCTACTGCCACCAAACAGCCAAAGCCTTTGCCGCCATGGGCATCCCCAGTTTTAGCTGTACGCCTGATCTGTTCCCGGATCTGATGGCCGCCGCGATCGCCCGCCGCGATCTGAACCAGTGGGCGGCAACGCAATCGATCACGATCGGCTAACTGCACACGATCGGCTAACTGCACTACTCCGCCTGCTGCTGTAAAAACTCATTCCTAGTGAATCTTCAAGAAAACTATTACCGTTGATTGCCTATGAACCCATTGGATTCAGGCTTAAATTCAGTCAAGGCAGGCTGCAACACCAGCATTTCCTCCTCTGGGGAGGGCTCTAAGGCTTGTTTAGGGGAAAGGTCAAGTAATTCTGGAGTCGTTCGATAAATTTGCACCGCAGCGATCCCAACCCCAAAAATTGTCCAAATCCAAATTGCACCCGTTGGCCCTTCGATGATCACCTCAAAGGTGGTAGTCGTCATAAAAGCGGCCCAATAGGTAAACAGGGTCATGAACAGACCCGACCAGTATTGCAATCCCCGGAGCCGACTATGAATATAGGCCCACAAAATCGTACTGCCCCAACTGGCTTGGGTACACAACCAAAGAATAAATCCAGGTACTCCCGTTCTGGCTAAGAGATTAATGTGGCCATTGTGAGGACTGCGCAATACCCCATTCTGGAAGGGATCAAATCCATCCACAGTTGCAAGGTTGATGCCGAATCCCCGGCCTGTCCAAAAGTACTCTCCATAGAACGTGTAATTGATAATCTTCGTCCACCACTTTTGTCGCCATTCTTTGGTTCCTTGGTAGCGGCTAGATCCCTCATCGGAAAAAATTGTAGCTACCTTATCAGAAACCACCGAAATTAAATTGGGATTGAGAGCAATAATAAAAGTGAGTACTATCCCCACTACAATCAAAATCTGCCAAAGTCGTTTACTTTGAATTTGATTGATTCCGACCACTAAAAAAGCAAGTGCAAAAGCAACAGTTCCCGATCGGTTAGCCTGGGAACCCACATACCCCACATTCACTAAGAAAAGTAATAAAAATGCGGTGATCGGGGGCTTAAGTGCGACAAAAAAAGCAAGGCAACCCGATAAATGGGCCATGGCATCTGCAATTTTGATATCAATCACCTTTGCGGGTGCCCCTGGAATATCTGGAGCAATGCCTGCTTGAAAAATCGTCCAAGTAATTGGCAAAACTAATAGAAAAACAATAATAAAGCGCCGATATCGCCGCAGTAGAAATAGTAATAAATCTGGCTTGGCCGTCAGAATAATCGCAATGATAAAGGCATAGAAGCTGTAATAGTACATTGCAGCATCTCGAATCGAATCAATGCCGTACCTAGGAACATAGGGAATCGTTTGTAAAATACACCAAATAACAAAAATAGCGAGGAGACAGGGAGCAGGTTGGCGAAAGAGTTGAGGTAAGTGATGTCCTATCAACTTGGATAAAGAACGATTCAAGAGAAGAGTCAAGAATCCAAAAAATAATGTGATTTCACCAATGTAAAGCGGTGCAATACCCACATAGGAAAATCCCCGACCAAACAAGGAGTATCCCAGCAAAATCCAAGTATGCCACCCTAGAAATCGTCGGCTAATTCCTAACTTCTTCATGGTTCTGCCTTACCAGCTTGGAGGAACGAGATTGGAGAATCTTGGTGTAGGTTGTTGTTAGTAATTGAGCACGGTTAGCCCAGCGGTAATGCTGTTGAATACGGGTCTTACCTGCCGCTCCCATGTTCTCCCGCAGGACGCGATCGCTGGCAATTTGTTCCATGGCCTTGGCCAAGTCTTGAATTGCCTGATCGGGATCATGGGCGGGCACTTTAAACCCTGTTTCTGAGGTAACTTGCGTCCCTGGACCTCCCAAATCTAAGCAAATAACAGGCCGCCCTGTTGCCATAGCTTCTAGACAGACCCAGCCGCCGGAATCATGAAGACTTGGATGTACCAACGCATGGGACTGAGCCAGTTTTTGTAGTCCTTCTGCCCGTGGCAATTTACCTAGAAATTGAACTCGATCGGTCAATCCCAGAGAACTGACCAATTCTTTCAGTCGCCCTTCCTCGGGGCCTTCCCCCAAAATCCAATAGGTCGCATTGGGAAGATTCGCTTTGGCGAAGGCTTGGATGCCGAGGTGAAAGCCCTTCCAATGCAGCAAACGCCCCATACTGATAAATTGAATCTTGTCCTGGGTCGGCAATTGGTATTGGTTGAGTTGCTCAATTTCAGAATCGATTAACCCAGATTCACTCAAAATTTCCACCTTGGGAGCTGCTAAGGCCTTCATTCGCTTTTCGGTATCTTGGGTGGTCACCCACACTAGGGCACTGCGTTTCACCGTCAACCAGAGAAAAGGATCCCATTCACCCACCCGTTTAGCCAAGGTTCGAATGCGTTCAAACCATTGCTCCTTGGGTTTAAACGTGGCTAGAAAGGGTTCCGGCGCAATTTCTGCCCCTCCCACTGGCCCAAAGATAAAGGGAATCGGTAGAAAAGACAGAAAACTGGGGTTGTAATAGCGGACGTAGGTAATGTGCTGGGCAATATCAAACTGATACCGTTTATGTAGCGATCGGGCGACTAAATAGGCTTTAATTTGCCAGAGATAATAATGTAAATTCACCGACCAAGTGTAATGCTTGCCTTCCTGGCTCCAGTCATAGATCCAACTCCAGGGATCCAGATAAACCACCGTGAGGTTGGGTTGCGGGTTCTGAGCCAATTCCGCTTCAATGCCAGCCCGGTGGGCGGCGGTCGTCAGCACGTACACTTGATGCGGTTCTGGCTGCTGAACGGAGGAATACTGAGCCAAGGCTAAGGCCACATTCCACCCAACTCCCGGTTCCGATCCCCGGTTGGGTTCACAGGCATAGGCAGAGAGCAAAATTTTCATACAGCCTCCAAACGACGGTACTGTTCCAATGCTCGTTGAGCAATTTGCTCCCACTGTAAATTTTCAAGAGCATATTGGCGACCTTTTAATCCCATCTCTGGCCAACGATCGCGACAATTCCCAAGCTGTTGCATCCCCTGATAAATGCTCTCCCCAGTGGCTTGCACCACCACCCCACAGCCACTGGCTTGGACATGGGTAGCAATGCCTGCGACATCCGAAACAAGCAAGACGCGCCCTGCCAACATGGCCTCTAAGGCTGAAAGACTAAAGCCTTCAAACCGGGAGGGCATACAAAAGACATCATACTGAACGGCTAATTGAGAGGGACTGGTATGGTAGTCCGGGGGTAAAAACTTCACAGTTTCTGCCAAGTTTAATCGTGCGACCTGGGCTTCTAGACTGGCTCGATCGCCCCAATCTGCCCCTTGAATAGTCAAGTTACTGGGTGCGGGTGCCGATTGTTGATGCTGGGCAAAGGCCTCAATCAACAGATCGAGTCCTTTGTTATAGGCATCCAAGCGTCCCAAAAAGAAAAATCGAGTAACCGAGTTGGGTTGCTCGAGGTTGTTGCATTGCCATTGCAATTCCATCTCTGGCAACACATCTTGGGCTTCAAACCCGTTGGGGAGATCTAAAATCGGCCTGTGAATCCCGAGCCGAGTTAACCATTGCTTGTGCTGGGCATCCAATACCTGAATCGCTGTGGCTTGTTGCAGTAACTGTTTTTCCACTAAAAACCAGTAGGGCCACTTAAGATAGGCATTTTTCTGGAAAATCGCTGGGTGATAGGGATCGTGGGGAGCCACAATGTAAGGAACTCGCAGTTTCCGAAGTTGCTGGGCCACCGCGAAAACACTGCGGTGAAAAATTCCATTGAGAATGACGATCGCCTCTTCTGCCCCTGCCTGACTAAATTGAGTCTGGAAAAATTGTTGTAGTTCTGGGGCAAGGCTCCAACTGGGCGAGGAACTGGCGCTAGGAAAGCATTGGATCTCGTAGCCTTCAGGGGTTATCCGTTGTCCCGCAGGGTTGCCTTCACAGAGTACCGTCACCGAACTACCCTGTTTCACCAAGCCGGAGGCCAATCCATGGACCGCTTTACTAACTCCTTCGGAGCGGGGATCTTTTTCAAAGGGAAAATGCTTTAAATAGCAGTAAATCTTCATATCAGTGCTTCTCTTCCCTAGCGCAACCAGCTTGACAGCGAACTTATCCTTTCCAACGACTCGCGGAGGGTAACAAATCTGACATCTTTCGACTCAGCGGAACCCTTGGTTGGGCATGGACGGGCTCCTGTTCCAATAAATCCTGAAAGAGCTGGGCGTAGTAGGCCGCTTGTTTCACATAATCGAAATTGGCGACGGCCTGAGATCGTGCAGCTTGCCGAAGTTGGGCATGGCGTTGTGGATCCTGAAGTACCCAGGCAATGCCCCGCGCCAAATCATCAATTTGATAGGGCCTTGCAAGATAACCACTTTGTTGGTGGGTCACAATGTCTTTGATACCCGTAGCATTGAATCCAACTACAGGGGTACCAGAGGCGATGGCTTCGCAGGCCGTGTGGCCAAAGGCTTCGTGGAGAGAGGGAACGATCATGACATCCGCCGCCGCATAGAGGAGAGCCAAGGTCTGATCGGAATCAATATGCCCCAGTGAAGTGACCGGACAATTGAGCTGGATAGACATTTCAGGATTATCCGCCCCAAAGATGACGAGGTGAATCCGTTGGCCCCAATCGTTCGCAATCAGTTGCTGCAAAGCAGGCAACAGGTATTGAAAACCTTTGCGGGGATCCTCTAGGGCATTGGGGGCACCAAAGACAATAATTTGCTTATCTTGGGGAAGTTGGAGGGACGCCCGGGCGATACGAGTTGGCGTGGGGTGAAAGGTTTGCAAA
>MUGG01000041.1 GCA_002148405.1 Alkalinema sp. CACIAM 70d | reverse complement strand
GCTGATACGATCGCGTCTGTTCCCGTTAGAGTTTCCGCATCATTGGTGACTGCGTCTTGCTCGGTTCTCGTGGATGAGATCGCCCAATTGTCGAGATCCACGCCGATTAAAGCGCTAGTCGAATTGCTCGTGGCTTCTGGGGTGGCGATCGCATCCATCGTCAAGCCCGAAAAGAGCTTGGTTCGGAGCACTCCCCGCCGATTGAAGACGATCGCTTTCATGCGCTTCTGGCCTGTTTTTTGGGTCGCTGGGTTGGGCGGAGACGGGGTCAGGGCGGATAGGGGATCGGCCAGGGTACTTTGAATCCATTGCTTCAAGGTGCCGCCTAGGGTGGGTTGGGGCTGCCCCGGTAGCGCGGTGGTAACAACGCCAAACAAAGTCGTGGGTACATCCTCGGCGGGAACGCGCCAGCGATCGAGCCAAGAGTCAGGTGCCGGACGGGTAATGCCATCTGTCCCAAACACATCCTGAGTTGTGAGCCAGGGATCTTCGACCATGACAAAGGATTTCGTTTGTCCCGGTGTTTGTCCCGGTAGCGATGCGACGGTTCTTGCGGCAGGATAGAGCGTTCTTGCGGCCTGTTCTGTGGCCCGTGGCCCAAAGAAATAGCGAATGGCGGCTTGAATTAAATCCGGAACCTCCCGCAACTGGGGTAAGCCCTGGCCTAAGGTCTCAATCTTGGTACGCAATGCGGCCCCGATCGTATGCCAGCGCAACGAATTGCCTTGCATGACTCCCAAGCCTCGGGACAGCGTGAGGGCATTCGCGGCAGGATTGGGGCTCAGATCCGGCTTGAAAGCTTTCAAAAGCGGAGGATTCGCACCCGTCAATTTGGCTTCTTGGAAAAGATTGGTCGAAACGGCGATCGGGCTGGATTGAACCCAAGCCATGAGTTGCCAGAACAGCCGTAACGGGAGCGCCAGGGAAGAGCGATCACGAACCACCATCGCACTGCCTGTCTTGAGTTGATGCCGTCGCCAGTAGCGATAGTAAAGCGCTAATTCCAAAATGATGCGTCGCTTCAGTTGGTGCTGCTGCGATTGGGTCAGTACATCCAGAAGCTGATTATCCTTCGCTACCAGTACCATCCGCTGGGTAGACACCAGGGAAGCCACGCCGCGAATCTCAGTGCCTTCCGTCAGCAAAGCCAGCAGGGGATCCACCTGTCCCACGGGCGCGGGCGCGATCGTATTTTGGGTCAGGGCAGAGATGACGGTTTGAATAGCGGCATCGGTTGCCACGGGTTCATCGGACTGTTCCACCCCTGCCGTCAGCCACAGCGCCGCCTGCCGCACCCCCGCATTGAGTTGCTTACCCACCAGACGGGAGGCTTGGAAGATCGCATAAATCGGGTAGAGGGACAACTGCGCCCCCCAGATCGCCGCCAATTTGAAGTTACGCCAGAGAACCCCTGCCCGATCCTTAAGTTTTTGGGTCTGACGGGAGAAGAAGTTGAGAAATTGACTTTGGTAAGGGCGATCGAGGGCCATAGCATCCCACCCAATGAAACAATAAAGAACTGGATCACCTATCACAATGACCCGATGATTAGGTCTTAACCTATTTCACAAAAAATTTCGTGAAGTCAGTGATCCCTAACGTGAAAATTGTACGCCTTCCGTTTAAAGAAGATCTGTAACTGATTATGACAAACTTGCCAGATTCGATCGAACTTGCAACACAAACATTGCACGGTGTGATTCAATCCCTGCGAAACCAGGTACAGCAAGACACGATCGCAACTTGGCAGATTGTAAACAAGAATTTAGCCAGCCAGAATTTAATTGACCAGGATTTAACTAGCCAGAATTTAATTGACCAGGATTTAACTAGCCAGGATTTAACTAATGCGGCGGCTGTCCTGCCCGATTCCCTCCCCCTTGCCATTCCCAACGCAAAGGGGCATCTGGCCTGGGACAAGGGGCGTCAGGTGATGACTCTGCATCAGGCGTTTCAGCTACCGCAATACCTCGATCGCACCCCGCTCGGTCATTACGATCTGACTGGGCTAACGGCACGACTTTGTTTAACCTGGTGGGCAGAACTGGCGGAGGTTTGGGTTAATGGCGAAAAGGTACAGGAGGGTGACTTATTTGACCATTCGGCGCGGATTGTCCTGAGTCCATCGGTCCAACCGGGCGAGCGGGTGGAGGTCACGCTACGGTTGGTCAGTCCCGGTCACGATAACGGTGCATTGATGCGATCGCGGTTGATTTTTGAATCAGCCTATGATGGGTTGGATCCTGGGTTTGTGGCCGATGAATTTGCGGTGGTGACGCAGTATTTAACGACCTTTGCCCCGGAGGAACTGCAAGGACTGGCAAACCAAGTTGCCCAGCTTGGCGCGGAATTGCGATTAACCCCAACGGCTTTGGCCGATTTAAGAAACAGTTTGGTACCCTACCGCGATCGACTGAAGGACTACACGATTTATCTCCTGGGTCATGCCCATTTGGATATGGCCTGGTTATGGACGGTGGAGGAAACTTGGAAGGCAGCGGAACGAACCTTTCGATCGGCGCTGCAATTACAACAGGAATTTTCTGAATTAACGTTCTGCCACACGACGCCTGCATTGTATGAATGGATGGAACAGCACCGTCCGGAATTATTTGGCGAAATTTGCCAGCGGGTACAGGCGGGACAATGGGAACCCGTGGGGGGACTGTGGATTGAACCAGAGTTGAATGTGATTGGAGGGGAATCGATCGCACGGCAGATCCTCTATGGGCAACGCTATTATCAATCCCGTTTTGGAAAAATTAGCTCCATTGCTTGGCTACCGGATACCTTTGGGTTCTGTTGGCAGTTTCCGCAATTGTTGCAGCAGGGTGGTATGGCCTATTTTGTGACGCAAAAGTTGCGCTGGAATGACACGACTAAGTATCCCCATGAGGTGTTTAGTTGGCAGGCTCCGGATGGGTCGCAGGTGATGGCGTTGATGTCGGCTCCGATCGGGGAAGGAATCGACCCGATGAAGCTGAGTGATTACTGTTGGGACTGGCAGCAAAAAACGGGCGATCGTGAACCTTTATGGCTCCCTGGAGTAGGTGACCATGGCGGTGGCCCCACCCGCGACATGTTGGACTTAGCGACCCGGTGGCAGCGATCGCCCTACTTCCCCAACCTGGAATTCACCACGGCGGAAACCTACTGCGATCGGCTGAAATCATCCTTGCCCGTGGCTGAATTGCCCCTTTGGAATTCCGAGTTGTATTTAGAATTCCATCGTGGTTGCTACACGACCCATGGGGATCAAAAGGCTTGGAACCGGGACTGTGAAAATGCCTTGTACCGTGCGGAATTATGGGCCTCTTTAGCGACGTTAGCGATCGGGCAGCCCTATCCCAAACAGGCATTGGAAACGGCTTGGAAACAAGTATTGTTTAATCAGTTCCATGACATTTTGCCCGGTACGTCGATCGCGGAAGTTTACCCCACAGCGAATCAAACCTGGGAGCAGGCATATCAGCAATTACAAGCGATTATAATCCAGGCAAGACAAGCGATCGCGCAGGCGATTCAACCGTTAGAGCCTATCTCACCCACCGATCGAGTGATCGTTGTCTTTAACGATCTGTCTTGGCAGCGGAGTGGATGGGTTCGGTTGTTTATTCCAGATTTGTTTATTCCAGAATTGGATGGGGGAAGTCCTAATCAATTCGATGATGCGATAATGCTTGATCCCCCTAAATCCCCCTTCATAAGGGGGACTTTGAAGGATTCAAGAGATGAGGTGAAATGCCAGATTCGATCGCATTATCAGGATGGACGATCGGGGGGAGTAGTGGAGTTTTGGGCAGAGGCGATTCCACCCATGGGATACTGTTGCTATCGACTTTCGATCGAAGACTCCAGTGACATTTCAGAAATCAGTAAAGACAACATTACTGAGATTTTCGATATAACTTTTGATCGCAATCAAAAATATCAGCTAGAGAATGAGTATTTGCGAGTTATTGTTAATTCAAAAACGGGAAATATTACAGAATTATTTGATAAAACTTGTCAGCAAAATGTTTTCAATGGTCAAGGAAACGTGTTGCTGAGTTTTCAAGATCAAGATCAGTACTGGGATGCCTGGAATATTGATCCAGATTACAAAAATCACCCGTTACCGCCAGCGCAACTTCAGTCGATCGAATGGCTGGAACAGAGTGCTGTACGATCGCGGTTGCAAGTCACGCGAACGATCGGGCAATCGACCTTTACGCAAATTTATGTGCTGGAAGCCCATTCGCCGTTGTTGGAAATCCAAAACCAAGTGGATTGGCAGGAAAAACATGTGCTGGTCAAAGTCGCATTTCCAGTCAATTTTTCAGCGGAGTTTGTCAGTTATGAAACGGCCTGTGGCGTCATCGATCGACCCACGCGCCCCACAACTGAAGCAGAAAAAGCCCAGTGGGAAGTGCCGGGACTGCGCTGGGCGAGCTTGAGTGGAGAGATCAACGGTCAAGCGGGTAATCAGAGAAACTATGGCCTGAGTATTCTCAGCGATCGTAAACATGGCTACGACCACCAGCCCAACGAAATTCGACTCACGCTATTGCGGGCACCGGAATGGCCCGATCCCCTGGCCGATCAAGGTCAGCACCAATTTACCTATTACCTCTATCCCCATGCCGGAAACTGGCAAACCGCTAAAACACCCCAAAAGGCTATGGAAACGACTTTGCCATTAGCCGCGATCGACCTTCCAGCCCAAGCCTTACAGGGCGATTTGCCACGGTCAGGAAGCTTATTAACCATCCCGATCGATAACCTAATGCCCATGGCATTGAAACAGGCCGAAGATAACCCAGAACAATATATTCTGCGTTGTTATGAATGGCTAGGGGAATCGGCAGAACTGACGATCGACGGATTGCTAGTGTTAACAGTAGGAGATCGGGTGGATTTACTGGAGCGATCGCTCACGAACCCAGACCCGACCATTCATCCTTGGCAAATTGCTAGCTTTTCCTTGAGCAAGTTCGGAGGGCGTTAAGTATCCACGCCCTCGATCGGGGCAAACCCTTGGCGCTGAATATTTTCCGTCACGGTGCGCGGCTCCAAAAACTGCAATAGATAATCTGGCCCACCCGCCTTGGAGCCAACCCCCGATAACTTAAAGCCACCAAAGGGCTGCCTTGCCACGATCGCCCCGGTAATGCTGCGGTTGATGTACAAGTTGCCCACTTCAAACTCAGCCTTAGCCCGCTCAATGTGCGACGGGGTGCGGGAAAAGAGTCCCCCGGTTAAGGCAAAATTCGTCCCATTGGCGATCGCCAATGCCTGATCAAAATCCGTCGCCTGCATCACCGCCAGCACAGGGCCAAATATTTCCTCCTGGGCGATCGTGCTTTGCGGATCAACGTCGGTAAAAATTGTTGGCCCCACAAAATAGCCCGTTTCTGGACTGGGTAATTCGATCGCGAGGGTTGCCTCTGCTTTTCCCTTAGCAATGTAGTCCCGAATCCGTTGCTGGGCGGCTGCATCAATCACCGGCCCCACCTGGGTACTGGCATCAGTGGCATCCCCCACATTTAGAGATTTTGTTGCCTCTACTAACCGTGCCACAAAGGCGTCATAAATCGGCGCAAGCACGACCACCCGCGAACAAGCGGAACATTTTTGTCCGCTGTAGCCAAAGGCGGAATACACCACTCCCTGCACGGCTTGATCTAAATCAGCGCTCTCGTCAACAATGATGGCGTTTTTGCCACCCATTTCCGCCACGACGCGCTTCAGGTGTTTTTGTCCCGGTTGTAACACTGCTGCATCCGCATAGATCTGGCAGCCCACCTCCTGGGAACCCGTAAAGACAATCATGTGCACATCACGATGTTTAACGAGGTAATTGCCAATGGTGGAGCCACGACCAGGAATGTATTGAAACACACCGGGGGGAATTCCGGCTTCAACCAAAATCTCACTGAGTTTTGCAGCAATTACAGAGGTGACTGCGGCTGGCTTGAGCAACGCACAATTCCCTGTCACCAATGCCGCGATCGTCATTCCTGTAGGAATCGCTAACGGAAAATTCCACGGTGAAATCACCAACACAAGGCCCTTCGGCTGATAGAAATAGCGATCGGTTTCCCCCGCCACATCGTAGCTGAGTTCTTGGGCGAGCCGCTCCATCTCTGCGGAATAATAGCGACAGAAATCAACAGCTTCTGAAACTTCCCCATCCGCTTGACGCAGAGGTTTTCCCGCTTCATAGACCATCCAGGCATTCAATTCATGGCGACGAACTTCTAGTAAATCGGCGACTTTGCGAATAATAGCAACCCGTTCTTTGACGGGTGTACGTTTCCAGGTAGCAAAGGCGGTTTTTGCGGCGGTAATAGCTTCCTCCGCTTGGTCTAAATTGATCTGTCCCACCGTTCCCACGATCTGACTGGGCTGCGATGGATTGACCGATGGCAGAGTTGTTTCTGTAGTCATCGATCGACCGTTGATTAACGGCCCATAGGTTTGTCCCAACTGTTGTTTCACTTGAGTGAGTCCAGCCGTTGCCCGATCGCGTAGATTCCCCAGGGCATAGTCCGTATCCGGCGCTGGATCAATCCGACTCAGTGACGACGAGCTAGGAGCGATCGCAAGCGGATTCGCTTCTAGTAATTCATCGCCTTCCCCCCACCTCGGAATCGCCAGCAACTCCTCCGGGGAGCGTGCCTCCAAATTCTGCCGCAGGAATGAACTATTGGCCGTATTTTCCAGCAAACGTCGAATTAAATAGGACATACCCGGAATTAAGTCCCCATAGGGGCAATAAATCCGTACCCGCTGCCCCCGTTTGGCGATCGCGGCGGCCAGGTTATCCGCCATGCCATAGAGCATTTGAAATTCTACTCGCCGTTTGGGAATGGCTAAGGCATCCACGATCGCGAGGGCATGGGCTTGGGAGCGCACATTATGACTGCCGATCGCGGCGTACAGGTAATCATGATTTTCCAGCAGCAAGGCCGTCATGCGCTCGTAATTGGCATCGGTGGAGGACTTGTGGTTATAGACCGGCGTGGGCCAATGATTCTGGCGCGATAGAATCGTTTCCTGATCCCAATAGGCTCCCTTGACCAGTCGCAGGGTGATCGGATGGCCGCGCTCCTTGACCCAGATAATCAAATCCTTCAAATCGCCATAGCTATCGCGAAGATAGGCTTGCAGCGTCATACCCACATCGGTGTGATCGTGAAATTCTTCTTCCAACAGCAATTGCTTCAACGCTGTTAACGTAGCGTCTTTATAGCGGTATTGCTCCATGTCAAAATGCACCGCAACGCCCAATTCCTTCGATCGCCGCAGTAAGGTGCGAATGCGATCGCTGACCTTAGCTTGGGATCCGGTGGCATCCAGGGGATCAAATTGGGAATAAAAGGCCGTTAATTTGACGGACACTTGCACCTTGGGGAGGGCATCTCCCTCCGCACTATCAATGTTCGCCACCGTTGACCAACCTTTCGCGGCATCGGTCAACTGTGCCATTAAATCCAAATACTGCTGCAAATATTCTTGCGCTTCTGTTTCCGTAATCACAGCCTCGCCCAACAGGTCGATCGTGAAGGCCATCGACTGTTTGCGTAACTGTTCAATACTTTTGAGCGCCTGCTTGAGATTTTCGCCTGCAATATATTTCCGCGCTAGGGTTTCCACTGCGGTTGCCAACGTCGTTGCCGCAACCTGTCCTGGCACAGAATCTGCATTAGTAAAATTTAATAATCCCTTAAGGGCTTGGGGTAATTCCACCGCAGCATCACCCAGATATTCCTGGAGGTGACGGGCGATCGCGGCTTTGGTTCTCAATGCTGGAAGACAGTCGATTAAGCGAAATAACTGCACCCGCAGTCCGGGATTTTCCATCGTCCAAGCCAGCAGTTTGTCGTCCCAGCGCAGTTGGTCTTGGAACTTGGCAAAGAACGATCGCTTTTCTCCCGTTTGCGCCAAGAGTTCCCGCGCGATCGCTTGGGTTTGGGCTTCGTAGGGAGACTTAGCAGAAGAATCTGAAATTGCGCTAGAGGTAGAAATTGCCATCGAACAGCCTCCCGAATGATGCGAAGGGAAAGGGATAAATACGCTGATCCACTGGGAACCACACAAAAAATCTGATATAAACTAACGAATTAAATTTCTAGAATGGAAGATTTGTAATCAGTTCAGCATTCATGGATAAACTTGAATGAAGTTACCAGAAGTGATGGGGGGCAAAACACTCAAATCCTATGATTACGAGACTGGATACTTAAACAACTGGATACTTAAACAATATGTTTACTGATCAACATGCTTACTCAACCAATAATGACTTTATTCGTTGAATTATTTCCATTGTCGCACTAATTGACCACCCATAATCACCCCCCAGGCTGCTTATCTATTGAATCAATTGAGTATGGGTACTGATACCAAATCAACTTGTGATTGCAACCGATAACGATCCCCCTACATCCCCCTTATTAAGGGGGACTTTGAAACAATTTGGCTGAATTCTCCCTTATTTCTAGCGTCAGCGGCGCGTAGCGCGGGGGTAGGGGGGATCGGATTTGTAGCATTAATAAATCAATTTGGTATAACTTAATCGGGGTGTTGATGCGAATCCGGGGTGTCAAGCAGAATATTTTTCAAGAAAAAAGACGTATCAAGAAATCATCTAAACAAAATGATCTCTCTGTTCGCTGTTTTTTCTTTTATTTCGTAAGAACAATTGGGGGATGATCAGTTCTGATCATCCCCCAAGAAAACTAGGACGATTGCGCTACATCGATCGCCGCTGGAACTTTGGTTTTCCGGGAGCTCGATCGAGTGGACTTCTTGGCCGGAGCGGCAGGTAAAGGCGTCACGTCCATTGCTTCAGAAATCGGATTGCGAGCTTTAATCAAGTCAATCGCCCGCGTTACGCTTTCCGGGAAAATTACCACCAAGCCATTATCCGGTGCATGATCGAGGGCGTAGTTAATCGCCTCGGTTTCATTCAGGCGGATTTCATAGGGGGGCGTTTTTTCCTTTACTTGTTGAATGCCCTCAACCAACAAATCGGCCACCTCACTCGGAGCACGACCACGCTTATCGTCATCCTCCTTAATAATGAGTTGTCCAAAGATCTTTGCAGAAAGCTTACCCAGCGATCGCAAATCCTCATTGCGTCGATCGCCGGGGCCACCAATGACCCCCACCGTAGGCCCAGTCCAATTGGAAACAAATCCACCCACCGCTTCATACCCCGCCGGATTGTGGGCATAATCAACCAGAACGTGGTAACGGCCTAAATTAAACAGATTCATACGACCAGGGGTTTGCTGTGCCGAAGCCCGGAAGCTACGCAGTGCAGCTTGGATCATCTTAATTTCCACCCCCTGCACAAAGGCCGACAAACTAGCGGCTAGGGCATTAGCAATCATAAACGGTGCCCGTCCACCCATGGTCAACGGAATGCGATCGGCCTTTTCAATGCGATAGATCCAATCCTGTTGCAAGATCGACAGATAGCCATCTTCGTAAACCGCTGCAATGCCGCCATTTTGCAGGTGCGATCGCAGTAGCTCATTGTCTGGATTCATGGAGAAATAAGCGACCTTCGATGTGACCCGATCGGCCATGGCAGACACCCAAGGATCATCCGCATTCAGCACCGCATAGCCATCGGGGTGGGCGGCTTCCGCCACCACAGCTTTGAGTTTGGCGAGGTCTTCGATCGTGTCAATATCGCCAAGGCCGAGGTGATCCTCTGCCACATTCAGCACCACACCCACATCACAATGTTGGAACGCTAGACCCGATCGTAAAATGCCGCCCCGTGCCGTTTCCAACACTGCGATCTCTACGGTCGGATCACGCAGAATCACCTGCGCACTGTAGGGCCCCGTGGTGTCCCCTTTCTCAATCAGGTGATTGTTAATGTAAATCCCGTCAGTGGTCGTAAAACCAACGGTTCCGTACACCTGACGGAAAATGTGCGCAATCAGTCGTGTGGTCGTGGTTTTGCCATTGGTTCCCGTCACAGAAATAATGGGAATGCGCGTTGGCGTTCCTGCGGGGAACAACATGTCCAGAATCGGTGCGGCCACATTGCGGGGAATCCCCTGACTCGGCGCGAGGTGCATCCGCAAGCCCGGAGCCGCATTGACTTCCACCACCACCCCATTGGCATCCCGTAGGGGACGACTAATGTCGGTCGTGACGACATCAATTCCCGCCACATCCAGGCCAATCAATCGCGAGACCCGTTCCGCCAGCCAAATGGTTTCTGGGTGAATGTCATCGGTGCGATCGATGGCAATGCCCCCCGTGCTCAAATTCGCCGTGGCCCGCAAATAGCAGACCTCACCCTCCGGTAAGACCGAATCTAAATCACAGCATTGCCGCTGCAACATTTCCTCAGTCGTTTGATCAAGGGCCAGTTCTGTGAGTAAGTTCTCATGGCCGCGTCCCCGGCGGGGATCTTCATTTTCCCGCCGCACTAATTCAGCAACGCTATCTCGGCCATTGCCCACGACATGGGCCGGAACCCGCTCTGCTACTGCCACAACTTTATGATTGACCACCAAAATCCGGAAGTCATGGCCTTCGTAGTAATGCTCGACAATGATTCCCTTAGACACTTCCCGCGCCTTTTCGTAAGCCGTTTCGGCCTCTTCCCAAGTGCGAATATCTAGGGTAATTCCCCGTCCATGATTACCATCCAGCGGTTTGAGCACGATCGGATAACCCCCTAGATTATCGATCGCGCTTTCCAATTCATCCAAGGTATAGACTACGAGCCCCTTTGGCACAGGAATTCCTGCATTGTCCAAGACCTGCTTCGTACTTTCTTTATCCGAAGCCAATTCCACCGCCAAAACATTGCTTAAGCTGGTTAGGGAAGCTTGTACCCGATGTTGGTACTTCCCATGGCCAAATTGCAGAAGATCCCGCGCTCCCACGGGTTGCCAAGGAATGCCCCGCAGTTCTGCTTCCCGCACCAAGGCTTCGGTACTGGGCCCTTGGGAGGCTGCTAATTTAAAGTCGCGCAGATCCTGTAAATCTTTGTCTAATTCAGACTGCGGGTAGCGTCCTGTCTCTATAATACTGCTACAGAGTCGCACCGCTGCCCGCGCTGCATAGCGCCCTGCCCGCTCGTTTTCGTACTGGAAGACGACTTGGTAGATGCCTGGAGTGGCTGTTTCGCGAGTCCGCCCAAAACCCACCGACATGCCTGCTAGGGTCTGTAACTCCAAGGCGACATGCTCCACGATATGGCCCATCATGGTACCCTGCCGCACACGGCTTAAAAACCCACCTCGACAGCCCGGTGAGCAGAAATGTTCCTCCAAGCTAGGTAACGCCTTAACTAGCCCGTCATAAAATCCTGGAATGTCATCCGAAGCCCGATCGGCTAAGTCTTCTAAGTCTAAGCGCACCACGATCAATTGACCGTGACGAATACTCCAATAATTAGGGCCACGGAGGGTTTGAGTTTTGAGGATTTTCATAACATCTGTAGAGACACGGCACTCGTTTGGAACAAGGTGAGAACAACCGACTCAAGCCAAATAATCACATCAGCTCATACCGCTACTCAAGCACAATACGGTTGTGATAATCGTATCGGTTACCCGGAGTCAGTACATGCAACTTTAAATTGTGTAGACTGAGTGGCGACGTTTCACCTGTCACGGAATAATTTGTCCGAACTGAATTACCGGGATCAACCACCGTAATGGTACCTTTGCCTAACACTTCAAAAGCTCCCTGCCCATCCAAAGCAGCACAGGTATCCTCATCAATGCCAATGCCGACCCGATCGGGAAAGGCCGCCACCGCGCTCAGTAAACGAGCCATCCGATTGCGATTGTGAAAATGCTGATCAACGAGCAATTCTGGGATAACGCCCAGTCCTTCGGAGAGATCGACCAGCGATCGATTGGGGGATTCTCCGCTGCTGCCCCCCGCAATCATTTTTTCACCCATCATGGCTGCCCCAGCACTGGTACCTGCCAGAACCAGTTTGCCAAGATAGACATTGGCCTTAATGATTTCAAGAAAACGGCTATTGCCGACTAAGTGACAGAGACGAATTTGATCTCCACCGGTGAAAAAGACACCTGTACATTGATCTAACAGATCTAACCACCGGGGTTCATCGCATTCTTTAGGATGGCGAATGTCTAGAATATGAACCTGTTTAGCGCCCATGCCAGTAAACAGTTGGAAATAGCGATCGCCAACGATATTGGGCTCTCGGGAAGCACAGGGTACAACCCCAATCACTGCGTCTTCTCCCCCTGCGTTGGCAACAAACGCATTGAGAATTTTGCAGTCATTGACCTTATCTTCCGCGCCCCCAATCACCATGACTGGGTACTGGTAAGGAATCATCATAAACTTCTGCACTAACCCTGGCTCTAGTTCCAATATAAACGCCTATCCTAAATTGACTGATGCCCAACAGAACAATCTTGATAGGTAAATTATCAAGAAACCTTGATATTGTTCTGTATGCGATTTGACGAATTCTCGAACTAGGTAAATTGGGGGCCTACACCGCAATATCCGGGTTACGGAACCAGCCTCGTAAGCCCATCTAGATTCGTTAGTCTAAGAGGGGATCTCCATCCTGAGCTTCGACTTAACGAAAACTTAATCTAGATAGGCCATCACAACAATCAATAAAAACGCCTGGAAGCTCCCAAACTGGCCAACCCCTACACCGAAACGGTCTGCGGAGGGCCGTACTGGCCTTGCAATTTATGGAGTTGCTGTACCAATAAGCTTAGGAATAATCCCACATCGGTGACAACGCCCGTGGACTCGATCGACCCGCGATCGCTGAGCTTCGTTACCACTGCTGGATTAATATCCACACACACCATTTTCACACCAGAGGGAGTCATATTTCCCACTCCGATCGAATGCAGCATGCTGGATAGCATTAAAATCATATCCGCACCATCGATTAAGCGCGCGTAATCCGCCTGGGCTGCTAGTAAATCCATTTGGGTGTCTGGCAAAGGCCCGTCATCGCGAATGGAACCAGCTAGGGCAAAGGGAATGTGATTTTTAACACATTCATACATAATGCCACTGGTGAGAATACCTTGCTCAACGGCTTGGGCAATACTTCCACAACGTCGAATGGCGTTAATCACTTTCAGGTGATGGCGGTGTCCTCCATGGACGGAAACTCCGCGTTTCATATCCATCCCAAGGGAAGTCCCCAGCATGGATTGTTCCATGTCATGAACTGCGATCGCATTCCCCCCCAAAAGGGCATGGACATAACCTTCCCGGATCAGTTGGGATAAATGTTCACTGCCTCCGGTATGAATGACAACCGGGCCTGCGGTCACAACGACCTTGCCACCCCGATCGCGAATGCGCCGCAGATCCCAGGCAATTTGCTCGACCACCAGCTCCACGCGCCGTTCGCTGGACACCCCCGCGCCCATAAAGCTAAATTCTTCGGTTTTACTGGATTTGAGAGAACTTTCATTGCGCAGAGTTCGTAGACCTTCGCTGCCCACCACCACGGATTCTCCCAGTTGCAAATCCCGCAAAAGCTTACAACGGGCGATCGGGCCTTCTGCTGTGTGGGTCACGGCGATCGCGCCATCCATACGCTGACCTTGAACTCTGATCCATTGGTCTTGAATGCGGACTTCCGTGGGATAAATCGTTGTGACGTAGAAATCATCCGGTGCCACGCCAGCTTGCTCTACGGGTTCCAGCGTTGCATTGTTGGCCTGCTGGGGTGGACTCACGGCTCCCAAATCAATCAGTTGCCCCATGATATCAGCCATGACGCTGGCATCGGGGGCAGACACCTTCACCTCGGCGCGGGATTGATCCTGCCGTTGTTCTCCCAAGTCAAAATTCAAAACCTGGAAGCTGCCACCGTTAACCAAAATGGTATCGAGGGCACGACTGACCAAACCGGAGTCTAATAAATGGCCTTCCAATTGGATGACCCGACTTTGCAAAGTAGAAACCTGGGGTGTGGCGTGGCGGGGTTCGGTGATCTTGAGGGTGAGGCATTTGGCGGCACCCCCCGCTTTGAGAAATTCCGTCAGCGGAGTTTCAATAACCGTGAAACCGCGATCCTTTAATTGTTGTTTGAGTCCATCGCTGGCCTGGTTCATGACAACAATTCGCTCTAACTGGCCATCCTGGGAGCGATCGATATTAACGGCATTACAGGCAAAATTCACTGCATCAACTTCATTGATGGCAATCCGTTTTTCAGCGGGAACTCGCAACTCAATTAAGCGATTGGAGTAAGTATCAAAGGCTTCAGGATAGTAGAGGAGATAGCCATCGGTTAGGGGACAAAAGCAGGTGTCTAAATGGTAGAACCGCCGATCGACTAAGCGTAGGGATAATACTTCTACATCCAGCCATTTGGCTAAATAGGGATGGGCATCTAATTCCGATCGAAAGCCATAGCCCGCCCACAGCCAACCGCCCGCCCGATCGAATAAAGCATCTCCTGCGCCTTCAAAGGGCAAACTTTTGGGCAAGGTGTGGACTTGAAAGCCATTTTCAGCAAACCAATTCTGGAAATAAGGTTCTTCCCCTTGGCGCTCGGGATGAAAAAATCGACTCAGCACTGCAACATTTCCCAGCACCAAACCCGCATTGGCTGTAAACACCATATCTGGCCAGCCCTGCTGGGGTGGAACCAGATCAACGGTCGCATAGCTTTTGAGAACTTGGTAGAGCTGATTCCATTGCTCTTCGGCTAAGTCTCGGGACGATCGGTGGACATTCCCTTCCATCCAAGGGTTGATGACATAATCCACATCATAGTGGTGCGGCGCACACATTAAAATCCGCACGGGTTGAGTCATGTTAGAGTCCTGAAACGGCAGTGAAGATTGACAAACCGAGATGAAATCCAGATCAAAATAATTTATTAAAAGTATATTTCGCAATCAACACACATCTCACGAAATATAGCAATCACCGAGTGCCTAAATTTCTCGTTCTCCAGCATACATAAATTTCGTTTATAAAACTGATCGGAGCGATCCCAAATCTTTTTACTTCCGCACGGATGTTATGAATTCATGAATTTCTGGATACTTTATCTCCATGTATAGGAATCCTTTCTTGATCGGCCTCGCTCGATTTGGCATGCGATTTTTCTAGGCACTTTTTATCAGTTTATATCCTAGATATAGTGTTTTAAATTGAATTTCCCTCTGATCTGACTCATTCCCTAGCATTCACCTACATTGATAAAGTCAAAATCGTTTTAGGTAGAATTGGGGTTATTCGCCAACCACAGTTGTGCTTAGAATCGGGGGATGAATTGCTTAGATCTAAGAGTTCTAGCAATTATGCCTTGCTCGATCAATCTAGGTTAATCACTGGATTTTCTAAAGGATTGATCCGAAGAGTAATTCAAAAGAACTACTCTAAATTAATCGAAATCCTCTTATCGCAATTATCAAGAATGCTAATCATAAAGATATTCACTGCAATCCTAACGAAGTTCAATTTTTTTCTAAAAAGGTGAACTTTATATAGCAATTCTCAGGCTGAATAGTTGATACTAATAGTGCTAGTTCATTAGCTTTTTAATTCAGTTCATTCCTGATGTGTCCAAATTGTATCACTAATGAACATTTAAGCATGTGAGAATCGTTGACTCACGGAATATTTCAGACATTTTTCAGTGACTCGGATCAGTAAAACTGCCTTTATACTCAGAGGACGACCTATGTATACCGTACGCCTGTACTCGATCGAAGATCTTCGGGATGAAGTCAAATCGTTGGTTGACCGGGGCTTAGTGAGTCGGCAACATTGCATCTACGAACTGATCAAACATTTCAGCGATCAAGAGTGGCTCACCATTGAACGGGTTTTGGAAGACAACGAGTATTTACTGCGCGATCGGGTGATTGATCTGATTGGTAAAGAGTCTTGGGTAAGTGACTAGGATACTAGGGTGAGCAGCTAGGTAGGCTCTTCAATCACGGGGTCTTAGGCTGCGGCTTTTCTACGTTGGCCTCCCCAATGGAGTAGGCAATGGAATGCGGATCAGTAATTCGCTTTGATGCCTTGCGTACTTCCAGTCCAATTACCTGACCATCTTCGTCGTAATCTAGGATTAAACCTGGAGCAATTTGTGCTGTCTCATCAATCGGGCAATCAATGAAGGAAATTTGTAAAATGTCCTGCTGGGGATCGTAAACAACTTTCATTCAAATGGTGCCCTCGGTCACTGTCTCGGTCACTATCTATGCACAAGCCTTGAATATAGCTTTCGTGCAATGATGGAATACTCGACATTGTAGATAGAGATGCTTAGTGAAACTGCATCATCGGTCACAAAACGCAGGGATAAATTAGATTACGTTAAAAATTATGCCCAGCCTTTGTGGCTGCTAGCAGTAGGGTTCTTCACAACCTATCCTTAAAAGTTGCGCAAGGATAGAGTTGGCTGAATCTTGGCTGAATTCAGGTAGTACCAAGTCAATTTGTGATTGCGACTCATAACGATCCCCCTAAGTCCCCCTTCACAAGGGGGACTTCAAATGTATTTTTCTAGTTACCTTTTTTAAGGGCAACTAAAGGGGGGATCGGCTCTGTAGCAGTGATCAATCAATTTGGTATGAATCATCCAATGTATAGTCCAGCACCAGTGTACAGTCCAGCACCAAGCCGTTAACTGCTTGGCCGATTGGAGTTGAGGCTGATGCGGTCTACCTATTGGTAATTCGGTCTATCTTGGATTAAGGCTGAAATTCGCTTAGGCATCTTAATACTCACGATCGTTAACCCATAGTCAATCTGATTCGGTAGATAATTAATCCATTTTTTAGACTGTTCGTTGCATAGTTCTTATAAATAGTTCTTGTAAACTCTTTACCCAAAGGTTATTCATCCATTGGACGTGGTATCTGTTCCATTCGGCCCATCAGTCATTCGACCGATCGGCGCTTATGCCCTATCTGGATTGGCAGTAGAGGACGATCGGCTATTAGCGGTCGATCTCATTCGGGGTTATTTACTCCAGATTGATCCCACGAATGACCACACCACCATTTTGAATCCCCAACACGCCAAGGACTGGATTAACACGGCGGGTCTAGCAATTTCTCTGGGAGAAGCTTGGCTAGGAAAACGGCGTTGGGTCATCCGTTATGATTTGCAGACCTTTGAACCAACCCCCTTTGTGGAACTTCCTTACGATGTGGATGGAGTGGCCGTTTGGGATGGCTTGGTTTATGTCACCTGCCAAAAATCAGGATATATTCACGTCTTTGATAGCAAGACTGCGAAATTACTGACGAAATTTTCCCAACCCGGTGTTGGGGTCGCAAACCTAGTAGCAACGGAGGATGCGCTGTGGATTTGTGATCGGGAGGAGCAAACGGTGTTTTGCCTCGATCGAACCACGGGGGAATTACGCTGGAGTGCCTTGACGCCCTACAAATCTCCCACGGCAATCGCCCTCTACCCTGCGGATCCGGAGCCGATTTGTTATGTGGCCTATGTTGAGGAAGAACCCTACGTGCGGGATGATCCCAACGCGCGTTTTCCCTATCAACTGACCTTTCGCGATCGCACTTGGATTCATGCTTTGCAAGTGGCCCACAATTGGCAAGACCATTACACCCTCTCCAATGGCTACTTAGTAGAACTGTCCTATGTCGAAGAGTTGCAGCCGTTGGATGCGTTAACGCTGAATCAAGTGGAGTGGCGGATTGCCTTGCCATCGGAAACGGTGCGGCAACGGGTACGCAAAGTGGAACCGATCGGCCATCCCTTTACGATCGAAGAGGTGGATGGACAGAAGTTTGCAGTGTTTAAGTTTGATCAACTCCAGCCCTATCAAAATGGTCTGCTGGGGTGGAAGGCATTGGTGGAACTCTACAGTTTCAAGTCCTACCTCACGCCCGATGATGTAGAAATTCACACCAGGAAACGGATTCCGAAAGTACTGAAGGAACAGTATTTAGTAGACAACGATGAATTGGCGATGGATACGCCGACGATTCAGAACGCTGCTAAAGAAGCAGTCGGAACGGAAACGAATATTTTACGCAAGATGCTGAAAATTCGGAATTACGTTTACGATCGCTTAAGTTACGGCATTCAACCGAAAATTGATACGCCGGATATTGCCTTGGATCGCGGGATTGCCTCCTGTGGGGAATACGTGGGTGTCCTGCTGGCCTTAGCACGGCTGAATGGTATTGCCTGCCGCACGGTGGGACGATATAAATGTCCCCCCCATCCCGATCGCCGCAACCTTCCCCTAGAGCCAGATTTTAACCATGTGTGGTTGGAATTTTACGTGCCCGGTGTGGGCTGGTTACCCATGGAATCTAACGTAGATGATGTCATCGATCGGGGGCCCTATCCAACGCGCTTTTTTATGGGGTTAGCGTGGTACCATGCTGAGCTGGGGAAAGGGGTACGCTTTGAGAAAATGACCGCTGAGAATTTACCCGAGAATTTTGCTTTAGGTGATTTAGCGTTGAACCACATTCGGTTTACGATTATCGATGAACTATCACCCAAAGTATAAACGGAAGGATTCATTTAGCGATGACGAATGGTTATTCATTAATGATTCACGGCGGCGCAGGGGCGTTGGAGGATCTGAAATACGAAGCGACAGAAGCGGAGTTTCGTAGCAGTGTTTTAGAGATTTTAGAAGCGGGTCGATCGCGGCTGGCACGGGGCGATCGGGCGTTGGATGTGGTGGAATATTGCGTCACGCTCCTGGAAGATAATCCCCTCTACAACGCGGGGCGAGGATCGGTTTTAAATGCCCAGGGCCAAGTGGAAATGGATGCGGCCTTGATGGATGGCCAGGATTTGAAAGCGGGGGGCGTGACCTGTGTGAAAGGGGTGAAGAATCCGATCGCCCTAGCGCGGCAGGTTTTGGAACAGGGGGATCATGTCTTGCTGGCCGCAGAGGGGGCGTTGGAGTTTGCCAAGGTGCGGCAGGTGGAGCTGTGCGAGGATGCCTATTTCATTACAGCGGCTCGGGTGCAGCAGTTGCAGGAGGCGCAGGCAGCGGGACGGATGACCCTAGACCACGAACGGATTAAACAGAAGCTGGGCACCGTGGGGGCTGTGGCGCGGGACTTGTCGGGAAATTTGGCGGCGGCAACCTCCACGGGCGGTCTGGTGAATAAGCGCTGGGGCCGGGTGGGGGATACCCCGATCGTGGGGGCGGGGGTGTTTGCGGAGAATGGAACCTGTGCGGTGTCGGCAACGGGCTATGGGGAGCAGTTTTTACGGACGGTGTTTGCTAAGACGATCGCCAGTTATGTGCAGTTTAAGGGCATGGATGCAGCGGCGGCGGCCCAGGCGGGGATTGATGAGCTGGTGCGGAAGGTAAATGGGGATGGGGGCGCGATCGTGATTGATGTGGCAGGGCGTTGTGGCGCGGCGCAGTCAACTTCGGGACTGATTCACGGCTGGATTGAGTTGGGGGGAGAGGCTGTCTGTAAGTTGGGGTAATGGGTCAGTTGAGGGAATGAGATTGAGCATGGGATTATGAATGTCTGTTACAACGGCAACGGCAATTCTAACTGTGCTTAAGAATTACGTCAATTTAGACCTGTTTATCAGAATTCATGCCAGGATTAAAACACAATGAGCTAATGGTTTAGCGTCATGACGATCGGGCAAGAGATCGGGCTATGAAAGTTGGCCTAGGGCAAGGAGGGGCAAGGCTATGCGACGGACAGTGCGGATGAGTTCTGTTGTCAAGCATCTGGTGAAGCCTCTCCTGGGGTTGGGTCTGACGATCGGAGTGGGGATGTTGGGGGTTGTGGGTACTGTGAGCAATGCGGAGGCATCCCAGGAGGTGGGGGACGCCAAAATTAGTTCATTGCGGTGTTTCCCAAATACCAATACCTGCACACTAACGATCAATAAAGATCATCAAGCTGCGCCAGGAACTAAATCCTGTGTCAAGCGTACCTTTGCCTGGAATAAGAAAACTAGGCCCCTTGTGTTAGATCGGGTCAATGTAGCCTACTATCGGCGGAGATCGGTCAAGCTGCGATATTCCGATAGGCAGTGCTATGACGCGCGGCGGGATGGCGGTCGGATTTATGGCAAGTTTTACATGGGGCTAGAAGATCTTTGGCTGCAATAGGAACGATCTTGGGCGGCTGGGGGGTGGCTCTGGAGGTAGGGTTGGAGCCATTGGCAGCCTTGGGCCAGCAGGGAGGGCAGATCCGTGGGCACCAGGCTGACAACGCCGTCCGGGGTGGCGAGGGCGATTTGCTGGCCGTTGGGGCTGAAGGCAAAGCTGCTAATGTCGGGGAGAGTGGTTTGTAGATTCCCCTGGGTATCCCAGAACTGGAGGGTGTCTTTGGACAGGGTGGCGATTTGTTGCCCGTTGGGGCTGAAACTAACGCTACTGACGGCATCTCGCCCTTGCAGGGTGGCCAGCAGTTTGCCTTCAGTGTTCCAGAGGCGCGTTGTGGTATCGTCGGATGCGGTGGCAATGATCTTGCCATCGGGGCTGAAGCGGATACTGGTGACGGCATCCCGATGCCCTTGCAGGATTTTTAGCAATTTGCCCTGGGAATCCCAGAGGCGAACCGTTCTGTCGTCGGACGCGGTAGCGATCGTTTGGCCATTGGGACTAAAACTCACGTAATTCACCTTATCCCTGTGTCCCAGGAGGGTGGCCGAGGGTTTACCCTCGATGTCCCAAAGCCGTACAGCATTGTCATCAGAAGTAGTAGCGATCGTTTGGCCATTGGGACTGAAATAGATGCCATTGACCTCATCAATGTTTGAAAGACGTTTGAGAGGTGTACCTTGCTGATTCCAGAATTGCATTGTTCCATCTACATTTTTCGTGATGATAATTTGGTCAGTCTTCTTTGGAGAACTTTGCGGAAGGTTGGGGCTAGCAAGATTATTCACAGACAAACTCATCACCGGATTGGGATTGGCTGAATCTAGTTGATTGAGTGGTACGATCGATGACTTCTGCTGGGGCTTCCAAAGTTGGACAAGGCCGTTATCTGCCACCATGCCGACCTGCTGGCCATCGGGGCTAAACCAAAGGGACGAAACCGAGCCGTCTAACTGGATCTGGGAACTTGCTGCCCGGATTCCCAAGGCCCACAGTTGCAGAGTACCCTGATCCGTCAGCATGGCAAGTTGTCGCCCATCGGGACTGACACCTAGGAAGGTGCTATTGCTGGTTGGGGAGACTTGGGTAAGGCTTTGTTGTTTTTTGGGATCCCAGAGTTGAATTTTGCTATCCGTACTGACGATCGCGAGGGCGTTTCCCTGGGGGCTAAAGTGCAGAATGACTGCAGAATTGAATCCTGATAACTGGGTGGTTTGCTTTTGGGTCTGCCAGTTCCAGAGCTGTAAAAAGCCATCGGTTGTGATTGCAGCCAAGGTTTTGCCATCCGGACTCAGGTCAAGACTTGCAATTCGGTGGGAGGTTGTAACTTGGGCGAGGGATTGGCCCGTTTGGCTGTTCCAGACCTGCACGGTGCCCGCTCCGGTCGCAGTGGCCAAGATTTTGCCGTCTGGGCTAAGGGCAAAGTCCAAAAAATCCTTCACCGATGGAAGCGTAGTGAGTTTACGGTCAGTTTTCCAATCCCACACCTCGACGCGGAAGGGCTTAGAAATATCCGGATCGCTTATCAAGAGGGCGATCGTACGTCCCTGGGCGCTAAAGCGAAAATTAGCGAGGGATTGCTGGGAAATCTGCGGCAAAGGATGCAGTTGTCCCGTTTGCCAGTTTCCCATCTGTACTTTGCCATTGTCTAAAATCACAACTAGATCTGACCCATCCATGTGCAGATCCAAAATTTTGCCTTTGACCGAAAATTGGTTGAGTGGTTTGCCCGTTTGGATCTCACGAATGGCGATCGTGCCATTGGAAAAAGCCAGGGCTGCAATTTTCCAGTCCGAACTGAGATCCAAACTGGTTAACTGGCCGGAGGAGATTTCCAGTTGGTTTTGCAACTGGATTTGCATCAGCATTTGTTGCAGGGTGGCGGTGGATTGTTGAATGGCCTGATTTTGTTGATCACCTAGTAACCAACGAAATGGACTATTTTGCACCCGCTGGTTCACCGTTTGCCCAGTTTGGAGTGCCTGTTGTAGCCCCTCCAGTTGTTGGCCGTTGTTAAATTGCTGAAGTGACTGTTGGGATTGCTTGATTAACTGCTCTACTTTAGTTCGATAATAGGCGTCCACCGTTTTCCAGCCGAAGAGAGTAATGGTAGCTGTACCCACAAAGGTTCCTAAGATTAACAGTTGTTTTTTTCTTCGTTGCTTTCGAAGTTGTTCTTGCTCTCTTTTTTCTTGCTCTTTCCGCTCTTGCTCTTGTTTCTCCCGTTCCTTTTTTCCTGTGCCTTTCGTTGCTTATCTACATATTGCATCCGCCATTGCAGGATTGCCGTGGCTAGGACATCGTGGAAAATTTCATAGCGCTCCACATCGGGCCGATCGGGCAAACAGCCAATCCGACGAATAATCCGTTGCTCCTTCGTCAGTTGATTGAACAAGCGATCGAGATCCCCTGCCTCGCACCCCACCAAATTCGCCAAATCCGCCGTAGAGTAGGCATACTTCGTCCCCGACGGCGTAACCAAATATTGGAAACTCCGCGCCGCAATGTCCTGTTCCTGCTCAGACAAATGCTGCAACGTTTGCGCCACATGTTCTTGGACAATCCGATCGATCGCGATCGTGATTTTTTCATCCTCATTCTCAATCGTTGGATCGGCAATGCGAGTCAGCCTGTCCAGACTTAAACCATAGGAATGCTCCTGCACCATCTCATCCCACAGACGAGTCATCACCAGTTGCAAATAAGGCGCAAGAATTTGATTCCCCAGCACCGCTTCCAACTTCTCCAGCCCCGCACGGCCCTCCCCCCCGCGCCCCACCCGAGGAATCCCCTGCAAAATCGCATCCACCAAATCCGGCGTAATCGTCACCCGCTGATCCGCATCCACTTTTTGGTTGTACTGCTCGATCGGCAGCACGATCGCCTCACGGGCCGCATCCCGATCCAAATGCTCAATATGCAAACAAATATCCAGAATATTCGGCAGATACCGTCTCAGCAAATTCAATTTGGCATAGGCATCTTCCCGCAGCGAAATCAGAAAATTCACCCGCAGATCCGGAGAATTCAACACCTGCGCAATCTCCGCAATCAGTCCCCCTTCCGGCTCCGGAGTCGGATGATATTGGAAATACTCCTCAAACTGATCCAAAATAATAAAAAATCGCCCATCCAGATTCTCCCCCCCCAACTGGATCGTCACCGCTTGCAGCATCTCCAGCAACGAAGTTCCCGGCTCCGGCATCTGCATCGGGAAACCGCTGGCCTGCATATCAGCAGCAATTTGTTGCATCAGACTTTGCAGGGGATCTTGCTGCCAAAAGCGCTCCCCCTGCTGGGACGGAAACAGCACCACCGCCAATTTAGGCAACCCATAATCCTCCAGATTTTCCTGGGCTTCTTCCCGCAAAGCATGGATCACCCCAGCCTGCAAAACGGAACTCTTACCCACCCCACTTTCGCCATAAAGCACCGTCAACCGCCACGCCAACAGATTATTCACAATCCGCTGAATATCCCGCGTGCGACCAAAGAAGATATCGGCATCCTTTTCGGTATAGGGCCGCAAGCCCTTGTAGGGAGTCTGGTCGGGAATGGGGCTTACAGTGCTCTCGGCAGGGCTGCTGTGGGGCTGGGCATGGGTCAGCATCAGCACCGATTCATCGATCGCTGGGGGCAAAGATTGGGGCTTCCTTGAGTCAGATTTCATGACGGTTCACTCCTGCATCTCTCATCGCATCGGTTCCACAACCCTAGGTTTTAACCCTTCCAACTCCTGCTGGAGGGACGCCACAAACTCCTCTGGAGTGCACGCGATCGACAGCAACTCAACATTTCGTTGGTCTTTCCAAATCTTCTTCTCCAAATCACCGGGATGGGATTGGTGCACCAACCGCGAAACACTCGGTAGCTTTTGATCGGGCCATAACCAATTCACCAACTGTTGGAGATCGGAGTCATTGGGGCTGTATCCCAGGAACAAAATGCCCGCTTCCCCGAGAATTCTTTTTAAGCCCGAGGGCAGATTCTTAATCGGGCTCCCTACTAAGGAGTTGAGGTGATCCTCCGTCACCACAAAACGGTTCTCTTGCGTCCCATACAGCTTCAGGATGATAGGGTAACTAGAATGCTGCTCCCGGATTCCCATCGTGCCACCCGCCCGTCGCAGGGGCAATTGATCATCATAGTTTTGAGGATCATCAATAATCTGTGCCGTTTGGGATTGATAGCGCCAATGCTTGTACTTACCCCGATCGGACCCATCGGCGACGTAATAGATAACATCGTAGGGCTGCTGCGCTTGGTCAAACGCCTGTTCCAGTAAATTATCACAATTGGTCGTGACAATCAGTTGATAGGGCAACCCAGGACAGCTTCTGGGGTAATTTTTAGCCAGCATTTGGTGGGGCAGTCCCGCCCAGAAAGCATGCACAGGATTGGCACGACGACCACTTTCTAGGGATTCCACGATTTCATAGAGCTTGTCGTAAAACGTATCTAAATTATTAATGAGTTTGTAATATTGCGAGAGATAGCGCAGATTTGTTTTGGCGACTGCTAATCGTTGTTCTAGATAGAC
This sequence comes from Alkalinema sp. CACIAM 70d, assembly GCA_002148405.1. Taxonomy (GTDB): domain Bacteria; phylum Cyanobacteriota; class Cyanobacteriia; order Leptolyngbyales; family Leptolyngbyaceae; genus Alkalinema. Next base: position 38,932 of record MUGG01000041.1, on the reverse strand, counting down.
CGGGCAGCTATCCACTCTCTCAATCCCCTGAAGCATGGGACATTGCTGGGGTCTGTCATCGGGTAAATAGTGACAAATCTGGCAGGGAACGCCGATTAAGCGTTGAATCAGATTCCGTTCAGCGGCATTCTGATTGGGTTCCTGGGGCAGATCGGCCTCAATGGATTCCGTTAAATGGGAAGCAAGCTGAATATAAAAATTTGGATTAATCCCTGGCCCTAGGAACGGCACAATATTGCCAAATTTCAATTCATCGATGATGGGTTTGTATTGCCCTGGTGTTGGCATGGCGCGCCGGGGTGGGTTCCGGGGTTCTAACGGACGATCGAGCAAAAAATGTTTCGTAAAGTCCGCTGCAACCGCCGCCGCATACACCTGCCAACGATCGCCCTTACTGGCATCCCCAAAATCACAAAGGGCCTTAATGACCAAGTGCCGCACCCGATCGAAACTTTGCCAACTGGCTGCACTGAACCCATAGCCCTCCATTTCAATGGCAGCAATTTTGCGATCGCTGGCCGTAATCTCATCGCGGACAGCACTATCTGCAATCACTTTTTCCCCCGACGCGATGACCCCGTAGTGAATTTTGGGTTGGGTGGGCGTGCCATCGGGGCTGAGTAAGTTGGGGGGTAAGCTCCACTCCGGTAGCGCCTGCACATGATTCAACAACGTGGCATCTGCGCGGTACATAATGGGTTCCGGCTGTTTACCGGTGGGGGTGAGTTTGCCGCGTTCGTAGTAATAGATATCTCGGCCAATCACCACATCGCCCAACTGCTGCTTATCGGGATTGACACCCGCCGCAATGCCCACCAATAAAATGGCTGCGGGATGCCAGTGGTGCAGAATATCAGAAACGAGAACGGCGGCATCTACCCCAGCCATATCGGGAGACTGGGCCACAATCAGGTTGTAAAACTCGCCATGATTGAGATCGATCGACTTGCGCCAGTAAACCCGGGATTCCTTAGAAATTCGATCGCGATCACCGATCTGAAACCCTGCACAAATGGCGCGCCGCTCAACTTCGATCGCAGTCACAATGACAAAATCAACCGCCACATCCCCTGCAAAATCAGCGTTAAGTTCTCCCATCGTTCCTCTCCCCCGTCTCTGTTCTGACCTAGCCCCTTATCCTCTCTCTTGCAATGATTGGGGATGGGTAGCTGAATCTAGCGACCCTGAATCTAGCGGCCCTTCGCCCGATCGGCATAGCGCACAATCTCAATCCCCAGTCCCAGCAAGAGCAGCAATTCAATCCCACACAACGTTGCAATCAGCCAGTGCTTGAACGGTGAAACGAAACCACTAAAGGTCACAAGGGCAGCAATCCCAGAGATGACAAACGTAATCTCATCCACGATCATCTGTTTGAACTTACGGTGTTGCCGATGGCGATCGCTGCGATGGGCCAGTTCCCACCCTAGGATCGAGTCCGTGCTGGGATGCTCTGAACCGAGATGGTGGCTAATTTTCTGCACTAAAGTGTGGCGAATATAATGACCGATCGCCGTAATTTTTTGATCATTGACTAGGTAATTCCAACCTAGAACTAAACTTACCCACGGCAAAATTAATAAAGCGTAAGGATTCTTGGCCTTATCCCCCAAGGTCTCACCGAGGGCTAACCCCAGAACGACGCCATACAAACTCAGCGTTACATAAAGCAAATTATCCCGCCAACCAATGCGCTGGGTTTGCTCCTGCTTTAACTGGTTATATTCTTGGAGATAGACATTCAGCCTGGGTTCGTCTTCTTTCATGTAGCCCCCTTGCCCCTGACAGGATCCGAAAGCCCTTCAAATTCTTTGGCTTCAGTATAAAATTCAAAGTTGAGGAAGTTATGAAGGATATCTCTGCACGAGATGGATTAAAGCAAGAGAGTTGCCCCTGGCAGAATGGCGAGAAATCGGTGGCAGGTGCGTAGACCGAGGTGGCAGTGCAGACAGAAGTAGCAGACAGAAGTAGCAGGTGCGCAGACAGAGAGTGATGGCCGGTTGAGGCGCGTAAATCAACGAGCTATGATGACTGGGTAAACTCCCGCTACCCTTCCCCTGCTACTCCTCCTATGTCCCAGTCGTCCTCCCAGCCTGTGCCAACCTCTGAGCGATCGGGTACCCTCCAGAGGCCAGAACTCTTGGCTCCGGCGGGCAATTGGGAATGCGCTCGGGCAGCGGTGGAAAATGGAGCTGATGCCATTTATTTTGGCCTTGATCGATTTAACGCACGGATGCGATCGCAGAACTTCACCGAAGCCGATCTGCCGGAGCTCATGGCCTATCTCCATCGTCGGGGCGTCAAGGGCTACGTGACGCTGAATACCCTCATTTTCCCCCAGGAACTCGCCGACGCCAGCCAGTATCTCCGCAGCATGATTAGCGCTGGCGTGGATGCGGTGATTGTCCAGGATATCGGGATTTGTCGCTTAATTCGTCACCTGTCACCGGATTTTCCGATTCACGCTTCCACCCAAATGACGGTGACGAGTGCCGCCGGAGTGGAATTTGCGCAAAAACTGGGTTGTCAACTGGTGGTGTTGGCGCGGGAATGTTCGCTGAAGGAAATTCGTAAAATCCAAACCCAAATCCACGATCGCCAAGTGGCGTTACCGTTGGAAGTGTTTGTCCATGGGGCGTTGTGCGTGGCCTATTCCGGGCAATGCTTAACCAGTGAATCTCTGGGGGGCCGATCGGCCAATCGCGGTGAATGTGCCCAGGCGTGCCGGATGCCCTACGAGTTAATTGCCGACGGGAAGAGGGTGGATTTGGGCGATCGGCAATATTTGCTCAGTCCCCAGGATTTGTCAGGCTTAGCCGTATTGCCGGAACTGGTGCAAACGGGCATTAGTTGTCTGAAAATTGAAGGTCGTTTAAAGGCTCCGGAATATGTGGCCAGTGTGACGCGGGTCTATCGGGAAGCCCTCGATCGCGTGATGGCCCAGACTCTGGAGAACCTTGCGAGCGATCACGATCGCTACAGCTTGGAAATGTCCTTTTCGCGCGGACTTTACACGGGTTGGTTTGAAGGGATTAATAATCAGGAACTGGTTCATGCCCGCTTCGGGAAAAAGCGTGGGGTGTATTTAGGTGACGTGATTCGGGTACAGAAAGATCGTGTGACGGTGCGGTTAGAGGCCCCGTTGAAACCGGGGGATGGCATCGTGTTTGACAATGGCCATCCAGCGGGGAAAGAAGAGGGCGGACGGGTGTACACCTTAGACCGCAAGGGCAAGGAAGCTACGCTGACCTTTGGTCGGGATGCGGTCAATTTTCGGCGCGTGTATGTGGGCGATCGGGTGTGGAAAACCAGCGATCCAGAATTTGATAAACAGGTACGGCAAAGCTACGAAAAAGAATACCAATTTCAACAACCCATCACGATCGAACTCCATGGAACGGTAGGGGAAACGCTAGTGGCGATAGGGCGAGATCAGCAAGGTCATACGGTGCAGGTAGAATCCACCATGGCGCTGGTAGCCGCCCACAGCAAGCCACTGACCCCGGAACGCCTCCAGGAACAGTTTGCACGGTTGGGGAATACACCCTTTCAGCTCGATCGATTAGACAATCACGTCGTGGGAGACACAATGCTTCCCGTCAGTGAGCTAAATCGGTTACGACGATCGCTGGTGGAACAGTTAGAAACTCTGCGGGCTCAACCGAAGCGCTGGCAATTACATCCCTCAGCCCAGTGGCATGAATTACTGCCAGAGAGTACGCGCGATCGAACCCCAAAATTTGTCTACCAATCCGTAAAAGATCACGGTAAATTGTCGGCTGAACCATCACAGGAAGTATCACCAGAGTTAATCATTCTCTCCCGTAATTTAGAGCAGCTAAAAGCTGCATTAGAATCTGGAATCAAAACACTATATTGTGAATTTGAAGATCCTTGTAAATACCAGGATGCGATGCAGTTAGTCACAGTCTATCGTGGAGAACAGGCCACGACACCCCGCCTTTTAGTTGCGCCACCTCGCATTACCAAACCGAGCGAAAATTGGATTCTACAACAGGTACAGAAATCTAATGCTGACGGATATCTGATTCGCAATTATGATCAGTTGGAATACTTTGCCGATCGGTTCTGCGTGGGTGACTTTTCCCTCAATGTAGCCAATCCCATTACAGCCAACTATTTCAAAACGCAATTTAATTTAGCTTGGTTAACCGCATCCTACGACCTCAACGTGCAACAGTTACAGGATTTGTTGCAAGCAGTGCCCACAGATTGGATGGAAGTCACCATTCACCAACATATGCCAATGTTCCATATGGAGCATTGTGTGTTCTGCGCATTCCTCTCGGAAGGGACAGATTTTACTAACTGCGGACGACCCTGCGAAAAATACTCAGTCAAGTTGCGCGATCGGGTCGGTACCGAGCATATTTTGCAAGCTGATGCGGGGTGTCGCAATACCGTATTTAACGGCACAGCACAGACGGGGGCAGAATACGTGACCCACCTGATGGATCTGGGAGTCCAGCGATTCCGCATTGAATTTGTCAACGAATCACCGAAACAGGTGAAACGAACGATCGAATGCTATCAGCAACTCCTGAAGGGCGAAATCACAGGGGCGCAACTGTGGCGTGAACTGAAACTACAAAATCAACTGGGGGTCACTCGCGGTTCCCTAGAAAAAATGGGTGTGATGGTGCAGTAATCGGGATCCTCGTCCGAGCTATTTACCGTCCTAGGAAAAAGTGCAATTGCAGCGCAGTCATCACCAAACCCAGCAATCCGCCCGCAACGACCTGGGGCATTTGCTGGCGTTGGGACACAATACGCGACATTCCGACGAGGGGAATGAGCGAGTAGAACGGTACCATTACAAGGCCAAATTGATAGGTCAATGCCACGATCGGGCCTGCGATTCCTGTGGTGTGGAGACTAATTTTCCAGCGGCGTGTAATTACCAAAACGATGAGCGTATTGGCTGCGTAGCAAAACATCAAGCCCCGGAGTAGTGCAGGCATTTTGAGCATCGTTAACAGCACATAACCCAAAGAATAGCTCAGGAGGGCAACCGTCAGCGGAATGATCCGTTCCTCCCGCTGAACGAGTTCGGTGGATTTCACAACACCCAAGTACTTGAGATAAAAGACATAGCCAAAGACAATTAAGCTAGAAAATAGCAGCGTAATGACATACGCCAATATTTTCAATAACCAATTCAATTCGCTATTGGCGGTCACCAACAAAAAAAATGTCATCGATGCGATGACTAAGGGATTAAAAATATCAGAAATAACTTGAGCGATTTTTTGCATTTCTAGCCCGTAAAATAGCGATCGCTAGAAGCAATCATATAGCAACTGTGCTGTCTTGTCTGAAATTCCTAAGAGAAAGGGCATCTCCCTAGGGGCATCTCTATGAAAGCTTCTCCCTAGGGCATGTGTGGATTGTATCGATTCACCCTTGATTTGGATGGAAGCACTCTGCATCCAAAAAACATCGAACAGACACTGCTCTTGGATCTCTGAATTCTGTTCTGCTAATTCTGTTCTGCTGCTTTTGCTAATTGATCCAGCAGATGGTAAACCTGTGCCCGATCGCGCAATGCAGGTTGAAAGTCTGGCTTATTGGACAGTGCCGTTTCCAAGGAATGTAACGCTTCTTGATATTGTTTGAGTTCAACCAAATTCGACCTCGCCAATACCAAGGCACATGGCTTTCCGGCTTCAGGTGAATCGCCCGATCAAAGCAGGAAATGGCTTCGCGATAGCGCTTGAGCTTAACGAGCGCACTAGCCAAACAGCACCACAGGGACGGATTGTCCGGCTGACGGTTAATGGCACGATCGTAGACAGCGATCGCTTCTTCATGACGCCCCAAGGCCATAAGCACATTGCCCCGAGCTTTGAGCGCTTCTGGATCATCTGGATTAATCTTGAGGGTTTGGTTGTTCCCCATCATTAAAACAGAATGGTTACGCACCTTTTCCCACAAACCACTCCGCATCAAGAACGAAGAACTGGTTTCAGGACTGTGACAATTGGCTAAAGGAGAAGCCGACTGAGCGAGTGCCAAGGCGGACAATAAACTCGGTGCCTCCGTTGTCACCACCGTGCCACCTGTCATCACGGTGGAATCTTCCATGTCTTCATTGACTGGCATCTGCCCTTCACACTGAAGTTTTTCCAGGGTTCGGGATTTACCTGCCAGCGCCGAAGCCAGTTCGGGCTGAAGTTCCAGGGCTTGGTGGTAAGCTAGCAGAGCTTCCTCCGGATTATTCAACTTTTCTAGGAGCCAACCCCGGTGATGCCATGCCTTCGCTAGGGCAACAGTCTGTTCTGAATTGTCGGTTTCTGCACTGGCGATCGCCTGATTCATACAAGTCAGCGCATCTTCCCATCGCTTCAACTGACTCAGGATAATGCCCTTCTCAACCAATGCTCCAAACTGGTTGGGTTGTATCACCAGAATGGTCTCTAAAATGGCGAGAGCCTCGTCGTAGCGCTTGAATTTAGCTAATGCAAGGCTGTGGAGTACCTGATAGTGGACATTATGAGGCTGCTGCTGCCGGAGTTGAAGCACAACTTCTAAGGCTTCTTGACGGTGGCCAATCTGCAAGAGCCGCTCCACCTGTCCTCGGGCTATCATGAGCCGTTTGCGACTTTCCACCGCCAACTGAAAGGTCGGTTTAATCTGAATTGCCCGACTGTAGGCCGTAATCGCTGAATCCCACTGCTCCAAGGCTTCCAGCAACTTACCTCGATCGTGCCAGGCCCAATAGTTATCCGGTTGCAACTGCACCACATGGGTATAACAATCGAGGGATTCTTCCAATCGTTGCAAATTTTCCAGCACCATGCCGCGCTTGAGCCACGCTTTACAGTGATTGGGTTGCAATTGAATTACCCGATCGTACCCAGCCAGCGCCTCTTCAAAATACTGAAAACTATCGGCAGCCAAGGCTCGTTTAAACCACAGTTGGGCATCTTCGCCTTGGACTTGCAGGGCTTTGTCGTAGGCTGAAATTGCCTCGCGATAATGGTGCCGTTGCAGCAAATAATCTCCCCTCTCCTGCCATGCCTTGCCTCCATCCTCTGGCGGGGTTGAATCTTCCAGAGCGTGAAGTTGTTCCACGATCGTTCGAGCTGAGGGATAGCGCTGTTGGTTATCGTAATGCACCATGCGATCGAGGATATCCGCTAGCTCTGGACTAACTTCCGCCTGATCCCGCCAAATGACTTCCTGAGTATGGGGATCTCGCTGGAGATGCTTGGGCGAACTGCCTGTCAGCGCTTGAATCGCCATCATCCCCACAGCATACAAGTCACTTTCAAACCCCGCTGCCCCTGCTAACTGTTCGGGAGGGGCATAGCCGGATGATCCCACAATCATGTCCGGATCTTCGGCATGGGAGAAAGCCATTTGTTTGACGGCCCCAAAGTCAATTAAGACAATTTTCTGATCTCGGGTACGGCGAATGAGGTTTCCCGGTTTGATATCGCGATGCACCACTTGGTGATCGTGGACGAAGACGAGGAGGGTCAGAATTTCTTTGAGAAAGGCCCGCACCTCTGATTCTGGCAACGGGAGTTTACCTTTCCAGGCTTGGCTCAAGACGATGCCTTCAATATATTCCTGAACCAGATAAAATTCTTGATTTTCCTGAAAGTGGGCTGTTAGTCGAGGAATTTGATCGTGGTAGCCCAAGGCATGAAGAACTTCTGCTTCTGCTTCAAATAACGTTTGGGCCGCTGCCAGAATAACCGCGCTATTGACCTTGGGCTTCAGTTGCTTGACGACGCAAGCGGGTTTACCCGGTAGGTGGAGATCCTGCGCAAGATAGGTTTGTCCAAATCCACCGCCACCTAGCTTGCGAATAATTTGGTATCGCCCGCCAAGAATTTGGTTGGACATAGTTGAGTCACAAGACAGTTGACTGACCGAAACAGAATGTGAGGGCATTGCAGAGGAAGCCAGGAAGAACCTTTAGGTATAGCTTTCCCTCCGATCGCGCAAAAGACGCAGGATCGCCGGGTGAAGTCGGGAACTAGGTTTTGGCGGAGAGCCTAGGTCTACCTAGTCTTTGCTTAGTGTGCCGATCGGGGTTGATAAAAGTGACAGTTGCACCAGAAAACTTCATTAATCCTTCATTAATCGATCGGCTCCCTCCGTGCACGACCTCGCTTAGGGGAGTTCTTTCTGATTTGGGGCCTGTGTTACGTGGAGAATCTACAAGTATTCTTCTAGAAGTTTCATCCAAGATATTTCGATGCCCGATCGCCTATCGATTCTTCATGGCCCGTTGCATATCTCGCTGGTCTTCCCGACGACGCACGTCTTCCCGTTTGTCATGAAGCTTTTTCCCACGGACGAGCGCGAGATCGATCTTCACCCAACCGCGCTTGAGGTACATTTTCAGCGGTACTAAGGTCAGCCCCTGCTGTTCCACTTGACCAATCAGTTTGCGGATTTCCCGGCGGTGCAGCAGTAACTTTCGTGTCCGGCGAGGATCGTGGTTAAAAAATTGGGCGGCGGTTTGGTGGGGGGAGATATGGACGTTCAGCAACAGCACTTCTCCATTACGGATCAGGGCAAACCCATCCCGCAGGTTGACCCGTCCAGCCCGAATCGATTTGACCTCCGTGCCAACGAGCTCAACTCCGGCTTCGTAGGTCTCCAAAATTTCGTACTGAAAGCGGGCCTGACGGTTATCGCTGACGATTTTGAAGCTTTCTGATTTGTTGTCTGTTTTGGTGGATTTGGTATTCATAGTTTTTATTTTAGAAGACCCCAGAGCATTGGTTCTAGTCGGGTTTGGGTTCTAGTCAGGGTGTGGATTATAGCCCCGCAAACCATTCGTAGCCTTGGTCTTCCCAAAATCCGGTGCGGGGTTGGTAGATGCCACTGTAGGCGAGGGCAGCTTGCAGGGCGGGGTCACGGGGTCGATCGCGCAACCAGTCCGGCGGGAGTAGGCTATCGGTCAGGGTAACGCGGGTGACCCATTTGCTTTGCTTGTAACCCAGTTTGATGGGAGCGGCGAGGCGCAGGGGGGCACCGTTGGGGATGGGTAATTCCGCGCCGTTCATTTCGTAGGCCAGCAGGGTTTGGGGATGGAGCGAGGAGGCGATGTCCCAGCTTTCGTAGTAGCCGTCGGCGGATTGGAAGTAGGCATATTTGACGTCGGGTTTGGGTTGGGCCAGTTGCACCAAGTCCCGCAGCGCGATTCCGGCCCACTGGACGATCGCCGCCCAGCCTTCCACACAGACATGGCGGATGATCATGGAGGTTTTGGGCAGTTTGTAGAGTTCTGGCAGGGGCAGTGAGAGCGGTCGATCGACGGCTCCGTCAATCTCCAAGCGAAAGGTCGATCGATCTAAGGTGGGGTAGTAGCGGGAATAGCCGTTGACCAGGAGTTTGTCCGGTTCGATGCGATCGCGGGAAAATTCTGGGACGGGCTTTTGGGGATTGAGCAAGAGGGATTCGATCGACTGGTTGAGCGGTTCCGATAGTTGACCGACTAAGTTGGCTAAGTCCGCCGAGGCACACCCTCCTAGGGCCAAACTTGTGGTCGAAAGGCCAGCCATACGCAAAAAATGGCGTCTAGTCCAAAGTAAGTCAGTCATGGTTCACGAGACATTCCAATCTAATCTACAGCCCAGTCTAAATCTACGCCTAATCTACGTCTATTTGCCCAGTCTATTTGCCCAGCGTTAGAACTTGAGCCGCTGTGAGATTGAGGGCTGGGAAGGTGGGCGAGAGGATTATGTCCTCCCCTCGAAAGCGATGGATTTCATACTCACCATCAATGAGGGTGCAAACGGTCAGTGTGGGCTGTTTGGGCTTGCCGATGTGGCGAGTGCCGCCGAGTCCTGCGTAATCGACAATCCAATACTCAGGAATCCCCATCGCCTCATAGTCGGCCATTTTGAATTCGTAATCATCCTGCCAGTTGGAGGAGACAACTTCGATCGCCAGCTTGATAGTTGACCCGTGCTCAATAATGGAACCCCTGTCCCACCGAGGCTCGTTGCTGATTTCGGTTTCGTCCAAAATGATGACATCGGGTTCATAGCCCGTATCCTCCGATCGACGCAGAATACCTTCCCGAGGAATAAAGTACGGTAAGTCAGCTTTGTCGATGATTGCACTGAGCTTTCCGGCGAGTTTGCCCGCGACTTTGGAGCGATCGCCCCTAGGTTTTGGCATTTCGATAATCTCTCCCCGACGTAGCTCGTAGCGGACGATCGCATTTTCTGGATACCAATCAATAAATTCATCAAAGGTGACAGGTTTAACCTGCGTAATCTGCATTGGGGGATCTCCTGATTCAGAATTTCGAGACAGAAGCCTAGCGGCGGGGGAGGAATAGCACGGGGTGCCAACTGCGCCGGAGTAGTTCTGCGGCCAAACTGGGAACAGACCATTCCAGGAGCTTGCCTAGGGTATTAGAGGCGATCGCGATCGCGCTCACGTCATAGGTTTGAGCCACTTCTAACAATGTAGTTGCAGGTTCACCTTGACGAATCACTTGAATGGGTTGAATATTTAATGCTTGCAATTGGGCAGCGATCGTGGTGAGTGTTGTTTGCGCTTGCTCAATTTGGGTTTCTGGAGCTGGCGTCAGGCGACCTCCTTCCGCAATCACCCAGCAAAGGATACAGCGTTCGATCGACGGTGTTTGGCTGGCTAGGGCTTGAATTTGCTCGACGGCATATTTGGCGGATTCGCTGCCATCAAAGGGTACTAAGACCGTGCGATAGAGATGGCGACAGCGCAGGTCGAGTTCCTCAGCGGTAAAGGTCAAAAATAGCGGGGGACGAATGGCCAGGATCGGGGTGGTCAGTTTTTGTGCCAGTTCCCGCGTCGTGCTGCCAAAGAGTTTTTCGGTGAGAAGACTTTTACTAGCGGTTCCGAGCATCACCCCATCGCACTGCCGTTCCCGCACCACCCGCAGCACGTTATCCACCACGCGCCCCACTTCCACCCGTACTTGCACGTCTAGGCCGTCGCAGTGCGCCATGTTTGCCATGAGCCGATCGCGAGCTTGGTCTTGCCGATCGGAGTCAACTCGGGCGATTGCGCCTTCATCGCTGACGGGAATGCTATGCAAAAAGGTGATTTGCTGGGCCCCATTGGCAGCCAAGCTGGGTAAAAATTGTGTCAGCCGTTGTAGGCCATCGTTGAGATTAGTGCAGATAAGTGGTCGTTGCAACATACCGAAAATCCATAGGAAATGGCGATGATCCGTCGATCACAAATGTCGTCGATCGTGGGTGAGCCGATCCCCCTAAATTCCCCTTAATAAGGGGGAATTTGAAGAAATCCTCAGATTCTCCCGCAATATCATCAATTCCCTCTATTTCTCCGGTTTCCCCCCTTTTGAAGGGGGGTTAGGGGGGATCTGAGGGCTAGGGGGGATCCACCCACCTTAACGATCGACGCATTACCTCTATCTTCGCTTGTCTATTTGGGATCGCGGCGATTTTTTCGGCTTTTTTCCGACTTTAGGAACCCGTTCCGCAGGATCGATCGGCCTTGTTTTTGCCACTGTTGCCGCCACTGTTGCCGTTGAAGATGGTGGAATTGCTGGGCTAAAGGTGCCACAGCGATCGCTTTTCCCCCATAGCGCCAAGCGACGTAGGCTTGCAGGATTTGTGGGATGAGGGGGGATTGGGGGATGCGTTGGGCTTGCTGGGCGGGGTGGATGGACTGCTGGACGTATTCCAACGGTGTTTGGGCGGGGTGTTTGGGCCAGCCCTGCTCGGTGAGCCAGTCGAGGAGTTGTTGATAAAGCTGTTCCATGGGGGGCAGGCGTTTTAGGCGTTGGGCATAGCGCCACTTGCGCCAGCCCTGCCAGCCCAACCAACCCAAAAAGCTGAGGCTGGTGAGAATAATGGCGGCGATCATCCAGCCGAAGAAGCCCTGGGTAAAGAGCCGAATAAAGTTAGCCAAGACGCCTGAGAGCCAAGCCAAAACGGGGCCAAACAAGCGATTGAAAAAGCCGGAAACGGGGGAGGGAATCCAACCCGCGACCCAATTCCAAAACTGTTGCAGGACGGTGAAGGTTTGGTCTTCTTCCACAGCGGGAGGAATCAGGGGATGCTGGGGGATGGGGTCGAAGGCAAACCAGCCGTATTTGTGGAAGTAGACTTCGGTGAGGGCGAAGGCGTCGGTGTTGCGGACGATGTAGAGGCCGGTGAAGGGGTTGAATTCGCCGGGGAGGAAGCCTGTGGTTAGCCGCGCAGATAGACCGATCGATCTCAGCATCATCGTGAGCACTGTGGAGAAGTGATCGCGATAGCCCCCTTTGTATTTGAATAGGAAGGCTTCAACCAGATCTTCATCCTTGGCAAAGGAGGGCAGGTCTTGCTGGACGCTGTAGCGCTGTTTGAGGGCTTGGGCGAGGTAGAGAGCTTTTTCGTAGTCGGAGGTGATGGGGGAGGGGGCAGTGGCCAGTAGGCGTTCGGTTTCCTGGCGGACTTTGGCGGCGATCGCGGGGGGAATTTGCAGGTTGTCGTTGGTGTTACCGGGGGCGAGGGGAATTTTGCTGGCGGCGGATTGTAGGACTTTGCGGTTGCGGTAGGGGACTTCGGAGATGACGGTATAGGTCATGCCGTCGATCAGGGAAACGGGCGATCGTAGGCTGCCGTCGGGCATGCGCACCACTTGCTGGGTGGGGAAGAAGAGTTCCTTGGGTTGCGCCATGGCGGGGATGACGTTGGGCAGGTCGGCGGTGATGGTGTAGGTTTGGACGACTTCTTTGGTTTTGTTGAGGGTGACGAGGCGATCGAGGTAGAACTGGTAGGCCCAGGGACTGCGCTGGATGGTTTTGGCATCGTCGTTGCGGGAGATTTGCCAGCCTTGGCCGGTGTAGCGATCGAAGGATTGCACCCGCCAGAAGCCGGGAGCTTGGGAACGCACGCGCATGACGACTTTGGGCTTGAGTTGGCCGCGCAGGTTTTGGTTAATGCGTTCGCCGAAGCCGTAGTAGAATTCTTCGTCCATTTGGCCTGCGCCTTCGCTGGGGGCCGTGCCTCGGCGTCCATTGCGTCCGTTTTGTTGGCCGTCGCGCACGTAGCCCGGATTGAGGACGCGGCGGTTGTCAAAGTTGGGTTGGACTTCGACGGGGGCGCTCATGGGGAAGGAGCGGAATTGGTAGCCCGGTAGGCGGGGCATGACGGCGAAGAGGGCTAGGCCGATCGTCAGGGTGAGGGCGAAGATCCAGGGGAGGTTGCCGAGGTTCCAACGGCGTTTTGGGGCGGTGGGGCTGGGTTGGAACCAGTGGCGGAAGCCGAGGCGCGATCGGTAGTCCATGACGAGGACGGGCAGGCCGATCGCGAGGAATAGCAGTAACATGCCGCCGAAGGCCATGGTTTGGCTGAGGGTGCTGGCGACGCCGAGGAGGATGAGGCCGATGACCATGGAGTAGCCGAGGTCTTTGCGGCGGGGGATGTCGAAGCTGTGGAGGACTTGGATTTGGACGAGGAGTTCGGCGAGGACGAGGCGGGTGTCGTTGAGTTCGCGGCCTACGAGCATGTTGTAGAAGAAGGCGACGAGGGCGATCAACATGCCGATCGCGAGGAGGAATTTGGTGGCGATGTTGCGGGTATGGCGGCGGTGCCAACTCCAGAGGGATCCGATGATGCTGGCGGGGATGGCCCAGACCCACATATGGGTTTCGGCGGCGATGTCGGTGGCGAGGATGCCGATGAGGACGAGGCTTTGGGCGAGGATGCGCAGGAGGATGGATTCTTCGGGGGGATCGGGTTGGCGTTGGGGGATTTGCTGTTGCAGCCGATCGAGGAGTTGTCGGGGAGATGAAAGCGCACGCATCGCCATGGCCTGACTGGGTAGAGGACTGGAAGGAGAGGACTTAGGGTTTAGAATGCCCACGGGTGGGGTGGTTGCATCTTGATGGTAGCGGATGGTTGCTGGAGTGATGGAGAAATGCCTTCTGGCTGGGAAGCGATCACAAGATTCTGGGTCTTTACGGATAGATTTGTGTCCATTGAGGGGGGACATCACAGTTGGGTCGTTGATCCCATAGAGCTTTCTGTAATATCAGTTTGCCATTTGCAAAACGGTATATATATTTTCGTGGTTTTAATCTTGCCTTTACAAAGAGTCGATAGTTACAAGGAATTTCAAAACTCAGCTCACGAGTCTGTGGGTCAAATTGAGGCCAATTACGAAAATAATGAGTCGCATGGGACAAATTTTCTGGCTCAGGTTGATCGAGTTGCAACGGAATTGGATTAATTCCATCCCGATCGTTGTAATGAAAAACAACAGTATTGGGGGTCAACCAAGTCATGTTAAAGCTACACTTTGCAACGATTAAAGAATCATGCTGAGTTATTGGGTAAGGCCCCCAAAAATCAAATAAACCATGGGGCTCGATCGAGCGACGAAAGTCACAAGCCTTACCCATTCGGCTGAATTGATGTGTTTGATTAAGTAAAATTTTCAACGCGGGTCGTCGAGGAATCATTCTTGTCAGATTATATTCAACTTTTTCTTCCCAACTCATGACGGCCCAAGCTTGTTTTTCTAACTTATATATAGATGGTGTAAAAAACTCTGGCGAAGCGGGCATGGACGTGGCTGCATTTTTTGGAAAGGCTTGGCAAGCGGTACTGCCTATGCCCAAAAGCAAAGCAGTTATCCCAAAATTTATAAATCGGATTACAGATAATGGATTAATCATCATCACTTTTTCTGAGAGATACAAACTAACAACTAAGAATCACAGTATTTTAATAACCAATCGGACAACTCATGATTGAAGATGAAAACATAAAGCTGATTATATTTGATGCCGAACAGGAGGTTATTCTTTAATGGAAAAAGTAATACAATATTGCTAGATTATTAAAGACGTTGGAACGAAACGATCGCGAACTACTTGTACATCCCAAAAACCGGGATTTTTTAAAAATCCCGGTTTTTATACACTCTATCGAAGAACGGATTTACCGTGCAATATTAACTATTGGTATGAGCGAGGGTATGTAGTGGGCCATGTTTCTCCTACAAATCGCGATCGGGCTTTAGCTGAAGATTGGGTTGAACATGTCATTATTGGCTATCGTTCCCCAGTTCCGTGGAATCCAAGACAGTTTTTGTAGTTTGGCTGGTGTGTGAAAAGTTGTGTGAAAAAGAATGCCGGAAGAATTGAACAGAGTTAGTCTAATTTGACCCAACCCAGCCAAGACAGAATTGCAATACTCAGTGCTAAGAAAATTAGAATGCTAGACGCAATGCCGTAGGAAGTCTGTATACTAAAAGCTTTAACAATCGGTTGCAAGACGATCGGTGAACAAAACTGACCTAGAAAAATACAGCTTGTCAATCCTCCCAAAACCTTCCCTCGACGAGCGATCGGCGTTTTAGCATTCAACCAGACATTAATATTCGGCAGAACTAATCCAACCCCTAAACCGGAAAGCACTAGACCTGCCAAAATTCCACCGTACTGATGGGTGGTTGCAATAATGCTATATCCCAGCCCCATCAATCCATACAGTAGGATTAAAACCTTGCTAAAACTGAGCTTGGCATTCAGCTTACTGTAGCTGACTGCTGAAATTGCGGTTGCTACGCTTGATATCGCGATCGCAATTCCCGCTTCTCGGCTACTCCCTAAGGCCAACTGCTTGAGGTAAAACGGCAACTGCACAGGCACCATATAAAACATCACCATGGTGATGACAGTGAGTCCGTAGACTGTGGCGATCGCCGATTCAGATAATCCCACAGGTTCTGGGAAAAAACTGGTGGGTATATCGTCAGCAGTCAGCACACTAGCATGAATAACTTCCGTAGAGGTCGATCGACCCCTTGTTGATCGATTAGCGGTAGTAGAGCGGCTCCTGGGGCGTTCTACCTCGTTAGCATAGGTGAGAATTGCATCTGAGGAATTTGCGCTGGTTAAGGAGTGACGATCGTGATCTTGAGACAGTTGATTCAAGTGGGTCGATCGATTGGATAAACGGGCAGGCTCCGGCAACGCTAGCCACACCAGCGGTAACGCAATAAAAGCAACCAGATAAATCAAAAACGGCATGCGCCAGTTAAATTCAGCGAGAAATCCGCCAAATAGGACAAAAACGACCCCACCTAATCCCATGGCCGCTGACTGCCAGCCCAGCACCTTCACGCGGGTGGCTCCGGTGTAATAGTCGGCTATCAGCGTGGCAGAAATCGTGGTAATCGCTGCCACGGCAATCCCCAACAAGGCCCGACTGAGCAACAGCAGTGTTAAGTCGTCAAAGATTAAACCTGCGCTGCCCGCTATGCCGTAGAGCAAGACCGCGCCTAGCATGAACGGTCGCCGACCATACCGATCGATAAGTCCCCCCACAGGCGCTCCCGCGATCGCGGTAAACAACGCAGGTGTCGCAAGTAACAGCTTGACCCACAAGTCTGCATTCGGAATATCGGCAAAATGCTCCTGGATTTTCGGCAAAGCGGGCGAAATTGCCGCACCTGCCATGATCGTCATCGTACTGGTCAGCAACAGGGTAAGGATTTTCAACATGAACCGTTGGCAGAATCTAGATGCTTCAGTTTAAGACTTAGGGGGATCATCTTGGGATCGACTCCAGGCCAGATCCCTTACCTAACAGTCCACCTTATTGTCCAGAGACTCCCCGTCCTTTTTGCCACTTGACTACTAAAATAGTCATTCCGTCTATCAAACTACTGAAATTTTATAGCAACTATCTACTAGCCAATTTGAACTAAATTATGCTTGAGCGAATACTTACCAGCTCCTAGTCCTGTTTCATCAAGGTTTTCTGATGAGTTGACTTGACATTTGCCCGGAGTCCCTATAGCCTCGTTATTGAGAATATTTATGAAAAAAGATGGCATCAGCTTGGGGACTTGAATGTTGTGGCAGTCTTTGGCAATGGCAAATGTATCCCGTTGAAATTCGACCTGCCAGCACATTGCGAGAGTTTGAGGCGATGTATGCTCAGCGATGGACTGTTCTGAGATATCCCCTCAAGATGGAAGGTACTCTGCAGATTAATCAACCTTTAGCGTCAACGGTTCCAACGGCCCACCATCTAATTGCCGTTTGTAATCAAGCGATCGTGGGCTCGGCTCGGCTTTGCCATTTAACGCCGACGTTGGGAAGCCTGTCCTACGTTGCAGTGTCGATCGAATTTCAACGGCAAGGCATTGGCACAAGATTGGTTCAGCAGTTGCTAGACCAAGCCAAGCTTGCGGGCCTCTCCCACGTACGGGTTATGGCTAAAACTGACACTATCCCTTTCTATCAACGCTTAAACTTTCAAGTTCAAGGTGAAGTTATTTATTACCTGGGGATTGCCCATCAGTTTATGTTGTGCCAGATCTCATCCCCGTCCACAGCCCCAATGACATAAAGATTTTGTTAAGTATTCCTTAATCAAGCAATTTTCTGAAGAACCCAACGACGTTTCGTTGGTCAACAAACTGACTAGATCCAATCAATTAGCGCAAAACTTTTTATGAAAGAAATAATGCGCTGAATACTGGTTATTCGGCGTGAATAGGAGAGATTTGCAGGATCCAACTATCGTCGCAATCTCTACGTAATCTTTCTGGATGATCTCGGTTTATCCAGATTTTTGTAGCCTCTGGAGCTACAAAAATGACTGCGTTATGCGTAGCCTGCGGGCGGAGGGAGCTGTCGCTGGATGGCTGCATCGATCGCCGATCGTGAAATTTCTGTGCCGTTTTGGCAATTCCCTGGCGTCTCAAAGAAAATCATGCTATCACACAGGTTAAGTGCCCAAACTTGAAAAAGGAGATCGATAACTGGTATTTCCACCGATCCTAAATGGGGAATATCATGACCCAACACTTGGGACGTAACATCTTTAGGATCAGAAAATCCATAAATGACCGTTTTTTCTACATTAGATTGTGTACGATGGGTAAGAGTTACTTTAATCCAAGCTAAGTTGCCGCGATCTGCGTCGGCTGTTTGGGCAATATAGTAACTCAGGTGTCGGAGCTGACTTGCAAACCGTTGCAAAACTGGCCCGATCGTTTTTAAGAGTTGTCGCATCTCCCCATCATTGGGAGCATCTTGAATCAGGGCATCAATTTGTTGCTCTATACTCATCATCTACCGTTTGATTATTGGATACTACGAGTCAGGGATTTCTACCTCAAGATTGACGACAGTTAAAGCAGTCGCTGTAAAGACCATCTTGACAGAATTGAGAGTAGTTGCTTGACATACCAGACATTAGACATCACGGGGGAAATCTGCCAGAGCGTGGATGCAACTTTTCAGCTAATCCTAAGCGAACTGAAACAGGCTACCACAGCTTCTGAGCACATTTGCCGAGAAGTAGCCGAACGCCTCAGCCAAGAGGTCTCCCGGATCTGCTCGGAGAGCAAACGTATCCAGGACTCTGGAGAGATTATCGCATGGGCGACGGCCTTAGCCCGCCATCGCTTGCAGCAGTGCCTTCACTATTACAAGCTAGGCTCCCGACGGGGTCGGGTTGATTTACACAGTACCCTGAGTGCTGTGGTGTATCGCTATATCACTCCTTCTAAAAGCCAATACAGTTACCAGGCAAGACTGACGCTGATTGAAGACTTTTTACAAAGTTTTTACATGGAGGCGTTAAATGCCTTCCGGCGGGAGATGCAGCTACCTAGCAGCTATTCGCCCCAGAACGTCTTGCAGTTGGCGGAATACATGGCGTTTACTGAGCGCTATGCTAAACGGCGGATCCCCTTGCCGGGTCGGCGCAATCAACAGCTGATTATTCTACGAGCACAAACTTTCTCGCAACAGCAGCCCAATGAAGCGCTAGTGGATATCGAGCGGGCGGCGGAAGGATCGCTGATGGAAGGAGAGGACTCATGGAATATGGCCTCCATCCAACAACTGCGGGAACAAATGGTGGCCCAGGAGACGGAGCCAGCAGAAGATACCCTGCGACAAAACGTGGTGCAGGAGTTGATTAATTATCTGGAAGAGCGCAATCAGAAGGATTGTGTAGACTATTTTGTGCTACGGCTTCAGGATTTGCCCGCCAATGAAATTGAGCAGATTTTAGGCTTGACGCCGCGCCAGCGTGATTATCTCCAGCAGCGTTTTAAATACCATCTGGTGCGCTTTACTTTCACCCACCGCTGGGAATTGGTGCATCAGTGGCTGGAAATTGACCTCGATCGTAATTTGGGACTTTCCCTGAAGCAGTGGGAAGAGTTTAATAAAGGTCTCACCAACCAGCAGCGCATGATTTTGCAGATGAAAAAAGAAAAAGCGCCGGATGCCGATATTGCTCGATCGGTGGGTTGTACCGTGAATCAATTGCAAAAACAGTGGTTCAAACTGCTGGAGATTGCTTGGGAAATTCGAAATTCCCAAATATCCGGAGCAGGTTTATCTATTGATGAATAAGGGTGTATCAGGATGGATTACGACTCAGAGGCATACCAAGCCGCTTTTATCCGACTTGTCCAAGATCTCAAACTTGCCCTTTCAGAGGATGAGATTGAGCATTTTTTGACAACGAAGTCATCTGAAGCCGAAACCCTCCTCCCTCTATTGAATGAGGAATTACCACTGAACTCAGGAGACTTACCTGCTGTGCAAGACCGTTTTTATGCGTTGTTAAAACATCGCTTACAGGCTGAAATTCAGCGGAAGCCCCCGTTATTCCCCTGGGAAGATGAAATTCTGGATTACCAGGCTGATTCCCTGGGTGAAACGGTGATGGCTGGGGTGAAGCCGAAT
Organism: Alkalinema sp. CACIAM 70d; assembly: GCA_002148405.1. Lineage (GTDB taxonomy): Bacteria > Cyanobacteriota > Cyanobacteriia > Leptolyngbyales > Leptolyngbyaceae > Alkalinema. Next base: position 19,218 of record MUGG01000041.1, on the reverse strand, counting down.
TCCCTCTGGCTAGCCCAATTGCGTCGGCTCGCGCTGCCTGTAGCGTTGCCGGATGAATTGTTAGGTCAACTGTTGGCGCAATGCCAGCAATTATCCCAAGCGTCGCTTCGCGAGGGTGCTAAGTTAGTGAAATCGGTTGAATCCCTGTTTCCGGGGGAGTTTTTGGAACTGAACCGATTAGCCGGGGTAGTGATGGTGTCTCCCGCACGATCTGGCTATGCCAGTTTGCAGGAACGCCTTGCCGAATTGGGTGATGATGTGCCCGACAGCTATGCTACGGCACTGCCTCCGCAGCAAATGATTCTCTCCATGCTGGCGGCACGGGAAATTTTGAATTCCTTAAGTTTGTCGGTTGTTCCGAATCAACTTCAGGCCCATCAATGGGTTACCGAAATTGGTGCCCTGACCTTGGAGGTGGATTATCGATCCCAGGATGGTGGAATGACGCTGCGAATTCAAGGGCAACTTCCCTGTGGGGGCAGTTTGATGCTACAGGGGGAACAGGGACGATCGATCGCGGAACGGGACGATGCAGGTAATGTGATTGTGGAATTACACGATTTGTTACCGGGGCAGTCGGCTCAGTTGGAAGTGCGTTTGGGTGAGGATGATGGATTGTTGTTTACGATCGACCCAGCGTAATTCGTTGTATTCGATCCTAGGCAATTTCGGTCAGAACCACCAGACCAGACGTCGAACTCAACCAGGCACAGAGAGCTTGGGCCATTGGAAACCTTGGTCGCAGGCAGCTTTGGCTATGGATACGGTTGACTGGCTACCTGGCTACGCTGTTGAACGCAGATAAATGTTGAACGCAGAAAATGTTTGTTTAAATTTTGTCTAGACAGCTAGTGACTCAATCTACCCCTTTAGGGGGCATGCCGTTTGATTAACTTAGTTTGAGCAATAATGCTTATGGCTTTGCATATGCTAATGCACTGCCTCTGCTATCTCCGCAATTAATCGAGGCCCTAGAACGCTGTACTCCCTCGTGGGTATGATGATGCACAATCGTTCTTGCCATTATTAATCGTAAAAACTGGTTAATCGTAAAAATTGGTTGATCGTAAAAATCGGGGTTCCAGCCTGGATTGTGCTGTGTGAGAAGAACCCTAGTTTTGGTTGTACGAGGTTTCGCGATCGATCCAGGAAACTTTACCCGTGATCAATCGGGAGTCAGCAAAACAATCAAACTTTAGACTCGATCGTTGCCAACTCCCAATGCTTGAAACTGCGCGATCGTAGGTAGTGTCGATTAGGTGAATCGACTAAGCCTGTTTGAGATAGCGCTTGAAAAGGCCGAACGTCATATCCCATGCTTCCTGGGCAGCGGCGGGGGCATAGGTTTCCCGCTGGTCATTGGCAAATCCGTGTTGAGTATTGGGAAACACACTCAAGGTATAGCGCTTGCGGGCATTGGTTAATGCTGTTGTAATGCGAGCATGTTCCTCGGCATTAATGTACTGATCCTCTGCACTGTAAATGAGCAATAACGGAGACTTCATTTCTGGAATGCGATCGAGCAACGATGCGCGTCCCATGGGGTCAGGATTAGAGGCAATGCCACCCCCGTAAAAGGCCACCGCTGCTTTAATCCGATCGGGATAGGCCGCATTGGCGAGAAAGGCGAACCGACCTCCCATACAAAATCCCACGGTTCCGATCGCTGTTGCCTTGACCTCAGGTCGTTTACCCAGAAAATCTAAGGATTGCCCCAGTTCCTTGGTAAACTGCTCATCCTTCATCGTTTTGAGTTTGCCGATCGCCCCAGGCAAATCTTTGTAGTCAAAGACAGATCCGTAGTAAATGTCCGGTGCAAGGGCTGCATAACCATATTTGGCGCACATGTCGCAAATCCCTTTGATTTGGCCATTGAGTCCAAAGGCTTCCATGATCACAATGACAGCGGGAAAGGGCTTCTGTGCTTTTGGATCGGTTGGAGTCACGTAGTAGCCTTGGAGCTTGTCGGCGATCGTCACCATTTTTCCCTTGGGGGAATTGGTCATCGATGAGTGCTGATGGGGCTCTGTTTTGGCTAGGAGACTCTGCCCAGATGTCGCAGCTGAAGTGGCAACGGTAGCGGCGATCGCTGAGGTACTCAATAAAAGATTCCGACGCTTCATGAAACCCAAATCTCCCAAAATCCAACTCTCGATTTCCTCTCTACTATAGGCAATCTCCTTAGTTGTTGGAATTCGCAGCGTTTTTCTCTAGCGAATATTCGACAAAATAAGCGCTCAGATAATTCTGAACGCTTACAAAAATTTCTGATGCAAAAATTCCTGCCAACCTCACTGCAAAAAAAATCAGTCTTATACCAAATTGATTTATCACTGTTACAAATCCGATCCCACCTAACCCCCCTTCATAAGGGAGGAATTCAGCTCAAAGTCCCCCTTATGAAAGAGGATTTAGGGGGGATCGTTATGGATTGCAATCACAAGTTGATTTGGTATCAGAAAGATCAGTGATGGAGGAACGAGTGCCAGATGAATCAGTTGCATCTCCTAAAAATGGATTGTTTAACGGTTGCGATAGGGAACCGTTTTTTCGATGTCGATGTTTTGCACTGAAGTTGTGCTGGGTCTGCCTGCGGTCGCGTTGAGGCTTCTGGCCATTCTGAGGAACTGGCTGGGGTCGCCCGTTTTGGGTTGATCTTGGTAGGAACGGAAGGTGCGAACCGATTCTTGCCAAATGCCTTGAGGGAAGCCCAACTTGGCACGATAGTAAGCATCGTATCGGGGGGTTGTAATGTTGAAGGGAATTTCACCTACAGCACGGCTAGGTAGAATTCGACGACGCTGATAGGGAACCGTATTTTCCCCAAAGTTCTCAATATACTCGTCGCTATTGAGGAGCTCATCCACAAAGCCTTTTACGCCCTTGGTCATTACTACGGCTGACCAAGCGATCTTCTCAGCTTCGCTGTAAACCCGACGACCTAAAACCTTTTGAACGCAGTGCTCAACAAAACGATAGTTACTATTCTTGTTGTAGAAACTATCAATGAAGGTGTTCGACAGTAGTAATCCACGGATAAAGTCGCGCACGGTAATCTGTCTATTACGCAACTGGGATTCAAGAATGATTTCCCGATCCCACTTAAATGCGTGGAAGAAAATCTGGCGGTAAGCTGCATTAATCAGATTTCCCATATCAGTGGGAGAAAACTGATCATCTGTTGAATAAATGATAGCTTCATCATCCCGAGCACCCAGCGCATCGACCCGCTGATTGGGACAGGAAGGAGAATAAGCTAACAGAGGAATAGCCACGTTTACAAAATCTCCCAGTTTTACACAACTTTCAAATTGTCCCGATTATATAAGTGAGAGGGAATCCGAATCTGCAAGGTATGAATAAAACGTTACAGATGGCATCCAACCTTGTATCTAACCTTGCATCTAACCTTATTGGTTCTTTCTTGCCCCCCCTTTTTAAGACCGCTAATGCGATCGGTGTGGCAATCAGAGGGTCTGTCTAAGAATGGCATCAGAACTGCATCCCTACCATCATTCAACCCATTTATTGGGATTGAAAAATCAAAAATAGTTAAGAAAGTTAATACTTCTCTTCGCGGATTTTAACAATATGTTACGTACATAGTTACTTAATAATTCGTAAAAAAAATGCTTCTCACCGCATTGTATAAACAAATTTATATGGACTGAGTCTCTCAGTTTCGCAACAAAGCTTTACTTAAACTGAACATTTTCTTAGGAGACTGATTCAAATGTTAGACGCCTTTACTAAGGTTGTGACCCAAGCTGATGCTCAAGGGCAATTGGTTAGCAATGCTCAGATTGATGCTTTGATGGCAGTGGTCAAAGATGGTGCAAAGCGGACCGACGTTGTGAACCGGATTACTGGGAACTCTTCCACGATCGTGACCAATGCAGCTCGCGCACTGTTTGAAGAACAGCCCCAACTGATTGCTCCAGGCGGAAATGCTTACACCAACCGTCGGGTGTCTGCTTGCATGCGCGACATGGAAATTATCCTGCGCTACGTTACCTACGCTGTGTACTTAGGGGATGCCAGTGTCCTGGACGATCGCTGCTTGAATGGCCTGCGGGAAACCTATGTAGCTTTGGGTGTGCCCGGTAACTCCATGGCAACCAGCGTTCTCAAAATGAAAGATGCTGCGATTGCAATCGCTAACGATCGCAACAACATCCAACCCGGCGATTGCAGCTCTTTGATCGCTGAATTGGCAGGTTACTTCGATCGGGCAGCAGCAGCAGTTAGCTAGTTTTGAACTTAGCTGGTTTAGCTTAGTTTATCGCCCAGAATACCTGAGTTTTAATTCGTTCCGAATTCAGCTTTTTCTAGTTCATTTGTCTAGGTAAAGCTTGGTTCCGTTAGACATTTTTCTAAGATCACGTAGGGAGATATCATTCCAATGAAAACGCAATTAACTGAAGCGGTTGCTGCTGCTGATTCCCAAGGTCGTTTCCTCGGCAACACAGAACTACAGGTTGCCTTTGGTCGTCTGCGCTTGGCAACGGCTGATTTAGAAGCTGCAAAAGCCATTGGTTCCAAAGCTGGTCAATTGGCAGAAGGTGCAGCCAATGCTGTTTACCAAAAGTTCCCCTACACCACAACCATGACCGGAAGCAACTACGCTTCTGATGCTCGGGGTAAGGCTAAGTGCCTGCGGGACATCGGTTACTATGTGCGGATCATTCAATACTGCTTGATCGCGGGTGGCACTGGCCCCGCAGATGATTTCCTGCTGGCAGGGATTGCTGAAATGCACAGCCGCTTTGAATTGGTGCCCAGCTGGTATGCAGAAGCCCTCAAGTACATCAAGGCTAACCATGGCCTGAGTGGTGATCCGGCTCTGGAAGCTAACTCCTACATCGACTACATCATCAACGCACTGAGCTAATTGTGCATCTTGCCCGGAAAGGTCAGCAGATCTGCTTAGAAGTAGATAGATTTGTCGATCGTTCCGGGCAGCTTTTTTAGCCATCAAGTTAAAAATCTGTAAAACATCGTTCATTGATTTGGTTTGCTGATTATTTAGTTGATTGGGAGAAGTAACTATGGCTGGCTTACAAGAGGCAAGTCGGTTAGGGATCAAACCCTTTGAAGAAACTGCGGCTGTTGAGTTACGCGCAAATTCAACGTCCGATCAGATTCAAGGCGTGATTGCTGCGGCCTATCGGCAGGTGTTGGGCAATGAGTATTTGATGAAGAGCGAGCGGTTGACGGGGCCAGAATCTCTGTTAACCCGTGGCGTGATTAATGTGCGGGATTTTGTGCGGGCGATCGCGCAGTCAGAGCTTTATCGGAAAAAGTTTTTATATCCCAATTTCCACGTCCGCTTCATTGAACTGAACTTCAAACATTTCCTGGGACGGGCTCCCTACGATCAGTCGGAAATTTCCTATCACTTAGATTTGTTCATTGCCGAAGGATACGAGGCAGAGATTAACTCCTACTTGGATTCTGAAGAATATCAAGCAAGCTTTGGCGATAACATCGTTCCTTTCCACCGGGATTTCCAAGTGGATCATCCGGGGCAACGGGCGGTTGGTTTTGGTCGTTTGTTGCAGCTCTATCGCGGTTATGCCAACAGTGATAGAGCCCAAGGACAGACCCAACCTCGCTTGACATGGGAAGTCGCCCGCAACTTGGCAACCCCCGTTACAGCTCCCGCCACCGGTGCCCTGTCTGGGCCCGTGGGTGGACGTCGAGGTGATGTCTATCGGGTGCGCGTGGTGCGTGGTGCTGCGGCCAATGCTCCGGTGGTTCGGCGTAGTACAACAGAATTTCTGGTGCCCTACGACCAACTGACCCCGAAATTGCAGCAGTTGAACCGCACGGGCAATAAGGTTGTCAGCGTCACTGCGGTTTAGATCAGTAGTTTAGAGAACTGCGGTTTAATCCGTCAGCAATAAATCCCCTGGCAATTCGCTATGGGGATTGTCGATTCATAACCAGTTATTGAAGGAGGATTTGAGGTGGCTATTACAACCGCAGCAGGTCGCCTAGGAACGTCGGCGTTTAGTAATGCCGCTCCGGTGGAACTGCGCCCCAATGCAACTCAGGCTGATATTGAAGCTGTTATTCTTGCCGTGTATCAACAGGTGTTGGGGAATCCTCACCTCCTGACCTCAGAACGGCTGGTTCTGCCCGAATCGCTGTTGCGGGATGGCAAAATTACGGTGCAAGAGTTTGTTCGCCAAGTTGCTAAATCGGGTTTGTATAAGGAAAAGTTTTTCCACAATAACTTCCAAAGCCGGACGATCGAACTGAACTTCAAACACCTATTGGGGCGGGCTCCCTACTCCCAGGCCGAAATTACGGAGCACATGGATCGCTACCAATCCAAAGGATTTGATGCGGACATTGACTCCTACATTGACTCTCCAGAGTACCAAGCGAATTTTGGGGAAAATATTGTGCCCTACTATCGTGATCTGGTAACGACGGGAGTTGGCCAGCGGGCTGTGGGTTTACCCCGCCTGTTGCAACTGTATCGGGGCTATGCCAGCAGCGATCGGGCACAATTGACCGGTGGGGCTCCCCGCTTGGTGAAGGAACTGGCTCGGAATACGGCATCTACCGTTGTGGCTCCGTCCGGTGGAGCTGGTGGATTTGCCTTCCTGCCAGCGGCTAAGGGCGATGCGTCAGTCAGCGCTTTTGGAGGCTCAAAGGCGTTTGGTTCTGGACGGTTGTTCCGGGTGGAAGTTGCAGCCATCAGTGGCCCCGGCTATCCCAAAGTTCGTCGAGTCAACAAAGCCGTCATCATTCCTTACGAAGAGCTGACGCCCCACATGCAGCGTGTGCAGCGGCAAGGTGGCAAAATTGCTAGCATTACACCGCTATAGTTGCCATTAGGATGAACTGGATTCGTTACTTGATTTGTCAATAAACTTGATTCCAGATCCGCGTGGGAATGGAAGGCCAATACACTAGGGTAATCCTATGGAGTTTTAGACTTATAGATTTACTCTAGTGTTTTTTTATGGGTACACTGCCCTGTGTATACTGACAACGCTCAATCTTCTCTTCCAGAAAGCCTGCGCCCTTACCCAAAGTTTTGCGCTAGTCCCCTTTTCCAACGCTCCCCTCAATTACTGACAAATCTGATAACCAAGCATTGCTCTTAGCCGCTTGAACGGCCTGTAAACGATCGCTGACTCCCAGTTTATGCAAAATTGAGTGGACATGTACTCGCACTGTTCCTGCTGAAATATAGAGTGTTTGGGCAATATCTTGGTTGCTATAGCCCTGGGCAATGAATGCTAGAATTTCCTGCTCCCGCTGCGTGAGGGGATTCTCGATCGTAGATTGTCTATGCGGTTCGATCGAACCTGTCGCTAGAGATTCTGTTGCTGTGTTCAGCGGTGTGTGAATTACCGTTTGTCTGAGCATTTGTGTTGCGGTTGAATCCCACCAAGAGGCTCCTTTGGCGACCGATCGAATGGCCAATATCAAAGTCTCAGCTGCAACTCCCTTCAAACAATAGCCTTGGGCACCTGCTTCAATCAATCGAGAGAATAGCACCGCATCTTGCCGTGAGGTTAGAACTAAAATTGGCAAACTTGGTTGAAGCATTTTGAGTTGGCGGCAGGCTTCAACACCTCCAATGCCCGGTAGTCCGACATCTAATAGCACCACATCCAACGGTTGGCTGCGCGCCACTTCGATCGCCGTTTCTCCATCCTCTGCCTCTGCTACAATCTCAAATTCCGGTTCCTGCTGCAATCGTACCTGTAATCCCAACCGAAATAGCTCATCATCTTCCACTAACAAAATTCGCATAACAAAATTCGCACTACCCTCCCTCTGGTAGATAAACAGGGAGACTAATTCCGAACATAGCACCCTTCCAGCTCAGATTCTGCGATCGATTTTCTGCCCAGATTTTTCCTCCGTGGGCTGTAATAATTTGCCGCGCTAAATATAACCCCAATCCGGAACCTTTCGCTTGTCGATCGCTATTTCCTTGGTAAAACCGCTGAAACAACTGGGAAAGCTCCTCCGGCTGAATCCCTGCCCCCATATCCATCACCTTCACACAATGTTGGCCATTCACCGTTTCTAGCAGGACTTCCACCCGATCGCCACGGCGAGAGTGGTTAATTGCGTTAGTTAATAAATTAGTTATGACTCGCCGCAATTGCAAAGCATCTCCCTGCACCCACAAGATACGACGAAATTCCGAATCGCTATGGTGAATCGTCAGATGGATTTGCCGATTCATTGCCAAAAGTGTCATTTGATTGGCCACTTCTTCCACGAGTTGCGTTAAATCCAACGGCTGGACTGTCAATTGTAATCCTTCTAAATCATTGCGGTAGATATCCAAGAGTGTCTCCACCAATTCCAAACTAGTCTGATGGCTGCGGATCATCGTCGCCAGAATTTTCTGCTGACTCCCCGAGATTTCTCCAAATTGGCCTTGCTGGAATGCTTCCAATGTCACGATCGCGCCCAGCAAAGGGGTTTTGAGATCGTGGGTCAGGGTACCTGTAAAGTCCTCCCGTAGGCTAACGAGTTTATTTTGAGCTGCTAACTCAGCCCGCTGTTGAGCAATGGCATTAGCATAGGTGGCATTACGATCGCTGAGAATACCAGTGACAGTCAATGCAAAAACGACTATGACACGATTGATGATGGTAGAAAAATGAATTGAAGCATTAACTGGAATCCAAATATTGAGTAATGTGAGTATGGCTGTTGAAACAATAATTACTAGACTGGCAGAACGATTAAGGCTTAGCCGAGTCGCCAGGATGGGAATAATGTAAAAATACCCTAGAATGTATTCCACTGGGGTCAATAGATCGATCGTAAAGATGCCAAATATCAGGCAGATGATGAATAATCGATCTCTAGAATTTCGAGAAGCTTTAGAAAGACTGGCTTGCAGAAATACCACTTGCAGAAATACCATAGGAATTCTTCTAGAGACAGTGGATTGCGCGACCACGCGATACAAAAGATGGGTGTAATTTAATACAAATAATCCGTCCTCCCATTGATATGAATCTGGGGGACTTCGCGCTATCAGACGAGGCAACCTCGGCAATTCATTATGACTGAGATTCTGTTGAGTGCGCAGATATGTCTCAACACTAGTATGTCTCAACACTAGTATGTCTCAACACTGCATTGTCACAAACTGATCATCCTTCTCAACTAGGGATTGACAGTTTAAGGAGGGCAGTGCTAGGTTGCTATGTATCTGAGTAAGTCAGCTTAATTTTCATCTGACTCTGTGCGAAAGCGTCACATCTAGTTAGAGGAAAAGCGGGGGAACCAAGTTCTTTTAGAACACAGGGGCGCGTCTTCAGTGTAACTTTCTGAAGAGGGACATCTCTCAGTCCTAGTCCGGCAGCTAACCTCGTCAGCATCGAGAGAAGACTGTAATCAAGCGATCGCTTTTGACTGTGACGTGATTGTAATAGTCAAGGGAACGTTAGATTAGCATCAGGATTCTTATTGGGACTCGCAGATATTTATTCATGCATGGTTCGTCTTGACACAAGGCATTGTTCTTTATGTTTTTGATGAGTCCTTTTTGGGGTGCAAAAGCTTCAATGATGAAACCGTTGCGGAGTTTATTTCAGCCCAATATTTTACTACCGATCGCTGGGTTTACCGGGGTCATTGTTGTTTGGTGGATTATTGCCTTATTTCGTCACGAAATGATGCCAACCCCCCCCGAAGCCTTGATCAAAAATTTGGATTTTATTCTGAATCCGTTCTACCATCGTGGCCCCGGTGATTTGGGACTGGGGTGGCTTCTGTTGGCTAGCCTGCGTCGTGTCTGTATTGGGTTCTTATTGGGTGCAGTGGTCGCCATTCCACTCGGAATTTGGATTGGCCTTTCCCATGGCGCTTGGCTCGCCTTGAACCCCATTATTCAGATATTTAAGCCCGTCTCTCCTCTTGTATGGTTACCCATTGCGCTAGCCATTTTTAATTCCGCTGAACCCTCTGCTATTTTCGTGATTTTCATTACATCACTGTGGTCTACCATTATCAACACAGCAGAAGGAGTCAGTAACGTTCCTCAAGATTACCTAGAAGTGGCACAAATCTTGGAAATGCCACGCTGGAAGCAGCTCGTCAAAGTGGTTTTACCCGCGAGCCTACCCTATATTTTCACAGGACTACGCATTAGTTTGGGGATTGCCTGGTTAGTCATTGTGGCCGTCGAAATGCTGACTGGCGGCATTGGGATCGGTTTCTTTGTTTGGGATGAGTGGAACCGTTTGAACGTGAGTTCCGTATTTTTAGCAGTTTTTGTCATTGGCTTAACGGGTCTCGTTTTAGACTATGCCCTCGCCAAGCTGCAAGCCATCATCACCCATCGCCCCACTCGCGCTTGAGGGTTAGAGACTTCTATGAATGGACAATGGACACGGCGTGCCTTTCTGCAGGGAGCAGGTGCTACGACCGCAGCGATCGCGTTTTCTGGCTGCCGTCAGCCCCAGGCCCAGACTCCTACCAATCCACTGGCCCAGGCTCCAGAAATAGAACCCGTTGTTGATCCCGCCAGTTTAGAAAAACCTAACTTGACCATTGGGTTTGTGCCGGTCAATGACTGTGCTCCCTTTGCGATCGCCTGGGAAAAAGGCTTCTTTCGGAAGTATGGCCTCAATGTTATCCTCAGTCGTGAGGCCAGTTGGGGCAACTCCCGAGACGGGATCATTTTTGGCCGTTTAGATGCCTCTCCCGTGGTCTCTGGGTCGGTGACCAATGCTCGCATAGGGGCTGAGGGCGCACGGCAGTTTCCCCTTTGTGCTGCAATGACAATTCACCGTCACGGCAATGCCCTCACCATGAATCGTCAGCTGTGGAATGGTGGGATCAGACCCTGGCACAGCTACAATGGCAACCTAGAAGCCTTTGGTCGTGATCTACGCACCTATTGGGAAAAGTCACCCTTGGACGATCGGGTATGGGCCGTCGTCCTCAGTTCGTCGATCTACGAATATTTTGTGCGGTATCTGTTAGCCGCAGCGGGGATTAATCCCATGAGCCAACTCCGGCTCATCATTACGCCCCCGCCCCAGATGGTCAGCAACACTCGCATCGGCTCCATGCAAGCCTACATGGTGGCTGAACCGTGGAATACCCGTGCCATTTCCGGGAATGAAGGCATCGGCTTTACGTTTATTCAAGGACGAGAAATTTGGAGAGGTCATCCCGATCGTCTTCTGGCTGTGCGTGAATCCTTTATTCAAAATTACCCCAAGACCTATCGATCGCTGGTTAAGGCCATGATTGAAGCCTGTCAGTACTGTAGTAATCCCGCCCATCGATCGGAGGTTGCAGCCATCATTTCCCAGCGGGCGTTTACAGGCGCAGCCCCCAAATACACCCAGCCGGGGATTGTGGGGGACTTTAACTACGGTGGCTTCGACAACCAAGTCCGTCGGGTGAACAGCCCAGAAACCACACTATTCTTCGATTTGCCAACCTCCGTGTCTGACGTTGCCCACGACCATTCCACCTTCCTGTGGCAGTCCGAAAGCCTATGGCTGATGACCCAAGCCACTCGCTGGGGACAAATTGCACAGTTTCCGAAAGATGCGGAGGCGATCGCCCGCAAAGCATGGCGGACAGACCTCTATCGTGACATTGCAGCCGAGATGGGAATTCAATGTCCATCAGAAGACTACAAAGTAGAACCTAGCGCGAATTTTATTGATGGCACATCCTTTGATCCCAGCAATCCTATTGGTTATCTCCAAGGGTTTGAAATTCGGGCTGGAGCCGCGCAATCGTTTTACCTTACCTGATGCCTTGTCTGATTGATCCGGGCATTTTGAACAACTCACTGACCTATTTACCCGTAGCAACCCTATGACATTCATGACGCGATCGATCTCCTCGGAATCCTCCCCATCTGACACCAATCCCCCCTTTCTGACCATTGAACAAATTGTCAAAACCTACCGTAAACCCAACGGTGATCCATTTGTTGTCCTGAACGGCATTGACCTGACCATGGGTAAGCAGGAATATGTCTCCATTATTGGGCATTCGGGATGCGGGAAATCCACGCTCATGCGAATTGTGGCCGGGCTGGAAAAGCCCACCTCAGGACTGGTTACCTTGGAAGGCAAAGCCGTGCGTAAGCCGGGGGCCGAACGCATGATGGTGTTTCAGGGCTACGCCTTATTGCCTTGGCTCACGGTGCGGGAAAACATTCGCATGGCTGTCGATGAAGTCTTTAAGACGATGAGCCGCAACGAGAAAATTGCCATCGTGAATGAGCACATCGATATGGTAAAACTTTCGGCGGCGGCGGACAAATATCCCCACGAGCTTTCCGGGGGCATGAAGCAGCGTGTTGGGGTCGCTCGGGCACTAGCTACCCGACCCAAAATGTTGCTGTTGGATGAACCCTTTGGGGCGCTTGATGCATTGACTCGACCCAAATTACAGCAGGATGTTCTCGAAATCTGGAGTCAGCATCCTCAGGCGGTTATGATGATTACCCACGACATAGACGAAGCTATTTTTATGTCCGATCGGGTTGTGATGATGTCCAATGGGCCAGGAGCTAAGATTGCTCAAGTTCTTGATATTGCGCTGCCGCGTCCCCGTAATCTCCATGAATTGCGAGAGTCGAAAGACTACTACGATCTGCGAAATCACGCTTTAGGTTTCCTAGAGCGCTATCAATAAAATTTGCATAGAGGTTTTAAACAGGGAAAACGTCTCGATCGAGACGTTGCCACCATTGAACTGCATATGGGTGTTTAGTTTTCGTCTAAACGCATCATTCCTCCTACGCTCTCGGCAAGCCTTACATAAAATAAACGCAAAAAATAAACGCAAAGTTATATCTGCCTATATCTCCCCAATCCTAGGCTGACCCACGACAATCTAAGGTATCGAGCCTGCTCAAGCTTCGCGATCGCATCCTGTGAGCTAAGCATATCTCGATTTACATTTTCCTATTTTCAGGAACTGTTAGAAACCATTGAGGAGCAGTGACATTCCATGCTGCAAGGGATTTTTCAGATAGCATTGACGCTAATTTTGGTCATTGCTCTTACCCCAATTCTGGGTCAGTATTTAGCTCGGGTTTTCCTCCAAGAAAAGACGTGGCTCGATCCGATTCTGGAGCCGATCGAACGGCGAGTCTATCGCTGGATTGGGTTGCGGGATAGTGAAGAGATGACAGGCCGACAATACACCCAGGCTGTTCTCGTTAGTAATCTTGCCATGGGGCTTTTAGTATTTACGATTATCATCGCTCAGCCTTTCTTGCCATTTAATCCGACTGGGTTGGGTAATGTTCGCTGGGATACTGCCCTCCACACCACAATCTCTTTTTTAACCAATACGGATCAGCAGCACTATTCCGGTGAAACGACCTTAAGCTATAGCAGTCAAGTGTTTGCCCTAGGCTTTCTCCTGTTTACTTCCGCAGCGACAGGTCTAGCCGTTGGTATTGCCTTTATTCGGGGCTTGACAGGTCGATCGCTGGGGAATTTCTACCGGGATTTAGTCCTTGCTATCACCCGTGTCCTGCTGCCTCTTTCCCTCGTAGGGGCCATGGTTCTGATCATTGCGGGTGTCCCAGAAACCTTGGCAGGGGTCGCCACTGCTACAACCCTGGAAGGTGCCAATCAAGCGATCGCCCGTGGCCCGATTGCCCATTTTGAAATTATTAAACAACTCGGCGAAAACGGCGGTGGATTTTTCGGAGCCAATTCTGCCCATCCCTTTGAAAATCCCAATGGCTTGACGAACCTGGTTGAAACGATCGCCATGGTGGTGATTCCCTCCGCTTTGATTTACACCTATGGCCTCTTTGCCAAAAACTTACGGCAGGCTTGGTATGTCTATGGGATTGTGCTAGCGCTGTTTATTCCCCTAGTTGCCCTAACCGCTTGGGGCGAATTCCAAGGCAATTCTCAGGTCAATGCGTTGCTGGGAAGCGCTGCCGCAAATTTGGAAGGCAAAGAAGTTCGCTTTGGTTGGGCGCAGACGGCTCTATGGTCGATTCTGACGACTGCCACCATGTGCGGAGCCGTCAACGGGATGCACGACTCGCTCATGCCTCCAGGTGGCTTCTCTACGCTCTTAAACTTGTTTTTGCAAATTGTTTGGGGAGGCCAAGGAACTGGAACTGCGTTCCTATTTGTATATTTAATCCTAGCCGTCTTTCTCACAGGATTGATGGTAGGACGTACCCCAGAATTTCTAGGCCGCAAAATTGAGAAACCAGAAATTGTTCTCGCTAGCATAATCCTGCTAATTCATCCCATTGCTGTTCTGATTCCCGCAGCCGTTACGCTCGCATTCCCAGAAACCCTTGCTGGAATTAGTAACCCTGGATTCCACGGCATTTCCCAAGTGATTTACGAATATGCTTCAGCATCGGCTAATAATGGCTCAGGTTTTGAAGGATTGGGCGATGGAACGGTCTGGTGGAACCTAAGTGCTTGTTTTAGTTTACTGGTAGGCCGCTATGTCCCGATCGTGGCTCTCCTCCTTCTCGCTGATGGTATGGCCCACAAGCAGCCGGTTCCCCTCACGACAGGAACCCTGCGCACCGATACAGGGCTGTTTACCAGCATTACCGGCGTCATTATTTTAATTTTGGGCGTCTTAACCTTCTTCCCTGTCTTAGCTCTAGGCCCGATCGCTGAAGGATTTCAGTTAGCGCACTTGTAATCTGATTGATCTAATTCCTTCATTTTTATCCAATCCCTTCATTCAGGATACTTCTATGGGTTCGTTGTCTCATTCCCAACCTCGATCGCCCTCCCATCAACCTCGCCAGCAGCGGAAACATACGCCCAAGGCAAAAACCCAAGGATTATATCAACGGGCGATTAAGCAAGCTTTTATTAAATTAGATCCTCGAGTTCAGGTGAAAAATCCTGTCATGTTTTTAGTGTGGGTTGGCACGATCGTCACCGCTTTGGTTACCATCAATCCCAATCTTTTGGGCAACGCAACGGATAAAAACCCGCAGTTATTTAATGGTTTGATTACCCTCATTCTGCTCTTTACCGTTCTCTTTGCCAACTTTGCTGAAGCCGTTGCAGAAGGACGGGGAAAGGCCCAAGCCGATGCGCTCCGTTCCACCAAAACTGACGCGATCGCCCGCAAACTCCTGCCCGATGGCACTGTCCAAGAAATTAGCTCCACCGATTTGCGTCGAGGTGATCTGGTCAAAGTCATCGCTGGAGACGTTATTCCTGCTGATGGTGAAGTTATCCAAGGGGTGGCCTCGGTGGATGAATCGGCTATCACTGGGGAGTCGGCTCCCGTCCTCAAACAACCGGGAACAGATATTGCCAGTTCCGTCACGGGCGGTACGCGCATTCTCTCCGATGAACTCGTCATTCGCGTCATGGCTGATCCGGGTAAGGGATTCATCGATCGCATGATTGCCTTGGTAGAGGGGGCAGAACGCACCAAAACACCCAATGAAATTGCCCTGACCGTGTTGCTAGCGGTATTAACCCAAGTGTTTTTGATTGTGATTGCAACGATGCCGCCAATTGCTAACTATGTTAACTCTCCAGTGAGTGTCGCTGTTTTAATTTCATTACTCGTCGCACTAATTCCCACCACGATCGGCGGGCTATTGAGCGCGATCGGGATTGCGGGAATGGATCGGGTGGCCCAATTTAATGTGATTGCGACCTCCGGGCGGGCGGTGGAAGCTTGCGGAGATGTGAATACGCTAGTGCTCGATAAAACGGGAACCATTACGCTGGGGAACCGCTTAGCTGAGGAATTTATCCCGGTCAACGGTCACACAATCCCAGAAGTGGCGCAGGTTGCCTTGGCCGCCAGTGTTTTTGATGAAACTCCCGAGGGTAAATCGATCGTCCGCTTAGCGGAAACCTATGGCGTTGCTTCATTTTTCAACTTGGATCAAGCCGAAGGCGTGGAATTTTCTGCCCGTACCCGCATGAGTGGAACAGATGTGGCAGATGGTACCGAATTCCGCAAAGGGGCTGTCGATGCGATTAAGGGATTTATCCGATCGCGCCAGGGAGAAATCCCCGTGGAATTAGATCACGCTTTCGAAAAAGTTTCCCGTCTTGGAGGAACTCCCTTAGCCGTTTGTCAGAATCAGGAGATCTACGGGGTAATTTACCTCAAAGATATCATTAAACCCGGTATTCGGGAGCGCTTTGACCAACTGCGGCGTATGGGTATTCGCACTGTTATGCTCACAGGAGATAACCGCATTACGGCCTCAGTGATTGCCCAGGAAGCAGGGGTGGATGATTTTATTGCGGAGGCAACACCAGAAGATAAGATTGAAGTGATTCGATCGGAACAGGCGAAGGGCAAACTCGTGGCCATGACTGGCGATGGCACCAATGATGCTCCGGCCCTTGCCCAAGCCAATGTTGGGGTTGCTATGAATTCTGGTACCCAAGCCGCTAAGGAAGCCGCGAATATGGTGGATTTAGATTCCGATCCCACCAAGCTAATTGACATTGTAACGATCGGAAAACAACTCCTGATCACCCGAGGAGCCTTGACCACCTTTTCCATCGCCAACGACATTGCCAAATATTTTGCCATTATTCCCGCAATTTTTGCCCAGGCAGGGATTGGCAGTTTGAACATTATGGGATTAGCCAGTGCCCAATCGGCAGTTCTTTCCGCGTTGATTTACAATGCACTCATTATTCCTGCATTGGTTCCCTTAGCATTGAAGGGTGTTAAGTTTCGCCCACTGACCGCAGATCAATTGTTAGCCCGAAATATTCTGATCTATGGCTTAGGTGGCGTTGTTGCTCCCTTCATTGCCATTAAGTTATTAGACAATTTTGTTGCTGCGATTGGATTGGCATAGCGATTTAGTTGGCGTAAACGCTGTGAATTAATGGGACATTAGTTTGTGTCATAATCATTGATTAACTTGGAGCTAAGCATGTTGAAATTAGAGTTTCTAGAGACAATTCTGATCCGTTTCCGCCAGCAGCGCTGGCCTAAGGTCTTTCTCTTTGCACTTTTAGGAACCTTACTGTTAGCACCCGCTGTGCAAGCAGCGACTGGAGGCACCCTCGATCGAGGTCAAACCTTCGCTTTAGTGCTACTAGGTATTACAACGGTTCTACTCAGCATTTATCTATTTGTTGTTATTTTTCAGCCGGAGCGATTCTAATGGGTATTACACAGGAATTCCTAAAATCCATTCGCGTGACGATTGTTCTCTGGGTCATTACAGCCTTAATTTATCCGTTGATAACGCTCGCGATCGGTCAAGGACTGTTTCCCTACCAGGCCAATGGCAGTTTGCTCAAGACTGTCCAGGGAACCACCGTGGGATCGACCCTTATTGGGCAGCCATTTACCCAGGAGCGGTATTTTTGGAGTCGCCCTAGTACGGTGAACTACGCTACCCAGCCCGATGTTGCCCAAACGGGTACCTCCGGTGCGAGTAACTTGGCTCCCAGTAATCCAGCTCTGATCGATCGTGCCAAAATCGACGCCCAAAAATTACAGCAGGCAAACCTCAAACCCACCGCCGATCTGCTTTACACTTCCGGCTCGGGCCTTGATCCCCATATCACCCTGGAGGCTGCCAACGCCCAAATTCTACGGGTTGCCCAAGCGCGCAGCATGACTCCTGACGCAGTAGCAGCCATCATGAATCGCGCGATTGATCGACGCTTCCTAGGCATTTTTGGAGAACCCGGCGTCAATGTCCTTAAATTAAACCTAGCCTTAGATGCGCAATCCCCTCAGGCCTAATAGGTTGCTTTACAGCCGACACGATCGAGAGCGCTGATCTACCCCAGGCAAACAATGGCACTATGTTTGACCCCCACAATCCGACTGCTCACAATCCGACTCCTCACAATCCAACTCCCTATAATCCAATGCACCGATTTAATCGGCGAGGCCAGCATAAAATTTTTATTGGCATGGCACCGGGGGTGGGCAAAACCTACAAAATGCTGGAAGAAGCCCACGCCCTGAAAGCCGAGGGCATTGATGTGGTCATCGGGGTTCTCGAAACCCATGGCCGCAGGGAAACTGCCGCAAAGGCGATCGGGCTGGAAATCATTCCACAAAAGCTAGTCCTGTCTGGCCAAACCACCCTTCAGGAAATGGATACAAAGGCCATTCTAGATCGATCGCCCCAAATCGTCCTAATCGACGAGTTGGCCCATACCAACGTACCTGGCTCAACCCACGAAAAACGCTACCAAGATGTCGAACAATTATTGCAAGCGGGAATTAACGTTTACTCGACTCTAAACATTCAGCACATTGAAAGCTTAAACGATATCGTTGCACGCATTACCACTGTTGTTGTTCGAGAACGAGTCCCCGATCGTGTGCTCGAAGATGCAGATCAGGTTGTTGTCGTTGATGTCACACCGGAAACGCTGGAAGAGCGATTATTGGAAGGTAAAATTTATGCTCAAGATAAAATTGAACAATCCTTTCAGAATTTTTTCAAACGGCGTAACTTGATTGCTTTAAGGGAACTAGCTCTGCGGGAAGTTGCAGATACTGTAGAGGAGGATAGTGCGGGTGGAGATCCCGCTGCAATGACCTGCAATATTCATGAGCGGGTATTGGTTTGTATTTCAACCTATCCTAACTCCGTGCAGCTCATTCGGCGTGGTGCGCGAATTGCCAGTTATATGAACGCTCAATTTTATACACTTTTCGTCGATCGCCCCGATCGCTTCTTGACTCGTGAAGAAAGCTTACATGTGGAAACCTGCGAACGTCTCTGTCAGGAATTTGGGGGCACCTTCCTACGAATGAAGCAGACGCAGATCCCCCAAGCGATCGCGCAAGTGGCTGAGGAACACCGAATTACTCAAATTGTCATCGGCGAAAGCCAACAATCCCGCTGGAAACGCTGGATTCGCGGATCCTTTACTCAACGTTTGATGAAGCTGATTTGGCAAAAGCACATTGATCTACATATTATTGCAACAGAAAAATAGATAGAGTTTTCCTATCTATTTATCTATAGATTTCTGCTAGTGGTTTCAATTTATTTCTAGATCGATTTGAGAAGGCTTAGAATCTAGTAATCGCTGAATTGTTTGCAACAATTGCTTCAACCGCACAGGTTTACTTAGGTAATCATTGGCTCCTGCGGCAAGGCAGCGTTCCGCATCACCCTGCATGGCTAACGCTGTCAAAGCAATAATTGGAATGTTGGCCACAGTGGTATCGGCTCGTAATTGACGAATTGCTGTTAAACCATCCACTCCTGGCATTTGGATATCC
>MUGG01000104.1 GCA_002148405.1 Alkalinema sp. CACIAM 70d | reverse complement strand
CTTTGAGTGCAAATTCAATCGTCGGTAGCTGCGGATGAATCATTGCATCAAATTGAATGCCCTTTTGCTCCAGAGTTTCCTTCCACCGAATTGCATCGGATCCAAACGGCACACCCAGCACATAGGCATCTCTGGGTAGGGCTTCGCTGGGCAATTCATACCCATGCGGTCGGGCAAAGGTGATATCCATTTGCTCTGCCAACGCTAGGCAGTCCCGGCGGTGCCGATCCATTTCCGGGCGCGTGTGCTGGGTATACCAGAGCGCGGCTGCTCCTTCAAAACGCTCTTCTGGAGTTGGAAATAACTCATTGATTTCAGCCCGATAGCTATCGTAGAGTTTGCCCAATTCTTCATTGAAGGCATCCCGGTCTTCCCCAACTCGCTCCTGAATCTCATCCCTGGCTTGCTGGAAGCGAGTCTTCAGCTCCTCTGCCCACTCCAACGCATCCACAGATAAATCATTTTTGGGGAACAAATAGCGGAACTCATGGCGATCGCGGCTCCGAATTCGAGTTGGTTCCCATAACGGATTGACCACCTCCTTGGCAAGAACATTAATCGAACCGGGAGCATCCGCAGGCATAACGAAACTACGATAGAGGCGATCGTCCTTCTTAAAATCAAAAAAGTGACTAGGATGCGTCTCAGACCATCGCTTCGCATCTGAAAGTAGATTCTCTCCTTCAATCTCCTTAATATCCTCCAGTCGCTCTGCACTCTTGGGCGAATCCACCTCGACCTGAAGTGCCTGAAATAGACGATTGAGCAACTTTCGTTGACGGCGTTCAAACCCTTCAACATTCTCCCCTTCACCCGGCATAGACGATTGCACCCGTCCAATATTAGTTGCCACCAACCCAACCTTATTCTGATTCACTGCCGCCGCAATCTGAGCTAGGCTCTGGTACTTCAAACCACCATCGTCACTTGCAACCTCGGTATAGGCTAGTTTGGGGCGTTGCTTCACCGTCTCAAATCGCCCTGGCTCTCCAGCCCGCAGCGTTTCCCTGGCAATCCTGGGTAATTTACTAGCAGAGCTGACCATCAGTTGATCCCCGTCAAAGTCTGCCTGGTGATATTCCTCCGCATCTTTGGGATTGATCCAGATGACATTACGAGTTTTCTTTAATTCTGGGTCATGGACATTTCGATAAAGGCGAATATTGTCTGAATTGACGATCGGATATCGGGTCAGAATGACATCTCCTTCTGGAAGATGAGGCACACAAACCGTACCGCGCGGTAAATGATTCGACGGCATCGCCATACCTGAACTATGGGTATAACCGCTCTTGATTGCTAAATCCCGCCACCTACCTGCCACATAATCGATCGCAAATTTCCGAAACTTGGGGGTTTCAACTAACTGTCCATATTTGTCATTTCGAAGCAAAGAGATCCAGCGGGATTCTTGCACTGGGCTGTTGGCATTTCCATCCACATCCTCAAATCCTTCCTCCGGTAGCGAAGCGTGCCCTTCGGGCATTCGTTCCTGTTGCCGCTGCTGTTCTTTGTCGTATTCCTGCACAATGTACCGTGCCAGTGCCAAAGGATTCCGCTGTAAATCTGCCAAGACTTTAGCTTTTTCCTCCGTCGGCTGCTTCAAATCCTGCCGCACAGCGTCCTCAGAATACCAGATAGTGAACTGCCAGCTATTGTCATAACTGGTGGCTCTAGCATTGCCCCGGTTGCCTATCGCAGCTTTCGGAAACTGATAATCTCCACAGGGAATCAACTCATCCAATCGTGCCTTTTTAATGCCCTTGATCGACGATCGATCCATGATGATGTCATACCCCGCTGCATCAGTGAGTTGAGCATCCGGGAGTAGTGTTCCCTTGGAGAGAAAACTAGCACGGGGAGTACTTTCTGCACTTCCTTCTGCCCAATACCGCCTCCAGGCAAACCGAAACTGAAACGGGCAGTTCTGCTCACCCCCCAATTGACGGGCAAGCTCCGGCGAAATCTTCCCGTGGCAATCTCCAGTCTTATAGCGTGCATACTCCGGGTCATTGAAATCCACAATTTTGACCCGTAAGTTCTCCAACTTGTCAGATCCCTTGTAGCAGTTACTCACCAGCAGAGAACCATACCGACAAGCGGCATCTGGCTCTGTTGCAAACAAGCGCCGGATCTTCTTACGCAAATCGTCATCTGCAAAATAGTAACTGTTGCCGGAACTAAACGTGAGTCGCCGCGAAATACCATCAGCAAAATTGCGCGCCCGTAGATGGTTTGCATCAGGATTACGAGGGTCAATTTTTACGAGCAGCAGAAATTGCAACTCTTCTGGCTCAAATATCTGTTCCAATAAAGAGTTTTTAATAATCTCCGGCTCTGACAAATACCGTCCCTTTCCGTTGTTGTGCGCCCCATCAAAAATCGGAATGCTGAGACCGGAACCTGCAATGACCCGTGTAGTCAGATCCATTACTAAAGTTTATGGTTCAAATATACTATAATTTGCCATGGAACACGTTAGACTGTTTTCTAACCTTTGCACTAAGTTGCGCTGACAAAATCAGTCAGGTGGCTATTTTTGAATGAGTCAGTGAGGAGGATTAACGATGCCGTGGCACATTAAGCGTCTAGAAAATGGGATTCTGGTTCAAGAATACGATCGGGAGCCTGATGATGAAAGCGAAGAACTTCTGACACCGGACGGCAAGACGCAGGATAAATGCTACCCACGCTTTGCTCACCTGAAGCCTGGAGAAAGCCTGGTGCTACCAGATGAACCCAAAACCACGACTTCGGGCTCCTGGTATCCCAGCCAGTACGAAGATTTGGACGAGTTTTTGAACAGTGATCCAGGGGCGATCGACCAGTTGGACAGTGGCAGCCGATCGCGCCGATTCAACTGGCGCTATTATGAACCTGACGAATCCCTATGACTTCAAGGAACAGATAAGCCAACGTTGCATGCGCAATGAACCAAATATTCCAACTTCCAATTCGTTCGAGCCACAAGCCAGCTTTGATGACCCGTGGAAAGAAGGTCTAGAGCTTTATTTCGAGCCATTCTTGGCATTTTTCTTCCCAACCGTGCATGAACTGATTGACTGGAGCCGGAGCTATGAGTCAATGGAGCAAGAGTTTCAACAGTTTGTTAAAGACAGTGAATTGGGAAAGCGATTCACCGATAAGCTATTCAAAGTCTGGCTTCAGAGTGGAGAAGAAACCTGGATACTGGTTCATGTAGAAGTCCAATCCCAGGAGGATTCTAGCTTTGCCGAAAGAATGTTTGTATATAATTACCGCTATCGTAAACCTGTTATCAGCCTTGCTGTTTTGGGCGATGCAAAATTTCACGAACTTCAGCAGGTAATTCTCACTCAACTTCGTGTTCATAGTAGCTTTGGGTGATTTAGAGCTTTAGGTGCTTAATTTAGACACTTAAAGTGGCTTTAAACTCGGCATTCACGTTGAACAATTTAAAGATCTCCACTGATTTCACCAAATGTTGGCAGTAACCCAAAGTTTGTAGAAGTTGGGTGCCGAAGTTATGAAAATACAGCATTTACAGTCAATCAGATGATCTCAAAGTCAAGATCCGGCTTTTTCTGACTTTCTTCCGACCTTTCTCCGACTGACAAGCACGATAGGTAGCAGGTAACTTGGAATCTAGATCGTTTTCACGGGATTTTAGTTAAGGATTAACGGAACCTTCATGAATTAGACCAGATTGAAAGAAAAACTGTCCGGATTCCAAATGGACGAATATGAAACTTGATGCAAACCGCAAAATTACTGACTGGTCAGCCATTCAGTATTGCTAAGCATCACAACACACCTATTCTGTCAACATTTGTACTGAGAGATTCATTAAACTTCATCGAGCGATTAAGCATCTAAAACAAGTCAAGGCCCAGGGCGCAATCCTCAAGTCTCGCCTCCAAAATCGGCCATTAAGCCCAAAAGCCTGATAGGAGAGAGATTGCCGCACCTACCCGTTAACCTTGCTCAAACCTATAAAAGTATGATTACTCAGTCACCTCAGTTGCTAAATTTAGTTGCACATTGCGCTAATAAGGCACATAGAGACTAAGTTTGAATATCCTAAATAGCAATGGTTTGCAGTTCCCGCCAGCATCAGTTCTTTGGTAAGTAAGAATCGGAGAAGGATATGTCTAGACCTGAAGAGCTCCCAGAAAACCCGACCAACGGCACACCATCCACAAGCGGCAGCCATTGGCACGCGCGTCCCAATGCAGACAAGATTTCGTGTCCGGCACTCTTGAGTTTCTACAATAATGATTTGTTGAATCCAGACGAGAACGGCAATGTCTCCACCGCTCAACTGGATGATGTGCTTGAGAGTGTTGGTCTCAATAGCAAAGTGAGGGGCGTCCTGGTCAAAGGTGCTGACAAAACTGACGAAATTCCCGATAGTTTCAACCTCTTTGCCCTACGGGATTCCAGGCTCGATCACAGCGGAAGCACCAGTATCCGTGATCCAGAGATTACGCCTGAGAAGTTGGAGCATGCCCTGCTGAAGTTCAGCGAGAACGGTCGCATGTACGCCGAGCACTTTGCCGCTGCTGCCAATTATGCCCAACTGCAAGACCCTGGTTTTAAGGGCACGATGGTTCAAACCCTAGAATTTACGGCTATTCTTGAGGTGTTTGGTCGCGTTGATGAATCTAAGAAGCGCTATCTCACTATCGATGATGTGAAGGGCCTTTGGATGGACGGCAAGTTTCCTCAAGATTGGCAACCACGCAACTCTGACGAAATCGGTGTTGATGATGTGGTGTCGGGGGTAACGGAAATGGCTGTCAAACGTTTGTTGCAGCTACTCAAACTCTAATGGTGTCTTCCCCAGGCAAGATTCCAAGGAGTGCCGATTAATCAGCCCGTTACACCTGGGTGCATCCTCCCCCCGCCTTGTTTATCATCCGGTTATGACCCAAGCGGCGACCAGATCATTATTGCACTTGGCTGGGGTTAGTTTTGGGAAAATGTAGTACCACATCCAGTTAGGAGGTCGTTGGTGGGGCAGCAAGAGCAAGCAACGGAGGCGACACGTGAGCAGCCGATTTGGGTGCAGGATCTAATCGCATGGCTGGAGACGATTCAGCAGCAAAACCTGCCGACAGAGGAGTGGGTCAAGCGGGTTGAGGAGGTGCTAGCGGAGTTGCCGGGGCAGGGGCTACCGGAGGAGTTTTGGCCGCAGCCTCAGGCGGATGGTGGGGAAGAAGCGGATCAGACAAAGGTGGCAGCTGCACCACAATCCCTGATTAATAGAATGAGTGATGAAGACAGGGTAAGGGTTCAGAGAGCTATAGATGAAATCAAAAACATCGAACATGAGAATACCCGATCGCACACCCTAAACGATGTAGCAACTCAACTCTCCCTTAGCGAATCCCGACTCCAAGCTGCCCTCGATGCTGCGAATCGTATTGAAAGTTATTACCAATTATCAGCCCTAGCCGCCGTAGCAACCCAGCTCCCCGCTAGTGAACGTCAACCTGTGTTCCAATCCGCCCTTGAGTCCGCAAAAAGTATTGAACAGAACTATGACCTAAGATATGAGCCATTGCAAGCCCTAGCCCTAGCTGCTGTAGCGACTCAACTTTCCCCTAGTGAACGTCAACCTGTGTTCCAAGCTGCTCTCGATGCCGCGAATAGCCTTGCAGATGTGTCTCTCCGATCGCGTGCCCTAGCCGCCGTAGCAGCTCAACTTCCTGCTAGTGAGCCCCAACTGCTCCAAGCGGCCCTCGAAGCTGCGAAAAACACTGAGTATAAGTATGACCGATTGCAAACCCTCGAAGCGGTAGCGGCGCAACTCCCTGCTAGGGAATGTCAACCTGTGCTCCAAGCCACCCTTAATGCCGCGAACCGTATTGAAAAGGAGGATGACCGGTTGAAAGCCCTAGCGGCGGTAGCAGCCCAACTTCCGGTCAGTGAACGTCAACCTGTGCTCCAAGCCGTCCTCAAAGCCGCAAAAAGCTTTGAAGAGTCGTATGATCAGTCGCGTGCGCTAGTCGCCGTAGCAGCCCAACTTCCGGTCAGTGAACGCCAACTGCTCCGAGCCGCCCTTGAGGCCGCAAAAAGCATTGAATATGAGATATACCGATGGCCAGCCCTAGCAGCGGTAGCGGCGCAACTCCCCCCCAGTGAACCCGAATTGCTCAAAGCCGCCCTTGAGGCCGCAGAAAGCATTGAAGAGGAGTCCTACCGATGGCCAGCCTTAGCAGCGGTAGTGGCCCATCTCCCTCCCAAGGAACGTCAACCTGTGCTCCACGTGCTCAAAGCCGCCCTCGATGCCACGAAGAGCATTTCCCATCAGGCGAACCGAGTGGGAACCCTATCAGATCTAGCAGCCCAACTCCCGGACAGTGAACCCGAACTGCTCAAAGCCGCCCTTGATGCTGCGAAAGACATTGAATCTGAGTATTGGCGCTCGCAAGCCCTAACCGTGGTAGCAGCCCAACTCCCGGACAGTGCCGAACTGCTCCAATCTACCCTCGAAACCGCGAAAGGCATTGAATCTGAGGAGTACCGATCTCCAGTTCTAGCAGCGGTAGCGGCCCAGCTTCCGGACAGTGAACCCGAACTGCTCCAATCTACCCTCGAAGCCGCGAAAGGCATTGAATCTGATAAGTACCGATCTCCAGTTCTAGCGGCCATAGTAGCCAAACTCCCCACTATCGAATCCCAACGGTTGATTCAGAGTGCCTTCGTTCTAGAACACCAAGAAGATCGAATTACAGTCCTGAGGGAGTTTGCTTTCCACAAGACCGAAGCCCTGCTGCTGCATGCGCCACCCACCCTCTTGGCCACCTTTTTACAAATTATTCCCGAAGGCAGAACCTCTGCCGATCGCGCCAGACTGCTGAGTGCTCTGGCTCCCAAACTCTCACCAGGGCTGTTTCCCAGAGCCTTACAACTGATCCAAACTGATATCTCCCATCCCGCTTACCAGGCAGAAACCCTCGCCAACCTTGCCCCTTATCTCCCCCCCGATCTCCTTTCAGAAGCCCTCGATCTGATCCAACACCATATCCCTGGCTACTCCTACCCCACCACGGCCCTCTGCGCCCTCATCCCCCACCTGCCCCTCGCTCAACTCCAAACAGCCTTAAGAACAGCCTTCATCCGTATCGGGCGGATCAGGCATATGCCTATTCAGTCCCCCCAGCTAGTCAACCAAATCCTGGAGGCTGCCGCCACAAGAGTCAGCAACGCGACCCGTTCCCAGTCAAAATCCGAGGACTCCGCCCTCACAAATCGCCTTGTTAAACAGCTTCTGCAACGCATCCAGCGATACATTACCGACGAAAAAGGCGTTGCCCGCACGATCGCAGTTCTAGCACCGAGCCTGAGCCGCGATCATCTGGAGATCGGATTGAAAAAGATCCTCCCCAAACTCCCCTCTAAGTTCTACCGCGCTCAAGCCCTAGCCGCCCTGGCCACCTCTCCCCACCTTACCCCTGAGCAACTGGATTGCTTGCGCAAAGCAGCAGAATCCCTCCGCCAAACCTCTCCCAAAGCCACTGCCCTCAGTGCCTTAATCCTCCACTTTCCCGATTTGCACTCGGTGGTTGCCGAGATGATTCAATCGCAACCGCCTGACTCCTACCTCGTCACCGAGCTTACCCTGATCCTGGCCACCCGTCCCCACCCCAAAGGCAATGACGCTAGCGGTCTGATCCAACTCAGCGCCGATCAAACCAAAACCTTGCGGCAGATTCGTAACCAATCTCGCGACGCAGACCAAGCCAACGCCCTCGTCAAACTCGCGCCTCACCTCCGCCCAGACCTGCGGCTAGAAGCGCAAAGTGTGGCTCAAGATATTCAAAATCCCTATCACCAAGCCCGATCGCTCCTGGCTCTAGCTACCCACTTCCCTGAAGTCCGCGCCGAAGCCGCACGCCAGATTGCCACCCTGCAAACTCAAGATCCGATTCAACACATCGAACTTCTGAGCCAATTCGCCACCACGGTTCCCGAACAAATTCCCACTCTCCTCAAAGCTATTGAAGATTGGGCAAAAACCAATCCATTCAAAGACGACCCCAAGGGACCCGATACCAACACCTTTAAGCGTCGCCGCATCCTGATTGCCCTCAAGCCCCACCTGCCGCTTCGCCTAAACCGAGAAATCGATCGCCAAACCAGCATCGGCAGAACACCCCAAGACCTCTGGGAACGTACCCTCTTTGTCCTCCGCACCGAGTATCGCCAAGCCCTCAAAAGCGGTGCGATCCGCAACGATGCCGCCCAAGACAGCGACCTGCTCAACCTCAAAGAGGAAATCAACGCCCTCACGGAAATGCTCCTGATGCGCGACCTGGAACCCCCCGTCGCCGTGGGCATTCTAGGCGGTTGGGGCGGTGGCAAATCCTACATCATGCACCTGATGCAAACCCACATGGTCGCCATTCGCAGTCAAGGCATGGAAGCAATCGAAGCCTGGGGGCTTAAAAAAGATGATGACAGCAAGAGTCCTGAGGGCGATCGCGTCGGTCGATTTGTCGGCCACATTTACCAGATCAAATTTGATGCCTGGACCTATGCCAAGACTAATCTCTGGTCTAGTTTAATGCAGACCATTTTCTTTGAACTGGATCGACAAATTAGCCTAGAAACAGCACTAAGAGAGATTGGAATCGACCCCCTCGATACCAATAGCAGCGAAATCTGGCGTGTTCTTTATCAAACAAACGAAGACGATCGCCAATATTTATTAGAGAAAGTTTTAGGCAAAGAAAAACTTGGTGAACTTAAGGAAAAAAATAAGGAACAACAAGAGTCTTGGACAACATTGCTTTGGGAACAGTACGGCGTCACCGAAATAGATGCTAGGAATCGCCTTTCTAAGGCTAAAGAACAGCTTGATCGAATAACGCATCAACTAAAGGATCTAGAGCAAAGCAAGACAACATTAAACAAACAACTTACTCCTGACAAAGAATCAGAAAACTGGTTTATAGAAATTCTTCAAGAAACCAGTAATATTTCAGGATTTTTGCTTAGAAAATACTTTGGAAAAGAGATCGCAGATGATTTGCGAACAGAGATTGAGAATAAATTAAAGAAAGCAAATATTAACACATCAGATCTCAATCAAATCAACCATTTCATCAATCAGACAGTTAGTGAAATTCTCGATGAAGATCAAATTACTCTTGAAAATGGTGATACGAAGTATTCCCTATCGTGGATGGCTCTAAGGAGGTGGGCAAACAAAAATCGACAACTGATCGTTACAGTCGTCATTTTGCTTGGTTGTGCGCTTCTTGGTCCACTTGTTGCTCATTGGATCAATCCTCAAAATATCATTGCACAACTGTCATGGCTGATTACGCCCCTAATTCCTGCCATTAGTTTGACCCAAAATCTTCTTAAATCACATCAAAAATGGTTTGCTCAAGCGAAACAATCGGTGCAAGACTACCAGAAAACCTTGAAAAATCAATCGGAGAATAAGTTTCACAATCTAATTTCCAAAAAACAGGCCAATGAATTACAGAAACTAGATAGCGACATCAATAAGTTGCGTAACCAACAAAAAAGTTTAGAGCAAGAAATTACTCAAGCTCAAAATGATCTGCCTTCAGATAAATTTGCCTCGCTAGCAAGTTTTGTGAATGCTACGGTCAAGGGCGAACGGTACGATCGGGAGCTAGGGATAATGCACCAAGTCAA
Organism: Alkalinema sp. CACIAM 70d; assembly: GCA_002148405.1. GTDB lineage: Bacteria > Cyanobacteriota > Cyanobacteriia > Leptolyngbyales > Leptolyngbyaceae > Alkalinema. Next base: position 54,010 of record MUGG01000104.1, on the reverse strand, counting down.
AACAGACCTCAGCAAGTTGAGTCAAGCACTCCTACCACCTCCCTACGATAGTGAAGAGTATAAAAATAAGCTCAATAAACTTCGAAAGGTTTTTCCCCGTGGGCCTGCTCGCGTGGTGCTGTTTATCGATGACCTCGATCGCTGTGCCCCCGACACCGTCGTTGAAGTTCTAGAAGCGGTTCAACTTCTGGTTAAAAATCCTCTCTTTATTGCCGTGCTTGCGATCGATGAACGCTACATCAACCGTGCCCTAGCAAAGCACTACAAAGGCGTTCTTTCCCTCCAGGGTCGCCCCTCTGCCGCCGACTACCTGGAAAAAATCATCCAGATTCCCTATCGCATCCGCCCCATTGATGAAACCGCTCTCCGCAGCTACCTCCGTGCCCAGGTCGTTGTCCAAGACAGCGAAACCAGCGGCACCAAATTCAACGAATTCTCCCCCCAGGAATTCAACCTGCTGGTTCAATGCTGCCAGGAATCAGAACTCTCCCCCCGCAGCCTCAAACGCCTCACTAATGTCTACAAACTCTACAAAGTCCTCAGCCGTACCCGTGGGCACCGCCCCACCTACCGCGAACAAAAAGCCATCCTCATCCTCCTCGCCTTTTCCAACCGTTACGCCGATCTAATGCGTGACATCATAGAGGCGATCGGCTCCCATTACGAAGAAGGGAAGCACCTAATAGAGGAGGACGGCAAAACCGAAACCCTCAGCAATATCATCCATACCTACCTGGATAAATATGAAAGGCTCAATCCAGACAGTATCCTCATTCAAGATGTGAAGAAACTACGGCATGACGTTAACAACCTTGTAGACAAAGACCTTGAACTTAAGGAGATTCGCCAGATATTCGATTTTGTCCGTTCCTTCTCCTTTGTGGGAGACATTGGCGCGGATTACACCCCGTCCTCAATCTTTGCGCAGTCCAGCGTCAACTTTGGAGAGGAAATATAATCTGCTTACGATTACGATCTGGGTGGGTGTCGGGTGGGAATTGAATTTCCGATCGCTAAGCTAATTGATTACAAAACTCAATGGGAAGAACTGGATCAAAGTCGAAACCCCTTCGTAGTCGTGGTCATGGCTCACCTAAAAACGAAAGCCACCACTGGTCAGCCTCAACAACGTAAACAATGGAAATGGACTCTCGTTCGGAAGCTATTCGAGCAAGGCTATCGTAGAAATGATGTAGTAGAGTTATTCAGGCTCATCGACTGGATGATGACCTTACCCGATCGCCTAGAGCGGGAATTCCGGACAGAGCTAAGGCAGTACCAGGAGGAACGTCAGATGACCTATGTCACTAGCATTGAACGTTTAGCAAAGGAAGAGGGGCAACGCGAGATTATTGAGAATATTCTCAAAGGTCGCTTTGGTGCTTTAGATGAGCAGTTAGGATCAATTGTTGACCCTTTACTGGCACTCCCTCCTGAGGAATACACACGACTCTTGTTAGAACTATCTCGTGAAGATCTTCTCGCACGATTTAGCCAAACACAATCGTAATGATTGAACGTCTGGGTACCCTTACTTTTCAGCCCAACTACGGACGATCGCTACTTCCGCTTTCACTGGCACTTTTCTCAAATACTGATGTCCAGCCTGCTCCATAACCTGTTGAAGAATATTTGCAGCCCGGTTTGCCGTATTTTCTGGAGCTTCCAGCAAAATCTCATCATGCACCGTACCAATTAACCTAGCTCGCGTTTCTTGTAACGCTGTAGGAAGCTTTGCCAATGCAGCTTTGGTAATATCTGCAGCAGTACCCTGAACCGGAGTATTCAGCAACTCTGTCAACTTGGGTTCATCTTGCCAGCACCGGAGGCGATCGCCCATTGTCCGCATTTCCCTCGGCAACCTGCGCTTTATCGCCCCATGCCATCGAGCAATTCCCTGATAGGCTTCAAAATAGCGCTTCCGAAACGTTTCTGCCTGCTTCAGGCCCATCTGTACCCCATAGTTGTTGTAGGCGTACTCCGCTAGACCCTTGGCTCCCATCGCGTAAATCAGCCCAAAATTAACCGCCTTCGCTGCCTGTCGCTCCGATTTTTCCACCTGATCGAGAGATTTACCAGCAATCAGAGCCGCCGTAAGCTGATGCAAGTCTTCATCGTTCTGATATGCCTCAATCATACGGCGATCGCCACTCAGTTCCGCTGCTACCCGTAGTTCAATCTGAGAGTAGTCAGCTACCACCAGACAGTATCCCGGAGCCGGAATAAAACAACTGCGAAAGATTTTGTCTCTGGGAATCTGCTGTAGATTGGGGTTGCGACAAGACATGCGTCCGGTGGCAGCTCCCATTTGCTGATAATCGGGGTGAATTCGCCCAGTAACGGGGTGAACGTGCTTGGGTAAGCTACTGGCAAATGCCTGAACCGCTTTAGCTGCTTTGCGATAGTCCAGCAGCACTCTAACGGATGGATGCTCTTCTGCTAGGGGAACTAGAGAGAGCTTACTGGTATTTCTCACTGGAACACCCAGCTGCTGTAGGGCTTCTAATACCTGTTGCTGACTGTCCAGATTGAGAGCAGGCTGATTACCCAAAATATCAAGTTGCGTACTGAGCAAAGCTGGCTGGAGTTGTTTTCGCAAGCCATTTGCTAACTGATCTCGACTCCGTTCAAGTTCCTGCCGCAGGTCATCCCATCGAGAGAGATCGAGCAACATTCCGTTGAGTTCCATTTGGGCGATCGCGGGCAAACAGCCAAACTCCAACCGGGCAGTTTCAACCAGCCGAGCATTTTTTAACTTGGGTTTCATAACCTCGCGTAACCGCAGCAAGATCGCGGCATCCCGCGCGGCATACTCCAACTGCGCTGGAGAAAGGCTTGGATGACTCCAGTCACTTCGCTGCTGTTCTTTGGAAAGATCTTCCCCCAAATAAACTTTGACGAGTGCTGCCAGATTATAACCGTGGAATTCTCTTCCAGAGACACTTCGCGATCGTATCCCTGCATCCAACAACTGTGCAGCTATCATCGTATCGAACAGCTTGCCTACAACTGAAAGTCCAGCCTGTTGCAAGAACTTCAGATCAAACTTGGCATTCTGGAAAACTTTAATTGGTGCTCCCTGAAACAGTTCAGCAAGAGGAGCCCACTTTTCCCGTGCAAGTTTGAAGAGATCAATAACAACAACTGGATAATTTTCAGCCGCAATCTGAATTAAGCGAATTTTGTCTTTCATTGGATCAAGTCCAGTCGTCTCTGTATCGACTGCGATGACTGAACAGGCGTGCAAAGGTTTGAGTATTTCTACAAGTCGTTCTCCATCTTCAACCAACTCGTAACTGACAACCGTATGACATGAAGTCGAGTTTGCTATCTCAGCACAAAAGACTTCCGATTCTCTTACAGGTGGTAGGCTTGCTACGTCAGAATTAGACCCCTGTTCTAGCAACGGCATCAAGCAATCAGAATCGATCGACTTTAAACCAGAAAAAGCATCACTACTACACCAAATACACCAACTATTTGGGGGCTCTCGACAAACATTGAGATACATCTCCTGAATAACTAGTACAGCATTTAGCGGAATACCCGCAGGAAGACGACTGGCATCTGAACGGATCACAACTTTCTGGCCAACCTCAAGCATAGGAGAATGCTGAGTTAGCGAAACATCGGGCTGAGATGCGAGAAAGGTTTCAGGCTCTGGGGCTGGAGTTTCAGATCGGTTGTTTTCTTGGATTTTCTTGACTTCTCTATCCTCTAGATCTGTCTCTGCTTGACAAAGATCCTCCGAAGGGATTGTTTGTTGTCTAATATTTCTCGAATGCAGTGGAGACGGCCTGTACCAGGTTTCAATCCAGACTTCTGTTTCTGTTTTAATCGGTGATTCTGGATTCTTTAATTTTGGACTTACAGGGCTACCTTTCGCACGACTCCTTAAAAACTGCTGCTTACGTTCCTTTGCCCAATCCATTAGGTCATCGTAAATTGGATCTGAAGCATTCAAATCTGATGCCGATACTGACGTGGTGGAGCTAGAGATCTTCAAATTCATTATCCCCTCCTAAATCAAGATCAACCGGAATAAAGCGGTGATATGCCTTCTCATAAACAAACATGGGTTCTGCCGTCATCCCACCTCGGTTCTTGAGTAGACTAAGACGTGCATAAGTAGCTTTTGCTTTTTCATTCAAAGGAAAGCGAGTCCGGACATCCTGAAGTTGGCGAAGCTTCAAATGATTACCCGTATAACGTTCTTCCAATAAATCAACTTGATCTCTAGGCTGTTCATTACCACGCTGTGCCTTACCGGTTTGCAAGAGCATGATGCAGTCTGCCGCATGAGCAATCTTGAACGAATCTCGCAAGGCGCTCATATCCAGCATTCCGGTGCGAAGTGCTTCTTGATAAGCCGCTTTATTGATGTCACTAATGGCAACAACAGCCGTATTGGTATCCCGTGCCAATTGCTTCAACCCAGTCGCCACTCTAGAAACCCGCAAAACCTCATTGGCACCAGAATCCAACTTTTCATCACCACAACACATCAGTTGCAGGTAATCAATAACCACCAACACTGGCGCATTCTTACTCAAATTAGCCGTGCGTCTAACCTGAGCAATCACCCCTTTAAGGTGGGCGGCTGTCACTTCTGGCCCTGCTTCCAGAATGGTTAGATGTTCTGAAATCTGTTGATCATAGGCCCGAATCGCCTGAGCAACTTGCTGTTTTAACCATTGAACATTGGAATAATCTGGGTCATCCCACTGTTTAGATTCAATCAATCCCGAATTCAATCCAGCAATCCTTGATAAAGCACTGACCCAGAGTTGCTGTCTGCCCATTTCAAAGGAAACATACAGCACTGGCGTTCGCGCTTTGGCGGCCTCATCCGCACACCAAGCACACCAAGTCGTCTTGCCTGAGCCAGGAGGGGCACCAATCACATAGAGTCTACCAGGATGCAATCCCCCATTGAGGGCATGATTGAGCCAGTGTGCGGGGGTTGGAATTGCAGTTTGGGGTTGCCCAAACAGGTCATGGATCAAATCCTGGCTATAGGCCACCATTGGCAGCGTTTGAGAAGCAGTGCGACGCTGGAGGTTCTGAGATTCGTTGATCAGGGTTTCTAGGGTTTCGGTGACCGGTTGCAGGCGATCGCCCAATAACTCAGTTGCGGTTGCGGCCTGTTCTTTGGCCAGCAAACGCAGTCCCGTATCTCTTACCTGGGTCAAATGTTGAACAAACGTGTCCCAGCTACAGGGTGACAGTTGCAATAATTCGTCCAAATACGCGCCGGCTTGGTTGACAACAGCGATCGGTGAAGCCAATTTCCCATTCAATCCCTGTTCTAATTGAGCCAAAATTAAGCTGGGAATCAGTTCTCTCCCTGCGGTTTCCAGCGTTACCAGGGCTTCCCAAATTAGTTGATGCAGATAGAGAGGAGTTTTTTCATTGGCTACAGACTGGTAGGTCGCAATGAACCCTTCAGCAGGTAGGTCAATCCCCAACGCCTCCTGCATTCCCGTTTCTGGATGATGGAGGATATAGGCTAGTAATTCCCGTTCTGTGCGTCTTGCTGCTTCATTGTCGCCAGCGGGTTTTTCCCACTGCCAGAAGGGACAAGCATAGCCTGTACAGCCCCCACAACGTACTAGTTCTTGACTCGCTCGAACATAACTGCAACTCCATTGGTAATCTTGAGGATTCCGTCGAGCCGAAGCGTAGGCACCTTGAAAGTTTCGTAGCTTGGCATCAACGGTAATTTTGCTGGTGGGGTGATGATCCGATGCCTGAGCCATTCTCTCTGCCAAGGATTCAATCTGGCCGAGATCGAAGCCTCGGGTGATGGCATAGCGAGAAAGGGTGAGGTTGACTGCGTTGTAGTCTTGATCAGTGGGAGCACCCTGACTGATCAGGTAGTCAATACAAGCGGGATGATCCTCCGGCGACAGCGTTGAGAAGTCTGCTTTTAGATTCTGGACGCTAGCTTCTGCATAGAAGTCTGGAGCAACTCTTCTCTCATCTGTATTCTGCAACTTTTCCTCTGCCAATTGCGCGATCGCGCTTGCACTGATCTGTTGAAACTCAGTCATCAGGGCTACCTGGTTCTCTGGTACAACAGGAAAACCATCTGCCCATTCCACGACTTCAGGCAAAAATCCGTTGCGCCGACCACTGATTTGATGAATGCCACAGGGTAAACGGATCGGTCGTCCAGAAGCCTTACCGTCATTCGCGATCGTTGCAGTTGCCGGATAAATCTCTTTAGGTTTGTAACCGGATAAATAACAAAGATTCTGCAATGCCTTGATCCAGGTTGCGCCGGGTAAGGAAGTATCAGCAAACAACCAAAGATGAAAGCCTCGACGACCGCTAAATTCTAGGTATGTTGATAAACCGCGATCGGTAGCAACTTGCTGCACCTTTTGTGCTTGAGCCAAAACTGCTTGAAGTGTCTCAGGATCAGAGCCATCTTTAGGCGCATCAAAATCAACACAACCCGCTTTAGCCGTGTTAGTACCCGGTTGCAATAAGCGTACTGACACGGTTTGTCTGCCTTGAAGATGGGCTTCCACCACATCAGGAGTTAGCACCTTGTCATATTGCGATTGCAATACGTCAGCGCTTTGCCAGATTGCATAGAGTTGCTGATACTCATGAAGGATCAGGCGATAAAGCTGTTGAGTAAGCTGTGTTGTGGTATTGAGGGGCATGGGTTTAACTGGCGCTGCAACTAAGTTCTTAGATTGATAAGCCTGTGGACACACTTACACCGACGGCGCAATTTTTTAGTCTCCTAACAATAGCAACCGCTCTGGAACATACCCAGAGCGGTTGCTGGATCAAGATCATTAGAATGATCAGACATGTAACCAAAATCTGAAATGCTTACTGGATAAGTATTTCAAGATTTTTTTTGTAACTTTTGGAGTAAGCAAAGGGTATTTTTGGGTCAGACCTGGGGTATTTTCTAAGCAACCCTGGGGTATTTTCTTGTAACCTTTGTATGACAAATGACTGTAACGGAAAAAAAGATCTCTGAATCATCTGAAAAATAAGGCTTTCGACGAATTAGCCTAAGAGTTACAAAACGATCGCCACTTGGATATTTGTAACTATTGGGACAACCCAAAGGTATTTTTGGGTAATTACGTCCTTCTTGTAACCTTTAGTCTAGCCCTGGGGTATTTTGTAACCCTCCTGCTGTAACTTTTGGTGCGACCTTACGATATTTCTGCAAAACTCGCTTGTAACCTTCAGTCTTAGCCTGGGGTATTTTGTAACCCTGACTATGCCAATGTAACTTTTAGGCTAGCCCCAGGGTAATTTTGGTGCTCTCAAGGTGTAACGCTTTCACTGTAACTTTTAAGGCTAGCCTGGGGATATTCTTGGTTATAAGCTGATATTCTTGGTTGCAAGCAATGGTGTAACTTTTGGACTTAGCCAAAGGTATTTCTAAGAAACAACAGGTTGTAACCTTTTGGTTGACCCTAGGGTATTTCTATTTTGACTAAAAGATTATTCCAAAGGTTCAGATTTTCCTGAAAAGTCTTTCAAATCCTACCTATATAAGGGTTGTGACTCACTTGCAGTGCATTCTATTCAGTGAGCTATTTGTAACCTTCAGTCCAATCCTGGGGTATTAAAAGTCTTTTTGAACTGACTTGCAGAAGCACCTGTCAGCAGGATCTAGGTCTCCGATCCCACAAGCTTTTTGGAAGTTTTTCAAAGCTGCGATCGTCAGTCGTCACTCTACCTGGAACTCAAGATCACATCAACTGCCCTGGTGTAACCACGATGTAACCTCACCAGGCTGCCAAAGGTTACAGCATTTCTTTAGTTGCTACATTGTGGCTTGGAGAACTGTCAGTAGTAGTGTTTGATCCTCTGGTGTGATGCTACGTCTGCCAGTTTCAACTAGTTTGACCCAACTTGTACTCTTGCCAATTTTGGTGGCGAGAACACTCTGAGTCATGCCTCTGGTCAGCCTGAGTGCTTTTAGTTTTTCCCCGGAATCAATCCGTTCCGTTGCTTTGGTGTTCTCTGGTAACTGGTTAGAAGGTTCAGGAGATAGCAGGCGACGTTCAGACTTACGAGACTTGGATTTGGAAGGCGATGGTAGCAAGGCTTCAGTATCTGAGGACGTTTTGGACAGTGATTCCCCTGCGGTCATGCTACGTGATGGACGGGATTCCTTGAGCTCGTCTAATTTCCTGGAAATCTCCTCTGGCGGTTGCACCACCATTCGGGCTGTCAGCAACTGCTCAAAGCCACCGTAGGGTCGTTTCACGGTATCGGTGAGGCGATCGCCCTCTCCCTTCGCCCCATCCTCCAACCAGAATTCGGCTGCCTGTTCCGGATCATCAGGAATGTTGGTTAGAGGTAGTAGGTCAGGTAGATCAGGTAAATACTGCGGTGGGTAAGTTGCCAGATCAAATGTGAACTTCCAGCCCTGATCATCCAGCACTTTCAGGGTAGTTTTCCATTGAGAAACCAGGCGTTTACGGGGCGCAGCAGCTTTTCTAGCTTGTTCTACCTTCTCTGTTCCAAATGCCACTTTGAATAAAGTGCCAGCTCGGACGGGGCCGTTCCCAACTTTCGTTTTGAATAATAGCCAGAGAATGAGCCGTGCAGCGCCCTCGTGGTTATACCAGATGGTCATTAAGTCTTGCAGAATGGACTGAGACAGAATGCCGTATTCATAATAACCATTGCCATCTTTGCAACGGCTAGGGTTCAGAAAATACTGTGCCCAGTTGCCTGCCTTGACTTGCAGGGTGAAACCGACCATCTCAGAGTTGCCCATCAGGTCTTCCTGGAAATGCAGAATCGGTTCTGCGATTTCCCAGAGCCAGGTGCGGCTAACACTAAAGGACTTGACTTTCCCTTTCTCGGGCCAGGACACATACACCAATAAATGACAGGGCTGTTTTGCCAGTTCTAGCAATAGCTCTAGCTTCTGCTGTTTATTGAGTTTCTTGTTTTTATCCAGACCGAGATACCGTGCGAGCTGGCGATCGTTCAAAACAAACTGTTGTTCCCAGGGCCGTTCTAGTTGGGTTGCATAGGCGGCATAGATCAGATGTAAGCAGGCCGCTCGAATGTCAAACTGATCAATCAACGCTAGCGCAGCTTCCTCTTCTAGCACAGTTGGGTGTTTGACGTGGAGTTCATTGGTAATCCAGAAGGAAAGGTAGCCCTTGCCCTTCGCCACACTGCTTTCATAGTAGGGCGATCCTGGCCCTGTTTCGACCCAGCCAATATCCCTTCCCTGGGAAAGAATATTGCAACCCTCCCAAATGACTTTGTTAGAAGCCATGCGATCGGTTTCACCATCAGGGAACAGATCCGCATGGGTTGGCGGACGTTCAAATGAGTTATAACGCCCTCTACGTTTGGGTTTAGTAGTAGCAGCTTTTTTGGTTTCTGTTTTTGAGGCGACGACATCCACTTCGATCGCTGCGATCGTTGGTGAACTATCATTCCCAGGAGTTCCGGCTTGTTTCATAATGGCTCACAAGGGTTAAAGAAGTTACTCGGAGCCAGAAACGCCATCCTATCAGTTCTTTTAAGCTTCAGAACCGCTGTGCCTTTTCAGCTGTATAGCGATTTGCTATGATGCAAGAGCGTGGAGAGGCGGCAACCAATCCAGCCCGGAAGGCACATATTTAATATGGTCGCTCTGGCTATAACAAAAACACATCGAGAACACCAAAGTTTCACCCGCCAAGACGAGACTTTGGTGTTCTTTGATCTGGAGTATTAGTTGGATCACGCCTGTTGCAGTTTGCTTGACGAGACATTGTTGCTCCTTCTCACACAAGTGATAAAAATCTGAATTCTGGTGGCTTAATGAGTAGGACCCGATGCACCAACAGGGATCAACCGTCGGGCAATCTGTTCGATAAACTCAGAGCGAGAAAGCTGAAACTCTGCGGCAAGTTCATCGAGTTGTTCAACGGCTGTGGGAGTCAGACCAATCATGGTTGGCTTTTTAGGTTCTGTATAATACTGTCCCTGCCCCTTACGGCTCCGCTTTTCTTTATCGGTGTTCATAGTTACCCATGATCGCTTATATAAGAGATACCACAGAATTTAAATCCTGATTGAAAATCTCAATAGCTCTCTAGATCTCTTGTATAAGAAACAGGTTGATCTGCCAACCGTTGTATAAGAGAACTAGCCAGGTGGCTAGACACCATTCGGATCCCTAAATTACGTTTTCAGTTTGCATCCCTCGATTGGTTACTCTTGGAGAGCACTATGACGGGACTCGGAAGTGCGATCGCTACGTTGCAACCTTCGAGCAGACCAAAATAGCCAGCTACCGCTGTACCAAGCTGATTTGTGAATGAAATTAGCGGAGTTATCATGATGCAAACCCTTCCTGCTTCTTCCCCAGTTGTCTCTTTACCCTTTCAACTGACTGAGCAGCAGCGTAAAGCTCTGGATGCAATGTGGACGTTCTTGCAACCGGCTGTCACGGCTGCCCTGTTTCTTTTAGTTGGTTTTGCTGGTACAGGAAAATCAACGATCGTTTTTCAATTGGTGAAGGTGCTAGTCAACCAAGGCAAACGGGTGGTTCTGACTGCCCCCACCAATAAGGCTGTTGGTGTGTTGCAACGAATGGCGCTGGAGAACGGTGTGACTGGCGTGGACTTCTTTACCATTCACCAATTGCTAGGGCTGGGGATGGTTTCCAGAGGTAATGAAAAAGTGTTGGCACCAACCGGAACATCCTATATCGGGTTGTTCGATGTGGTGTTCATTGACGAGTGTTCCATGATTGGGGAACAGCTCTGGCACTGGATTGAGGAAGCGTCTAAAAGAACGTCAACGTGGCACTCGCTGAAAATGATTTTGATGGGTGATCCGGCTCAGCTTAATCCGGTAAATGAAGGGCGATCGCCAGCCTTCAACACACCCAATAAAGCGGTGTTGACTCAAGTGGTACGCCAAGGCACAGATAGTCCACTGCTGGAATTTATCACGGCTTGCCGTTATGCAGTGACGAAGAGCAAAGCGCCCTTTGAGCCATTTGCAAAATATTTACCGGATAAGAGTAACGGTTCGTTGTTGGTCAAGCGGCGATCGCTACTCAAATATGCCTTCAAAAAAATCTCCAGTGAGTTCTCCGATAACCCTGACTGTTTTAGGATTCTTTGCTGGACGAATGCCCAAGTGGATTATTACAACCGGCAGATTCGTAGCCATCTGTATGGCAAAACAACCTCTCGCTTTCTTCCCGGTGAACGACTGATCACGCGCGATCCAGTTTTGGCTCCGGATGGGAAAACGATCATCCTCTCTACTTCAACAGAATTCATGATTCAAGAATTTTCAGAAGATCGCTACAGTAATTACAAAGCTTGGAGGTTAAAGGTTGTAACCGATGATGGCGTATCACGTCAAATCTACGCTCTGCATGAAGATGAGCAGAATCGGTTTGATGGAGAAGCGCGTCGGTTGATGGCGATCGCTAAGCGCAATCCGTCCCTGTGGTGGGATTATTATCGACACCTAGAGCAGTTTGCTAACGTCAGAAATTGCTTTGCAATTACAGTTCACAACAGCCAAGGCAGCACGTTTCTAGAATGTGCTGTTGATGGACAGGATTTCAGTAAACGGCTTAATCCTGAGCGTGGGGAGATAGCAAAAGACTGGCTGGCAAAGGTGAGGGAGCACAATCGCTTATGGTATGTCGGAGCCAGCCGTGCGCGTCGTCGGATTTTGGTGGTGCCATAGGACTTTTACTTAGGGAACAGTTTTGGATAAAATCGCTCCAAAGTATTCCCTAAGTAAAACTACCTGCTAGAAGTAATGTATCGGGTTCACCCATGCTGGGTTGCCTCCAACAATCTTGTTTATTTAGAGAATACTTAATAGCTTTTGGGCTACCTACTATACCCTAAGTAATTTAAGCAGTCTGCCAAAAAGCTTGTGCCCTAGGGGCTTTGACATTTCTCATCTGCTAACGCAGGCATCCTTCGACGACCATTCAATCAGAGACACTGATTATGACGCAAGCATTACAACGATCTAGGGGCAAGACTGCTAAGCAAAAAAGGCAGACTGAACAACCGACTTCTGAAGCTACGATCGCCCAGCGGCTTCCTGCAACACGCACTTCCCTAGAGCAACCTACCGATCCATCAAAGGCGAGTGAAGCGGCAGCAACAGGCAATGAGCCTGAAATATCAACAGAGCCTGTGCCGAAGAAATCATCGCGAAGACGGACAGCTAAGTCTCAGCTAAAGGGCACATCTGCAAATGAGCAAGGAATGCAAGTGATTTGTTCGCAGAATCAGTTTTATGATGCGCTGGCGATCGCAAGTTGTGCAGCGCCAACAAAACCCAACCATCCAGTGCTGGCGAATGTGTTGGTCGTGGCAGATGTGAAAGCTCAACAGGTTCATTTGACCGTAACTAACTTGGCGATGACCATTCAGGCAAGCTTTGAGGCTGAGGTTCTTTTGGGCAGTGAGATTACGGTACCGGTTGAGATGCTTTCAGGAATGGTCAAGCAGTTTCCAACGGGTAGCATCAACCTCAACAGTCAGATGCAGACTACACAACCTATATCTGGAGAGGAGCAACCCATCAAAACTTGCTCGATTACCTTGTCGGACGCGGATGGCAACTATGAAATTCGAGGAATTCCAGCTGAAGAGTTTCCGCCGATTACAACACCTCAAGTAACTCCTGTTTCCCTACCGACTAATATCCTCAGGGAAGGGCTGAAAGGTGTGCTGTATGCGATCAGCACGGATGAAACTAAGCGCATTTTGACAGGCGTTTACATTCACATTAGGCACAATGCCTTGAAATTTGTTGCAACAGATGGGCATCGAGTAGCGATCGCAGAATTGTCAACGGAGGGGATTGGTAGACAGCGGCGCAAGCGATCGGGAACTGATGAACTCACTCAATTTCCCATTCCTGGTAAAGCACTGAAGGAACTCATTCGTAATCTCGCTGATTCAGTTGACGCAATCCAACTGCTGTACGACGCTCAAGCAACTCGTGCAAGTTTTGCATGGCAGGATATTGTTTTGAGTTGCCAGTGCATTGAAGGACAATATCCCGACTGTGAGCAGTTGTTGTCCCGATACAGCTTTGATAGAGAAGTGGTGCTGGAGAAATCAGGATTGCTTAAAGCGTTGGAACGACTGTCAGTGTTGACTGACAAAAAGGAGAGAGGGATTCAGTTTCGATTTGATGGAGTAACACAACGGATTCACCTTTCGATCGAACGGGAATTTGGTAAAGGTGATGAAACCATCAGTGCTCATATCCCTACAGATATGACATTAGATATCCAATTCAACCTCAAATACCTAGGAGAAGTGGTTAAAGCCATTCCTAGTTCCGGAATCAAGATGCATTTAAAGCAACCGGACTATCCAGCAATGCTGGTTCCTGCTGGAGATTTCCGCAATCCCGAATTAGAGATGGAAATGCGCCACTTTCTCTTTCCTCTTTATAAGCAACCCGAGTAAGCTGTTGTATTGGTATTGCCCCCAATACTTTTGTTAGTTGGAGGGTTCGTGATAAAGGGGCGCTTCCAGGGGCAGTTGCTAACGCATTACTGTATACTAACCATTGTTGCAAAGGTGCTTGGCATTTATCTCCGCCAGGATTGCATTGATGATCTATTGATCGTGAAATAGCGGTAGCTGAATGATGCGGTTTAACGCGGCTTTAAAGATTTAACAACGACTCTGATCATAGGGTTTTAGAGCTTGGAATTTGCTCAATTTTAGTGCCTGTTTGTCACTAGCTTGCCTAAAATTTAGAACAAGTGTACTATTAAACCAAATTAGTGATGTCTATTGAATGCAGTACCCATCTCCCCACCTAAAACTCCTTGAATACTTGGAAGCGTACATTCAGCTTCATGGCTATATTCCTGTCATTGATGAAATGATGGCGGCAATGGAGAAGTCGCGTAGTGCAATCCAAAACAGTCTCAAACACTTAGAACGCGAAGGCTATATCGAACGGCGATCTGGAAAGGCCCGTGCTATTCGAATTCTTAAGTCCAACCGAGGTGGCATTCCGATTCTTAAGTCCAACCGAGGTGGCATTCCGATTTGGGGGACGATCGCTGCAGGCTATCTGAGCGAAGTATTCACCGATAGTCAGGATGTACTGCCAATTTCCAGTCCGAAGCTAAAACCTGGAGATTTTGCACTCCAAGTTGCTGGAGACAGTATGATTGGTGACCACATTACGGATGGCTCATTTGTGATTATGCGTCCTGTCCCTGATCTCGCTGCATTAAAGGATGGAGCGATTGTAGCAGCGTGGGTAGAAGGTAGGGGTACAACGTTGAAGCACTTTTACCGTGAAGGCAACCACATTTCGTTGATTGCATCTAATCCTAACTACCCGCCGATTACGGTTGATGTAGAAGAATGCCGAGTAGAGGTGCAAGGTGTTCTGTTATGGGTTTGGCAAGACTGGAGCAGTCTTTAATTGACCTCCACTAAAGCAAGCTGCCCCTGACTAGGGGCGATCGCCATGATGATTAAACTACTATCACCATGCCGACCATCGCCCTCCATCAAAAATATCGCCCTAAAACCCTGGCAGAACTAGTTGGACAACTCTACGTTCAAACGGCTCTAACCAATGCCATTAACCGAATACACATTGCCCCAGCGTATCTCTTCACAGGTTCTAGAGGAACAGGTAAAACCTCTACAGCCCGCATCTTTGCCAAGTCTCTAAACTGTTTAAGCTTTGATGAACCGACTGATGAACCCTGTGGTGTTTGCCAATCTTGCCGTTCGATCGAAACCAGCAACAGTCTCGATGTCAGTGAAATTGATGCTGCCTCCAACAATGGGGTGGATGATGCCCGTGCCTTGATTGAACGCAGCAGCCTTGCTCCGGTTATTGGACGTTACCGAGTTTTCCTGCTTGATGAAAGCCACATGTTAACCACTCAGTCCCAAAATGCTTTGCTGAAGTGTATTGAGGAGCCACCACCCCATGTGGTCTTTATTCTTTGCACCACAGAAGTGCATAAGGTATTGCCGACGATTGTAAGCCGCTGTCAGGTGTTTCACTTTCGGACGCTGTCGATCCAGACGATCGCCCAACATCTTCAGGAGGTTGCTAATGCTGAGGCGATCGCTGTGGAGGATGACGCTTTAATGACGATCGCCCGGTTTGCAGAAGGAGGCTTACGGGATGCGCTTCAGCTTTTGGGACAGGTTAGCTTGCTGGGTGAAGCGGTTACAGCAAATCATGTGCTTGAAATGACGGGTGGTGTTACGGCAACAGACTTGCTGGCAGTACTGGAGGCGATCGCTACCAACAATACGTTTCAACTCCTTCAATCAGCCCGAACGCTGGTTGATTCTGGCAAAACGCCCAAACTGATTCTCAGCAGCTTGCTCCAAACCTACCGAGATCTGCTGATCCTCAAAGCGGCTCCCCAGGCAACAGATCTACTTACTAGCCCTGTCAACTATAGCCAATTGAAGGCGATTTTGGCTCATTGGGATTTTGATGCAATCAATCAATCTCTGGTTCAATTACAGAAAGCAGAGAGCTATCTTCGCAACACAACCAACACGGCTGTCTGGCTAGAGACGTGTCTGCTGAACTTAATGCCGATGTTGAGATCGATTCCCTTTAGCTCTCCAGATGTGAAGCAGGCAGTAGGCAAAAATGGGCACAGCCGTAAAGCAAGCTCTGAGGCATCTTCGACAACCACAGGTCACAAACCTACTGATTTAGCAGCGCTCTGGCAAAAAGTTGTAGCCTCCGCTAAACCAGGAACTCAAAAGTTGTTGACACAGGCACGCTTGACCAAGCTAAAAGGAACCAAGGCAATTCTGGAAGTTGCTCCTGCATCGTTTGCCAAGTTTGAAGCGAATCAACAGGCGATCGCCCGAATGCTTCAGCGAACTACTCAGAGTCAGAAGCCAATAACCGTACTGATCAAAACGCCCATAGCTAGCAGAAATGGGAGGTCAGGATGATTGTTCTGATAACTGGAGATGATCAGTTTGCCATTCGCCAAAAACTAGAGCAGTACAAATTGGAACTTGATCCACAATGGTTGGAGTTCTGCTATCACCGTTTTCCCTCTAGTGCTTTAGAACAAGCAATCAGTGCGGCACGAACTCCTTCACTAAGTGGTGGTAAACGGCTTGTTATTGTAGAGGATTGCAATCTTAAACAATGGGGTGATACCCAGTTAGAGAGTTTACAGCAGCTTGCTCAAGTGCCAGATTCTACAACACTTTTGTTCATGGCAACGACTGTGGATAAGCGCTTGAAAATCTACAAGCATTTGATCAAGTACGGTCAGTGTTTTGAATTTTCACTGATACCGTCCTGGCATACAGATTTGATCGCAGAGGCAATCGCCACCCAAGCAAAATGTATGAAACTGCGACTGCCCAAGGATGTTGTTGAATATTTAGCAGAAGCGATCGGCAATGACATGATCCGGGTTGCGTCAGAACTCCGCAAGCTTGCAACTCACGCGAACGGTCAACCCATTTATCTAGCAGAAGTTCAAAGTCTCATTCCCTGTCAAACACAGAGTAATTTACAACTGGCAGAAGCAGTTCGCAATGGGGAAAGTGAAGCAGTGGTCCGTCTAATCGATGAATTGCTGACTCGCTCTGAGCCAATGCTGGTGATGGTTGCGACTCTACTAACCCAGTTTAGAACCTGGCTATGGGTTAAAAGTGCGCTTGCGAGTGGTATCCAGAACAACACTGAAATTGCTCAACTGTGTAACGTGGGGAATCCTAATCGGCTTTACTATTTGCGACAAGAGGTCGTAACCATACCGATCAAATCCTTGATTCAAGCAGTTACAAAGCTGGTGGATTTAGAAATGGCAATTAAGCAAGGTTCTGTTAACGCAAACTCAATTATGCCGTTCCTCCTTGTGATTACAAGATTGTTCCATCCTGTTCATTCAGAGTGATTGTTGAGTTCAGTGGTGATGATTTCAGCGTGTGGCTGCCAGCTATCGCTGCACATTTACCGATCTTCAGTCATGGAGATCGGTTGTTCATTTTTCAAAAGTGATGGCTAACAAATTGGCAGCTAAACAGTCCACCCTGGAACGAACCCTGGCAGCGATTAATCGAGAATTGGGAGATGGTTCTATCATGCGGCTGGGAGATGCTACTCACATGCAGGTGGAAACCTTTTCTAGTGGCTCAACTGAGCTAGATTTAGCATTAGGAGGCGGATATCCTAGAGGACGCATTATTGAGATCTATGGATCAGAAAGTAGCGGTAAGACCACGCTGGCATTACAGGCGATCGCCCAAATACAAAAGCTTGGGGGTATTGCTGCTTTTGTCGATATGGAACATGCCCTTGATCCCCACTACGCCTCTGCGATCGGAGTCGATATTGATCAGGTGTTGGTCAGCCAGCCTGATAGCGGTGAAATGGCAATGGAACTGGTTGAACAACTGGTGCGTTCCAAGACCATTGATCTGATTGTGCTAGATTCTGTAGCTGCTTTGGTGACAGAGGCAGAACTTCAAGCAGATATGGGCGATTTTCCGACGACTTCCATTGCCTCGTTGATGAGCAAAGCTCTCCGACGCTTAATGAATTGCTTGCATAGTCAATGCACCGTGATTTTTCTGAATCAACTACGCTTCAAACTTGGTGTGGTTTACGGTAGACCTGAAACAACCACAGGCGGGAATGCGCTAAAATACTATGCCTCATTAAGATTGGATACTCGTCTGAGTCAGACATTAAAACGAGGAAATGAGGAGTACGGTATTCGAGTCAAAATCAAGGTGGCGAAGAACAAAATTGCTCCACCCTTTCGAGTCGCAGAAGTTGACATGAGCTTTGAGAAAGGTATCTTCAATGTTAATGCTCGCAACGAGTTTGCTGCCCCTAATGGGCAATTGGACAGCAATTTGTTGCTGTGTCGCCAATGACTTCCATCAAAACCCAGCGCAATCGCAAACTGGATTACAACGATCTCCCCCAAAAACGACTCCCCAAAAGACCACAACTTGCTGAACCACAACGTTGTGGTTCAAATTTTGAGTCAGCTAATGCTGTCTGAATTCAGACAGTAATTTTTTCTCCCCTACCGGGGTAAATGAGCGGTTTTGCTCTCTTTTTCAGCAACACTTATGGAACCTGCTCAATTTCATCGACTTAGAAAAGCGCTAGGCAACTTCTACTGGGATAACGGCTTTGACACTTTCTGTCACGTAACTGGGTTTGATCCACAGTTTCAACATGCTCAAGAGAAGTGGCAGCAATTTTCCGCTTGTATTCAAGCAATGGGACAACTGGACGATCGAACCTGGGAAAAGCTATTACAAGCCAGTCTTATTGAGCAATCACTGATGGAATCTGGATTGCCCAGATAGAGAATGCAACAGCGACTAACGCCGCATTGGTGAGAAATTACTCCCTTCTCGCCAATGACAGTTCTAACCCTCGCTGATTTGTACCAACTCGATCAAAATCAGCAGTCCTTTCTAGGACTATGCACTGATGAATCTGAATATGCCATTAACTCAACAGACCCAGCTAACTTCCAGTTGTTGATGAAACAGCTATTTCTCGGACTGCCAGTACAACCTATTTTGGATACCCACCCATTGATGGCGCGATGGGTCGCTGAAGTCCAAGCACTGATTCCAGAGCTTTTTGAGAGTAAGAAAAAATTCTGGATTGATGTACCCATGATTGCGCCTCTGAAGACGGGGGACACGCCGATTTGCATTCAAGTTCAGGTTAACTACGGTCTTCGACGAGGGATGCCCAGACTTTATGAATGGGCGATTCGCTCTGCAAAACCAACCTGGCAAGATGCTGTAAAGCTTTGGGTGATGTCTGTGCATTACGCAATTCCTCCAGAGAAGTTATCCCTGATTGTTTTGGCACTTCATCCATCTCTACCAGCCCAAAAACTCCGATTGCAGTGGGATCAAACGCAACAGGATCAAACGCAGCAGTGGTTAATCCAACTTCTAACTCAACCTACTGCTCAACCAGAACCTAAAAACCACAAAAACAACAATTATTCGTTGTTATTTGACTTAGATGAAATTCCAGAAGTGCCTCTGTAGCAAGGAATAGACAGTATTTGGCGTTGCTGAATCTAACTATGAAACGGTTACTGAAAGCCTTGAGGCTATGTTCCCGATCCGGCTAAATCATAGGGCCATTCAGCAACGCCTAGACAGTATTTTTCTCCGTTCCATATTTGAAAAATGTAAGGTATTTGTCATGGCAACACGAGACTCTTCGAGTCGGCAAAGCCGATCGCCCCAATCTAATGATCCTACGCGCGCAATTTCAGTTTTGAACCCAGTGGTTCCAATGCCAGAGTTTTCATTCTTCCAAATTGTTAAAGTTAAAACAACGAAGGAAGTAGGAACGATTGTAGGAATCTGGTGCATACAAACAGGAGAACAGTCTTACCAATGGTTTTATCGCTTAGAAGGATTAACAAAAAAAAGCTCTATTTGGTGGCAGGAATTGCAGCTTCGAAGTTTAGATCGTAGACAGAATCGTTAATGAATTCGTTTTCCTAGCAATAGTTATTCTTGGAATCCGGGTGCTGTAAAAGGTCTTCTAGGGAAATAGTTGAGGGCATCCGTTTCAACGCCACTTTTTGATGGTGAAGCTGGTGTTTCTCCTTCATCGGGAAGTGGTAACATTCGTTCTGCTTCTTCAATTCGCTTATGCAAGGCTTGAGTGAGTGCGTCTATGGTTGGCGTAATCACTTGGCTCTCTAAGCCTGCTCGCACTTGCGCTTCCCATAATGCCTCACTCTCTTTTGCGCGTGTCTCATCTGCGTTAGAGACAGGAATGATCAACGGATAAGGAATCGATGCCTGTCCACCTGAACTGTATCCAGGACTGGTGATCACGCATTTGCCTTGGGGAAATTTGAGAATTTCATCGGCGCTGATCACCGGCATTTTTTGCAGATTCTCACTCCAGCTAATCGAACGGCTCATTTGTCCGCCGAGCGATCGCCCTGTCGTTCGATTCTTAATCAGCACTTCTTTTTCGCCGTACCGTTTTGAGTAATCCTCAGCCGTTTTATGATTACCGGGATTGAACAAGACGTGGGTGCTACAGGCAGAGGCGATCGCGGCACCCATTTTGTCTCCATAAATGTCATAGAGTTGATCCAAGCTTTGAATACCCAGGATGAAGCAGGCTCCATTGGAGCGGTATTCGTTAATCCATTGGGGTAGGCGATCGAGCTTGATCGAGGGCAACTCGTCTAGAGAAATAATTAGCGGATCTTTACGATGGGTGCTGAGATTTCCCACAATCATCAGATGGATTGCAGCAGCCAGCAGCGGACCTACCACACTCCGGCGCTCATCATCCAGCTTGAACACCACTATCTCTCGTCCTTCTAGACGAGTTGGAATCGTCGATTTGCCAATAAAGGCTCGCAGCAGGTCTGCCTGAATAAACGATGAAAAAGTGCCTGCGGCGGTGGTCAGAATGCCAGAGATTGTTTTTTCAGCATCTTTCGCGCTAAGAAACTGCACAAATGAAGTAGCAACCCATTCATCTAGTTGTTTAGCTTGTACCGCATAGTCAATTCGATGCACCAAGTTAGGCAGGCGTAAAACAGCGTAAAGCATTGCCATATCGGGATAGCGGGAACCCTTCACCAGTTGCAGCAATGCCTTTGCCAGTAGATTCCCTGCTTTGGTGAAAAACTCATCGCTCCGTCCACCATCGCCCTCTCTGGCATTGCGATTAATCACTTTACCGATCTCCCCTGCCATCACCCCATCTCTGGCATCCCGCATATAGTCCAAGGGATTAATCACGCCACTGAAAGGCTCTCCCGGTGCAAAGACTCTGACTTGATATCCATAGCGAGCAGCGAGGGGGGCATGAAGATGCATTTGATCCCCCTTTTTGTCGTAGAGCAGAATGGGAAAGCCTTGTTGCATTGCACTTTCTAGCATTCGATCGATTGTAGAGTACGTTTTTCCAGAACCAGGAGCACCAATTACCAGTGTGCCCCGTTCCGAACTGGGAAACCAAACCGTTGGGGATGCTCCCAATGTCGTTTGGATGGTTGTCATTACCCCGCGCCATGATCCTTTTGCCCAATAACGAGGTGTGCCAGACCAGAGCGTTACTTTGTTGTGTTTACGTTCCCGAATCTGCGTGAGTGACAGGCTGGTTGCAGATAGTTTCTCCGCAGTGCCGCATAGCTTGCCTGTTGTAATTTTGCCCTTTCCCGATCCACTGATGCGGAGCAGTAACAAGACGACCAGTAATCCACCTAACATCATCCAACCCTGGGGATTGTTGTATTGCTGAAGCATTTTGCCAATCTCGATCGCGGCCAGGGGTTGAGCCTGGGATGGCACCTGAATCAAAGTCGTGGATTTAGGGTTTGTGCTGTCAGTGATGGAGGGCAAAGGAGGTAAGGGGAGAGGCATAGCGAATGGCGGAAATTCTGGTAAGGATTCTAACGATCGCAGGTCAGTTAAGGGCTCAACCGTCTGGATATTTTTCTAGGAGGTAAGAGGGTGGGGTAACGAGAGTCAGTGACTCAATCGCCAGCTTGTCTTGTTTCTGTTTAGAGTAACTTCTCAGGCTAACGCCTCGGAGCGTGGATAATTCATTTGGCTGCACTGCAATGGTTAAATTAACGAACTCCAAAAGTAGCTCTACTAGCACTACTAGAACAGGTGCTAAAGCGGCGACTCCCAAATCACCCAAATCGACTACAGCAACTACAGCAACTGGCTCTCGTGCAGTTCGATCGAGCAGAATGGAACCAGACGAGTTTGAAGTTGATCCAGACCTCCTCAGCGATGCCTACAATCAGGTGCGCCGCCCGCTGTTGCCCTATGGAATTGTGGTCAATGACAAGCCCGCCGGAATCCTAATTCCGATCGAGCAGTTGGAGAAGGCAGGTTGGTTTACGATGCCGGATGAGGATGACCTCACGACGGTTACCTTCACTGAAGATGTCACGGGTTTGCTGATTACGGATGCTCGGATGCTGGTGCTGGCATTTGTGCCGGAATACATTCGCTACAAGTCGGATGTGGAAGATTTGGGTGGTACGGTGGTTGGACTCTATGACGAGTACCGCAATAGTCTGGACAAGAAATCGATGGATGTGTGTTCAGAACATGCGCTGCTGTTTCTGGATGAGGATAATCAGCCGCTGCATACCATACCGATCGTGGTGCGATTCAAGAACGTGGCGCTGTGGAGCTTTAAATCAGCCCGTGAGGAGTTTTACCGTTCTTTGGAAAAAACGTTTGCTGACTACTTCAATGTGCCGTTCAGCGGCAAGAATGATAAATGGCGGAGTTTGGGTGTGTTGGAGGTGGAATTCAAAGCCGTCAAGGAAGGGGAGGGTAAGAACAAACACGATTGCTGTAAGACGGTGGCGTATACCAAACCAACGATCGAAATACTGCCGATGCTCTATTTAGGCACTCCTACGGCTAAGGCAGTGATCTGGCAGCAGCATGACGCGATCGCAGGATTCACGGAAACTCAATCTTTGCCTGCTTTGCCAGGAGAGGTAGAAGCTGTGGAAGTTGAGGTATTGCCGCCTCACAAGAATAGTACAGCTAACAAAGCTTCAAGTACTAAACCTTCAAAATCTCTCCGAAAGATCAAACCAATTGATGAGGATGAAGACTTTCTAGATGACTTGAAGGGTTCGGGTACAGAGTTGGATAATGAAGACTTTGATTTTGATGATGACCTGGATGATGACGAGGAGTAAGCGGCTTTATTGCTACTAATTATTGCTGGATTAATTTCTGTCGTAGCTAAGTTAGCTATGGCAGCTTTTTTGCTTGTGGCTGAAGGTTTATGAGTAACTTCGATTTCGCAAGAAAACATTTGTATTAAATGAGCAATGCGGTGCGAGTTACGGCTACATTCAGAAGGCTAGAATATACTGATATCTATGCTTGCGCCACTTATTCAATGAAGAATTTGATGCTGCTTCTAAGATGTATGGTTTGAGATGTTTGTTTATACTTCTTTGTGCAAAGTAGATGTATTTACTAAATTTAGTAACAAATTAGGATCGCAATTAATTACAGGATGAGAAAATTAGATCGTTAGTTGACTATCAAGTTATCTAATCTTCTAAAACCACTTAAAGAACAAACCATTTAGTAGTTTGGAGTTGATGCCGAAGCTAGAGATCGCTGTCTGGCAAGCTAATAACACAATGTATCCGTGAGCCGATTCGATCTGAAGTTGGGCTGTCAAAACTCCAGATCACATTTGGGAAATGATTTATTGTCTGAATCAGCTTGTAAACTGTCCTTTTCTCACAACGTTGAAGGATAGGGGTGTGTCTATTACTTCATTGCATAGCTTGTAGGTGGCTTTTCCTCGCTCGCTGCGATGGTTGAGGAAAGGCGATCGCCGTCCTGACATTTCAATTCGGAACTTGCTGATGAGGTTCCGACAGTTTTTGCATTGCAAACGTCAATTCTTGGAGGTGGCATTATGGTGGCTGCTATTGATCGTGCATTTGAAGTTGTAGATCAAGCCCTTCCAGAGGTTTATGCGCTACTGAAGGCGTTTGCTACCCGCGAGGATTTTAGCGATCAAGTGGCGGTCGCCTTTGGGAATAACTTTAACCCTGAAACGTTAGAGGCTCTTCGTCAGCAGTGGGCAAGTGGTGACTTTGAGAATTTTCCGGAGATTGAGGTGCGATCGACATTAGAACTGAATGGAGCAAATGGGGCGTTTGCAGCAGCGACCAACACGATTTATTTGTCGCGGGATTACCTTGAACGGAATGGGTCGAATATGCCAGCGGTGACGAATGTTTTGCTGGAAGAGTATGGGCATTTTGTGGATGCTCAGGTTAATGAGGTGGATGCGGCTGGAGATGAAGGAGCGATCTTTACAGCGATAGTATCAACAAATCTTTTAGATAAGAAGAAACTTGAGCAGTTCAAGATGGAGAATGATACAGGCTTGCTTCAACTCAAAGGGAAAACCATAGTAGGAGAGAAACAATTAAATAGTGTAATTAATATTCCTAGTATTGATGAGATGTATGAAAATTTTGCTAGAACAATAGCGTATGGAAAAGATTTGCTTGGGAAGTTAAAAAGCTGGACTATAGGTGAATTGGTTGATAATACCTATAAAGTCGATTTTATTCAAGACGACCAAAGAGCTTCAGGTTTTTGGGCTATTGGATTAGTACCACAGAATCAAGGCTCTCCAATTCTTGCAATACGAGGAACTGAACCAAATACAATTGAAGATTTACTGGCTGATTCTAATACTCAAGGAGTTGGATTTGAACAGTTTACTAGTAATTATTCCCCACCAATAGATCCGGATGGTAATGGTATTACTGTAAAAAGCTGGCTAGACAAAGTCAATCAATCAAGCCTTTCACCGCCAGTTTTAATTGGTCACAGTTTAGGAGGAGCATTAGCACAGACTATTGCATCCTACTATACAAATGATGGAGGTAAGATAAATGGAGTTGTTACATTCAACTCTCCTGGAGTTGACGACAGTACGGTCAATCTCTTTAAAGGGGACTCAAATAGCGTAACTCATTTTATTATTTCTGGAGATTTGGTTAGCCTAGCAGGAGAAGGGTATTTGCCGGGTAATTCTTATTTATTGTCTTATCCAAGTGAGGGAATCCAATCTTTTGTTCCAGTTTTAGACAAACACACAAGACCAAACCTTCTAGACCCTCTTGTTAGCGGTCAGTCTAATAGTTCAGTTAAGGTTATTGAATCACCTATCCTAGATCTAAGTCAGCCTTCTTTTAGTTACAACGATCCAGACTATAATCGCTTTCTAAGACTTGTCTCATTAGCAGCAACGTTTGCTACCAAATATCCACTTATTACAAACTTGATTGTTGAGAATGCTCTAAACACGAGGGCTGGAGTTGAAAATTTAAGACAAGCTATAGGAGGAAGTATAGAATTAGAGCGGCAATGGGAGAATTTTCTAAATGACATTAAAGATCCAAATTTGAGTGATTGGAGAAAAGCAATTGTTGAGGAGTCTAGACGTGGACTAAATAGCTTCCTGGGTATCATCAAGGACACTTGGACTCCGATTAAAGATGGTCTTGGCAGTTTAATTGGCATAACAAATGAAACTCAGAGTGAACTTAGTACTGAGATAAATGGTGTATCTTTACCAATTCTTGGCAATCTAAATACAACATCTCAACAGCCTAGGTTATCAGCTCAGGTGCAGAAAATTGGTGGTTTTTCTTCTTTCTCAGACGAATTTCAGTCAGCAATTCAATTGCTCTCTCAATTTCCAGCTGAAATTCAATCTAAAATAGATAATTTAATATCCAAGAACCTTCAACCTATTAAGGAGATCATTGTTGAAGCTTTAGGTGATTCAAGAGATTTCCAACCAAGTAGCATCGAAATAATTACTTTTCTAAGCAACCTGCTAACAAACTTAAATTCTTTGAGTGGTTCAGATCCTAACTCAGATCAGTTAAAGAGTGTAATTACCGGAGCAATTAATGATACTTTCAAAATTAACTTACAGGAAATTGATTCAGAAGTCTTTATCGGTAAAATATACTCAATAGTTGATGCAAAAATCAACAGTCTAGCTGCTGATGTATTTCAGCCTATACAGCAAGCTGTTTTTGATGCCATTGGTCCTAGTGGGCTTAATATTCTAAAAGAACATGATCCTAATGCAGATCCAGATAATATTCCAGATGTTAGGGATGTCTTTATCAACAATAATGATCCAAACCTAATCAAATTTGATCTTAATCTAGGAACAACTCGAAATTTTGCTTCTCGCATTGATAAAGCAATTGGCATTCCAGCTCTTGGGCTTAATGTTGATGGTGGTGCTCAAGTTAAGTTAGATGCTAATTTTGATCTTGGCTTTGGGCTTAACTTGGGGCAAGGCACCGCATTACCAGAATTTTTCTTTGATACTTCTGACCCAGATGAATTAAGCCTCGATCTCACTGCATCTTTGCTAAAACCTGAGAATCAAACGAATTCTGTCGAAGGACATTTAGGTTTCCTTAAACTAACTGCAAATGATGCTAAAACAGATCCGACTAATCCAAACGATCCTAGTACCAACATTAAGGCATCATTCTCTGTTGATCTTAAAGACAGCTCGGATGCAGGAGATCAGCTAACTTTATCAGAACTTGGGCAGTTAACAGTTACTCCTGATTGGAAGCTTTCTGGCAACCTTAATCTAGATATGACAGCGGGCTTTGACGATCCCAATGATTCTAGAGACTTTGCAATACCTCTAAAATTCCCCTCCAACTTCTTAGGCGGCAAGGAATATACACTTGAACTTCCTCGTATTCAGACTGAGCTTCGTCTAAGTTGGGATGCCAATGGTGGTTTTAGCGGTGGTTACAAGGATGTCGAACTCAATCTTGGCAACTCCATTAGTGATGCCTTGGAACCAATTGTTGCTCAAGTTAAGCCTATCTTTGAACCTATTGGACAAGTCACTGGCGTATTAACCAAACCCATCAAGTTTCTCGAAGACTTAAAATTGCAAAGCTTATTTGATGTTTATCCAGGACCTAATGGAGATGAGCACATCACCCTGATCGATCTGGGACTAGGCCTAGTGACCGACCAGAAGAAACGGGCAAATTTCACAAAACTCGCTGATGTTATAAGCACAATTGACAATATTTCTGACTTTGTGACTCAACTCGGTAATATTTCAGGCAACATCACGATTCCGATCACTAGCTTGCTTGACTTTGGTAATGGTTCTAATACCCAACCAGGTATTGGGCTTGACTATCAAAAACTTCTCAATCCAGACTTATTTAAAGTTTCAACAGATCCAAACTCGACCAATGAGTATATATCTAAATTAAACGGTGAAATTGCTCAGAGCCTCCAGAATGGCGTTAACACCTTCCTTGGTAGTCTGGCTAGCAAACCGAGCGATCCCTCGTTTGAGGTTGCCACATTCCTTACGAAGGGGAAAGGGAACTTAGACTTTCCACTCTTTACCAATCCATCCTCTGCTTTAGGTCTCCTCTTCGGACAGGATGTTGATATCTTTAAATTCGACATACCCACGCTCTCAGCAGGGCTGGACTTTGACACCAATATTCGTATCTGGGGACCGATCGTAGCCACCTTTGGAGGTTCTTTAGGCATTAACCTCGATTTTGGGGTTGGCTATGACACCAGAGGATTAGCTAGCTTCCTAAAAGGTCCAGATGGAGACATCAGCACACCAGACCTGAGCCTTTCCCCGATCGGAAATAATTATCAAGGTGCCCTCGAAGCGTTTAACGGCTTCTATCTACGTGACTACAAAGATGGGCAGGACATCAACGAGATAGCCCTCACTGGAGAATTGAGGGTTGGGGCAGGTCTGGATGTTGTCATTGCTGCTGCCGATGTCTTTGGTCGCATCCTTGCCACCCTGGGTCTAGATCTGAATGATCCAGATAACACAGACAACTTAGGTAAGCTCTACGGAGATGAAGTTGTTGATATCATCGAATTCAATCCCCTGTGCTTGTTCAATCTAAATGGTGACATCTCTGCGGGATTTGGTGCCCGCGTAAAAGTAGGCTGGGGTCCTTTCAGCTACACCAAACGATGGGATAGCCCAACCGTATCACTGGTTGACTTTAGTGCTGGATGCGAATTCAATCCGAATAAGCCTGCTCAGCTTGCAACAACAGTGCCTCCTAATCCAACGTTAGCTGCACTAAATGATGGTACTCTCCTGCTCTATCTTGGGCCAAATGCTTCCCTGCGTAATGTCAACCCATTGGAGACATCAGAAGAATTTGGGATTTCTCAAGTCGGAGAGACGATTACAGTCCAGGCCTTTGAGGTTAAGGATAATGACACGTTTAATGCTGCTCAGGTTAGTAAGATTGTCGGCATCGGTGGTGATGGGCGCGACATCATCGACCTCGATCCGAGGAAGGAATCTTTGGATGGTCTGCCTTTGGTAGATGGGCAATTAGTTACAGTTTCAGCAGAGTTGTATGGTGGCAAGGGTACCGATTTTCTTCGGGGCGGCAGTAAAGATGATCTCCTGGATGGCGGCGACAATGGCGATGAACTGCGCGGTGGAACTGGCAATGACATACTGCGCGGTGGAGCCGGTAATGACCTGCTCAAAGGCAACCAGGGGAATGACAGCCTGGATGGTGGAAGCGGTGATGATACCCTCGAAGGCGGGGAGGACAATGATACCTATCTCTACGATCTCACTCAATCTCCCAATCCTGGCAAGGATATCATCAATGAAAAAGCAGGCGAAGGCACTGATATCCTCAATATCCTGGGTGCTGCTAACACTGAAGTCCGGGCAGGCCGCCCCATCGACAGCCCCAATCTGGAACTGTACTTTGGCGATAGCGAAGACCACATTACCATTTCAAATCAGTACAACAATCTAGGTCAGGATGACAACGCTGAGATGGATGATTCAGCAACGGGCACTCCGACACCAAAAGTAGAACAAACAACGCTGAGTTACCTGCAAGATTTAACAGGTGCTCTGAATTTCGTGGGTTCCAGTCGCGCCGATCGCATGGATGGAACCAGCCTGAACGATACCCTCGATGGTCGTGCTGGAAATGATTTCATCAAGGGACAAGCCGGAAATGATGTCCTGAATGGTGGAGAGGGTGACGACGACCTGATTGGTGGTTTGGGGGCAGACACCCTGAATGGTGGTCCAGGATTTGATACCGCTAGCTATGAAACAGCCAGCCAGGGTGTAACTATTGATTTTGAAAATCAAACTTTCACGGGTGATGCGGATGGAGATACCTTTAGCAGCATTGAGCGAATCGTTGGCTCCAAGTATGCAGACAAAATTGTGGGTTACAACGAGTACGACGCTGTGGAGAAAATCTGGAAGCCCTACAAGGTCGAGGGTGGAGAAGGCGATGACACCCTGATTGGCGGTGCAGGAGATGATCTACTCATTGGTGGTATTGGTGACGATACTCTTGATGGGAAAGATGGTATTGATTCAACCTCTTACGACAACTCTGAACCAGGAGAAATAACAGTTAATTATAAACCAGGTGTTACCGTTGATCTGGCGGCAGGTACCGCTACAGGTAAGGAAGTCGTTAACGGAATCATTCGCGATTTTACAGATACTCTCAGAAGTATCGAAAATGTTGAGGGTACTGAGAATGGAAATGATACTCTCAAGGGCAATGCCGATGCCAATATTTTACGAGGAATTGGAGGTAACGATCGCCTTGAGGGCGCAGAAGGCGATGACACCCTATTAGGTGGTACTGGACAAAATACTCTGATTGGTGGCTCTAACCAGGAAATTGGCGACACAGCTTCCTACGCCGATTATCTAAAAGCTCCCGGTAACACTGAAGAAGTGACTGAGATTGGTGTTTTCGCAACTCTCCAGGAAAACAGCCTTATTGCCCAGAATACCAAGAATGGACAGCATAGCATTCTCCTGCCAAACAGCCAAACACGTGAAGGCAAAACCTTAGCCCAATCCTATGGCTTGGATCGAGTTCCACAAGGCTGGACGGGAAGCTTTGGCGTTGCCGGAGGCGATACGACTGATTTTGGCAAACTCACCCTTGTCGTTAATTTCATGGGTGAACTACCCAAACCGCTAACAAATTCAGAACTACGATCAAAACTTTTTGATGCACTCAATCAGCTAGGATTGCTCGATCTGGAAAAATTAGTTCCAACCTCTATTGTCCAAAACTTGGTTAATACTCAATCGAACCAATTACGAACAAACCTTGAAAATGTTTTAACAACTCTCAATAATCAGGGGCTACTAACCAATCTCCCAACTTCCCAAGCTGTGTTGGGTACAGATACAATTAGTTTTGGATTAAGCGAAACTCAACTTGCCCAGTATAAAGCTCCTGATTGGCAAGTCAAGCTGCTAACTGCTCTACGAGAACTTAACGTCCTAAACCTTGATAAATTTATTTCTAAAGGTTTATCTAACCAGTTGTTAGAGATTTATCAGAATCAATTATCCCAAGGAGCAATTAGTCGAGATGCGATCCGGATCGCTCTTGAAGGTGTTGTCTTTGACACCAATGAAAATCCAAATGAATTTCAACAATCCCTAAAAGATCGCTATAGCCTGTCTACAATTCTCACAACTGATGATGTATTAGATCGAATTGAATTGATCGAAAATCTGGATGGTTCACGCTACAACGATGTGCTTGAAGGAAATGACACTGTTAATAGATTGGTAGGAAATTCAGGCAACGATTATCTTATCGGTGGTTTAGGTCAAGATTGGCTTTATGGAGACTTCACCCCAGAGGAAGAGGATCGTGCCAAAGCTGAAAACGCTTCCCTTGCTACGGGGGAAACTTCTCTTGCTAAAGGGAACCGCGATGTTGCCAGCTATGAAGTCCTAACACAAGGCGTGAAGATCGAACTGTCTGAACCGGGCACTGATGGTTTTGTTACCCTCACAGCCACTGACCGAACGACAGGCGATCTCGTTGATCAAGATAAACTCAAAGACATTGAGCAGATTAATGGCACCTATTTCTCCGATCAAATTATCGGCAACGATCAGAACAACATTCTGAATGCGCTAGGAGTAAGTTCTGAATCAGACACCACCCTTAGGGAAACTCTTGAAGGCAAAGGTGGCAACGATACCTTTATCGCCAATGCATCTTTTGAAGACTTTGACGGCGGAACTGGAGCAGACACCGTCGATTACAGTCTCTCGCCTCAGGGGGTTAAAGTCGATTTGTCGCAACCCAATCAGCCCGGTTTGGAAGGTTATGCTGCGGGAGACACCTATACAGACGACGAAAGCATCATCGGGTCTGAAAAAGGAGAGGCTAAATTTACGAATCCCAATGACCCAACAAAACCGGTTGCCAACTGGCTGATTGGGAATGAACAACCCAATACTTTGATCGGTGGGATTCGGGATGACCTGATCTATGGTCGTGCCGGAAATGACACCCTGACGGGTAAAGCCGGAAACGACGAAATCGAAGGAGAAGAAGGCGACGACTGGATCAGTGGTGGCACCGGAACCAACATCCTGAAAGGCGGAGCCGGAAATGATACTGTCTCCTACACCGATTATGAAAAAATCTTTGGCGAAACTGAGAAACAATCCGCTCAGGGACTGTTCGCCACCTTGGCCACTACCAGCACCTTGCCTCAAGCCAGTGGCAAAGGCCAATTTGCCTATGCGGGTAGAGATACAAACTCTTCCGATGACAATCTTGAAGATACCTACGACGACGGCATCGAAAATATTCAAGCAACCTCCTACAACGACACGCTTGAAGGTAGCAATGTCGCCAATAAGATTTGGGGCTATGGTGGCAACGATGAAATCTATGGATTGGGCGGCGACGATCTGCTAGAGGGAGGATCAGGAGCCGATAAACTCTCAGGTGGGGATGGCATTGACACCATTACCTATCAAAACTCGCCTGCTGGCGTTACTGTCAGTCTGGCAACGGGTGACAACAAAGGCAAAGGTGGTGAAGCAGAAGGCGATACTCTGGCGGATGACATTGAGAATATCATCGGCTCTGGCCAGAACGACAATCTGAAAGGTGATGAGAACATCAACGTTATCAATGGTGGTGAAGGCAGCGACACGATTGAAGGTGGTGCCGGTGAAGACATTTTAGATGGAGGTGTAGACAAGGATAACACTCCAGACATTGATACCCTTTCCTACAAAAGTTCCTTAGTAGGAGTGACTGTTAGCCTTGCTGATGGACAAGGATACACAGGTGATGCTCAGGGTGACCAGATTACGAATTTTGAAAATCTGGAAGGCTCTGATCAAGCGAATGAAACAGACACTCTCATTGGAGACAACAAACCCAATACGATCTGGGGATTAGCAGGTGCCGACTTTATTGAGGGCGGTGGCGAAACTGACACCCTTTATGGGTGTGCAGGTAATGACACCATTCAGGGTGGTGCAGGCAACGATTTCCTCCAGGGTGGATTGGGCAGTGATGTGCTTGAAGGTGGCGAGGGCTTTGATATTGCCTCTTATCGTGATTCCACTGAGGCGATTACAATCAATCTAGAAACTGGAACAGGCTCCAGGGGATATGCCGAGGGCGATCGCCTGATCACCATCGAAAAGATTATTGGTTCCAACTTTGATGACTCATTCCTGGGGTTAGGCAGGGATTCCACGATCGATGGCGGCTTTGGTAACGACACCGTTGATTACCAGGAGACATCCCGCAGCATCACCGTTAGCCTTAAGGATGGCTCTGCAACAGATGGTGAAAGGAACACCACACTGATCTCTATTGAAAATGTCATTGGTTCCAATCTGGCGGATCGCATAGAAGGCGACAATCAGCCTAACCGCTTAGAAGGCAGCAGTGGTAACGATATCCTGTTCGGACTCGGTGGCAGTGATACGCTGGATGGTGGCGATGGAATTGATACTATCTCCTACGAAACCTCTCCCGAAGCCGTCAATGTCAACCTGGAAACTGGACAGGCTTCTGGTGGTCATGCTGAGGGCGATCAAATTAGTAATGCTGAAAATCTGATTGGCTCGGGCCACAACGACACTTTAACTGGTAATCAGGGCTCTAACATCATCTCTGGTGGCGATGGTGATGATGTTATCTGGGGTGACTCCTCGACCTCAACCGTTGAACTTTTACACAAATACCTAAATCCTAATCCCCACATATCAGAATTCATTGGTGATCTATTTGGGATCTCTACCGCTATCTCAGGTGATAATGCATTAGTCGGTACTTACTATGGCGATGCTGCCTACCTATTTGATGTCAGCAGTGGCAACCTCCGACAAACCTTTGTTGATCCAACTGTCAGAGACGTAGATCGATTTGGTAGTGCTGTTGCTATTGCTGGAAACTACACACTCATTGGTGAATTTAGAGATCTTGCCTACACCGGCTCTGCTTACTTGTACGACATTAATACAGGTAACTTGTTGCAGACCTTCAATAATCCCAATCAATCTTATCAAGACTGGTTTGCTTATTCGATCTCCGTTTCCAATCAATATGCCCTTATTGGAGCGTTTGCAGATGACACAAAAGGAACAGATACTGGGGCCGCTTATTTATTCAACGTCAACACCGGAAAACTCATTAATACGTTCCATCATCCCAATTTAGAAGCAGGTGATAGATTTGGATTTGCTGTTGCTATGTCAGGAGATCGAGTACTAATTAGTGCAGACGATGCAGGAACAAACGATAGCGGTGCTGCTTACCTATTCAATGTTAAAACGGGTGAATTATTGCAGTCTTTTTACAGTCCAACCCCTGAAATCGGTGAGGAATTTGGTACTTCAGTGGCTCTGTTGGGTGATTCAGTCCTGATTGGTGATCACTTTGTAGATCAAAATGGAAAGTCTAATAGCGGTGCTGCCTACCTGTTTGATGCCAATACAGGCGAACTGCTAAAAACATTTACTAGCCCAACAACATCACAGGCAGGAGGATTTGGTTATTCAGTTGCGCTTTCCCAAAATCAAGCCCTAATCACGGAACCCTGGAATGGTTCACAAGCTTCAACGAGTGGTGCTGCGTACCTATTTGACTTAAATACAGGCGACTTATTAAATACTATTCCCAACCCAACTCCAGCAGCAGGCGACTTGTTTGGCTTCTCGTTACCAGTTGGTCTTTCCGAAAACCATGCCCTGATCGGTGCCCCCTATGATAGTACCGCCACGAAATCAGGAGGTGCTGCCTACTTGTACAACATTAGGTCTTCAAACCAAGGAAGTAACGATAAAATTAGTGGTGGTGCTGGCAATGATACTCTCTATGGGCAGGGTGGGGACGACAAACTAGATGGCGGTCTTGGCTCCGATACTCTCACAGGTGGTTTAGGTCGGGATCTCTTCGTCCTTGCTCCCAATTATGGCACTGACACGATCACCGACTTCAAGATCGGTGAAGACCAGGTTCAACTCACAAACGGATTAACCTATGAGCAGCTAGACATTACTCAAGGTTCAGGTGCCAATGCTAACAACACATTGATTCATATTAATAGTACAAATGAACTGCTGACGATATTACAAAACGTCAAAGCAGCCGATCTATCCACTACTGACTTCGTAGTGCCTTTAGACATTACTCTGACCAGTAACACACCACCTATTTCCCCTGAACTGACCGCCTATATCCCAACCGTAAAAGGGACTGACCCGCTCATCGGATTCAATGGCACCAATATCGGTGAAGGATCAGGAGATGGAATTAACGAACTCGTTCCCTTCTCTTTTACATTCCCCATCTTCAAATCGATTCAATCTGCCCGTCTGACTCTAGATTTAACAGCGGGAGAGGAGTTAATTGAAACAGATGAATTACTATTTGCTGACAACAATAGTATGCGGGGTGTCAAGTCCTACGGCAATGCTTTATTAAGCAAAATCCCATCTGGAACTCGCCAGACGGTTACCTTCGACTTGTTGAACATAGATACAAATGCTGGCAAAGAAAATCTCAAAGACCTATTGCTAGATGGTGATCTGAATATTGTCTATGCAGACGATGCCATTATTCATAGCGCACGTTTAGAAGTCGCTGGATCTTATCAAAATGAATCTGATTTCGACCTGGATGGGGTTAGCAATCTTGTGGAAAACGCTGCTCCCCATAACGGAGATGGCAATCAAGACAGCATACCTGACAATATCCAACTGAACGTTACCTCATTACCCAACGTTATCACCGGAAGCTACGTTACCCTGGTTGCGCCCGATGGGATTGCTCTTACCAATGTCCAAGCCACGAATAATCCCTCCCCTGGCAATACTCCAGCCAATGTTGAATTCCCCATCGGCTTCCTGCCCTTCCAAATTCACAACCTGGCAGCAGGTAGCGCTACTACGGTCAGGCTCCTCCTGGATCTAGGAGTAACTGTCAATACTTACTACAAGTTTGGTTCTACTCCAGATAATCCAACGAATCATTGGTACGAGTTCCTCTTTGATGGGACAACGGGTGCAGAAATCAATGGAAATCAAATTACACTCCACTTTGTCGATGGTCAGCGAGGTGACGGAGACTTAGCAGCAAACGGTAGCATCACCGATCCAGGAGCGCCAGCAATTGTCATCAACCAATCTCCCATTGCCAAGGACGATTTGGTTACTGCCAACCAGAGTAATCCAAAACTAATCTTCGCCTCGGCTCTTCTTGCTAACGACACCGATCCGGATGGTGACCCGCTGACAATTACCGCAGTCACTCACCCCAGCAATGGGACAGTTAAACTCAATGCTGATGGTAATGTTCTTTTCACTCCAAATCCCAACTTCAGTGGTAATGCTAGCTTCGACTATACCCTCAACGACGATCGTGGTGGTACAGATAATGGAAAAGTAACCATTGCCGTTGGACTCACTCGCGATGGAACTAAGCGCTCAGACACCCTCAACGGTACGCCAGGAGATGACAACCTCCGTGGACTTAAGGGAAACGATCTGCTCAAGGGTTATGGTGGTCACGATATTCTCGATGGCGGGAAGGGTAATGATACCCTTTATGGTGGCGAGGATGACGACCTACTGACAGGTGGCTCTGATCAAGATCGGTTCATTTTCTATCTTGGTGATGGAATGGATACGGTCACTGACTTTAGGGGTATTGGTAAAGGTATCAACCCCTCTCAATCAATTCTCTCAGAAGCTGATGTTCTTCAATTTAAAGGTGAGGGTTTAACCGCCCGAAACATGCTTCTGAATCAGAATGGCTCGGATCTGGAAATTACCTTTGATGGAGTATCGAATACCAAAGTTGTTCTCCAAAACTTCCAACTCGAAAACCTGGATAACCTGCGGAAAAGTACTGGAGCCACAGTTGACTTGGCCAACATCCTGTTTGATGGTCAAACTAGCCCTGCAGACAGCTTTGATGTCTTGAATGCTGATTTTGTTCAACACGCCATAGGGAACCGCAACACGGTCACCTTTTTGAATGATCTCAATAATCAAGTTTGCGGATTGGATAACTCGAATGATGTCATCAATGGACAGGGTGGAAACGATATTATCAATGGTCTCAGCGGTGATGATCTTCTGCGAGGTGGTAGTGGTAATGATACCCTTTATGGAGGTAGAGGTGCCGATATTCTCGTTGGTGGTGCTGGGAATGATACCCTTTACCTGGGAGTAGATCATCAAATGGACACTGTAGTCTATCGCAGTGGTGACGGTAGCGATACGATCAACGAATTTACTCGTGGAGGAGGAGGTGATTTACTTCGCTTTGAAGATATTCCCGCGATTGACGTGGTGGTGAACGGCAGTAGCACCTGGTTCCGATTAAGCGACGGAATTGGAGGTAATTCAGGTTTTGGCTCTGGTTATACACTCTTGAAATTGAATGGAATTACTGGTTTTACGCCAGACCACCTTGGCCTCAACATTGCTATGGGAAACACAACCCATTTCTTGTTTAGCTAGAATTGGCAGTGAATTCACAACAATCGTGGTTCTTTCTTCCAGAGGTTGTAACGTGCAATTATTTTGTCCGCCTTACCCTTAGCTTTTCCCAAGCATTCCACAACTTTAGTTACCGCTCCTTATGCTTAAAGCTAGAAATTTGACTATCGGCGAGCTGATAACGATCGCCATTAAAACAATAATTCAACTGCCGTAAGCGTTCGGCTTTGCCGTCTCGGAGAGAATTGCCCTCCATCTGTAACACCTCCAAACAGGGCAAAGCCTGACCCCGATCGTCTCCCACCTGAATCAGAGGCTTATTGGCTGGAAGATTGGGGTTGAGATAGCTTTGGAATACCTCTACTGCGGATTGATTCTCCCTCAACCAATAGCCAGTGTAGAGACAACCCAAAGCTCCGCATAAGTTGGGGGTGTTGAAATTGAAGAGCGTCAATTTGTCTTCTTTTCCGTCTACAGACCAGGCAAGCAAGGTTTTTTTTGCCTGTGCCACATCCATGTCAGTATTTGACTGAATCACTTGTTCTATAACAGCTTCAGGGACTACTGCTGTTGCTTTTTGCCAGGGAACCGTTGCCGTACTAGAACTACAACCTGCTACACCAATGAATATGGACAAAAGCAGAAAAAGACTAAAGCCAATGCGAAACCAATACCCGATTTGAAATAGCCAACGAGGTGGTGTAGGAAGGGTAGTTACATTCCTTTCCTGTGGCTGAGTTAGAGTTAGTTTTGCTGATGAATCGGTCATAGTGGATATTTTCTCCAACTTGAACTCACTGTTGCACCTGAACATTGGTGGGAACGGTAATACCCAACTGCCGGAGTGCCCAGACTTCCTCAGTAAACCAGGTAGGATTTCGGGTGGCAGCAGCACCCTGGCTGACCTGTTGCTGAAAGCGGTCTTTACCAATGCGCTGAATTTCGCGTTGGTATTGTGCCAGCGTCAATTGTTGAGCAATCGATCGAGGAACGACACTGGAAAAGGGAACGCGATCGCCCATTGGGTTAAAGAACAATTTCTCACAGCATCCATTTGTAACTGAGATGATTAGATTAGTCGGCTGTTGGTTATTTTCGATGTAGGTTGCCAGTAGATAATAATCCTTGCCCTGCAAGCGACTAGAGCCGATTAGCTCACTTCGGACAATCGGCTGTCGGGTTTGTTGAGGAATACAACGACTAACAGTTTCTGGAATGCTAGGGATTTGAGCATCGAGAGGAAGGTATCCCAGACCAATTGTGAGTAATATTCCTAGCACGACTAACAACCAAAGATGTGAAGACAAACGGCTGCCAGTGGATCGGAGTGAAAATTGCTGGTGTGGTTGCATTGTTAATTCCTCCCTAAAATTGAACTCGCTGTCGAGGGTTGATGGAAGAACCGCTCTGCCAATTGCCGGGGGTAGCACCTTCAATCACTTCAAAGTGGAGGTGGGGTCCAGTGCCCAAGCCGCTTTGTCCACTACGGGCGATCGCCTGCCCCTGCCGAACAGCCGTGCCAGTGCTCACGTCCATTGAATCCAGGTGAGCATACAGCGTCATCGTGCCATTGGCATGTTCCACAATCATGGTTTTGCCATAGCCGGATAGCCAACCTGCGTAGAGCACTCTGCCGCCATCAGATGCTCGAACGGGTGTCCCGATCGGTGTGCCAATATCAATGCCAGCGTGATTGGAGCTACAACTAGCACAGGGACTGGAGCGAGAACCAAACTCACTGGTGACAGGGAAGCCTGGAGCAGGGTTGGTTAATCTTCCTGTGGCTTGTCCGGGTGTTCCACGGTCTTTTGTCGTCTCCTTGCTTTTGGCTCCAGAGGAATTAGCGTTTTTCAGGGTTGTACTGGGAGCGCAGGTGAGTGTGCCATTGCCACCGTTACGATAGCGAGTCACAGCAGCGCGTCCGTAATCTCGTAGACTCAAACGACCTAATGAATCGGAGCTTCCCCCATCCACACGGCTGTAATCGCCACCGAAGTGTTTTTGGGCAACTCGCTCTAAGAGCCGGTCGCCCGTAAAGGGTTGCCCTGTGGTTGGATCAATCTGTCCCCTCGTTACCTGAATTTTATTGGCGAGGTCTGCCATGAAAGCACGATCTTGATCGGCGGGCGGAAAGAACTGAAACAGTTCCGCATCAGTGGGTTGATAGCCCTGCTCAATGCGATTCAAGAATCCTTGCCCTCCTGGTTTGGCAGCAATTAACTGGGCTGCATAGGGGTTGTAGCTCATGAACTGGTAGCGACCTAACCCCCGTCCACAGTTGCTTCCGCCATCCGCGCACGTATGAACTCCGACCGCCTGGTAACCGCCACTTCCAGCACTTTCGATGCTGGCGAGCGACTCTGCCAGTGCGTTTAGATCAATGCCTTGTATGGACTGCGCTGATACAGGTTGACTACTGCCGCTGAAGGTACAGGGATTGCCCTCATTTTGATTCCCAACACTGTTTCGGCTACTTCTGGTTACTTGGCTAACTCCAGTGGGTTGGGATGCAGCGGCAGCGCGTTGATCGCTCAAATCGCCCACAAACATCAAAGCATTGACTTTGTAGCTGAAGAACGGCACTGGACCAATGAAGTAGGGTGTACAACCCAGCGCGTTGGCGCAGAAGCGGAAGAATAGGGCGGTGTCTACGGTGTCCGTAGTTTCGTCCGGCTCCATCACCACAACTTTGAAAGCAGAGCCAAAGGGCAAGCGTCCGGTGGGTTCTCGACCCCCATTCATAGATCGTAAAACACCCCAACCACCCTCAACTGCCTGATATTTCCCCGAAATCCACTGTTTTCCTTCCAGCCTGCCACGCGCACTACGTCCAGCGTTCTCCAAATCATCCAGTTCAACATAGGCACAATCCGTTTCAGCACAGGGAACAGAAAAGCCCTGAACATCGGAGCCAGAAATAGTGTTATTGCGTTGTGCCTCTGCTGGGCCATACACCTGATCAACTCGCATGACCAGGCTACCCAGTTCAGCGATCGGGTTGGGCATTGACCCTAATGGTACCTGTCCTAACCCTGGAATATCGTGCACAAAACTGTTCATCCAGCCCTCAAACTGTTGAAGTTGAACGGCTTCCAGGTTGGGAATAGAGGTGACAGGAAAGCGAGAAAGATCAATCTCCTTTAAGCGTAGCTGTCCAATCTGGGGATTCTGTGCCAGCACTTCAGCTAGGGTTTGATCAGAGGCATTAATGCCGATGGCTTTGGCAGCGAGAAGCGCCGCGACCGGGGCGATCGCCCGCACATTGGTCTGTGCCAATCCCGGTACTACCTTTGCCAAATGGCTCAAGGTTTGATTGGCTGCCAGCGTAAACGCACTCAAGGCAATTTGATTGAGATCGAGATTCGTGAGTTGGGCAATCGCCCCGGTTGAAAAGACTTCTGCCTGAAATGCCTGCGAAATGTCCCCCAACTTCAAATACCGATCGGGAGTCATACCTGCATTCCAACGGCGGCTCAGGTCATACCCCAACGTTTGCACATAGGGTTTACCATCGATCGCGCCAGAACGGCTGATACCCGGCATTTGTGATAGAGCAATTCGGCTCCAATCGGGCAATAAAACTTGAGTTGCAGGCAATCCCGATTGACTTCCGGCTATTTCTAGAATCCGGGTTGGAAGGCTGCCATCGTCAAGGGTGCGAGCCAATGCAGGGGCGTTGAACCCGCAAAGATTCACGACAATTAAGCACAGTGAAATAATCCATGCCAGAACCCGCTGCCTTTTGAAGCCGTCTGGCATTCTCAATGGGGTATTCATGACATCAGGCAGGGCGAGGGGGAATTAAAGCTCCAGTTCTGGTGCAGAGTAAGTGCGCATCTTTGGCTGATAACCAGAACCCTTGCTATAGCCTTTTAGGTGAGGGTTGGGGTTTGCAGCAGATTCCGAGTAGGGCGTGTCACCAAAGTTTTGCTCAAAGATGGTTGCCTGATAGCCATTGCTGAAGTGATCGGTTTGCCAGCAATTGTGACCGGCTCCAGAAATAGATTGGCCACCTCCATAACCATAGGTTTGATAGCCTACCGTTTGATAACCGCTATTGCGATCGGGATTGCTATTGAAGTCAAGGATTAGTTCAGGATTCATCGTGTAAGCCATCCATAGGAAACGCTATGCCTGTCAGCCTATAAAGCATGACCTAGTGATGACCTCAACCAATTGGACAACAGTGCTCCAGCCAACTGGCTGTTTGTGGGGACATCTCTACAGGAGGCTTGCACTGTGGATCAACTGAGTTTTATTTCCGAAGCATTGGTGCAAACGATTCAACAAGACACTGCTAACCGAGATAATCGCTGCTCATCCAATACCCTGGAAATGTTGCGGCTTTTAGCATCCCTGGATGTTCCCAAAGAACTACTGGCGTGCATGTTGGAGATGGCAGAATTTTCGATTCATCATGTCCGTTATTTAGCGGGGCCATTAGTGTTACATCGAAGTTTATGGGGGGATGTGGTTCCAAAATGGTTGAAGGCTGCCTGTGTGCAGGATCGGTTTGACCTTATTCTTGCTGAATATGAACAGGAGCAAGTTGGGGACTATGCTACACCATCTGAAGTATTGGCTTATATGATGCCTGCGAGTTTTGAAGCCCCTATGCACCGTGATTACTCCGAGCTGTACATTTGGGCAGGTAATGAGGTGATGCGGAAGCATAATAAGTTACCAGAAGGCGCTGACAATTTTTATGACTTAATTGGTGTTCATAGGATTGAGTTCAAGACGGTCAAAACTGAATTTCATGATTTGAGTCGATCGATTCGTCAAAGCGTAGTGAAACATGCAGCTCAACAAGGGTGGGGGAAACGACGTAACCGGGCAAAAGGAGAAGTGATCGCGATTGACTCAGTTCAAACAACGGATCAGTCAGAGCAGGTCAGTTTGTTTTGAATTATGAGAGCTACCGGAATGAGTGGTGCTATCGCCCCTTCAGAATAGTCCTCTATCTATTTCCAGTCATGCTTGTCTCCAAAACTTATCCTAATTTGAAGGATGTGACCTATCACCTGATTACATCGACCAAAGAACTTGAAATTGCACTGCGATCGCTTGAACAGTCTTCAATTCTTGGCTTGGATTGCGAGACAACTGGGTTAGATCCTCACACTCATACCCTTCGATTAATTCAGATTGCAGTTCCCAATCAGCCGGTGATTCTGATTGATTTACCCCAGATTGCCCCGTGCGATCGTGGTCTGCTTCAACAATTCCTTGCTAAACCTACTCTCAAAATTACTCATAATGGCAAATTCGATTGGCAGTTTCTTACCCAAGCAGGACTCCAGCCCAGTGCTCCTTTCTTCGACACACAACTGGCCTATCGAGTCCTCACGGCAGGGTTAAAAACAAGTCTCTCATTGCAAACCCTTGCCCAAAAGCTCCTGAACATAGAACTGGATAAAACCCAGCAGGTGAGTGACTGGAGCAAACCGCTGACATCACAGCAGTTGCAGTACGCGGCGCTGGATGCAGCCATTTTATTGGAGCTGTATCCGATTTTAGTTAAGAAGCTAGAGCGTTGGCAAAGCCTTCCGGCAGGCAACTTGCAGCTCCTCAAAATCGCCCAACTGGAGTTTCACTGTATGCCTGCGGTAGCTCAGATGGAACTGAATGGGATGTTGCTTGACCTCTCTCGCTGGCAAAGGTTAGGGGCAAAGCTGGAGAGCGATCGGGATACTGCCCTCCAGCAACTTAGCCAACTCCGGATCGCTGGGAATGCGCAGATGTCCCTATTGCCGGAGATGACGGATACGATTAACCCCAACTCTCCCCAACAGGTGCTTGCCGCACTGCAATCGTCTGAAATTCCAGTCAGCTCGACCCATCAAAAGGAACTGGTTCCCTTAGCGAAACACTATCCGGTGATTCGAGCATTATTGGACTACCGCCACCTCTCCAAAATTATGGCTACCTTTGCTGACAGTTTGCCCAAGCACATCCATCCCGTTACAGGAAGGATTCACCCAACCTACTATCAGCTTGGAGCTAGGTCGGGTCGATTCTCTTGCCGTAATCCACCGTTGCAAACCATTCCTCGCGATGCCGCAGTTCGAACCTGTTTTATTGCTGCACCCGGTTGTCAGATGGTTCGGGCAGACTACTCTCAGATTGAACTGCGCATTGTGGCCCGCTTAAGTGGTGATGCCCGGATGCAACGAGCCTACCGTAAGGGTGAGGATCTACATCGGCTGACCGCAGCTTTGGTAACCGGAAAAGCGATCGCTGATGTGAGTGAGGAAGATCGACGGCTTGCCAAAGCCATCAACTTTGGGCTGATTTACGGCATGGGTGCCACCAAACTTCAGAGCTATGCTGAGACAAAGTATGGGGTCACTCTGTCTCTGGAGCAGGCAAAGGCATTCCGAAAACGCTTCTTTGAAGCCTACGCCGGAGTGGCAGAGTGGCATGAGACAATCAAGCGTAATTACATCCGAGGAATCAAGGAGAGCCGGACTTTAGCGGGACGGCGACGGAGGTGGGCGGATAAACCCAGGCTGGCGGAGTTGCTGAACCATCCAGTCCAGGGATTGAATGCTGACATCACGAAATTGGCGTTAGTGAAACTTAACAAAGTGCTGGTAGGGACAGGAGCAAAGCTGATTTGCACAGTTCATGATGAGATCCTGCTGGAGTGCCCTGCTGCTGAGGCAAAACACATCAGTTATCTCTTACTTCGCTGCATGATTGCAGCAGCTCGGAAGTTTTTACATCCGATCCCGGTGGTCGTGGACATCAAAGTTTCAGCTAGTTGGGGGGGCGATGAGACTTAGGGAATAGTTTTGCCTTTATGACGAGTTAAATATTCCCTAAGTAAAAGCAGTACGGGTGAATCTGGACTTAGGGAATAAAAACAAGCTAAAGATCCCTAAGTATTCCCTAAGTCAATTTTGCGGAATCAGGGGTGAGAGATGCCAAAGCGGAGTAAAGCAGCGCGATTGATTCAGGAACTCCAGGATTGGAGTGATGAAGAGTTAGAGGATCTGGCTGAAATGATTCAGGGGCTACTGGAGTCGCGGCGGGAGGAGGCAGAAGAGGAGACCCAAGAGACTCGTGAGGATGGCACACCGCTGGGGAAGCACGGAGGACGAGGGCATATTGAGCTGAAGATGATTCCTGATTCCAAAACAGGGAAGACTTATGGACCT
Source organism: Alkalinema sp. CACIAM 70d (assembly GCA_002148405.1). GTDB lineage: Bacteria > Cyanobacteriota > Cyanobacteriia > Leptolyngbyales > Leptolyngbyaceae > Alkalinema. The sequence continues at coordinate 10,448 of MUGG01000104.1, read as the reverse complement.
TACCGCTATCTGCGCTACTGGGGTGTGACGAAGAAGGGGACAATGGGATTAAAAAGTGTGTACTTGGGTAAAAGCGGTAAGTAGAGCAGGTCAAAAAATGTGGAAGCACTTTACAGTCCAGTTGTTAAGCCTGAATTGACATGGTTGGCTGATTTTCTACTTATGGAGCGGCGTTTCCAATGGGCTCCAATTGCCTGATAAAATAAAGCCAGCCCAGAAATAGGGATGTGAATATTGTTCATGAAAGATAGTTTCCAATTTAGCTTGGCGTAAAGCCTCACTTCGACCTTCACCTGATAGGAGTTTCTTGTAATAAGAAACCATTAAGTCTTTTGTTGCCTGATCATTTACTTTCCATAGACTAATGAGTTGACTCTCTGCTCCAGAAATTACTAAGGCACGACGTAAATTATAAATTCCCTCGCCAAACACAAAGTTACCTACACCAGTATCGCAAGCAGACAATGCAGCTAGTTTTGTGCCCTGTAAATTCAACCCTGTGATTTCAAGAGCTGTAAGAACACCATCTTCACCACCACCACTCTGTCCAACTTTAACGCCAGCTAGTACTAGTCCTGACAGCAAAAGAGGATTATCAGAAAAAGTGGCTTGATCAAGCTCATTTTGTGCAGAGTTTACAAAAAAGCCATGAGTTGCAATGTGGAGAATTTTAGGACTTACGGTTTGTTTAATAACTTTCTCAGTTGCTTGAGAACCCAACAAGGGTTTCACTTTAAGGAGTTTTGAGATTGCCCTTGCCTCATCTGCTGTATGCGGTATTGGTGAAAACTGCATTTGTGATATATTTACAGAGCGAATTTCGCCAAGGATGCTGCGACTAATGTTAGGTTGAGTTGCAACTAACTCACCACCGCGCTCAAACAAAGGATCGGCAACAATTAAGGGCAGGCTTCCAATAGGCGATGTGGATTTTAATCGAAGTAAATCTCGTCCAGATGTTAGATAAGTAAATGAATAGTTTTCAATTAGGTACTGGTTGTTTTCATCAACTAATGCTTCAAAGGGAATTAGGTTAAGATCGCTATCTGGAGAGAGCAAGATATTGTGGGTATTTCCTAAGAGTTTTCGAATAGGCTGCATGAGAATCTGATCTAAACTACGAGCAGATTTTTTGACCTCTGAAACTGAAACCTCTTCTTTTTGTAGAGAACGTCTAAATAGGTTCGATTTTAGATCAAAATCATCTGTATCCTCTTTAAGGTTCACTGCATAGGTTACTGCATCCTGTAAAGATAACCGCAAAAGTTGTATTTTTTTTTCAATTGCTTTGGATTCGCTTAGGTTAATTCCTTGGGGATCCCCTTTAGAAAAGAGGATATAGGCAGCGTAGCGAGGTGGATCATAATCTAACTCAGGAACATGCCAAGGTCTGCCATTGTAGGTTAACGTTGAAATCAACCTACTCTTAGGATACCAAGGATAATATTTAACAATTTCTATTAAAGCAGTACTAGGAGGAATTAACTGCTGAACAGCTTCTATCGTTACAGTCTCTGATTGAGTCGGGTATCCCGTGCTATGACGACTCAACTGATCTTCTACCTGTTTTGCCTCATTTTCGAGAGAAGAAACTCTTTGTCGATATTGCTCAAGAGTGATATTTTCTGGTCTACTAAATATAAGAGTTGAAATCTGATTTTGAATCTTAGACAAACTCGCTCGTAAAACCTTAATCCTTGGGTCACGTTGCTGCTGTAGAATTCGTTGATTATTAGTGAGTAAATCTAGAATCCGACCTTTGCGACGCAAAATACTTGTAAATGCTAGGCGAGCTGCTTGTGGGCTATTTGGAGCAGCATTAAGATGTATGGAGATCGCGTTATTGGTGCTCCTAAAGTAAGTTCCTAGGTAATCACGCTTTTGTCTTTCGAAACCACCTGAAAGATTTAGGGAGAGATAATATTCCTCCAATTCAAGCGCCTTAGTATGAAAGCTAACAGCATCAGTAAACTTACTTTGCATCCAGTAAAAACTTGCTAACTTATTAAAGCTATCTTCTATGGAAGGATGTCGATTTCCAAAGATCTCTTCTCTAATTCTAAGTGCCTCTAAGTAATTTGCTTCAGCTTCTTTATACTTACCTAATATTTTATATAAGTCTCCTAAATTATCATGGCTATTTGCTACATAAGGATGATTGCCTAGCAACATTTGCTCCATCTTTAAAGCCTTGCTAAGAAATTCTTCAGCCTTTTCGTAACGTCTTTGTTCAAGATAAACTACGCCTAGATTATTTATGAGTTTTATAACTTGTAGATCATTCTCTCCTAATAGCTTTTTTCTCAATTCTAGTGATCGCAGCATCAGCTTTTCAGCTTTTTCGAGATTCCCTTGTTTAAGGTATAGAGATGCTAAGCTGTTGAGGCTAATAGCGAGGAAGTATTTCTCATTTAGATCCTCAGATATCTTGATTGCTTGTAAAAAAAGAGGCTCAGCCTCTCTGTCGCGTCCCTGATCTACGTACAGTAATGCAACGTTATTTAGGCTTTGAGCAACATCAAGATTCTTCCCACCCAACAAAAACAATCGCTTCCTTAAGCTCAAAGCTTGTAGATGTAAAGGTTCAGCTTCTTTGTAATTTCCCTGAGCTCTGTAGGCTTCTGCTAGATTATTGAGACAAGTTGCTACATCAGCGCTCTCTTCGCCCAGAACGGCTCTACGGGTGTCGAGCACACGCTTTAGCAAAGGAATTGCTTCACTATATTTACCTTGCTTGTAAAGTTGGAAAGCTTGCATATCAAGCTGTTTAGCCTCTGCCAGCTTATCGACTTGGTTAGTTATTTCTGAAGAAACTGTTTGCCCAATTACGAACCCTGGCTCTAAAACCCATAAACTAGATAATCCTAACATCATTGTTAATGCAACTATCTGTTCGCTTCGGCAATTGATTATCATGGGAGTCTCCCTTGCAGTTTAGCTAATTGCTGACGTAGTTTCTCAACCTGCTCTTTATCACCTAAAACGAGATAATTGTTTTGAGCTGCTTGTAACCAGTGAATTACTTGATCTCGAGACTCTTCAATCTCCCCCAAACTGACTTGTGCTAAAGCCTTCCCCTCTAGATTGCTTTCTGCCTCTGAAAGCTTTAAAGCTTTTAGATATTGATTCTTTGCAAAAGAAATCAATCCCGTTTGCTTATACAGGTCGCCCAATAGTTGATAAACGGCTGAAATTTGACTGCCGCTGTTGATAACTTTCTCTAAAACCTCAATTGCACCAGCTTTTAACCCATAGCTCCTGTAAAGATGTGCTAAAGCTAAGGCGGTTGCTTCGGGGTCTAATGATTGTTGCTTTAGTTGCTGAACTGCTGACTGAACTTGCAAAGCTGTCTCCTGATTCAGAATTCTGAATTCAACAGGTACATCGCTTGTTGAGGACTCTCCATTATCTGCCAGCACTGTAATCCAGTAGATCCCAGGTTTTAGAGGTGGTTCCCCTCGATATGCCACCTCTGGTTTGGTAACTTGAATTGCCCAGTTAACCTTTTCCCCCTCTATGCAGACAATGTAGTATTTTGCCCCTTTCACCGGATTCCAACGCAATATCACTTTGCTATCCAGCAACATCGTATCTCGAGGGCTTATTATGTAGGGAATTGTTGAGTCTTGGGGAGAGCGAGATGGACCACGTGGGTTGTTGTCAAATTTAATAGCAGGATTTGCTGTAGATTGGCAGCCTGAAGAAACCAAAGATTCTCGACCAGATGGAACATTCCAGACCAAAAGATTATTGCAGAGAACTTTGACAGAGGCTTTTCTCCCTAAGCGTAATCGATCAGATGGTCTCAAAAGGTTGCCAATTTCTGCAAACTGGTACTTTGGCCAGACTGCACGCTTCAAATGCACTTCCCCCTTAACTTCAACAACAATGTTTAATTCATCCTGATGAGCAAGAGAAGAAGTCGGACTTCCAACTAAGGCCATAGTAAAAATAAGCTGGACTAGTATTTTTAGCTTCATGGTTTTATGCACATCTTCCTTGAGCGCTTCAACTGCTTCTGAGCTAGATGCAACCAGCCATCCTCATCGGGATTAATACTGGAACCTAGTTGACAGCATCTTTGCCATTGTTCAACAGCATTCGGCAGCTTTTGTCGATCTAACACCTGCGCCAGCAAACAATGTGATGAGCCTGGGTAAGTAATTTCTGACTTATCTTTAATTGCAATTGCAATTTGTAGCATTTGTCTTGCTTCGTCATATCGCTTTTGTTCAAACCGAACCCACCCTAGGTTCTTAAATAGGCTGTACTTAATTTGTGGAGAGCTATTTTGTTGATTTGCATGCAAAAGCCCTTGTTGCAACCATGCAATTGCTTGAGAGTATTTCTGCTCCTTAATCTGTAAACGGGCTAAGTTGTTATAAGCCTCAGGCAAATTACCTTTAATGCCAATCTGATATTGTTTACGAGCACTATCAAATTCCTGCAAATCCTCGTAAAGAAGGCCCAAATTATAGTGTGCGTTGAGATTGTTTGGGTTTAAGGATATTGCCCTAAGATAATTACGCTCGGCGCTGGATACGCGACCTTCCCTATTCTCCTTTTGTCCAAGGCTATTATAAAATTCAGAGACAGTTGGTAGATTTAGCCAAAATATGTAAGAAAAAATGAGGAGTAACCCTATTGGAGCTAGCTTAGCCTGCCCTCGAAAGGATAAAGGGACACCCTGCTTAACAAGAAGTTTCTCAAAGCCCTCCTGTCCAGCTTGGGTAAGCTCATTCTTCGCCTGTAACAGGGTTAGTAAACTTGGAAGAATAATTGCAGCTGCACCAAAGACTCCAGGTACTCCAGCTAAGAAACGTGTTGTAATATCAACTAACAAACCTAAGTTTATTGTCCAAAGCCCAATTACTAGACCCTTCCATAACCAATCGAACGGAGGAGAAAGGCTATCTAGCCTCCACCACCAGTCCTCATCAGCTTGCGGCAAAGTAGTTCGGAACTTATCTAAATCAATAACTCTAATAATCTTGTGGCTATGTTTTTTTAGATCTATATCTAGTTGTATGACTCTTAGAAGACAATCTGTTGGAATTTTCTTATTTTCCCTAAGTAGGGAACCTACTACGTCTCTGGCGTATAAAATCTTAAGCGCTTGTTCAATAGAGATTGATAAATCCTTCTTTAGGACTTCCAGAGAAGTTTCATACTCATCGACTATTTCCCTGGCTTTGGAGTCTTCCATAATCCAATTATGAAGCGTAGAAAGAGCATCTTTAGCATTGGTTAGGCATATTGCTATCTTATGAGACAACTGTGAGGAACTTGTGAGTTCGAATAAGTTTGCCAAATTCACATTTATAAATTTAATCTTAACAAAAATTTATATATTCAATCACATCTCATCATCTCCTACTCAAACAACTCCCGATGCACATAGGCAAACCTCGATCGATCGCTCCCACTGGCAGGCCTCGCATAGGTTGCTAAATTCCGAATTGCCTGCATCTGTTCTGCTTCCCGCTCCATTGCTGGGGTAAACTGCTGCCGCTGCTCCAACAAATTCTCCAGTTCAATCTGCCCCGGTTTGCCCTTGTAAAACGCCTCCTCCGCACATCGTCGCACTGCATTTCCAATCTCAGCAGGGGTACAGATTCGGTACTCCGTCAACAGCCTGCGCCACTGGTCATTCGTCCAGGGAGATTGACCATTGCCTTGAAACGCTGGGAAGTACTTCGCCAAATGCAGATTGAACACCTCATATCTGGCTCCCTCATGGGGCAAATCCACAAAGAAGATGTCCTCAAACCGCCTTACTAGTTCTGGTGGTAGCAACCCTAAACGATTGACCGTTGCGATCGTGTAGATCGGTTCCTGGTGTTCCTGCATCCAGGTCAGTAGAGCCGCCGAAAGACGACGGGCAATCCCACCATCCGCATTTGAATCCCAACCAGCAAAGCCCTTATCAAAATCATCCCAATACAGCACACAGGGAGCCAGAGACGTGACCACCGCAATGAATTCCTTCAAGGCGCGATCAGGATTAGCACTGCTCAAAAGAACTCCCCAATTTGCAGCTAGCAAGGGCAACCCCATCTTTTTAGCCGCTAACTTGGCAGATAGGCTCTTGCCTGTACCCGGTGGTCCCCACAGCACCATACCCGTAGGCAAATTCAACCCGTATTGTTGAGCTTCGGGTCGCAACAGAGCAGCGATCGCCTCCAACCTGCGCTCTAGCAGATCTAATCCGGCAGCGGTGGGTACATCGGGTTCTGCAATGTACTCCAATCCCCGCCCCCGCAGTTTGTTAGTCTTGTGTTCGAGAATCAGTTGAACTAACTGCTCAGGGCTATCTACAAATGCTAATAGCCTGTCCAGCACCATTTCAATCTCACCCACTGGCAATCCCTGACAAGCCGTGACCAGCTTTTGTTTGACTTCTGGATCATCCTTGTTCAGCCAGGGCTGCTGGTTACAGAACTGCGTCGCGATCGCTTCTACCTGATGGCGATCGGGTATTGCATAAGACAGTACTGGAATAAATGGTTGCAGTTCTAGTGGCAATTGAACGTAATTTTCTAGCAAAACCCAGTAATGAGATACTGAGTTCCATAGCGCTTGGTGGTAAGCATTTAGGAGTTGGCAGCAACGTTGCTGACTCATCTCTGCAACCGTGCTATTCAGAATTCCTTCCAGAAGATAAATACCAGACTTCGGTTGATCTAACAGGAATTGGAGAATATCTTGCGAGATCGTTGACGTTGTGGATTGCAGAATGATTTGCTCTTGTGATGTAAACAACTGTTGAAGTGTTGAAAAACCACGATTCCAGACGTACACTGGCAGCGATCGTGCTGCACCCCATCGATAAAATTGGTGTAACACTGCCATACGATCTGGAGTTTGATACTCTAACGCCACGATTGGAGCATTTTGCTCGATCAGTTTTATCCAATCCTGCAACTGTCGCATGATCTGAAACTGTAAGGGTTTCCACTGGTTGTAGCGAAACAAAAACACTCCTTACCTCAGTCAAATGGACACTTTTGCCCAACACTGTGATGGAGTGTTGGAGGGAAATGCCGCTAATGCGGCGAGGGAGGGAAATCCTTGAATTTGGGAGTTTATGAAATGGCGACGACTACAAAACCTCGCACCTCCAACGGCACTCGCAACGGTACCACCTCCAAAATGGCTAAACCTAACGGTACAGCCTCAGCCACCAAAGCTAAAGCACCAACGGTTGATGGACCGCCGGAAACTAACGCATCAGCACTGCTCAAAGAATTGCGGAACTTGGTATTCAAGGAGTACGGCGTAAAGCTGCAACTCCGGGATGCTCGTGTCTCTACCAAAATTGGGCATGCGACTCGCGAAAAGCTTGGGCTTGACATTGCCGCTCAGGTGAAGAAGAAGGGTGGTAACAAAAAGTTCGACTGGCAGCGATGGAATACGAAGGTGTTCCCGCGACTATTCGGACAACCCGATGCTCTGAAGTACCCGCCAGAAGTGGTGGCGATCCTGATGAGCCTTCTGTATGACACCATTCGTACTGATCCAGAGCAAGCAGTTGCAGACCTGGTGGAATTCAACCGGGCATCCCTGGAACGTCGCAATTCATTCCAGGCTGAGCAGGAAGACGACCTGGACGATTTGGAGGATGAACTGGACGATGATTTGGAGGATGATCTCAGCGATGATTTAGATGACGAAACCAGTGATGAACTGGACGACGATCTAGATGACGAATTAGACGAGGATCTGGACGAAGAAGAGGACGAATAACACATTCAGCCTCGTTTACTGCCTGATTGCTTGCCCTGCATTAGTTCGGCTGATGCAGGGTTCTTTTTTCCCTCCCACCTCCCTCCCACGCTGAAGCTAAAGGCAGTAACAACTCCGGAAGGAATGAAAGCTCAGACTGTACGAAGCAGGCATCTGTCGATGCGATCGCGGTGAGAAATCCAACTCATTCATAAAGGAGCAATTCTCATGGTTACTGCAACTGCAACACGCAAATCTGCAAAAACTTCTGCACACAAAGCGCCAAAGCACACGCCCGCTTTGCAACGGGTCATTCCCTATCAGGAGAAGGTTCGACTGATGGTGATTGAAGTGTTACGGGAAGAATCTGGACGAGAACTGGCGGCATCCGCCAGGTTCAACGGACAGGAGTTTGATTGGGAACAGCACAATGCTCAGTTCCGCAAGGACTATGCTGAAACCTCCCTGCGGGATCTGCTGACCTACGCTCGCAAGCTCTATGGATTGCAAAATCTCGACGAAGTGCGCGATCGCCGTGCAGCTCACAAAGCAACTCGCACGGGGCGCTTGAATGCGCTAAACGGCTTGAGTACAACAGATGACCTGGATACGGATGAGGAGTTTGAAGTTGACTTGGAAGAGGACATCAACCTGGATGACTAATTCTTGAGCAGCTTTAGAGGCTACCACCCAAGCCCCGGCGATGAGTCGGGGTTTTTCATTACCGCCCGCCCACCCATGTAGAATGAGGTTTAACTATTGTCCAAGCGATCTTGGACGATTGACGGCTGACACCGCGAGGTGCGTCCCTTTATTCTCTAGCGTTAAGTTACCCCTCCTACGGTATAGTAAAAGCTGCCTCAGTTCATCTGTACCTTTTATGAGCATCGACCTGAGATCGGGCGACTACGACAAATTTCTGCATGGGTTGAAAGAGCGAATTCGCAATGCCCAAACTCAGGCAGCTTTAGCCGTCAACCGAGAACTGGTGATGCTCTATTGGCAGATCGGGCGGGAAATTTTAACGCGTCAGCAAGAGCAAGGCTGGGGAGCGAAAGTCATCAGTAAGCTGGCAAAAGACCTGCAAAGTGCCTTCCCTGAAATGAAAGGCTTTTCTCGCACTAATTTGCTCTACATGCGTGCCTTTGCGGAAGCCTACCCTGATGAACAACTTGTCCAGCAGGTTGCTGGACAAATTCCCTGGTTTCATAACTGTATGTTGTTGGACAAGGTGAAAGACCCAGAGGAACGGTTATGGTATATCCAGCAGACGATTCAACAGGGCTGGAGCCGTAGCGTCCTGACCCAGCGCGTTGAAAGTGGGCTATATCGACGGCAAGGAGCAGGAGTGCTGACGAACTTCACTCAAATGCTCCCTCAGCCACAATCAGATTTAGCGCAGCAAATTTTGCGCGATCCGTATAATTTCGACTTCCTGAGTCTAGGGCATGAAGCGCAGGAACGAGAACTCGAAACAGCTTTGATTCGACATATCCGGGAGTTTCTACTCGAAATGGGAGTTGGATTTGCGTTTGTTGGCAGTCAATATCCGATTCAGGTGAGTGGCAAGGAATACAGACTTGATTTATTGTTTTACCATTTTCGTCTGCATTGTTTTGTGGTGGTTGATTTAAAGACCGTTGAATTTGAACCAGAATTTTCAGGCAAAATGAATTTCTACGTGTCAGCAGTGGATGATTTATTACGAAGCCCGATCGATAACCCAACTATTGGCATTGTGCTGTGTAAAACTCAGGATCACACAGTGGTCGAGTATGCACTTCGAGATGTTAATAAGCCCATTGGGATTTCAACCTATCAACTCAAGAATGCCTTGCCAGAATCGCTAAAAGGTAACTTACCCACAATTGCAGAATTAGAAACCCAATTGAATATTTTATCAGTTGAAGTTGAAGAAGGACGAGACATAGAAGAGCAACCGGATTGAGGTTCAACAGTTATTAATTATCCAGCAGCTTGCTGGACAATTCAGTGAAAATTCCTGGGACAAAGCAATCAGCTTGCAGGGGCGGGTTCGCAGCCAACACCACCGAAGGTTGGAACACTTGAATTTGAAAGCTTTCCAGTGACCAATTCATGAACTTGCTGATTTGAAAGTTGAGTAGGTTTTACCTCGATCGTGGTTTTTCCGCCCCGGTTAATCTGGATGATTGTGTCTGCCCAGTAAAATTGTTCTTGTGAAGGTTGGGAGTATGCCGGGTAGCAACCTTTCGAGACGATCGCGACTTTATGTTGTACAGCGGACACGGAGGGCAGAGCAACTCCAGTCCGAACCAGCTTTGCTTCGCCGACTGGACCCCAAAGCTGAAGTTGAGTCGTGATGCAGCGTTTTCCATCTTTCAGAGGAGCAATAATGTTACCGCATACTTGGACATCCACATTATGGAGCGGCGGATATTCTGGAATTGAAGGATTTTGCGCTTGAGGGGCTTCATTTCCACCACCTGTTGCTGTGCGAGGAGTACAACCAACGGCAATCAACCCCGCCAACATCATGACTGTCCAGTATGGCGTAGCTTTACAAATCCACATCGGTAAATCCCCCTTCAAACTCGGATAGATGCTCAGTTTGGTGCAAATTCACGCTGATTGGGCGGCTGAACCCAGAGTGTACAGAATCCAGCGGTGGCTTTTCGGTTAGGTTGCATCTCCAGGGTGACACCCAAGCGCTTAACCTCATTGGCACAGACAAGCTGTCCACT
>MUGG01000031.1 GCA_002148405.1 Alkalinema sp. CACIAM 70d | reverse complement strand
ACTTTTGATCTCGGCTATTGGAGCTGTGAAGGGAAAATTCCATGTTCCGATGCTCACGTTTCGAGCTTTGGGGCCGACAATTAAAGTTCGGAGGTCAAAGTTTGAAGATCAAAGGTCGAAGTTCTGTGTATTGCAAGCAATGCTCCGCAAACAGAAGTCCAAATTTTGCCTTTCCATCTCGAATTTTGGAGATTAAAGGTCAAGATTCTGTGTTTTGAGGTCAAATATTGAGGGTTGGAGGGTAATTGCTTCTGTTAAAAGTCCGCTGCCTTGGAGAAGTTTAAGTTATCTTAGATAAAATCTTCTAAGCTCTCTTATGTTTACACTCCGCCTTACTCAGTATACTGACAGTCAACTAGACTGGTACCGGGTTGAAGTTGCCTTAGAAGGGGATGGCGCGAGGCAAACAGCGACTGTGCGTTTTCAGTTTAAGCTGACATCTCAAGAACAGGAAAATATCCGCTGGTATTTGGAAGATTATTTGCAATATCTCTCTGATCCTGCGCCTCAGATTGCTGCAAAGGTAGAGAGGCGGATGGCAGAGATTGGAGTTGAGCTATTCAAAGCGATTTTTCAAGCCAATGATGATGCTCGTGATCTGTGGGCATCGCTGCGTCAGAACTTGAACCATACCCGTGTAGAAATTCTGACCGATGTTGCCCAAGCTACTGCAATTCCCTGGGAATTGTTACGTGATCCGAAAACGGATACTTGTCTGGCGTTGAGATCGCCTGCCTTTGTTCGCAGCTATTCTCAAGCTGCTCAACGTCCACGACTGCCCCAAACCAATGGGGATGCGATTCGGATTTTGCTGGTAATTTGTCGTCCCAGGGGCAGAGCGGATGTGCCGTTTCGTTCGGTTGCCAGTCGGTTGATTAAAGGTTTGGGTAACAGACCTGATGGGTTTCAGTTAGATGTGTTGCGTCCACCGACCTTTGAGCAACTCAGTCGTATCCTGCGGCAAGCAAAAGCGCAAGGCAAACCCTATCATGTGGTTCATTTTGATGGGCATGGAATTTACCAGGATAGCCGTCAATTAGCGCTGAATGGGAATCCCCTCGTTTTTGCAGATCGTCGATCTGGAATGCATGGCTATCTGGCATTTGAGAATGGGCTGGCGGATGACAATGTTGAGTTTGTCAGTGGTTCAGATTTGGGACGGCTTCTGGTAGAGACGGATGTTCCGGTGTTAGTTCTCAATGCCTGTCGATCGGCTCATGCAGAAGTACAGGATGCTCCCACGCAAGTCAACGACATGGCACCTGAAAAGACGGATGATCCGCATTCTCAGGTGCGGGCGCTTGGATCGTTGGCACAGGAAGTGATGGATGCGGGAGTGGCGGGGGTGGTTGCCATGCGCTACAACGTCTATGTCATGACTGCTGCTCAATTTGTGGCGGATTTGTATGCTTCGTTGGTGCAGGGGCAAACCTTGGGGGAAGCGGTGACATTGGGACGGAAACAACTGCATGATCAACCGCAGCGGGAAATTGCCTATCAACCTGTGGCGCTGCAAGACTGGTTGGTGCCTATAGTGTATGAGGCTGCACCCATTGACCTTTTCCCGACTTCCATCCATGCACCAGCACTGACCATTACCCTGCATGAGAATGATGCGCTGCCGACGACTGAAATGCTGGATGCTCAATTACCCAAGACACCAGATGTGGGTTTCTTTGGGCGAGATGAGACATTGCTGGCAATCGACCGGGCATTTGACGATCACGCAATTGTGTTAATCCATGCCTTTGCTGGCAGTGGCAAGACTAGTGCAGCAGCGGAGTTTGGTCCCTGTGTGCCTTGACGGGTGGGTTGCTAGAAGCTGGAAGACAAGGATATGTATTGTTCACCTCATTTCAGCGGTATCTGCCTTTGCCGAGAGTGTTGGATAAGCTGGGGCAGGTGTTTGAGCGGGACTTGAAGCAATTGGGAATTCACTGGCTGGCACTGAACGATGATGAGCGACGAGCAGTGGCATTGCAGGTGTTATCCCAGGTGCCGGTTCTGTGGATTTGGGACAATGTGGAACCCGTAGTGGGATTTCCCGATGGTGAAACCCAACATTGGAGCGAAGCTGAGCAGCAAGGACTGGCAGACTTTTTGCGAGATGCCCGAAACACCAAAGCCAGGTTTTTGCTAACTTCTCGACGGGATGAACGAGCCTGGTTAGGCGATTTACCTGTCCGGGTGCAGGTGCCGCCGATGCCAACGCAAGAACGGGTAGAATTTGCACGACAATTAGCAGGGAAATATGGATATCATTTAACTGATGTCGGGAATTGGTTACCTTTGCTGAAATACACCCAGGGTAATCCACTCACCATCACAGTCGTCGTTGGTCAAGCACTGCGAAATGGATATAGAAGCAAAGAGCAAATTGAGAAGTTTGTTTCTGATTTACGATCTGGTGAAGCTGAATTAGAGGATGACGAAAGTGAAGGGCGATCACGATCATTAGGCTCTTCGCTAAATTATGGATTCTCTAATGCATTTAGTGAAGCAGAACAGCAGCAATTAGCTTTACTGCAATCATTTCAAGGATTCGTAAATGTAAATGTTTTTTGTGCGATGGGCTACCCTGACAATCAGGAATGTGTACCTGTACTGCGTAATGTAACTCGTGAGCAGGGAATAGAACTATTAGATCGAGCAGTCGCAGTAGGGATACTTACTAAGCTTGGTAATGGATTTTACAATATCCATCCCGCTCTACCTCGGTATTTCAAGAAGCTCTGTAACCAATATTATCCGCTCGATCAAGACAATATTTCTTCCCTAGCCACTCGCGCATTCGTTGAAGTAATGAGTCAAGTCAGTCACAATCACAGTTATGTATACAAGCGAGGTCAACGTGATGCTATCAATATGCTAGTGGTTGAAGAATCCAATCTGCTTCATGCAAAGCATTTAGCAAAAATTAGTAATCAACAATTGGAGTTGTTGCTAATCATGAGTGGGTTACGAACACTTTATAACCATAGATGGCAGATACAAGAATTTTCACGTTTAGTTGAAGATCTTGCATCAGATTTTGTTGATTCAACTACTAATGGCTCTTTACCAGGATATGAGAGGGAGTGGGACTTTATCACCGAACAACGAGTTTGGATTGCCTGTAGAAGCCGCAAATGGTTAGAGGCCGAACAATTACAACTAATTTTACTTAATTGGAGACGCAAACGTGCTGCCTATGCCTTCACTGTATCTTCTAAAAGGCTAGAAGATACAGAGCATCTTGCTATTCAAGCATTGGCAGTATCCTTAAACTATCTAGGAGAAATTCAGCGAGAACTAGGTCAACCTAGCTGTATTGAAGCATATAAAGAATCTATTACTTTGTCAGAACGTATAGGCGAACGAACTTTAACTGCGACTACTTTACTCAATTTGGGGCATGCTTACAAAGATATTCTTACCATACGTGACTTGGAACAAGCCGAGAAATGCTATCAACGTGGTCTAGAGCTTTGTGAAAAACATGACCAACTTCTGCGCAGTAAGCTGACAGGGCAGTTAGGAAAAGTAGCTTTTGAGCGTTTCCAAGATTCGCTGGTAACTGCTCAGGTGGCAGAAACAAGTTCCGGCTATTTGCGTTTTCGAGATACTCAAGCAAATCCTCAAGCAATAAAAGAAAGTTTCAACTATTTCAGGCAAGCTGCACGTTTTCTTTATGAGTCGCTCAATCTCTTACCTTTAGATGCAGTAAGAGAGCTAGCAGTTATACACACTTCTCTAGTTGGCCTTCATGGCTTTATCAAAAACATAGACCAAGCTGTATTCCACAGCCGAGAAGCTATTCGCTATTATGAAGTTATAGGAGAATCCTACAGTACCGCTTTCCCTATGATTAACATTGCTTCTGCTCTTGAAAGAGTAGGACGTCACGAGGAAGCGCTGATTTACGCTCAAACATCTCTAAGAATCCTCAAACCATTTGGTAATCAAGCAATAAGTCATATCCAAACGGTACAAGAATTGATTGAAGACATTGAGAACAGTTTGACGCAGATGAAATTGACCAATGAGTGAAATTTTTAGTTTTGAAGGTGATATGCTTTACCTCATTCTGAAGACTAATCGCATTAAAAGTATTACAGTCTAATTTGATCAAATCAAAGAAAAACTTGAGATTGAAGTGTCAATGAAAATCAAAGTGGTAATTCACGAAGAGGAGGAGGGCGGATTCTGGGCAGAAGTGCCAGCCATTCCGGGCTGTGCAACTCAGGGTGATACCTTTGGGGCGCTTTGACAGAATCTCTATAAAGTGATGAGGCTATTTATTAGTGGATATTGAGTCTATGAACACTGCTCTTTGGTTTGATGACTTACCTATCCTTGGAAAACTACCTCCTGCTGAAGCGGCTGCCAAGCTGCGGGAGATTGGCGAAATTGATGCGGCTGAGGGGTTAACCTCTACCGAACAACAGATTCCTCAAACCTATGGAACTTGGCCTCTTTTAGGCGATAAACCCTGGCAGCACACGGCTCACACACTTGGCTATCTTGCTCCAACTCCTCCTAATAGCCGCGATCTACCGATTCAATCTGCTAGCAATGTTGCCTCTGACTTCTCTCTGAAAGGCGATCGCATCAAAATTACCCTCAACGCGCTGCGCGTCGCCGATTATCCCGGAAGTGGCACCCATCAAATTCTGTTCGACTTCTATGCCCAGAATCAGCTTGCCGACATCACGGAACATCTCCACTTCAACAGCACCTATCGAGTCAGAGAAGGTGAACGAGCTGCTCTGCTCAACTATCCGATCTTTCTAGGATTAAATATTGGTAACGATGGACTGATTTTTAAGTGCTTCACTGTCAACGTCAAGAATGAAGAAGATGAAGCCGCAATTCAGTTTCTAGATTCCGATGCCTTCAAAACTGGCTTGAAACTGGCAACCACTGTGCAACCTGCCATCAAGCCATTATCTGAAATGGCGATCGGGCTAACCAAAGCGATCGCCAATCATCGTAAGAACGTTGCCGTCCAGGATATCCAAATCGGTCTAGATTTCAGTAGTAACCCAATGGGTGCGCGTCTTGCCGAAGGGGTTTACATTGCAGTGCAAATTCCTGAAACCCTTACCCGTGTCTGGGACTGGAGCGATTGGATTTACGACACCAGCACGGGACAGATTGTGAAGGATTACAGTCGCGATCAATTAATTCCTTACAACTACATTGCCTTTGGTATCAGTCGATATGAGGGAAATTAAATGAAAAACTGGCAAGAACGTATCAGCACTAATTCCACCATCTGTCACGGTAAACCCTGTATTACCGGAACCCGCATCATGGTATCGGTCATCCTCGACAATCTCGCCGAAGGTTTGACCCCCGATGAAATTGTCACCGATTACCCTCCGCTGACCCCGATCGATATCCGAGCCGCGATCGCCTATGCCGCTGCCCTAGCAAGGGAAGAAGAACTATTGCCCCTGCGGTAACTTGAAATGCTGATCAAACTAGATGAAAACATGAGCAACACCCATGCCCAATTTCTCAGGCAGATGGGGCACGATTGCGACAGAGTCACCGATGAAGGGCTTTCCGGTGCAACCGATCAAGTCGTTTGGCAACAAGTTTGTCTAGAACAGCGGTTTTTCATCACCCTCGACCTGGATTTTTCAGATGTCCGGCGTTTTCCCCCCGGAACTCATCCCGGCATCTTGCTTTTACGTCCCCGTAGCCGCAGCAGACAAGCTGTATTAGAATTGCTTTCCCGAATTGTCAGCGAATACCCTTTAGAATCCTTGCAAGGTTGTCTGGTTGTTGCCGATGAAATCCAAACTAGAATTCGTCGCCCTGCCGAATGAGCGATCGCTTGCACTGAAGAGTACAACAATTCCCTTCCAATTCCTAATATTTGGCGGGAGCGTAAAGATAACGATCGTGTTCGGCTGACCAATCGGCAGGAGCTTCAACGGTTCCCGTCAGGGATTCCAGCACATCCCAGGCATTACTAGAAGTTTGTAAATGTTGCTGTCGCAGGGTCATAACAAACCTCAAAACCTGCTGTTGCAATTCATCCGGTAAATGATTCATTTCATCAATAACGCTTGTAATAATTGGACTACTCATAAATCATTCTCCTCAAACTCAAAAATGGTTCTTTAACAAAAAGAGATCGTTCCTCTCCTCTAATCCATTGCACTACGATCGTCTTTAAAATCCCACTCCTTAAGCATAAAACCTCAATCTTCTACTTTCTAGCCTTCATGTTGCACTCTAAAATTTCAAGTGTGACATTTCGATCGACAAAATTGAAGCATTTAACCCGAAGCCTTAACCTCAAAACTTAAAGCTCCGATCTCAGAACAGGAAATTTTAAGCTCAGAACTCTAAACTCCGGCCTTTTTGCCCAAAAAACAAAGCTCAGAACCCGGAACATCAAGCAAATGACTCCAACTTCCAAGCCCTGAGCCTCAAACGTGAACCTTGCTACGCAACGCTTTGCGAACAGCAGTCAAATTGTTAAGCTTTTGCCTAAACCGTTGCCTCTCCACTCTTCACCGTTGCCTCCTGGCTCTTCGCCTTCCGGGGCTTCCGGGCAAACCGTTGCCCCATCTCACTCACCACCGCGTCCATCCCCCCCACATTGCCACTCGCCTTCGCGTAGCTATACACCTGCAACGCCGCCGCATACGCCTCACTACCCACCGCAAGGCAAGTATCATCCAACAACTCCTGTAACTGCGTCATCGACAGCAATAACGGATACAACGCCTCAAAAAGCTGCACATCCTTCCGCAACTCCTCCAAGTCAAACGATCGCGGCAAAAAGTCCGGATTCTGCGTCGCCACCTCCAACGCCTTACTGACAAACGCCCGACTCTTATCCCCCATCTTGGGGAGAGCCTTCCGCTCCTCCGCACTCAAATCCACCAAAAACGGCAGCTTCTCCTTAATTGTGGCCACTGCCGCCAATACCGCCTCCCGATCGGCCTGCGTCATCGTTGCACTAATTGGATTCGGAGCCATTGTAGACTACTCCCTGTAAGGGTTTACGCCCTTAGAATGCCCAGATTCTCCCACTAAAATCCTGATTCCCTTTGGGTAGAGCCATAAACTCGAACTTTGTGAGCGAGATTGCAGCATTCACAGTCCCGGCCTCTGTGCTTCCCAAAGGATAGGACGACTGGGATTGGCCGATCGCGGGAAGAAGCTTGTAGTTGTTGCTGGGTTTCGGGAGTGATGTAGGGGGTAAGCCGATCGTACTCAATGCCCACAATCTTATTATTTTTCAGACAACCAAGATTCAGCTCATATTTCCCATCGCGGTATTGGTTGATTGAATTCTGGTTGGCAATTCCCTGGGCGATCGCCTGTTGGAATCCTGGATCACCAAACCGGACAATGCGCAAATAAGCTGCATTCACAGTGTTATCAAAATGTTGTTCCTGCCGGGTGACCAAATACCCACACACCACCGTGTCAAATTCGTCATCGCCGAAAATTCCGTAGGCCGTAGTCGATCGGAGATTGGGAACAGAAGGCAATTCACAGGGTGGCTCTGGCGCAGTGGGAGCCGCAGGGCTAGGCGTAGGCGGCACTGGCAGACGGGCTTCAGCCGCTAGCAGCGGCCTTGGCATTCCCAGGAAGAACCCTATGGACACCAGGAGGGACACCAGGAGTCCCATAGAAACGCCCATAGAAACAATGATGGTTTCTATGATTGGCTTGATGCTTGTTTGTCTCGTTAGCCCGCCCCGGTCTTCCATTCCAACCTTTCCTTGCGATCGCACCCCTCAGCCAACTTACAGAGTCCGAGAGGCTATGTTTCATAGATCCCTCACTGGCTAGCAAAATGCAATTAAAAGATGTTGAATTTGTATCGCGTATTGAACAGATTGGCCAACGGATAGCCCAACGGGTTGAGAAAAGCGGCTGAGAACCCATCCTTCCCATTAGAATAGGATTGCAACCTAATTGAGTAGCTCAACAGGGCTGACAACAGCTCTGGAATGAATACTTCTTGGCTAGATACTTCTTGGATGGATACTTTAGGGTTTTGGGTAACGGCATCATGGTAACTGAATTAAAGCTCTCCTGTCCCCCACAGGTTCATGCCAACGATCACTTTGCCATGACCTTTGCACCCCTGTCGATCGACGAAGCCTATCGGCTAGCGGATGACGGAGCCAACGGCGCGATCGTCCTCATGAGCGGCATGGTACGCAACAACACCGAGGGCCGCAGCGTCCAGTTTTTAGAATACCAAGCCTACGAACCCATGGCCCTGCGGGTATTTCAGCAAATTGCCACGGAAATTCGGCAAACCTGGCAGGATGTGACCCATATTGTGATTCACCATCGCACGGGAAAATTGGAAATTGGTGAAGTTAGCGTATTGGTCGCGGTGGGCTGCCCCCATCGATCGGAAGCCTTCGCCGCCTGCAAATTCGCGATCGACACTTTAAAGCACAACGCTCCCATCTGGAAAAAAGAACACTGGACTGATGGTTCCAGCAGTTGGGTCAGCATTGGAGCCTGTGAGCAGAACGAAGATAGTAACTGTTAAAGCAACCTTGTAAGCCTAGGTTCATCCCCATAATAGATCCCCATCTACGATCGATCAAAAGCAGAAATCGAGTGCGCAAAGGTAATGAAGTGATTCGTTAACTCAGCCATTCAACATGACTCGCTCAGTCATGACTCGATCCAGCAATCGCTAGATCACGCACAATGAAAAACATTCTTGCCTAACATTAACGCACAAGAAAAATCGCTAGCGATGAATCGTCCCGATCGCCTGGAGCATCACATCCCAAAACACCCCATTTTGAACAAATAAACCAAATCGAACCACGAGCGGAATCTCTGGATCAATCCTGAGCTTTTCAAAGGCAAACGGCACAATCAATAACGCCAACATCGCAGCCAACAGAAAGGTCGGTCGGAAATCATGCCCCCGGATCACACCACTAAAATAGACACCCAGCAGCACCCCACAATACATCATGCCTTGTTCCAGAATCGAAAGCTGGCCTTCCTCAGCCTCGGTGATGCCATACCAACAGGCTGCTAACAAAGAAGGGGCGCGCTCGGGGCTGCGATCATGCATCCAGTGCTGTCTTGCATGTCTAGGTCGTAACTGATGTCTGCTTATCGATCGGTTCAGGTCAAAGTATTTCAGCAGATTCATGGGATTTCCTTAAGTACAGTAGATCAACGAACAGTTGTCCCAAATAAACTGGGTACCACCCTTTTGGTTAAGGTGAGCACTCAGCATCACCTTTCTCCCTTAGGCGATAATTCTCGCAGGAAAGTTTCCCGATTTTGGGCGATCGGCGATAACCAAACAAGGTCTTTACAAATATGAAAAATCTGGATAAAGAAATTTGACATAAGCGGAGGCTATGTATAATAACGCCAGCAAACCCCACTTAAGTCGTTCTTATCTAGTGAAATCCCTAAAAAATAGGGGGCAAACTGTAAACTGTCACATTAACTAAGAGAATCTCTACAATATTTGCTACCTGAAAAGTTTGCTCCCCCCCGTTCAGGTGTGCCACCTCAGGCAACCCTAAAGCGGTTGCGGGGATAGCACAGTACGAATGTGTTGCAGCAAAGTATTAAATGGCTGCCAATTATCATCCTGGGTAATCGGTTCCCAAACGGCTTCAATTTCCGGGCGGGTAATCACCAAATCTGGATTTTGGGCATAGAGTTGGGCTTGGATGGCAGGTAAGTCGGCCTCGGGCATGTTATTTAACAATTGGTGGTAGCGTTGTCGCCATTGATCGAATAACGGTTGTAGATCGGTGACTTCGATCGGGAACTCTGCCAGAATTTGATTTGCATCCTGCCGCCAAGTGGGCGAAAATTGCCGCGTGAGTTCCCAGAAAAATCCATGGTAGCTGGTTTGGGACGTGTGGAGAAATTCGATCGTCGTTTTCAACAATTCCCGCGCCAGCCCATCGTCTCCGAGTTCTTCCGTTTGCCCAAAACCAAGCTTTTTCAGCATAAGAGCTCGATAGGTTTGGCCATAGTGGGCGTCATACTGGGCGATCGCGGCATCAAGATCACTCTCAGAAATCACCAACTTCAACGGAACCTGCAACATTTGGAGATTCCATTTGCAAATCATCGGTTGATTGGAATAGGCATAGCGTCCGAAATAATCAAAATAGGCAGCGGTAAATTTCGGATCAAGGCTGGGGATAAAGGCGTAGGGGCCATAGTCAAAACTTTCCCCCGTAATGGCCATGTTATCGGTATTCAACACTGCATGGCAAAAGCCTGCTGCCATCCACTGCGCCACCAACTCCGCCACTCGACAGACTAATTCGCCATAGAACCGGGTGTAGCGATCGGGTTCCGGTAAAAGATGGGGATAGTAGTATTCGATTACATGCTCCAATAGGTTAGCAATCAAATCCTTACGACCTAGGTAATGTAATCGTTCAAAGGTGCCGAAACGAATATGCGATTGCTGGACGCGAATCATGACGGACGATCGGGTGGGCGATGGCTCATCCCCACGCCAGAGTTTTTCCCCCGTTTCCACCAAACTCAAACAGCGGGAGGTGCGGACACCCAAGCGGTACAACATTTCCGCCGCTAACACCTCCCGGACGCCGCCTTTCAACGTGAGTCGCCCATCGCCGCCTCGGGAATAGGGGGTGGTGCCCGATCCCTTGGTGCCCAAGTCGTAGAGGCGATCGTCGATTCCCCGCACTTGCCCGTAGAGGAAGCCCCGGCCATCCCCAAGGGCAGGATTGTACTCCCCGAACTGATACCCGTGGTAGCGCAAGGCCAACAAGGGCGATCGGCCTTGGAATTGCCCAAAGGCTTCAATGAAATGCTGATCGGTGACGGCTTCCGGGTCGAGGCCCAACTGCTGTAAGACATCATCGTTACGCCACCGCAGGGAATGGCTGGGAAATTCCGCCGCTGGGACGGGATCAAAATAGTCTTCTCCCAACTGTTCGATCGCGGGTTCGTAGTTGAGCGCCAGAATGGGGTTCACGGGACGGCCTGGAAATAGAACGCTTCCCATCCTAGCGAGATTTGACCGCTCTTTTGCAAGAAAAGACCAATCCCTGGGTCAGAGCACACTCAATGCTAACCGTTGATGACTCCTTACCGTGGGTTGATGCCTTTAGCGAGGGGGTTGGGCCAGGGTGGAACTGGATTTCTTGGTGACAACGAGGTTATCGCGATGGACAACGGTGTCTTCGCCAGTATGGCCGAGGATGGTGGCGATTTCTTCCGATCGGCGGCCTCGGATTTTTTGCAATTCTTGGCTATTGTAGTTCACCAAGCCACGGGCAATTTCCTGACCGTGGAGATTGCACAGGCGCACAGCTTCATCGGCGTCAAAGCTACCCTCAATGCCAATAATGCCAGCAGCCAGCAGTGATTTTCCCGCATTGCGAATGGCATTCACCGCACCATCATCCAGGTAGAGTTTTCCGGCGGGAACCATGCCATGGGCAATCCAGCGCTGACGGGCACTGATGGGGCGAGCGTGGGGTTCAAATTGCGTGCCGATCGATTCCCCAGCCAGAATTTTCAGGAGATTGCGGGGTTCCTGGCCGCGCGTGATCACGGTTCGCACGCCTGCGCCGGTGGCAATTTGCGCCGCAGAGATTTTCGTGACCATGCCGCCGGTGCCCCACTGGGTGCCGGAGCTACCCGTATCAACGGCTAAGTCGTCAATGTTTTTCACTAATACGATCGGTTTTGCATCGGGATTGGTGCGGGGATCGGCGGAGTAGAGGCGATCGACATCCGTGAGCAGGAATAACCAATCGGCATCGACCAAACTGGCGACCAGAGCCGACAGGGTGTCGTTATCCCCAAATTTCAATTCATCGACGGCAACGGTGTCGTTTTCATTGACGACCGGAATCACGCCCAGGTTTAACAGTTCTTGAAAGGTGCGATAGACGTTGACGTAGCGGTTGCGTTCCACTAAGTCCCCTCGGGTCAGCAAGACTTGGGCGATCGGTTGCTGCATGGCGGTGAAGAAGTCGTCGTAAATCCGCATGAGGCGACCTTGGCCAACGGCAGCGACGGCTTGCTTGACGGAGATAACCTTGGGGCGATCGGTCAGTCCCAGGCGGGCACATCCCACTCCCACCGCGCCAGAGGAGACCAATACGACGCGATGGCCTTGCTGTTGCAGTTCGCTGAGGATTTCCACCAGGGCCGCGATCGTGGAGAGGGCGAGGTTTCCAGATTCGGGCTGGGTCAGGCTGGAGGTGCCAATTTTGACGACGATCGTTTGACGATTGGAGGTTGGGGGGTGGGTTGCAGCGGCGTGGGACATGATAAGCAAATAGAATCCAAGGGTCGATCGATTTTACCTTTAGAGGGTGTTTGAAAAGTTGAAAGGTGTGCCAAATTAGACTAAGCCCAAATTGATTTATTAATGTTATAAATCCGATCTCCCCTAGCCCCACTTACATTAGGAATTCAGTCAAATTGTTGCCAAGTCCCTTATAGAATGGGGAACTAAAGGAACTCGTCATGGGTTGCAATCACAAATTGCTTGGGTATTACCGCTGACGTTCACGACTCAAGATGCTGATGTATTGCCCGTCAGAAGCACGATCGGTCTTGGTTGACTCCAATGAATCCTATTTGCGTTCTGATGGGTATGCAATTGATGAATCGTGTCCTGAATGAATTCTTGATGACTAATTAAATGGATCTGTAAGCGTTGGAGACCATGGTCGATCGAACAATCACCTCGATCGCCATCAAGCCTCCTTGCTGCTGGTTTTGACGAGGGAGAATAGCTACCCGGAGTTGTTCTACCAACAAAGGGTAGTGCTCTAAATTGTTAGGAACCTAGCGACCCCATGCTTCATGCCGAACAGGTACGCTGCGTCCTGATGGGCTATAGCGATATCACTTTCGCTAAACCATTCCTGCTAACTTGAGCAGCCGCGTCACCCCCATCGGCAACTCCGAATTCATCCGTAACGGCATCCCCGGAGTGGCGATCGACTGCACATAGCCCGCACTCAAAAATGGCTTATACTTCTCCGCTTCTGGGGTCTGCTGCTTGACAAACGCTAAACTGACGCCCAGCACTGCCCGACGCAACGGATCAACCTCCGCACCCACCTTTTCCTTAACTAGGGTTCGCGCCGCCGTTCCTACTTGAAAGCGCTCCCGATCGCTCACACTTAGGTGCGTTGCCCCGATCGCCGTCATCAAATACTTAGGGGTTGGCAATTGCATAAACGGTTGCAACTGCTGGGTTAAGGGCGGCGTCAAACTATCATCGGTACTCGCTAGCATTACCGTTGGTGTTTTCACTTGGGATAACCCTGACTTGCCAAAAATTTTACCCACCGCCGGATTTAGCGCGATCGTCCCCACTACGCGGTTATCCCGTAAACTGATCCGATTCCCCGACAGTTCTGTCCCCGAACACTGCAACCAATCCGCCGGAGTGCGTTGAATAATCTTGCTCTTCTGACAAAACTGCCGCAACTCATCCAACTGAATTTCGCCCCCCGCCAAGGCTAACGCCCCATACCCCCCCAAGGAATGGCCAATCACGATCGCCTTCTGTGCATTCACCTTGCCTGAGAACTCCGTCCGCTTGGCCAACTCATCCAACACAAAGACAATATCCTTCGGTCGATCGAGCAGTTCCTGGGGAGGTAATAACTTCTCTGGGTTCAACGTCGTGCGGGTTTGATTTTGAAACACAGAAGGGTGATCGATCGCCACAACACTAAAGCCATGGGACGCCAAATGCTGTGCCACATACGTTAGGAATTGCTTGCTCGATTCAAATCCGGGCGAAATGACCACGATCGGCCCCTGAACTGTTTCCGGTAAATATAAATCTACGGGTAACGATCGTTGGCGGCGGGAATCGGTTAATACAAGCGTTTGCTGGCTTACGTTAACCTTTCCCGGCAAACTGGGATCAAACGGCGCAGAAAAATTTGTTTTTTCTACCGCTAAGCTGCGCTGCAATAAGGTACTCGTGGCCTGACTTTGCCAATAGGTCAAATTCAACTTCGACCCCAACGCCGCCGCTTCCGATATATCGATCGTAATATTCTTCTGAGGAATCGCTTTTAAGACGCCGATCGCATCCAGCCCACCAAACTGCTTCGCGGCGATCGTCACCCCCGCTTGAATCGCTTCTGCTGTCAGCCCTGGGGCAGCGGATTGCAAATTTCGCATCAACTGTTGACCCGCTGGAGACTTCAACAAATCCCCTACTACCTGACCACTCACCTGGGGATCCATCTCCAGCTTCGTTGTCAAGGCCCGACGGGTTTCCGACGTCAGCACCACCGAGAAAAATTGCAGATTCGACGAAACCTTCCCTGTTTTGGCATAGGCTTCCACCTCTGCCACGCTCACCACCTGCTCAAAGGGGCCAAAGCGCAGGGTCAACTGTTCCGCCGCCTGAGCCGCAGATCCCCAAGTCAACCCGATCGCTCCACTAACGAGAACCCCTAGGCTCCAACGTCTCCATCCGGTGCTTCCCATGGGTGCCCCTTCCTTCTGCGTCACACGCTTGCTAGAAAAATCAAACCAAGTCGATTGTAGCGACAGATTTCCGATCCTAAAGGTTCCAGAAATTCAGACAAACCCCTAGCCTAAATATCCCTATCCTGATGGGGCTAAGTGTTCTCGGGCTGAATTATTCCAATGCCCATTCGGAGTTTAAACACAACCAAGCTAAGCAACAGGGGAAAATTTCGTTATTTCAGTACCATCGGCAGTCAAGTTGGGATTCATGGGATTCCGATCGGTAATGATAATTGGATGGATCAGCGTATTAAGACGTGGGGCTGTCCCTTCCTCAAAACCAAGGATACTAACGAACTCTACGGGGTGGTGCAAATGAGCACGATCGCTGAGATTCTCGCCTAGAAAGTCTCGTCTAAGCTTCAGCCCGCGTCCCTATTTCCTCTGTTCGTTATTCCATCAGGAGAAATTTGCGAATTTTGAGAAGAATGTAACGAAGCTGACGAATTTAAAGATTCGTAATAAAAACGCTCATCAAATCAGATTAATTTAACAATGGCAGGTTAAATCAGACCTGTTCCCTTCAGTAGACAATTCTTCGCTGAAGTCAAATTCAATCGCGCCATTGTGAGCCACTGGGACACCTAAAACCCCTGGAACACTGAAGCCATTGGGAACCTTAAAAAGTGTTGGGAAAGTTAAAATGAGCAGCAATTTAGCATTGAAACTCCGCGAGGGCACTAAGAAAGCTCATACCATGGCGGAGAATACGGGGTTTATCGCTTGCTTTTTGAGAGGCACCGTTGAGAAAAGCTCTTACCGCAAGCTGGTCGCAAACCTTTACTACGTCTACTCGACGATGGAAGAGGAAATGCACAAGCTCAAAAATCACCCCGTGATGGGCAAAATGTACTTCCCAGAGCTCGATCGCAAGGGTAGCCTCGAGAAGGATCTGGAGTACTATTACGGCCCCAACTGGCGATCGGAAATTTCGCCCTCTCCCGCCACCCAAGCCTACATTGATGAGATCAAAAAGGTCGGGGAAGAGCAGCCTGAGTTAATGGTGGCACACCTCTACACCCGCTACATTGGGGATCTGTCCGGTGGGCAAATTCTCAAGAAGATTGCGGTTAACGCCATGAACCTCAACGAAGGCGAAGGCACCAACTTCTACGAATTCAAGCACATCGACGACGAGAAAGCCTTCAAAAAGATGTACCGGGAAACCCTGGACAGTCTAGCGATCGATGAGGCAACGGTTGACCAAATCGTTAACGAAGCCAACGATGCTTTCCACCACAACATGAACATGTTCAAGGAACTGGAAGGCAACCTAATCAAAGCGATCGGGGTTCAACTGTTCAACCTGCTCACCCGTCGCACCCGTCGTGGCAGCACAGAAGAGTTTGCACCCGCTGAAAACTAATCTTGCGCTTGGCTTAGGGAGGTTGTCTGTTTCGGTTGGGTTAGAAAATAGCTTATCTGAAATGATTGGTTAAGCCATCATCCAAAATCATCTATGCCTACACAAGGACGTTCGTTAGAGCGTCCTTTAACTTTGGTCGTAAAGACTAATTTGACCCATGGATACAGTCACCAGCAAACTCAGGAAGTTACAAATCAGCAACAAAAATGTTTGGTTTGTCAATATTTGACTCGGTGATATTTGGTTCGATGATATTTGACTGCTGGTGGAGAATGGAATCATCTCGCAATCTCGCGAGAGTTTTTCGACATTTAAAGGTTAACTGCTTGAGAAAGCCACTTCATCGCTTTGAGTAACCTAATTTTGAAGAGATATGTCGATGTTTAAAATCTTCTGGGCACTTTAAAAAGAGACTGACGGGGTATCTGTGTATTTCTTGCGTCTACTAAATTTCCTGCATCTACTGAACTTTTTTACTTAGCTTCTCCCTAGGAGCTTGCCTAGCTCTAACTCTGGCGTGAATTCGATCAATTCGTGGTGCGGCACGATCGTCAGGGCTACTCAGTCGCACAGATGGGATAACTTTTTCCCTCAAGGTAGTTTTCTCTAGGGTGGCGTCAGAGAAAATACCTTTCTCCCTGCTCTATCAAGCAACTTTACTCCCCCCATTTCCCCCGAAAGTGGATTCTACGTCCCAGCATAGGGGATTTGTGAGGGACAATTTTGTTTGTCAAGCTCACGTTAACTCTGAAATTTATGTAAAACTCGTCGCCATTCGGCACTCCGAGTATTTACGCTTGATTACATAGCGACTTTTGCCCGAATTAGTAAGGTTACGTAGAATCTTCTGAAATTCCGTCCGTTAATATACGGTTATTGTCAGTGGGTGTTAGTTCTCCATTTGAAGTGAACGTTTCTTCCTATGAAATTCTCTCCTTTGTTTTCTTTGATCATTGGCACATCTCTAAGTCTTCCGTTAGCACTACCAGCAGTCGTACAAGCGGAGGAAATGGCCTCCAGTGGAGTCCGATGTGTTGGCGAAGTGCAAGATGGCCAATTAAATGGTCGCGGGAGTTGTCTCTATCCCAATGGCGATCGCTACGAAGGAGAATTTCGAGATGGACTACCAGATGGCACAGGTAAACTGTTCATGAATGATGGGACTCGCTACGAAGGTGAGTTGCGCAGCGGTATTCCCGATGGGATCGGGATCATGATCCTTGCTAGCGGCGATCGCTACAAAGGGCTGTTTGTGAATGGTCTACCGGAAGGCAATGGTGTATTAATCATCAATAGCAGCATGCAGCGCATTCGAGTAGAAGTGCCTAGCAGTCCCTTTACGGGAATTGGGGCGCTCAGCCTTGCCAATGGTAACCGCTATGAAGGCGAATTGCGCGAGGGTGTACGAGAAGGCGTTGGCAAGCTCATGCTCAGCAATGGCGATCGTTATGAAGGACAGTTTAAGAAAGGACTCCCCGATGGGCGAGGTACCATTAGTCTGGGCCAAGCAGATGTCGTGGTGGTTCAGCTAACGACCGGAGGATTCAGCGGACGGGGCAGCCTGGTGATGGAAAATGGCAGCCGCTATAATGGCACGTTCCGCAATGGGCTTCCCGACGGGGAAGGCAGCTTAACCTTTGGCAATGGGACGCAATACACAGGGCAGTTTCGGGATGGCAATCTCTACGGGAACGGTGTTTTAAAGACAGCGAATGGCGATCGCTATGAAGGGCAGTTTCGCAACAATAAACTCCACGGCCAAGGCTTATTGGTCAGAGCTGACCGGTCTCGCTATGAAGGTGCTTTCCGGGATAGCCAAGCCAGCGGTCGGGGTGTCCTGAGCCTGAGTAACACCAACACCTATGAAGGGAATTTCCGGGATGGTTTACCCGATGGTCAAGGGGCTTTGACCTTAGGGGATGGGGTACGGCTCCAAGGCATTGCTTCAGTCGATCAAGGAAGTGTCACAATTGGACAAAGTCCAATTTTTAAGTGATGCTTCTGGTCACGATTTATCATGACTCACTCCCATCATAACCATTCTCATTCTCATTCTCATAACCATTCTCATTCTCATCACTCTTTGCCGGGTCGTTTCGATCGTGCTTTCTTGATCAGTGTTGGGCTCAATGTGGCCTTTACTCTGATCGAAGTTACCTATGGGCTTCTGAGCAACTCCCTTGCACTCATCGCAGATGCAGGCCATAACCTAAGTGATGTCTTGGGGTTGCTATTAGCCTGGGGTGCAAGTCTACTCGTTCGTCGTCGGGCCAGTCTCAAGCGCACCTATGGTTTACGCAAGGCATCCATTCTCGCGCCTTTAGCCAATGCAGTGTTATTGTTAATTGCCTGCGGAGGGATCATTTGGGAAGCCATTCAGCGCTTGCAACACCCTGAAGTCGTGGTAAGTAGCACGATGATGGTGGTCGCAGCGATCGGTATTTTGATTAACGCTGGTAGCGCTCTGTTGTTTCTTCGAGGACGCCACCAGGATATCAATGTACGAGGTGCTTTTTTACATCTCATTGGTGATGCAGTGGCCTCGTTGGGAGTGGTGGTTGCTGGACTCTTGATTGCCGTTACTCACTGGAATTGGCTTGATCCGATCGCAAGTTTATTAGTCACCCTCGGCATTATTTGGGGTGCATGGGATTTATTGAACGAATCCTTGCACTTAGCCGTAGATGGCGTTCCTAAACAAATTGATCCCAGGGCTGTGTATCATTATCTGGCTGATTTACCGATCGTTGAACGGGTACATGACTTACACATTTGGGCCATGAGTTCCACAGAAACGGCTCTAACGGCCCATTTAGTCATTCCCACGGGTAATCCAGGCGATGCTTTTTTAGCGGAACTCTATCATCATCTCCATGGCACCTTTGGTATTGACCATCCCACGATTCAAATTGAAAGGGGGGATGCAGAAGCCCTACAACATTGTGAAGTTCGATGCAATCAACGAGAATTTAATCATCATCATTAAATCAATCTCATTTAAGTTTTGGGTTTAATCATGTTTCTAATCGATCGAACTTCAAATTTGTCAATTTAGTTGGATTCAATAGGTCTCTGCCAGTGATGCCTCAAAATGATTAGGGGTGTCTCCCTAATCTTCTGATTTTGGACTTTAAAGCCTTGGATATTCTCCGATCGTTATAGGAATATCCAAGGCTTTCTAGGCTTTCTCGCCAGTCAGCGATCGATTAACCTTTGAGAGAGGCGAATCGCCAAGAGAGACGGGATCTAAAGCGACGCCACAGCAACAAACTTCGACGCACCTGCATTAACCGTTGTCCTAGGTTGTGCAGAATCAGGTTTCTCCAAGCAACCTGATGGGTGGAAGATTCAGCCAAAATTAAATGCCGACTAGCATGATGGACGATCCATTGCACCAGCGTAGGGCTGATTCGATTCCCCACCAAGAGCAGATGCCCTTGCCATCCCACGACCATTTCCGATCGAGCGTGTTGCAAGCCTTGCACCAAAACTTTTGCAACGTGCTCGGCAGAAATTGCGGCAACCCCCCGAAAGGTGTTGATCTGTTCAGCCATATCGGTATGAGTCAAGGTTGGCAACAGAGCCATCACTTGGATGTTGTAAGGTGCCAATTCATGGCGGAGCGCTTGAGTAAAGCCTAACAAGGCAAATTTGGATGCAGAATACCCTGCCAGGGTCGGAGCCGCCACCTTACCCATGAGACTACCCACATTGACGATCGCGCCCCTACGGCACTCGACCATCAAATGAGCTACGACTTGTGTGATGGAATAAGCACCCAGATAGTTGGTGGAAATTTCTTGCTGCACTTTTACCAGTTGAGATTGCAAGAAAGGTGCTTGATAGGCCACTCCCGCACAGTTAACCAGCAGATCGATCGGCCCTTGGGTTTGCCATGCTTGAGTGATGGCTAAATGAACCGATCGGGAGTCTGTCAAATCCAGCGATAAAATACTGGCTTCGACACCCAATTCTTTCACTTCAGTAGCGACTTGTTGTAGCCGATCGCGATCCCGCGCTACCAGCAGTAATCGGTTTGCTCCTTGACGAGCTAATTCCAACGCAATTGCCCGACCAATACCACGAGATGCTCCAGTAATTAGGGCATTTTTACCATTGATGTTCATGATTTAGACCTCTTAACTGCAATAAGGACGTGCAAAGTCCAAACCAACACAGGTGAAGTCTTCCAAGCATTTCAGCAAACATCAAAATCAAGCTTAAATTTTAGAGAGATTGTGTACTCACACATTTCTCCAATCGTCAACTCATTCCTAGATTTACATTGTGACTAGCGTTACTTGATTCAATAGTCTCTAAGACAATATCAAAGTCTCTAAGACGATACCAGAAGAGAAACAGCACTGTTTCTGCATTTTCCTTTTTCACATCCAAAAGAAGGTTTTGCAGATTTTTCTGTTGGATGAAGTTCATTTGTCAGTTGTACCTCTTCAGTAATGCCTACTTTGCGTTCTCAGTTGTGTGTTTCAGTTGTGTGCTCTCAGTTAGGTTCAAACTTATTGGATTGTAAGGAGTAGGCCATCTGACGGGGCCTAGCTCAGGATTGTCATTGAACAAACTAGAAAATCCAGTGGATTTGCACGTCACTTTTACAAAGCTTAACAAGCTTTTTTGATTTCGCCCACTTTGATCAGAATTTATAATCCAAAATGCAATCTTCGCTGCTTTTCAGATAAACAATTTGAATATATTGGACGGTAGAAGGTATCAGAGAAAACGATCGCCAATGGCGCTTGCGACTCAAAACGTCCCTCGGGGGTGGATAGCTGAAATTCCCACGATCGCGTAGGATAATCGATTGTTCGATTCATTGGGTTCCCAAAGCATGGCAGCCAAAATTCCCGTCACCATCATCACTGGTTTTCTCGGTAGCGGCAAAACAAGTTTAATCCGCCACCTCTTGCAAAATAGTCAAGGTCGCCGCATTGCGGTTTTAGTCAATGAATTTGGCGAACTCGGGATTGATGGGGATCTCCTGCGAGCTTGCCAGATTTGTGAAGATGTAGACCCGTCGATCACCCTAGATCCCCTGGCTAAAAATCTGGCGAGTAATATTGTAGAGCTCAACAATGGCTGTCTCTGCTGCACCGTGCAGGAAGAGTTTTATCCCACTATGCAGGAATTACTCAAACGTCGCGACAGCATTGATTGCATCTTAATTGAAACATCGGGTTTGGCACTACCCAAACCGTTAATCAAAGCTTTTAAGTGGCAGGATATTTGCCATGCGGTTACCGTCGATGGAGTGATTACCGTCGTAGATTGTGAAGCCGTTGCCCGTGGGACCCTAGCCCAAGACCTTCAAGCCCTAGAGGCCCAACGCCAAGCAGATCCCAATTTAGATCATGAAACGCCCCTACAGGAATTATTTGAAGATCAACTGGCTTGCGCAGATCTCGTCATTTTGAATAAGACGGATTTAGTTACCTCCGCAGAAATGAGCCAAGTGCAAGCATTGGTTCAGCAGGAGCTACCTCGATCGGTTAAAGTCATCACCCATGGACGATCGCAACCTGAGGCATTATCAACAGATTTATTACTAGGCTTCAACGCAGCCGTGGAAGATGATTTGGCGAGTCGTCCCAGTCACCATGACTTTGAAGAGGATCATGATCACGATGATGAGATCGACTCAACCTATGTATTACTGGATCAAACCTTTGAGCCGGAGGTACTTCGGCAGCGATTAGAAGCCCTCGTCCAACAACAGGAAATTTATCGAATTAAAGGATTTGTAGCCGTTCCCCATAAACCGATGCGATTGGTGATACAGGGGGTGGGAAATCGGTTTGAACAGTTCTACGATCGCCGTTGGCAACCGGAAGAACTTCGACAGACTAAACTGGTTTTTATCGGTCGGGGTTTGAATCCAGGGTTGATTCAGAAGGAAATCGTTTCACCACAGACATCTACTAAGTAGCAGAGAGAGCGGAACCGTAAACCAACGAATTGGTCGTACAGGGGGTTCAGTTTGCACATCGGTGGAATATGAGCCACCTTGCGACCCAAGAGAATCACATCACGCTCAAAGGGACATTGGGCGGGGATCAACTTGCAAAGCCGGTGAGCAGTCTTGCGATCGGTAATTTCGATCGAATCTAGCCAATTCCGGACAGGGGTCAGTAAATGGTCTAGGAGGGTTGGGGTTGGGGGTTGGAGTTGAGAAGCCAAATTCATTTGAGACATAACACATCACCTTTTCGAACCTGAAGCTATCGAACATTCCGAAGGGTTACAGTCACTTGACCGGGGAGGAGTTTGGGTCTGATTGCCTTCCTTTCCCTAAGATACCCATGCAAAGTCTTAAATTCCGTAAAGCTAACAGCAGAAAATCAGTCATTTATGAAAAGAGATGGTGAAAATATCAGTTCGTTGGAAAGAATTACTGAGAATCAGCAGAGTGGCTTCCAGCAAGTCTTTCATGGTTTAGCCGTCCATTGCTTTTCTGTAATTTTAGCTACCAATTTAATGATTCCTTTGTCTTGTTGATAACATCTTTAAGATGAACTTTTGATGACATCTCTAAGATGAAATAATCAGATAAGCTCCATCGTTTATTCACATTAAGATTCAGTAATCTTATGCTGAGTCACTTCTAAGATTGGCAACCTCTAAGATTGACCCAGCAAACTCAAAGCAGATGTCCAAGACAGAAGAAACCAGCAATAACACTGACAAAAGACTGACAATGAAAAGAAATTAACTCTGACAAGAAACTAACGTAGTGCGAAAATTGGAAAGGACGGATAGGAAATCTCATCGAAGGCGCTAAACCAAGTCTTGCAACTTATTCAGCCATCAGGATGAGATGGATACCAGATGGGACGAATACAAGCATTGGGAGATCGGCCAGTTAAAGCATCAACCTAAATCAGCAATTCCAGAGCCCTGTCCAAAACGCCTAAATTAGGAGTTGCTGTTGATTAAGATGACAGAGCTTTTATCAAGGTAGCTCCGTAAAAATGCGGAAAAATTCCTCGATATTTTTAATTTCAGGTGAATAAATTTGTGAAATTGCAGAATGATTACCGCAATCAAAGCAATCAATCAGACGAATCAATCAGACGAATCAATCAAACTAGCCCATTGGACGAATTAACCAGACTAACCCATTAGACGAACCGTGTGCTGAACTAGACCTCCCTGGTATTGAATGGATTGGTATGAGATCGATGATAGAAGATGAACTTTTGCCTCGCGATCGGAATTCTTCATCTCAACGATAGACATACCCAATTGATCTATGCAGTTATGCAGCTCCGATCCGGAAGAAGTCTACAAAGTTCGGGGATCACGATCAGTCGTCACGACCCATTAGCCATCAGGGATTGTGCTGCATACCCCGATCTACCCAACGTTCAGTGAGCCACATCATTCGTCTAACCAAGTTATAGAATCCGCCTCAAATTTACAGTCCGATTCAAATTCCCAAATCCACAGCGATACGGTGGGCACAGGCAAATCCGGAAAAGGCAACGGCATTTAAACCCTGTCCCGGAAAGGTACTATCGCCGACACAATACAGACCCGGAATTGAAGTCCGATTAAAGGGCATGCCAAGCAATCCTAATAATTTCTTGCGGGGAATTGGGCCATAGGTTCCATTGTCTCGACCGAGGAAACGCCGATGGGTTCTCGCTGTTCCCACTTCCTGATAGTCCAAATTAGCTTCCAAGTTGGGGAAAATTTTGCTGAGACGCGCAATTAGCTTTGCAGCAGCAGCTTCTTTTTTGGCTTCGTAGTCTTGGGGTGATAGGTTTTTCCACTGGTCGATCGAGCTAGGCGTAAAGGCATGAATGATGTGGTGACCTTCAGGGGCAAGGCTGGGATCAAGCAATGTGGGAATGGAGACGAAAACCGTTCCTTGTTCTGCTTCTAGGTCGGCCCAGTCTTCTAGTAGGATATGGTGACAATCCGTTCCTTCTGGGAGAGCTTCTGTTTTTACCCCAAGATGCAAACTAAGAAAGCTCGGAGATTGCTGATAGCGTTGTTGCCATCTTTTTTCATTTGCTGGTATCTCCACCTTCGGCAGTAATTTCTCAAAGGTATCCCACCGGGTGGCATTGGAAACAATCCGCTTAGCCCGAATCATTTCCCCAGAAGCTAGCTTGATCCCCACCGCTTTGTGATTTTCGGTAACAATTTCCGTCACCCGTGCTTTGTAAAGGATTTTGCCGCCAGCTTTTTCTAGCCCGTCCACTAATTTCTGGGCGATCGCGCCGACGCCTCCTTTTGGGTAATTGATCCCGCCGTAGTGGCGATCGCTGAAGACCATCCCTGCGTTAATCATCGGCGTCATATCCGCTGGCACCACCGACCAGCAGTAACACTCCATGTCAATGAATTTGAGCAGTTCAGGATCCTGAATATAGCGACGGGCAATGTCACCCACATTTTGGGGCAAGTATTGAACTAGCCCCAGACAAGCCAAGGGATGCTGAAAAAATACCCGCATTAAATAGCGGGGTTCTTCCAAGGAGAGAAGTTCCATTGCATTCAGGCAATTGAAAACCTTCCAGCACTCGTCATAGAACTTGCGAATGCCCACGGCCTCCTGGGGAAAGCGCTGGATTAGTTCCTGCAAAAAGGCTTCGTAGTCACGATGAACCTTAGGATCCAGACCATGGGGAAGATGGTAATGAATTTGCACAGGGTCGGGGATCGTTTCGATCGTCATATCGACCGCTTCTAAGGCACGGGTTAATAGATTGGTAGTCCCTTCTTTGCCGAACCCGAAAATCATGGAGGCTCCCACGTCAAACCGGTAGCCGTTGCGCTCAAAGTAGCCCGCGCTGCCACCGGGGATCAGGTAACGCTCCAGCACAAGTACCTGGGCTCCCTTGGCGGCTAGTTGGGTTGCCGTTACCAATCCGCCAATCCCAGAGCCAATCACAATGGCATCGTAGGTCGTGTCGTAGATGGCGTCATCGATTTTGGGATCCGTTGCCCGCGATCGCAGCATTTCAGAGCGATCGCCCGTTAAATCTGTTTGAGACACCACGGCTATGAACCCCCATCCCCAAGAAAACACGTCTTTTAAAGTCCGTAATTTAGTGTAACGGTTTGTTGCACAGTCCTAGCGTGCCAGTCGCAAATCCTAGCCTGCCAGTTGCATCCACACATGCACCCACAAAAAAAAGAGGGGGACACGATCGCTGCCGCAACGCCCCACCTACCAATCCTCTAGAGAGGAGAACACTATACAGAAGTTTAAGCTTATTGAAATCCTATGTCAATACTATTGAAACTTAATTGCATTAAACTTAGGGCTTGTTATCTATGCGATCGTGGCTGAGGGAGAACCGATGGCGAATTCAGGCATGGATTCAAGCCGATGAATCAAGAATTTTATCCTGTGAGACTTTAGGGTTTACCCTGATCTGGAGACGGGGACAGAGTATGATAGGGCAGACTTTAAACCTGTGTACCTGTGGAATAGGATCAATATGACTGTTCAGCTACGTGTCTATGTGCCACCCCATCCGCTCATTAAGCATTGGTTGGGCGTTGCCCGTGATGCGGGAACTCCGCCAGCTTTATTCCGTAGTGCCATGACTGAGCTGGGACGATGGTTGACCTATGAAGCCGTTCGGGATTGGTTACCAACAACGGAGACAACGATCGAAACGCCGTTGGCGAGTTGTCCTGCAACCTTTATTAATCCTGAAATTCCAGTGGTCGTCGTCCCAATTTTACGGGCTGGATTGGCCCTTCTAGATGGGGCACAGGCATTGTTACCCCTGGCATCAATTTATCATTTAGGAATTGTTCGCAACGAGGAGACTTTAGAAGCCAGTTGCTATCTCAACAAGCTACCTGAACGCCTAAATCCCGCTACGAAGGTTCTGATTACTGATCCAATGCTAGCGACGGGGGGCACCACAACGATGGCACTGGATGAGCTCACGAGCCGGGGCGTTGATCCAACCAACGTTCGGATTGTTTCCGTGGTGGCAGCCCATGCAGCTTTGCAAAAACTCAGTGTGAGCTATCCAACGCTCAACATTTTTACAGCGGGGATCGATGAAACCTTGAATGACCAAGGCTATATTGTTCCAGGGCTGGGGGATGCTGGCGATCGTACTTTTGGGACTTAGTTTCTCAGGCTTGATCTCGAGATTCAGCTTTAATTTAGCTTTTGGAAATTTAGGCTTTTGCGACTGGCTGTCAGGCACTTAAGCTTCGAGATTTTGCGGGTGGCGATCACCTCTGACTCTGCTGCGAATCATTTCCATTGCAAGGTGAGATCAAAGAGTAGGGGGCGCAACGTAATAGGATAAATTCAGGATGGCAGTTGTGAGCAGATTGGGACATGAGTCAGCAAGATAATTTTTCCAGTGGCTTTATTTTAGGGGCAATTATTGGGGGACTCGCCGGAGGAGTGCTGGGAGCAGTCCTGACCCAACGCGCAGTCGGAAAGGATGAGGCTGAAACTTCTTCTAACCGCAGCAAGCCCGAGGATCCGGAAACTAAGGGGATCAATCGTTCTCGCAAGCGGGCTTTAAGGGTGGCGTCGGATGCAGTTTCGACGGAGCAGACGATCGAACTCGCACGACAGAGTTTGGAGGAAAAAATTGCTCAATTGAATGACGCTATCGATGGCGTGCAACAGCAACTGCGCCATGTTAACGGGAGTGGCCAACTGGAGGAATTGAGCCGCTTGAGCGATCGCTCTGAAAGCACCACAAGTGAGGATCCCTAGCCTCCCCCCGAAAGCTCAGAATCCAGTAAACTAGAGAAGTTAAGCACATTAGTCCAATCATCCGAGCGATTTACTGAACGTTTGGGAGCGCACAACGTATGAATTCGGCCACCGCTATCCTCATTCAAACGCTTTTATCTTTTTTAACCATTTACAATGGCTTGCTGTTGCTGCGAGTGTTGCTGAGTTGGTTCCCGAATATTCAGTGGTATAACCAGCCTTGGGCAATCCTTTCACAGTTGACCGATCCCTATCTGAATTTATTTCGATCGATCATTCCGCCCCTCGGAGGCATGGATTTTTCCCCAATTTTGGCATTTGTTGCCCTCAGCGTTGCACGGCAGTTAATTGTGTCGGCCTTGGCTCCAGCAATGGCCTATCTCAGTAGCTCACTTCTCGGGATGGTTTAGCTTCAGCCCTCTGATTGAGCCTTGAATGATTTTGCTACAACTACTGCCGCTGGTTCATGCAAGTTATCAGAGTTCACAAATAGCCACTAACCTATCTAATGAGTGAAGAAGGAGAGCGATCGCGACGATCGCTTTTTTCATGGAAGATTGACCCATGATTACAGCAAGATGGATATAGATCTTGCGTGCAGAGAATTTTGTGTAGCCCTTTCCGAGTTTCCCAATCCAGCGTGAACGATCGTGACTAGACCAGCAGTGATTCTTTGGTTTCGCAATGATCTTCGGATTCATGATCACGGGCTACTGAGCCAAGCGGCCCAATCAGGGGCAATCGTCATCCCGGTCTATTGCTTTGATCCCCGACAGTTTGGAACCACGGCCTTTGGCTTCCCTAAAACGGGGCCATGGCGATCGCAATTCTTACTAGAAAGCGTGACCGATTTGCGTCGATCGTTGCAAAAGCTGGGAAGTGATTTAATCATTCGCATCGGGCATCCAGAGGTGGAGCTTCCCAAGTTGGCGCAACAGTTGCAGCGTGAGGCTTCGCTGAACATCAAAACGGTGGCCTTTCACCAAGAAGTGACTTCTGAGGAAACAACGGTCGAGCAAGCCTTAGCACGATCGCTCAAATCACTGGAAATCCCGGTGCAAACGGCTTGGGGCCACACGCTGTACCATCCCGATGACTTGCCCTTTGCGATCCAAGCTGTGCCAGAACTGTTTACCAACTTTCGCAAGCAAGTCGAAAAGTCCTCAACAACTCAGCCCTGCGTCCCGACTCCCCAGGAATTACCCCCTCTCCCAACGCCCCTCGATCGGGGGGCGTTGCCAACATTAGCAACGCTCAACATTTCCCAACCTACGATCGATCCCCGCTGCCAATTTCAAGTTACAGGTGGAGAGACGGCGGGGATCGATCGGGTGCAGGACTATATCTGGCAACGCGATCGCCTGAGGATTTACAAAGAAACCCGTAACGGAATGTTGGATCCCCATGATTCAACCAAATTTTCTCCTTGGTTGGCGTTAGGCTGTCTATCGCCGCGCTATCTCTACGAGCAGGTGACGCAATACGAAGCCCAGCGTATTCGCAATGACTCCACCTATTGGCTAATTTTTGAGCTCATCTGGCGGGACTATTTTTGTTTCATCTGTGCCAAACATGGCGATCGGGTTTTTTATCCAGACGGGTTACGGGGGGTGAGATTTCCTTGGAAGCAGGATTGGGTTCGCTTTGAACAGTGGAAGGCCGGACAAACGGGATTTCCGCTGGTCGATGCCAATATGCAAGAACTGGCTGCCACTGGGTTTATGTCCAACCGAGGGCGGCAGAATGTGGCGAGTTTCCTGACTAAAAATTTGGGGATCGATTGGCGGATGGGCGCGGAATATTTTGAGTCCCAACTAATTGACTACGATGTGTGTAGTAACTGGGGCAACTGGAACTATGCTGCTGGGGTGGGGAATGATGCCCGTGGTTTTCGCTTTTTCAACATCACGAAACAGGCTCGGGATTATGATCCCCAAGGCGATTATGTAAAACATTGGCTGCCCTGTCTGGCTCAACTTCCCGCTAGTCAGGTGCATGAACCTTGGAAGTTATCGAATGCAGAGCAGAAACAATGGGGCTTCCGGTTGGGTGTTGATTATCCCCGCCCGATCGTGGATTTATTCAAGTCTGCCGCCGCCAACGAGAAACTCTACAATGCTGCGTTCTCATAATGTTGCGTTTTCTCAGACCTCAGCATCCGATCGGATAACTGGCCTCATGCGCTAGATCTTCAGCAAGCTCTTTTGCGGCTAAGCCTCTGCCGTGAGGGATTTTCGCGCAGTCTGGGCTAGCTGCCGCAGATCCTCAAGACTGGGCGCAGTTTGTAAACTATTCATGCTGAGCCAAAGCAAATATTCAATATTTCCCGCTGGCCCCGTGATGGGGGAGTAGGTTAGCCCGCAGTATTGCCACCCGAGTTCCTGGGCGGCGGTTAAAACCTGGGCGATCGCATCGGCTTGATCCTTGGGATCGCGCACCACTCCTTTTTTACCAATCCGTTCGCGACCCACTTCAAATTGCGGTTTGACGAGTAGTACAACTTCGCGGGGATCACTCAACAACGACCACAGGGCGGGTAAAACTTTCACCAGAGAAATGAACGACACATCAACAACCCCTAGATTAGGTCGAGGAGCCCCTTCAGAATACAAGTCGTCTGGTGTCAGGTTGCGCAGATTCGTCCGCTCCCGTAGGATAACGCGGGGATCCTGCTGGAGCTTCCAAGCCACCTGCCCATAGCCTACGTCAATGCCGTAGACCTGCTTCGCACCTAATTGCAGCAGACAGTCTGTAAAGCCTCCTGTGGAAATTCCCCCATCCAAGCAAACGCGATCGGTCACTAGAATATCAAACTGTTCCAAGGCTTTGCTGAGCTTTTCGCCGCCCCTTGAGACGAAACGGGAGCGGGCCTTGATGTCGATCGTTGCGGATATGTCTACTTCAGTGCCCGATTTATCGATCACCTGCTGATTTACCATAACTTCCCCGGCCTGGATCAAGCGCTGGGCTTGCTGACGGGATTCACATAGGGCACGATCAACTAAAAGACTATCAAGGCGTTGCTTGGGCATGAATTCAAACAAATAAAAAGCCCATGACGAGGATTGAACTCGTGACCTCACCCTTACCAAGGTTATTTACAATCCTTGTTTGGCGCGGGTTTCAGCCGTCGTCTTTCGGGACTGCCCGAAATCTGCCCGTTATCGGCTAAGAAAATAACTGGCGTGACCTGTTTACCAATGTATCCGACAGGGTGTCATGGCTGGGGAACGGTGGCAATAGAACCCCAATTTTTGCAACCGGATTCCTTAGGTCTCCAGAAAATTTTTGTCATTGCTTCCCCGGCGCGTCAGTTCCCGGAAACCGTCACTTTTTTCAACCGGAACCCTTAAGGGTTCAGGAAAATTTTTGTCACTGTTGGGAATCTGTGTTCCAAGGTTCCCGTTGCCCTGTGCGGTTTTTCGTCACTTTTTGAGTTTGGACACTCATGAGTGCCGTAACAATTTTTGTCGTAAATGGTGGCCTTCCTATCTGTCTGTCTGCCTACGGGGCTGTAGGGGCGTAGATTGCAAGGCGATAGAACAACACTTTTTTTTACCGGATTACTATAGTAATCCGATCAATTTTTGTCGTGACTTGCGGTGGATTCATGGGTGGGGCGGTACCCAGCAAGCCACGATCGTCATTACCAGTTTTTGGACACCTTAGGCTTCTATGCGTAACCAGTCTGCCCAGAGAGAATCGTTATCAATTTCCCCGGCCTTTAAGGTTCGTGTCTGCCGTAGGACAGCGTAGGACAGCGTAGGACACCGTAGGACTGTAGGACTGTAGGACGGGCGTAGGACACCGTAGGACAGGGGTGTCCTACGCCATTAATCCGGTGTCCTACGATCGCTGTCCTACGATCGGTCCATATCTGACTCGGGTTTCTGTGCCTTGAGGGTGGCGTGTAGTTCCTGTACCAGTTCCCCCAACTGGCTGACTTTATCTACTAGAGCGAATCAAGGGGGACTCAGGAAGATTGCTGTTAGAAATGAAAATCTAATTTCTGATAGAAACTAGCTTGATATACCCGTATTTAC
Organism: Alkalinema sp. CACIAM 70d; assembly: GCA_002148405.1. Lineage (GTDB taxonomy): Bacteria > Cyanobacteriota > Cyanobacteriia > Leptolyngbyales > Leptolyngbyaceae > Alkalinema. Next base: position 33,173 of record MUGG01000031.1, on the reverse strand, counting down.
TGTTAGTAATGACCCAAGATGTTTCTATCAGAAATGTTGTTCTCGGTGTAGCTCGATTCCGAACCTGTCCCCCCGTCACGGTTGCAGATTGGGATTGTGGGTGAGCTTGCCTGTCCCATCGTCTAGGAGACAGCCAACCTCTACCGCCGTTGCTAAGTACTGGTCAAACTGGTCACGGGTTAGGGTTCCGGTGATGGACTTGGGGCAATCGTTCCAGAGTTCCCGTCCTGTCTTGCCAGCGGGAAAGCGGGTTAGCTTCTGCCATGCCCATTCCCAGACCCGAAATTCAGGGTCATCCCCGTCGCTACCAGTACGAACACTAGAGTCTGTACTTATCGTGACCGTCGTTCTCAGCCCGTCACTCAGAACCCTATCCGGTGCCAGTGTGGGGACGGGGTACCGGGGAACGGCGGCCCAACTGTTATAGGCAGAGTGAAAGGCGAGCGTTCCCACGGGCGATCGGGCGTAGTCTTCCGGTGAGGGGATGGACTTGAGGCTAGACAGTGACTTCTTGGCTGACTCCAAGTGTTCCTGGGTATCTGCCTTTTGCAGGGTCATGAACTCAAACGCCGATCGGTTGCCTCCACTCATCCCCAAGTCACTGACCAAGGGAGATTGGGTCATGAGCCAGAGGAACCGCCGATCCGTTTCCCCACTTGACCCCTCTACCAGACACTGCGGAATCAGAAAATCCTTGTACCACTTGGGCTGCATCGCCTGAAGCTTAACCAGTTCATCAATGATGAGGATGACGGGACGATGGGCTTGGGCACGCCATTCTAGGAAGAACTCGGTTAGCTGCGTTGCGACCTGGTCATCATTCTTGTCAAAGTCTTCCAGGTTCAACCCAAGGAAGCGATCACACTCTTGCCAGTACCCCAACTCATCCGGGTGTGGTTTGGGCTGAATCATCCAGACCATGACCCCATGCTGTTGTTTAGCAAGGTGGATGGCATGGCTGACGATGATACCTTTCCCCACTCTGGGACGGGCACTAACAATCAGGGGTTTCAGGTTGTGAGCAATGGCCCGCGCGACATCGATGACCTGTATCCCTTGCCCTGACTGGGTTTGTGTTAGCGTCCTGGTCATCGCCTGGGCTTGAGGGCTGACATAGGACGGGGGAATTGCCTTCTGTGCTTGGGTTTCGGGTAAGAGTTCCTCAAACAAGTTGCGATCGTCGTCGGGTAGATACTCCAGAATCTTGCCCTGAGCAATGAACTTGAAACGCTCTAACCGTTCCCGCCGTTGTCCCATGTAGGTATCCCAAGTTAGGAAGGCAACGGCGATCGGGATAACCAGACTTCCCCCGGTGATTGCCCACGACAACCCGGTTAGGACGATTCCCGTTATCAGGGTTTCAGAGTAGGTTTCTGATTTGGCGGTATGGAGCTGGGCAATTCTGCGGGCGGCTTCGTTATGGTCTATCTTGCCGTCCTGTAGTTCCTGAATCAGTCGGAGTGTGGTCGTAGACGGTAAACTATTCATGGCTTCACCTAAGAGGGTGGACAGCCTTTTTGGGAGAACCCGTAGACACTCAGCGCCTACGGGTTCTCACCGTTTTAGGCTTGATTTTGGCTATGGGCTTCAGACATGACCTGCATGGCCATCCTGAGCAGTTTGGAGACGTAGTAGAGAACTTCTAAGCCGAACATCGTTGCGATAGCTGCGGCAATGTTGTAAAGGTCTAGGTCTTGCCAGCTTGGAGCGACTAGGAACACGCCCAATCGATCATATCCACCGACGATTGGGGGATAGAAGCCAAAGCAAAGTACAGCGTCAAGGACATACGCGATCGAACGGGCTTGTTGCAGTTTTTCTATCCATTCCAGGGGAATGTTGTTAAACCGTTCCTTGAGCTTCCGTAATAGTGGGGTGTCACTATCGCGATAACCAATTCCTTTGAACTGGTAGACCCACGCCATCAGGACGAGTAACGCTTCCGGATCATCCATGATGAGGACGGGTAACATCTCTAGACCTTGCAGCAACGCCCACAGAAAAAATCCTGAGACGAATGCGGCGGTCATGCCTGCGTTAGTAAGTAGCCATACCAGCGGCGGGAATGCAGAAAGGGCTTGAATGAACTGGATATCGGCTAGTCCTGACCCTATCCAAATCGAGATGTTGATATAGGGCTTGATGTTGGCGATCATCAGGCATCCAGCCACAAAGAACAGACAGAACTGAATGAACTTGATGAGGCCACGGTTACGACGGGGAAGGCTGACAGGTTCAGTCTGTGCGGTGGCTGTGTTCGTCGTTTCAAACCCACGGGCCTCTGGATTGGGTGTAGGCTTGCGTTTGAACTTAGCGGCCTCGGTCTTAACTTGGTCACTGACTTGGTTAAACCAATCTTGAAATGTATTCGCCATGGTGCGTTCCTGTTATGGAGGGTGAGTTCCTGTTATTGGTTGGGCATGGTGTAGCGGGTTCCCCGGTACCGTTGAACCGCTTGAGCCACGATCGTGCGGTCACTGGTGAAGGCTGTATTGCCTACGACAGGGGTCTTAGGGTCTGAGGGATTGGGAATGATTTCCCCGGTCAGTCCATTGGCATCACAGACCATATTTCCGACCGACAGCGGGACATTGCGAGCGGAATCGATGACGGGTTGACCTTCTGTGATGGCGGTTAGCTTGGTTTTGTCGGTGGAGCTAACCACCATGACGCAACCGGATTGGTACCGCTGACGGGCAATCTGGTCTTTCTGCTTTGCGGCATCCTGAGCCAGTTGTAACCGGGCTTGTGCCTGCTGCTGTTGGGCGCGCTGTTGGCGGTTCGCTTCCCCTTGGGACTGGAGTTCCCGTAGGCCACTGAACCCACCCCCAAAGAACTGCTGAACGGCAAGGGCACCACCCAGGATGAGCAAGTTACGTGGGGTTAGCATAGGATTTCCCCTTCCAGAGTGGGTTGTTCGTCGGGCTGGCTGTCCGATGGGGGCAAGGAAGGGGACACCGTTCCCCCAGAACCGAAAAAACGGGGCAGTATTAGAGCCTTAATCCGGTGTTCGGCCTTGGTTTGGGCGTCTCTCAGACCTTGCTCTACGATGGCAACCGCACGATCGGCAAACTGGTCTGAAAGGTCATTCATCTGCTGTTGGAGTTGCTTTAGTGCTTGGTCTTGGCGGTCAAGTGCGGCCTGTAATAGGGTTGACGGTTCCTCTGACGGGGTTAGGGTGTCTTCGGCAAGGGTTTCTTCCTGGGACGGGATAGACGGGGTTTCTGTGGCTTGTGGTGCCTTAGTTTTGCGGGTAGTCATAATGCCATCTCTAAAATGAGGGGAATAGAGTGTCGATTAGTGAATCATAGTATTGCATCTGAATTAATCTTGCAACACTTTGAATTCATTAAAACTTATGCCTATAACCGTGCTTTCAAAGTACCTTAAACCTTTTACTGGAAATACTATAAACGCTATTTTGTTTCATAAAAAATGATATGCCTCACTTATATCTGTTGCAACACATTGATTAAAATGTTTAGATGATTTCTGAATCTAGTTTTTAATGGAGACGGCTTATGACCTGTGTCTTAGATATGCGGAAAACAAAAACCTTCCGACTAGAAGAGAAGCTGCTAGCAGCACTAGATGAACTGGCTGAGAAGTCGGGTAGAACTCCCAATGCATATCTAGAGGAACTTTTGTTCCGTCATTGCCAAGCTCAAGGGGTTCTGTCTCTTTCAGAGGAACCGCCAAAGAACCAGCGTGGAGGGAAGCGTCCTGGGGCTGGTAGACGGAAAACTAAGAAAACCGACGAACAGCCTGACACCGAGGCCTAGGCAACCAAGGGGAATTTATCGACAGCACGATCGCTCAGAACACCTCCAACTATCGCCAAGACCCTAACCAGTTACCCAATCATGAACGTGGTAGCCTGACCGACCATTGCATAACCAGACAGCCCAATAACCCACCAATTCACACTTGCAACGCTTTTGGACTTATCGACACCATCACAAAAGTATCGACACTGCAACCAAACAGTTACCGACATCCTCAGTCATTTTTCTCCTATAGGGGTAATTCTCTCTATTGAGATAAAAATCATTTTAGGGCACTATCTTGATGATTTATCGACATGGGGACAGCCCTTTCCCTGTACGGGGTTCAGCATTCCCTAAAACGGCATAGATAGGTTTTCTCTAGTAATTTCCCTGCATTTATTCACACGTTGGAAATTTTTTAGAAAACCGCTTGCAAAATGCAAAAAATGATCTATGCTTTTTAACCAAAGGGCACTAATACAGCAGCACTCCACAAACGGTGAAACTCTCATGAAATATATGAGTACAACCGCTACGGCGGTACATTTTGGCGTACCCACTCACACCCTCAAAGCTTGGAGACTTGGCAACCGATACAACCCTCCATTACTCACCGAGGGCGTTCATTGGGTGAGACGGGGCAAACGTCACATCCTCTACAACGTGGCACTGTTAGAGGATTGGATTCTGAACAACGAATCAAACCCAGAAGCCCATAAACGCGCGATCGATTCCTTCCTAGAATCGTTGCCGTCCAACGCAGGATGGAACGCCACATAAACAGAACCCTCAGCGTTTAAACACCGAGGGCATGGAATGGAGATGTAAAAGGAATGGCTATAGGGGACAGTATGACCATCACAACGGCACAGAAATCACATCATGAACAATCAAGGAAGTCCCATGAGCCAGAACGGGAAAAACAACGCTTTGGAAACAATGCAACCAACTTTAGCCGAGTCAGTACAGAACGCTGTAAACTCCCAAGAAAACGCTGCATTTCTTCAAGAAAACGCTGCATTTCCTCATGAGGTTATTATGACAGAAAACGCTGGAAACCGCAATGGGTCAGGGTCTTTTAACATTCATGACCACATTGACAAACTCACTCCCGCCAGCAAGAAAGGCTATTACCTTTGCCCCGTTTGTGGCGATGACAATTTCAGCGTAGCCAAAGGGAGAAACGCTTACAGGTGTCACTCTAACCTGTGTAGAAAGGAAGATATCCGCAACGCGATCGCGCCCTTAACCCCACAGGCAAAACGGGAATACCGTCAGAGGCAATCCATCCCCAAGACCAGGACGCAACTAGACTTAGCCGCGATTGACAAGTCCAGACACATTGAACTCAAGGTGGCTGAAGTCTTTGAACAAGTCCTGAACGGCAACAACACTGAGGCAGAATCGGCTGTAGAGTTAGCGACCTGGTGTAAGGAACACGGAGCAGACAAGTTTACCGCTAACAAACTGTTCCAGGAAAAGGTCAAGGAACTGAAGAAACTGAAGGGGGACGATGACGAGAAACCCCGGTTGCTCAAGGAATATGAGCTAATCAAATCGACGTTTGGCGATCGACTGCGCTTTAACAGCCTGTTCAAACATATCGAGTTAGACGGGCAAGAGTTCCCCGTGGATATGGCCAAGATTGAGTTCCTGGTAGAGCACGGGCTGAAGCTGAAATCCAACCGTCAAGACCTCACTGACGCTACCGTCAAAATCGCCAAACTGAACACCTATAACCCGATCGTGGAATACCTTGACCGGGTAGCCTACCAGTACGGCCCATCCACCGCAATCCTAGAAGGCATAGCGGAACGCTACTTTGGGACATTAACCCCCATCCACCAAATCACCCTGGTTAAATTCCTCATTGGTGCGGTTGCCCGTGCTTATAACCCCGGTTGCAAACTGGACACCGCGCTGATTCTCCAAGGGGCACAAGGGACGGGTAAGTCTAGCTTCTTTCGGGTTCTGGCTTCTGAACCCTGGTTTGACGATTCCTTTGGCAATGCTTCCGACAAGGATGAACGGCTTAAACTGCATCAGGCATGGGTCATTGAATGGGCTGAACTGGAGACACTGTTTAAGCGGAAGGACATCGCACAGGTTAAAGCCTTCATCACAACCCAGACCGACAAGGTACGTCCCCCCTACGGACGTGTCACGGAAACCATGAGACGGGGTTCTGTCTTCGTCGGAACCACTAACCAGAGTGACTTCCTCACTGACAGCACTGGTAACCGTCGCTTCTGGGTCATCTCCACTCAGAAAGACATTGACATTGAGAGACTGACCCAGGAACGCGATCGGATTTGGGCAGCGGCGGTAGCACTCTATAAGTTAGAGGTTGCTTGGTGGCTGAGCAAGGATGAGGAATCAGCCATGGCAGGGGAACGGAAGAACTACGAATACCACGACATCTGGGAAGAAGAGATCGCTGACTATGTTGAGGGTAAAACCGTAGTTTCTATCCCAGAGATTTTAGAAAACCGCTTCAAGATTTCCCCAGATCGCCATGAAAGGAAGCTGTCCAACCGTGTTAGAGACTGCCTGCTCAAACTGGGATGGGAAATAAACACGACGACAGCACGCCATCTAGGAAAACCTGCGAAAGTGTGGACAAAAAAATAAAAATAGGGTTTACCCTCGATTTTCTAGTTACGTTAGTTACAAATCCTTGAAAGTATTGATTTATAAGGATTTTAGGGTGTAACTAACATGTAACTAACTTGTAACTAGCTTTTTCTAGTTACACTCTCTCAAGGTGTAACTAACTTCAGGGTGTAACTAGTAGTTACAGGGTGTTAGTTACACCCTAATCCCTTGTCCCGCAAGGATTTCAAGGTTTTGTGACTGTGTAACCAGAATTTTCCAAAACTTCAAAAAAACAGAAAATTTTTCTGTTGATTTTCGCGCACAAAATCGCTGTAACCTACTTACATCAATGCTTTCAGCGGTTTTAAATTGTGCAATTTGTAGGTATAAAATGTTACGGGCTGTACGGATATGGGTAAGCGTCAGTTACGCGGGAAAAAAGGTTCTGTCTCCATCAATGTGCGGGGGGGAATGCTGCGTTTAAGGTGGACTTACCAGGGGAAACAGTACCAACTCTCCCTGGGACTCCCTAACACCCCCCTTAACCACCAATCGGCACGGGCAAAAGCGGCTGAAATAGAACGGGACATTGCCCTACAGCAGTTTGACCCGTCCCTGACTAAGTACCGTCCCCTTTCCAGCGTTGCTCTAGAACCCCTACCCCGTCCCGGTACCGTAGAGCAGTGGCGTCAGTGGATGGACAAGCGGCGGGATGATGGGGTGTCCCATCAAACCTTGGTCAACCGTTACCAGACTCTCTTAAACCTGCTGACTCAGTTCGGTCGCAACGTCGAAACCCCTGACGATGCCCGTGACCTGGTAGCCTACCTTGCGACCCGTCAATCCCCGGCCACGCTAAACCGGAACCTCAAAATGCTGTCTACCTTTGGCGATTGGTGCCTGACCCAGGAATGGCTGACCGTCAACCCCTTCTCTACCCTCAAGCCCGTCAAGGATTCTTCCCCCCGTGAGTCAACCCGTAAACCCTTCACCCTGTCAGAGATTCAGGCCATCCTGACCACCTTCAGAACCCACCGTCTCTACTATGCCTACCATGACTTTGCCCTAGTCCTATTTGCCCTCGGTCTACGTCCCAGCGAAGCGATCGGGCTACGGTGGAAACATATCGACTTCACCCAGCGCACCGTGACGATCGCTGAGTCACTCAGCCGCAGCGGGGAAGGGTCACGACGGGTTAGACGGGGCAGAAAGAACGGCGTCACCACTGTCCTGACCTTGCCCGATGAAATCTACACCATGCTCCAAGGGCGTTTTAACCCGGCATTCAACCCTGACGCCCTGGTCTTCACCACGACCAAGGGCAAGGCGATCGACGATCACAATTTCTCCCAGAGAATCTGGCGGTCAGTCCTGACCCAAGCAGGCATTCCGCACCGTCCCCCCTACACTTGCCGTCATAGCATGGCCAGTCACGCCATTGACCAAGGGGCAAGTCTTCCCGACGTGGCCTATCTCATGGGTCACCGGAACACGGCCATGGTCAGCAAAGTTTATGGGCATACCGTCAAGCGTCCCAAACTGCCCAAATTAGGGCTATAAAACACTGCCCTTAATCTGCCCTAATTTTTACTCCCAAACTCACCCAACCTAGTCCAAACTCACCTAGTCGATCTTCTGAGTGAATCGCCAGAACTGAGTCCTAGAGTGCTGAAACCTAAAGCCCATGACGAGGATTGAACTCGTGACCTCACCCTTACCAAGGGTGTGCTCTACCACTGAGCTACATGGGCGTTGTGTGGAATGGGCCGGGCTAGATTCGAACTAGCGTAGGTATAACCAGCGGATTTACAGTCCGCCCCCATTAACCACTCGGGCACCGACCCTCGCCTTCCACGAGTTCTTATAGTAAAGACTTTCTTCAGATTTTGCAAGGGGGTAGCTGAACTTTTTTCAAATTTTTTGACGCTCTGAACTGGAGCCGACAAATTGCACGATCGCTTTAAGTAAGTACTGCGTCAGTGTTTCCGGATCCACTCCCAGTTTAGATCGCTCCCTTGCCGCCAAAATTCCGGCTTGGGCGTGCCACCAAGTAGCTGTTTCTGCCATTTGCAAGGGATCTCCAAAATTTGGAACATTTTCTGGAGATTGCTGGCGGGTTGCTCGATCGGCTAGCCCAAGCGCCTGCGCCCACAGCCCCCCCATCAAGCCCGTTAGGACATCTCCACTGCCGCCTCGGGCAAGGGCGGGGGTACTAGCAGGATTGATTCGGACATCGCCCTGGGGATTGGCGATCGTCACCCGTGCACCTTTGAGTAAAACCGTTGCCTGGGAGGCTCGGGCGACCTGCTGCACTGCTGTAGTGGGATCGCTGGCTTGTTGGAGATGACCTGGCCAGAGACGCTCAAATTCGCCGCTATGGGGCGTTAGGATGGTGGGGGCTTGCCGTTGGGAGAGTAGCACTGTTGCCCGATCGCCTAAGCAATTGAGTCCATCGGCATCTAAGATTAATGGGCGATCGCAGGCCAACAGGTCATCCACGACCGCTTGGGCATCCGGGGTCAGGCCACAGCCCACTGCGATCGCTTGATATTTTTCCAGTTGGATTTCTGGAGGCAACCCTGCAATTGCTCCACTGCTGGTTTCAGGGCAAGGGATCACTAAGGCACCAGGAATCTTGGAAACGACCCAAAGCTGTAATGAAGCCGGAACCGCGATCGACAACATACCCACCCCACTAGCCTGGGCTGCCAAGCCAGCTAGAATGGCTGCCCCTGGATAGCGCTGGGAACCCACAACAAGGAGTAAATGGCCCAAGTGATATTTATGGGCGGTTAGGGGTCTATCCAGACACAAGCCCGCTAGGGCACTTGTGGGTGTGATACGTTGAATCGTTGGCTTGGATCCTAGAACTGCTTGGATATCAGATAGGGGTAGACCAAAATCAATGAGCTCTACTTGGCCAACATACGGAAGGGCCCGATCCTGTAAAAGTCCTAGCTTCCAGAGTCCCAAACAAAGAGTGTGGGTAGCTCGAATGGCGATTCCAAGGATAGATCCGGTATCAGTATGAATGCCGGAGGGTAAATCAATGCTGACGACAGGGCGATTTTGCTGATTAATGTGCGTCACAATCTCGGCTAACTGACCCGAGATCGATCGATCGAGCCCAAAGCCAAACAGGCCATCGATCCACACATCACAGGTGGGCATCTCTGCAATATCCCGATAACAAGGAATCCCTAGACTGATTGCATAGTTCAGGTGGGTTTGAGTCAGGTCTTTGAGTTGAGTCATTGGACAACACAACATGACCTGATACCCCTGAAGGTGTAATTCCCGCGCAACCACTAAAGCATCGCCCCCGTTGTGACCAGAACCCACTAACACGGCAATGCGGAGTGATTGGGGCTGGGGATGCTGGCTCTGGGGATAGAGTTCCATCACCCGTTGGGCAATGAGTCCTGCCACTTTTTCCATCAACGCCGCGATCGGCATTCCCGCTGCAAACACCCGTGCTTCGATCGCCTGCATTTGTGCCGCAGTCACCAGTACGCGGTTCAAAACTTCGTTTCGTCCTAGCTCTTCTTGACCCTTCAGCCCTGTAGTTGGAACACGATCGTCCTGCACAATATCCATAGCCAATTTTTAGAACAGACTTCCAGATCTATTCTGCAACGACTGGGCCTAGGGACTTTTCGGCTCCATCATCTTGAGGTACCACAGAGTTGCCACAACAAAAAAGGGCACAAAAAACCAGTCTGGAACATTACAATACAGCCAAAACATAAGCACAAACCAGAGTACCAAGCTCGTACCCGCGAGAAAACCTGGCATAACGATCACCAAAGCTGAGTTAGAAGGCTGCTACTCGTTTCCAGGGATCGTGGCTAAGTTCCGGTCATTCCATGCTAAGAATCCATAATTTTTTAGTCAGGGCTAACGGGGCGTCAGGTAGCGGCTTCCCGTTGGCTTGCTTAAGTAGGGGGGCAATGGGTAGATGGGTAGGTGGGTGGATGGGGGAGTAAAGGATATTATTCCTTAGAAAATTTCTAACTCCGATCGAATGTTGTGAAGCAACTTTAATCCAGAGCAATTTTTGCTAGATCCACAACTTAGGAGGAAATCAATAAGTTTGCAAACTCCTTAAGTTGCAAAATCACTAAAACTAAATTTTGATTTGTTGAAAACAAACTTTTAAGAATTAAACGTAGTGAGAATGAACTTTAAGTTTAAGTTTCTTTGATAATTTCTTCAATTGAAAAGTTCACTAATCTTACTTCTAAAGAACAAAATGATAACTCAACAATTCAATCAGAAATTAGTTTAGAAATTTGCCTAGCTCAGCCTAACAGCCAGCCGTTCCTTTCACTTTTGAATTGAAGGTAAAGGAGCAAGTTGATTATCGTTTGACAGTATTTTAGAGAAAACTTGGATTGGGCCAGCATCTCTCAACAGGCAATTTCTAGAACGATCAATGGGTGAAGCGTACCCCCAAATGCCTATTTTGTAGGAAACTTTAGCCGAATAATCTGGGAACGTAGATTAACGCGGGGTCTTTGATCAACAGAAGCCACGACGGAGAGTGAATAAAACTTAGTTAACGAAATACTGTTAACAAAGTGCAGCCAACCAACTCGATGAATAGCACTATGCCGATGAATAGCAGCACTATGCCAATGAAAGAGAGATTGGGCATTGCAAGCTCTGGAGCAGCGCTTGATATTCTGGAGAAGAAATTTGGTTGGCTTGGTGTAGCGATTCTAAGACTGATGAAATTGCTTCATTAACAGCAATTTGGTTAACTAATCGTCGTGCTTCCAGGAGCGCCTTCGATTTTGAGCGATAAACATGGCCGGATTCAAACCAACAACTGCCTCGATCGGGGGGGGCCACAACGTCCCAAATCCAGTCCTCTCCCTCAGGATAAGCTCGGATGAGCCAACCCCGATATTCTGAAAACGGTGCAGCTTCTAGCCAGGAATGAAAGAGCCAGGATTGCTGCGCAATATCCTCACTGTTGTACATAGACATCTAGCAATAAAATTCTTGTGTATGTATTTATTTGCCGGGTATTGATAACTACCCAGCAAATCTTCTCATAAATTTGTATTTTCTGGGTTGTATAAAAACTCGCTTTACATAAAGTCAATGGAGAAGTTCCTCTACTTAAATATCCCAATTGGCTTAGCCATCTATCATGACGGAATTCTGTTAGCTTGAACTCTCTAAAGACAGGTTATTCATTCCTTTATATTTGCCTTTTGTAGAAATCAGTAAAGCTTTTACAAATAGAGAGTCTTAAAAAAAATGAGTCTTTAATTATTCGGTGACATCAGTATTTACAACTAAGTTTAAGTGATTTGAATCACTGGGCCTGATTGATGATTTTGGTTCGATCGAAGACATTGGACTACGGAGAAATCAGAGCAGCATAACAATAAGGAAAACTCATCAAATATTGTGATGAGCACCTGTTTACACAATATTCAGCGGGCGCAGTCATGCAGTTTATGAAATGAATTTGTGCGGAGACTGCATTTATGGTTGAATGGCACTGGCGTAAGCATAGTTCAGCGGCTGAAACCCCTGCAATCTCCTGCCTTGTTATGCCGATTTTGGCCTTATGTCAGTACCATTCATGTATGGTTGAGGTTTGTGTATGATTAGTATGACTAGGAGTCTATGGCTGGGTGCCTACTGGGCATTCTCCTGAGACGATCGATGGCGAAACTTCCAAATCAAGCCCGATAAGATATTTGTAAAAACGTGAGCGACGATTGGAATTAGTAAATTACTAGTCTGGATTGCACTAATTCCCAGAACAATGCCAATCAAACTAGCCCACACCACATAAGCCCAATGCTTGAGACTAGAGAGATGGAGAATTCCAAAACAGACACTGGAAAGTACCAAACCTTGCCAATTCAAGCCAAATTCCGGCAACATAATGCCGCGAAATAAAAGTTCTTCGCTCAGTCCCGGCAGTAACCCCAGCCAGATTAAATCAAAAAGAATGAGCGGCTTAATAATTAGTTCGAGATAATAATCCGCACTCCGTCGATAGTCTGCCCAGACTTGGTAAATCACAATGCTCGCTAGACTAATTCCCAGCCCTAACAAGATTCCTTGAACCACCGCTGATCCAGTAATCTGGACGGCCAATAGATTTACCGTGCTAACCTGCATCCAGATGCGAGCAACCAAAAGCAACCCGATCGCCGTAACCGCCATCACGATCAGAATTTGAGTGCGGGTCATGGGCTCTGAGTTGGGAGAGTTGGGAGAGTTGGGAGGATTTGTCACGATCAATAGAGCTTAGGTGGGCAACTGGAGCATTCGCGGAGCAGGAATTGTCCAGAAATGTGGATTAGCCACGTAAACTGGCGTACATCCACGATCGAGACAATACCAAAATTTAGGGACAACGGGCTACCAGCAACATATCAGGCAACGTTTGCACATCCTATTCTGTACATCACCCGCTGAACATTACCGGCTGAACAGCACACAGACGAACAAGGCCGTCAGACAGGTTTTATCCTTTCAATGTAGATTATGTGAAACGAAGCGGGGGAGGGATCTCTTGTAGAGATGGGATAGACGAACTCAAAGCCGTTGGACTCACGCCAGCTCGATGGGCCGCGATCGCGCCGATCGCTTCTAAGTAAGACTGCACCGATAGAGTCTTCAGGCCAAGCGATTTCGGACACGCTTGCATCCGGGTAGAATTTTCTCGGACGGTAACAATTTTAGTGCGAGATTGGCTTAAGTGTAAGGTTGCACTGCCTCCACAGGCAGTTTCCGGCACAATTAAGGCATCCAGTTGATCTCGCCAGATGCTCTCAGGCAGAGGAGCCATAACGGCTGAACTGGTTAGCTGCGATCGCTCCACAAAGTGGGGGGCTCGGCTCAAGCCCGCCAATACACAAGGCAAAAATGTATAGCCAATTTCTTCAGCTGCCGATTTAGGAGATAGATTCGGATCCAATGGCAAAGGTTCCAAAGCGGGAGCATGGGCACAGGGAATGCGAAATTGGCGCACCACTAGATGGCTAATCACAGCTTCTGCACCTGCAAGAGGGTCCACACCTTGACCATGGCGATAATTTTGCAAAGCTTCCGTGCCAGGGTCATCCGGGAAGCGGGCAATCACCGCGATCGCCTCAGCGTTTACTTCATTGATCAAGCGATGGGCCGATCGCAATAGGCTGTCCGGGGCTTGAATAGTGCCCCAGGTGGCTCCCGAAGGTGCGGTGCGCAGTTCCACGCCCAAGGGTTGATCCGTAACAATATAATCTGTCAGTTCCAGACCTAGAGTAGCCCGCGCTGCATCTGCCACTTGCAGATGACGCCAGCGTAATTCTGGCTCGATCGCTGCGTCCAAGACTAGGCCAATCCGATTTTGATGCACAGGTTGTAGACCCCACTGGCCTGCCGCAAACTGATCAAGGGCATAGCCTTCTACATAGAGCGCATTGGCAATGGGCCAGTATAGTTGGGCTCCATTGAGGACATTGGGGTGGGTAATCAAGCGATCGCAAACCTGGGACAGTGCCCTGGCAACCGGCAGCGCATCTCCAGCGTACCCCCCCACAGACGCGCCAATCCCCGTTGGAATAATCAGGGCAACAGTATAGGGTCGGTTCATGGCACCGTCAGAATGACACAACAATTGCTTCAACCATTGCCTTGGCAGAACCCGTGGAGGGCGTGCTAGCGTGGGCAACTGGTTCAGGCGCTAGGGCAGGAACGATCATGGTAATTGCCCAACGTAGCGGATCACCATACTGTTGCAAGGCCGTTTCAATCGCCTCTGGAAGATCCGCAGGGTTCTCAGGAACACTCACCTCTAAGGTAATAAAAGCGGTGTTCATGACTGTGCTCGAAATCTCAGCGTAGACAGACTCATTCCTCGATCGTGGAGGGTTAGTTTCTCCCAGTGGAAGAGATGCAGAATTCACTTATTTCTGATACTGGCCGAATTGCAGATGGTAAACCGTTTCTTCTTTTTCGGTTTCAATTTTGAGGTTTGAGCAGGGATAGGAAACACAGAGCAGTGCATAGCCCTCAGCCTGTAGCTCAGCGCTAATCCCTAGATTATCGGCCTGATTAACCTTGCCTTCCATGACTTTAGCAGCACAGGTGGTGCACACCCCAGCCGTACAAGATACGGGTAAATCCAATCCCATCTCATTGGCAACCTCTAGAATCGTGCGATCGTCTGGCACCTCAATCACATGGGTTTGGCCTTGATGTAAAATCTCTACGCGGTAGTTAGTTGCCATGTTCGAAACCGATGAATCCCCTGCCGCGAGCAACATAGGGTCTAAGCACCCTGTGCCCTAAGCAACAATTGTCTTCCCCATTGTAGGAGAATGTGTGTCCTGTTCCACCGGATTCGATCGACGGATGCGTATTCCACGGGTCGGCTGTAAAACATTTCTCCAGACTCTAACTTCTTTCAACCAAAGAGCAAATTACGAATTTCTTCACTGATTTGGTTGGGATCGATGACCTTGAGAGGGTCTGAGCTGTCGGGATTGCAATATTTTTCTAAAGTGGACTGTAACCGTTCGCGGCTAACGGGTTTGAGCAGGTAATCCGTGGCCCCTAGGGAATACCCTAAACGAAGATTCTCAACGATCGTGGTCATGATGACTGGAATTTTGGACAATTCTGGATCCTGCTTTAAAGTCATCAAAACAGACCAACCATCTTGGTTCGGCATCATCACATCCAACGTGATCACTTGCGGCTGAAGGGTTTTGGCAATCTCAATCCCTTCCTTGGCGCTCATGGCACTAACAATTTGCAAAGGGTAAGCCGCGAGTTGGCGGCGAATTAATTCATGGAAGGCAGGATCGTCATCGATCGCCAATAAAAGCGGTAGATTTTGCGTTTTTAACTGAGGTCGGGGAGATGAATTGAATCGGGGCAATCCGATTTCTACCGGGGATACCTGCTGGGGTAACAGGACGGTAAAGGTTGATCCTTTATTCAAGGTACTGTCAACCGTAATGGAGCCGCCCATCATGGTACAGAAATTTTGAGTGATGGCCAATCCTAAGCCCGTTCCACCATATTTTCGAGTTGTTGAAGTATCTGCCTGGGAAAATGCTTGGAAAAGTTGTTCGATTTGCGTCTCCGATATACCTATTCCAGAATCAGTCACTCGAAAGCATAGGTTTTTAGATTCGGGTAAGGGCTCAACTGTCAGATCGATCGTGCCGTTATGAGTAAACTTACAAGCGTTACTCAACAGGTTGTAGAGAATCTGGCGCACTTTCATAGCATCGGCATTCATTTCGCCAAGATCAGGTGCAAGATGAGTGACGAAGGAATTGTGATTCTGTTGCAGTAATGGTTGAATCGTCTCAATTACCGATTGGATAAGGGGCAGGACTGGAAACTTCTCTAGATAGAGCTCCATCTTACCTGCTTCAATTTTAGAAATATCAAGAATGTCATTGATTAACCCCAGCAAATGATTGCCGGAATTATGGATGGTTTCAAGATCTTGAAAAAGCTCAGCATTGTGATTTTGGGCAGCATCTTCCATGAGCATTTCGCTAAAGCCAATGATGGCATTCATCGGCGTTCTCAGTTCGTGACTCATGTTGGCTAAAAATTGGCTCTTGGCACGACTGGCCGCTTCCGCTTCTTCCTTGGCCTGTAAGATATCTGCTGCCGCTTGATGTTGTTCTTGCTCGTACTGTTCGAGGGCATTGAGCATTCGATTTAAAGTGCGACTGAGATTGCCCAATTCATCGGTGCCTAAATCGCTGACGCGTTGATCTAACCGTCGTAATTGACTAATATTTTTGACTTCTTTGTTTAAGCGACTGAGCCGAGCTAGAACCAAATTTTCTAAATTTAAAACCGTCATTCCACCAAAAACCAAGCCCACAAGGATACTGAGGCCCATGAGCGAGTAAAGCGTCTGCCAACCTTGTTGGTAAGCCGATCGGGGATTATCCAGGGTTAAGGCCAAGACAGGATTGCCAAAAAAGTCTTTGAGAACAGTATGGGCATGGATGATTTTCGACGATGCTTCATGGACATCCACTGTGACGGGATCCTGTGGTTTGAACTGAATGTGCTGAAGTTCCTTAGGAAATTCACCATTCACAATGGAGTTTGACCGCAGGGGCAAGCGCAATATTTGTGAGTATGCGAAAAAATGACTGTTGTGGAAATACTTCCCAATGACCATACGCCCCCGCACAGGGCCTTGGCGTTTGCTATTGAGGATGGGACGGGATGCCAGCAGCATCGCTCCCTGAGGCGCTTGAATCAATCCGGTTAAGTCTTCTTGCTGGGATGGGGACTTCAGAATGGGGCTGGTTGGAGTTAAAGCTTTGAGGATTTCCGGCGGAATGGGTTCTGAACGTGCCTTTTTCGAATCGTACATCGTCCCAAAAACCAACTCCCCAGTGGGACTAAAAAAGGCAATCAGATTCACATCCAGCAAGGCAAGCTGAGAGTCAATCAAATTCGACTCAATAAACCCTGGATCACGGGTTTGCATGTAGTTATAGGTGTCATCCCAAGACGACCAATCGCTAAAGCTATTGCTGATCTCCTCAAGGGTGTGATCCACAAATTGGCTAGCGATCTCAATATCATGTTTAGCTTGCTGCTGATCTGCCTGTTGTGCGTTGCGCAGTAAAAAGCTTGAAAAAATCAAAAACAGGGTGACATTAAGTCCTACTAACGTGATCCCAATCATTCCCAGAGTTTTGCGCCGCAGGCTCAGATTGGTGGATTTAGAAGAGAGGCGGATTGGCTTCATGGCACCACGTCGTTTCCGAGAAAGGTACTAATTTTGGAAAGCAGGCGAGAAAAGTCGATCGGTTTGGTGTCGTACTCGTCACAGCCAGCCTCTAGACATCGCTCCCGATCGCCCACCATGGCATGGGCGGTCAATGCAATCACAGGAATTTGTTGGGTATCAGGATGCTTTTTGATTTGTCGGGTCGCGGCCCATCCGTCAATGATGGGCAAGCTCATATCCATCAAAATCAGATCCGGTTTCTCTTGAATCGCCATGGTGACTCCCATGACACCATCTACTGCGATCAATACCTCAAACCCACGCCGCAGCAACCTCCGAGATAGCATTTCCCGGTTGACTTCGTTGTCTTCGACGAGCAGGATTCGAGGCATGGCAGACCAGCAAGGCGGCGAATTAAAGAAGTTCGATAAGAAAAACAATGCAACCTGAATAACTACCGAAAAACGGCAATTTCAATGCAATGCGACAGAATTCGGAACAGGCCCCTTGGGGAAATTGTACCCAAGGCTCCTGCGAGACAATCAGCAAAGTGCGAGATTGTTTACGAAGGTTTCGTCATAGGCACCGTATTTTTTACGTTACTAAGGATACCAATTACTTTCAGGATGATTCTTCCCTTCGATCCCACCAACTGCCATTATTGAACGATCGGAAAGTAGAAATACAGAGCAATTCCTTATCTCTAAATACTTTTGAGAGGAATGACTGGTCAAATGAAGTCTCACGGAACTGAACCATTACCTTGATTGACCTCCGTGTATTCCACAGATTTTTTGTTTGATTTTTTACATCAATCACTGTTTTACAGCGGCGATCGTGACCGCAAGCTTTTATATAAAAAATTCCGCACAAAAAACTCCACACACAAAAAATCACACAAAAAACTTCATACGAAGCGAGTCAGGTTAACCCGGTAGCGATCTTTCTTCGTAATTGCCACGTCACCCACTTCGACCCGCCCCTTACCCCGCACGGCAATTAAATCACCGGATTTGACGGGATGACTGGTCGAGCTGATTTCCTTCCAATTGACGCGCACATCCCCAGACGTAATCAAGTCAGCCATTTTGCTCCGGGACATACCAAATCCGGCGGAGGCGATCGCGTCGAGACGCATAGAGGCTTCCACGGTAGTTAATTCTTTCTTTTTGGGTTCCCGAATTTTCAGTTCAGTCAACGGAATGGGGCGGGTTTTCACGGGAACCGATCGCACCTGGGTGAGCTGCATTGCCAGAAACTCAGCCAGTTCTGGAACCACGATCGCCTGGGCACCCCGTTCCCCTAAAACAATAATGTCACCCACCTTATCCCGAACAATGCCTGTCCCCAGCATCGCCCCCAAAAAGTCGCGGTGAGTCGCAGTGTCAAAGAGAAAGTTCCCCGCAATTTCCAAGGCGGTCAGTTCCACCTGCGTTTCTTGATCTAAAGGAATCTCCGATCGCGCGATCGCAACCCGTTGCCGTTCAGCTTGGGGATAGCCCCCCCAGGTCAGCAGATGAATATCCGTTAAACGACTGAAAATTTGTTGAACTTCTGCCAGTTCGGGAGGGGCTAAAAAGTCAGTCTGCACCACTTCCCAAGTTTTGATGGCCTGTTCGGCGCGATCGATGACTTGGGCAACGGTTTCACGGTTCTCGACCCCTTTGAGCAAATCCTCACGTGGCAGCATAAATTCTGAATAGCGTCCTCTAGTGGAGTGGATCAAGACAACTGACCCACAAAGCAGAGTCTATTCTAGCGTCCTTCCTGGGGGTTCCCTGCACCCTTTACCCGTTTCTCCCCGCTTGCAGCACTTGCATTGCGGTTACCTTCAAGCTAGAAAACCTAGAAGAGACGATCGAGGAATTGCCCTCAAATGGTTGAAACTGGTAAGCCTCGTTCGTCAACGTCCCGATTAAAACAACAGCCCGATCGGGATCCACAATCCAATATTCAGGGATACCCCGTGCGGCGTACTCAGCCGTTTTCTGCACATAGTCCCGTTGATAGTTGTCACTGGATTCGCTTCTAGGGGAAACCACTTCAACCACTAGCAAGGGATTAGGATCTCCCAGAAACAAACAGGATTCTTTCCGACCTTCGATCGCCCGTGCTGAAGCCTCCGAATGCACAATCAGATCGGGGTCGCGGGCTGAGGCATAGGGACTATTCACCTGGATCTTTTGCTTAATCCCCAGCAGGGCAACCTCTAGTCCCAGCAATAGGAAAATCTGAATCAGAAACACTGCTATTCGGGTATTAATCGTGCTTTCTGTCCCCATTTCGACAAGTACTCCATCCACCAGCTCATACCGAGTCTCTGTCCCATCGTCATAGGTCAGATATTCCTCTAACGTCAGCCTTTTTTGAGTTGCGATGGCCATGGGGGTTTACCAGCGATCGATATCCTCAGTCTAGCAATGTGGAAGAGGTTGGGGCGATTCAGGGCGCTACCTAAAGATGCTGGTGTAAGAATGTGCTTTTTTGAGGTTCGCTAGTCAAGGGTCCCTACAGCCTTTACCCTAGGAAATGGTTTGCAAACGGTGTTGTGGGGGATGGTGCAATGAATTATTTAGTAGCTGTGGTACGCGATCGAAAGTTGGCAGAGGCCGCCGATGCTGCATTACAGGCGGGAAAAG
Organism: Alkalinema sp. CACIAM 70d; assembly: GCA_002148405.1. Classification (GTDB taxonomy): domain Bacteria; phylum Cyanobacteriota; class Cyanobacteriia; order Leptolyngbyales; family Leptolyngbyaceae; genus Alkalinema. The sequence continues at coordinate 13,437 of MUGG01000031.1, read as the reverse complement.
TGCCAACAACCAATCGGGCAATTCTTGGTCAAGGCCATAAAACCGCAGATGACTTTGGGCTGGCTAACCCCAAAGCGCAAGCCTGGAATCGGGTCAAGTGGTCTGCCCTATGGATGGTGCCCTTTGGCTTTGTGGGGGGGATTGGGTTTAACTTGTCTACGCAACTCAACACATTTCCCTGGGCGGGCGAAGTGGGGAACGTGATTCTAGGTGGGCTGTTGGGAGCCTTTGGAGGATTCACGGGGAGCCTCTTTATGGGCAGCAGCGCCGGATTATTTTCTAAAACGGGGGATGCCTTGCCTTACCGCAGTCAAATGGATGCGGGCAAGTATCTAGTGATTGTCAAAGGATCCGAGGTATTGGTACAACGGGCGTTGATGATTTTGAAGCAGGAGTCTACGGAAAGCCTGCAAATCCATACCGATAAGACTGGAACAGCCTATTTACGCTAAAGCAACTAACGCTCCTTGCCTCAGTAGGGAACTGGGACGCTTGCAGCCGATCGAAGAAATCCGTCAGCAACCAGGGCAACGATCGAGGAGTTGAGTTGGTGAATTATTTAGCCCATTTATACCTCTCCGATGGATCCCCAGAATCGATGATCGGCAATCTGCTGGGAGATTTTCGTAAAGGATTATGCGAAGCCCAGTACAGTTCTGCGATTCGCCAAGGGATTGTCCTGCATCAACAGGTCGATATCTTTACCGATACCCATGCGATCGTGCGGCGGAGTAAACAGCGGATGAGCCCGAAATTCCGGCGCTTTGCAGGCATTATGCTCGATGTACTGTACGACCATTTTTTGTCCAAGCATTGGGCGGACTATTCCCAGGAAAGTTTGCGGGAGTTCATCGATCGGGCCTACGACATTCTGTTGACTCATCAAGCCATCCTGCCACCCCTATTGCAACGGGCGGTTCCGGTGATGGTGGATCAAGACTGGCTCTACTCCTACCGCGATCTGGCAGGGGTTGATCTCACCCTCCGGCGCATTGCCCGACGGTTTAAGCGAGAAACGCCCCTAGCCCAAGCGATCGAAGAACTTCAGAATCATTACCCGGCCTTGGAAGCGGATTTTCAAGCCTTTTTTCCTCTCTTGGTGCAATGGGTTCAGGAACAGCCCTCTGAAATGACCCAAAATCCTACAGATAATGTCCACTTATCATAACTTTCCAGAGAAATAGAAAATTTGATAGAGATTTTTACCTATTTAGGCCGAAGAATCGTCGCGATCGACCTGTGCCAGGGGACAGACTTGTCTTAAGATTATTCTCAGGATCAAGTATCTGAAACTCGCTGACCATATCCCAGGAGGACTCTTATGGCGCTCGTACCTATGCGACTGCTGCTCGATCACGCAGCAGAGAATGGCTACGGCATTCCTGCATTCAACGTCAACAACATGGAGCAGATCCAGGCAATCATGCAGGCTGCTAACGAAACGGACAGCCCCGTGATCCTGCAAGCTTCTCGCGGTGCGCGCAACTATGCGGGTGAGAACTTCCTGCGCCACCTGATCTTGGCGGCGGTGGAAACCTATCCCCACATCCCCATCGTGATGCACCAAGACCATGGTAACGAGCCTGCAACTTGCTACTCTGCGCTGAAGAACAACTTCACCAGCGTCATGATGGACGGGTCCTTGGAAGCTGATGCTAAGACCCCCGCAAGCTTTGACTACAACGTGGCTGTGACCAGCGAAGTGGTGAAAGTGGCTCACGCGATCGGGGCATCCGTTGAGGGTGAACTGGGTTGCTTGGGTTCTCTGGAAACCGGCATGGGCGAAGCTGAAGATGGTCACGGGTTTGAAGGCAAGTTGGATCACTCCCAACTGCTGACCGATCCCGATGAAGCCGTGGCTTTCGTAGAAGCGACCCAAGTGGATGCGCTGGCAGTGGCGATCGGAACCAGCCACGGTGCTTACAAGTTCACCCGTAAGCCCACCGGTGAAATCCTGGCGATCAGCCGCATCGAAGAGATCCACCGTCGTCTGCCCAACACCCACTTGGTGATGCACGGGTCTTCTTCGGTTCCTGAAGATTTGATTGCGCTGATCAACCAATACGGCGGCGAAATCCCTGAAACCTACGGGGTACCTGTTGAAGAAATTCAAAAAGGCATCAAGTCTGGTGTGCGTAAGGTGAACATCGACACCGACAACCGTTTGGCAATCACGGCTGCGGTGCGGGAAGCGTTGATGGCGAAACCCAGCGAGTTTGACCCCCGTCACTTCTTGAAGCCTTCCATCAAGTACATGCAAAAAGTTTGCGCCGATCGTTACCAGCAGTTCTGGTGCGCTGGCCAAGCTAGCAAGATCAAGCAAATCAGCTTGGAAGAGTACGCTCGCAAGTATGCTAAAGGTGAACTGAAGCAAGTTGCTGCGGCTGTATAGTTCAGTTGACTTTGTTTTGTTTGGATTGATTGAGATTTAGTTTAGGGTGGGCTACGGCTCACCCTTTTTTGGTTGCGCTAGACTAGGAAATATGCAACAGCACAGCGTATTTGAGCACTGAGCTTAGGTTATTCAAAATGTCATTTACGTTAACGCCAGAAATTGAGCAACTCATTCAGGCTCAGCTAGAAGCAGGAAACTTCATCACTGCTGAGGATGTGATTTTAGCGGGACTCAGATTACTGCAATCGTCCCACCGCACTATTGATCAAGTCACAATTGATCGAGAACGTTTGGCAGAGCTCCAGCAAGAAATTCGCATTGGTGTTGAAGAAGCCGATCGAGGTGAACTCATCGATAGTCATATCGTCTTTCAAGAATTACAGTCCAAACTAGAACGGCGTCACAATCAGGAATAGCTATGCATGGTTTGTAAGTTTACCCCTACGGCCAGTCGAGATATGGAAGGGATTATGGACTATATCGCTGATCGAATTAGCTTTGAGGCCGCCGAAAGATTTCTGCTTCAATGTAATCAAAAATGTACAAGATTAGCCCGTTTCCCCAATATAGGTCGGTTGAGAAATGAACTGCTACCCGGTAACGGGAACGCCAGGAGTTGGACAATCGATTAGCAGTGCTGGTGGGGCATTTACTCAAGTGGCAATATCAATCCGTAAATCGAAGCAATAGCTGGCGGGCAACTCTACGAGAACAGCGCCGCCGAATTCATAAACTCTTGACAGATAATCCTAGCCTCCAACCTTACGTACTGGAAGCCATGGCTGAAGCCTATGAAATTGGGCGAGATTTGGCTATCCAGGAAACCAATTTGCCCGATGAAACGTTTCCTGAAGAGTGTCCCTATGACTGGGAGCAGGCGATCGACTTTGACTTCCTGCCAGCGTGATGATCGCCCTAACTTACCTACCCGCAACTACCCACCACCACTCGCTCAATTGGTTAAGGCGCGATCGCGGCGGCAGTTTGGCGGGATTGGATTTCTAGATAAATTAGCAGTGCATTAATGTCTGCGGGATTGACGCCACCAATGCGCGACGCTTGACCGATCGTTAAGGGGCGCACTTTACCCAGTTTTTCCCGTGCCTCTTTCGACAAGGTGGCAATACTGGCGTAGTCCAAATCCGCTGGTAGCTTGCGGTGTTCTTGGCGGGCGATCTGCTCGATCTGCGTTTGCTGGCGATGGATATAGCCTGCATACTTAATATCAATCTCTGCGCCTTCCTTTTCCGATCGGTCTAACGCAGCATTGCCTAAATTGAAGCGATCGAGATCGCCGTAGTGAAATCCTGGTTTGCGCAACAGTTCTGCTAGGGTGATCGATCCTTTGATAGCTTGTTGAGTGTGGTCAGCAATAGCTTTCCCGAGTTCGTCGTGTTCCTTCACCCGTGTCGTATGCAATCGCTCTTTTTCTGCGGCAATGTTTTCCTGTTTGCGCGTAAACAATTCCCAGCGCCGATCGTCGATCAGGCCAATCTCCCGGCCCAGGGGTGTTAAGCGTTGGTCTGCATTATCCGATCGGAGGATTAAGCGATACTCCGATCGGCTCGTTAACATGCGGTAGGGTTCCCGCAAATCTTTCGTGCAGAGATCATCAATTAACGTTCCCAGATAACTCCCTTCGCGTGGGAAAATCACTTCATCTTCACCCCGCACCAAGCGCGCCGCATTGACCCCCGCAACAAATCCCTGGGCGGCAGCTTCTTCATAACCTGTTGTGCCGTTAATCTGTCCAGCACAGAACAGTCCTTGAATTTTCTTGGTCATCAAGGTGGGATAGCATTGCGTTGCCGGGAGGTAGTCATACTCCACTGCATAGGCCGGACGCAGCATGACGCATTTCTCCAGTCCCGGCAACGATTGCAACATCGCTAGCTGCAACCGTTCCGGCAATCCTGTTGAAAATCCTTGGACATAGATTTCAGGAATGTCTCGGCCTTCCGGTTCCAGGAAAATTTGATGACTTTCCTTATCGGCAAAGCGAACAATTTTATCTTCAATGCTGGGGCAATAGCGCGGGCCTTTGGCATCCACCCAGCCGCCGTAAACCGGGGACAGGTGCAGGTTTTCCCGAATAATCCGGTGGGTTTCCGCCGTGGTGCGGGTCAGATAGCAGGGCACCTGGGGCCGCTCTTGCCAAGCCGTTGGGTCAAAGCTAAACCACCGCACGTCCTCATCCCCCGGTTGAGGTTCCAGGATATCGAAGTTGATCGATCGGCGATCGACGCGGGCAGGGGTTCCGGTCTTCAGCCGTCCCGTTTCGAAGCCGAGACGATTCAGAGTATCGGTCAAGCCTGTGGCTGCAAATTCGCCCGCCCGTCCCGCTTCCATGGACTTATCACCGACCCAAATGCGTCCCCCCAGGAAGGTGCCCGTGGTGAGAATGACAGCTTTGCAGGCAAAGGCAACGCCAAAATAGGTTTGCACCCCGATGATGTCGTCATTGGCTCCCAAGACCAAATCCGTCACCATGCCTTCCCGCAGGGTGAGGTTGGGTTCCGTCTCCACAATGCTTTTCATGACGGCAGCGTATTCCCGCTTGTCCGACTGCGCCCGCAAAGCCCAGACCGCAGGGCCACGGGAGGAGTTGAGAATGCGCTTTTGCAGGTAGGTACGATCGGCAACGCGACCCATTTCGCCGCCCAAGGCATCGACTTCATGCACCAGTTGGGACTTGGCTGGCCCGCCGATCGCCGGGTTGCAGGGCTGCCATGCCACGCGATCGAGGTTCAGCGTCAACAACAGGGTGCGACAGCCTAACCGTGCTGAGGCCAGCGCCGCTTCACAGCCGGAATGGCCCGCGCCAACTACAACAACATCGTAGGCATCGAGAAAGTCAACAGGTGCGTTCATGGGCTATAGGGGTCGTTGAACGATCGAGCAAACCGGGCTGGCAATTCCCACTAGCTTGAGTGAGTAGGATACCAACCCCCTATTTTAGCGGGTATCTTCAATCCTCGGGTGATGGGATTATTGCCGTGATTGGGGATGGGATAAATTGGCGCGCGATCGTTGCGAAATGCAATGAAATGCGGTCGATCTTGAAAGCGCGATCGTAGAATCGTGGCAAGGGGACTGCTGCAATTTCTGGTGTCATGTCAGTCGAGTCCAAATCTCCCTATGGCGAAATCCCGGTGGTTAGGTTGGTTGGTTGCGTTACCCAGGCGGGTGGGGCGATCGATCTCGCGTGGGATGGCGTGGGGGGGCAACGGAAGCACTCGGCGGCGCTGGCGGTGGCCTCGTTGGCAGATTGGGCTGGCGCTGGTGGGATTGCTGCTACTGCTGCGATTGCTTCCCTACCTGGCTCCTATCCATGCAACGGATTTGGCCCAAGACGATCGCGCGATCGAATTTCGCGATCGCCACGGGACGGTTTTAGGCACCTTGCTGACCCGCGACCAAGACCATACTGCGGTGGTGCCGATCGAACGGGTGTCTCCCTGGTTTCTGCAAGCGATCGTTGCGGCGGAGGATAAGCGGTTTTACAGCCATGGCGCGGTGGATTGGTGGGCGATGGGACGGGCAATTGGTCAAATTGTCACTACCCGTGAAGTCGTCAGTGGCGGCTCGACGATAACCATGCAGTTGGCTCGTATGATCGATCCAAAACCCCGGACGATCGCCAGCAAGCTTCAGGAAATTTGGGTGTCTTGGCGTTTGTGGGCGGGGATGAATCGGCGCGAGATTTTACACAGTTATGTCAACCGTTTGCCCATGGGGGGCAATGTGTATGGTGTAGAAGCAGCATCCAAGGTTTATTTTGGCATTCCAGCTCAGGATTTGAGCTTGGCCCAAGCGACGTTGCTGGCAGCGATTCCCAATGCCCCCAATCGCCTTAATCCCCACGAGCACTGGGATCGGCTCAAACGGCGGCAACGCTACGTGCTCGATCGCCTAGTGGCCGATCGGGTGATTAGCCCAGAACAACGCGATCGGGCCGTGGCGGAAGTGGTGACGTTACAATCCCGACAGCAGGGCATTCTTGCCGCTCCCCACTACCTATTTTGGGCCGCGAAGCAATTACCCAAAACCCATCCAGCGCAGATTGAAACCAGCTTAGATCTACCGCTTCAGCAATTTGTGGAAGCTCAAGTGCGCCAGGTGTTGGAGACGTTGCAATCCTATAATGTCCACCAAGCAGCGGCGATCGTGTTGGACAATTCCACAGGAGACGTGTTGGCCTATGTGGGATCTCGGGATTACTTTGCAGAATCGGAAATGGGGCGTAACGATGGCGTGCAAGCATTGCGACAACCAGGCTCAACACTAAAGCCGTTTCTGTATGAGTTGGCATTGGAAAAACAGATTATTAAACCGAATACAATTTTGGCAGATGTTCCGGCTCACTATGGAATTCCCGGTGCGCAACTCTACAGTCCCACAGACTATAGCGAAACCTTTCAAGGGCCGGTACGGGTTCGCATTGCCTTAGCTAATTCCCTCAATGTTCCTGCGGTGCGGGTGCTGGAAAAGGTGGGGGTTGCTACGTTTCTCGATCGCTTGCATCAACTGGGTTTTCGGCACCTGACCCAAACACCGAAATATTACGGGTTGGGGCTGACGCTGGGTAGTGGAGAGGTCAGTTTGTGGGAGTTGGCCCATGCCTATCAGGTCATGGCGAACCAAGGGCAATCTCCCCGTCCAGTCCTCCAGCCGTTTACGCCAGAATCAGCTCCTTCTAGTTTGCCGCCAACCCCGCAGCTTAAACCAACGGCTTACCATCGGGAGGCGGCAGCCACTTGGGCGTTGATTGCGGATATGTTGAGCGATCGCCATGCGAGGGCCAAGTCGTTTGGGGTCAATTCGCTGTTGAGTTTACCGTTTCCGACGGCGGTGAAAACGGGAACGTCTTCAGATTTTCGGGATACTTGGACGGTGGGGTTTAGCCGGGATTATACGGTGGCGACGTGGGTAGGCAATTTTACCGGAGAACCGATGCGACAAATTTCGGGGGTGACGGGAGCGGCTCCGCTGTGGAATCAAATCATGGTGCATTTACATGAGCAGCGGGAACCGGGAGCATTGACGAAACCGTTGGGACTCGTGCAGCGTCCCATTTGTGCATTATCTGGGCTGAAACCGACTACGACTTGTCCAACGATCGTGCAGGAATACTTTTACCCAGAGGACTTAGCAGCCTACGAGCATACTCCGGATACGGTGTATGTAGTAGAACGATCGGGAGATGGGCGATCTCGCCAGTCTACGGCCCGGCTGAATTTGCCAGCGGAATATAACGAATGGATGGCTCAGCAAGCACAAACAAAATTTGCAGATCGGCGATTAAGGATTGTTGCGCCACGGGAGAATGATCAGTTTTTGATGACTTTAGGCAATGAAGACACGTCGATAAAATCATCACAAAAAGGAACTAAGAAACAACGCTTAGAATTTAAGATAGTAAGTCTTTCTAACTATTCGACTGAATGGAGTCTCAATGGACAAACGATCGCGACAACATCAACTCAGTCGCTGTTTTGGGAGATGGAACCGGGGATTTGGACACTTCAAGTGAAGCAGGGTGAAGCCGTCGATCGGGTGCGCTTTAGGATTGAGGTGGCGGAACCTGCCAGCGATCGACAGGGATTTTCTATGGGCACTAGTGATTAAAATGGGTAGGCTGAGACCCAGAATCGCGCTCAAAGAGTCGATGAGTCAAAGAGTCGATCAGTTGTGGGTACAATATTCTCATCGACTTCAAACTCTCTGGACTGAAGGATCGGGAAAAATAGCAACACTTCAGGACTATCATGCTCTGCTCTCACCTATGACTGGAAAAAGCTACTGACAGAGTTTAATGCTATGATGGCCTTCAAGGAATTTGTAGAAAACGCTACATTCATCTTGGGGCGTTTCTGTCACGACTCCGTTACATTGGTTCGGTTACATGGGCCCGGTTACATTAACTAGGACGTTATGGTTTCATTTGCCTCCTTAGTGCAACTACGAAAGCCGTCATTGCGTCTGGTGTTGGTGGTTCCATTTGTGCTTCAAGTTGCTTTGGCGGTTGGGTTGACGGGTTGGATTTCATTGCGTAATGGACAAAAGGCAGTGAATGACCTCGCCAGTCAGATCCGCACTCAGGTGGCTCAACAAATTAACGATGAGTTGAAAACTTATCTTGAGCAGGCGATGTTGGTCAACCGAATCAATGTCAATGCGATCGCGACTGCGATGATCGACCTCAAGCGATTGAGCAGCCTAGAGGACTACCTCAGGCAACAATTGAAAGAATTCAATACCCTAAACTCAGTGGTTATCGGAACGGAAAAACCTGATTATATTGGACTGGGCTACAATGACCAAGATCGATCGTTGCTGTACTTTTCAGTTTGGAATCCTAAGGCTAAAGGTACCCTTGATTGGCAGATCGATGCTAAAGGCAATCGCAGCTTCCTAGAAAAAGACATCAGCTATGATCATCGAACTCGCTCTTGGTATCAAGCTGCCGTTCAAGCCAAGAGACCGATTTGGAGCAGCATTGATGTTTCTGTCACCCCCGAAAACTTAATCTTGTCTGCAAGTCACCCCTTCTATGATACTCAAGGCAATCTATTGGGGGTTGTCAGTAGTGATTTGGGGCTAGGGCAAATTAGTCAGTTTTTAAGCAGCCTAAAAATTGGTAAGACTGGACAGGCCTTTATTATTGAACGGGATGGGCTATTGGTTGCGACCTCCACCCATGAATTACCGTATCGAGTTAAGCAACGATCGTCAGACTTAGCGAGAACCCAAAGCTTAGAGAGAATTCAAGCAAGTGAAAGTAAGAATGTCCTAATTCACAAGACTGCCCAGTATTTGCGCCATCAATGGCCAAATCTTAGACAATTACAGCAGCCTCAGCAACTTCACCTTGAGATCAATGGAGAACGTATTTTGATTGGGATTACTCCTTTTCATGATGCTCGGGGGTTAGATTGGTTAATCCTAACTGCTATTCCAGAAGCAGATTTTATGGAAACCATTAACGCCAACACTCGTCTTACAATTGCCCTTTGTGTTGTTGCCCTGGGACTAACAGTCATGGTCAGTATTTTGTTAGCCCATTGGTTAATTCAACCTATTCTTAATGTTGTTGATCAAGCTAATACGCTTTCTTTAGGGCAGTGGGATACCCAGCTATCAGAACCGCTATCGAGGGAACTGACATTATTAACCTGTGCCTTTCGCCGAATGGCTCAGCAGCTACAGACATCGTTTGCTTCACTACAATACCGTGCTTCCCATGATGAATTGACGGGATTGCTGAATCAGTCTGCTTTTCGGAGTAAATTGCAACAAACGATTCAAGAGTATGATATTGCCGCAGCGAGGGTTGGTGCAGATCCATCAACGTTTGCTGTTCTGTTTTTGGATTTAAATGATTTTAAGCTGATCAATGATAGTCTGGGCCATTTAGTGGGCGATCGACTCTTACAAACCGTGGCACAATGCCTATTAACCTGTTTACGGGCCACCGACACTGTTGCACGCTTTGGAAGCGATGAGTTTTTGGTGTTGCTGTCTCCACTTCCAGAAAAAACAGTTGCGATCGACATCACGGAGCGAATTCTCGATCGGTTTCAAGCTGTCTTTCAGGTAGATAGTAATGGTTTATTTACAAGTGTTAGTGTTGGTATTGCTTATTACGATCAATACAGTACTCAGGTAGAAGAATTAATTCGGAATGCTGACATTGCCCTTTATCGAGCTAAGGTGAATCCACAAGCTAGCTACGAAGTCTTCAACCAGGATATGCATGCTCAAGTGGTTCAGCAATTACAACTGGCGATCGATCTAAAGCATGCGATCGACCGCCAAGAGCTAATCTTGTATTATCAGCCCATCATTGATGCGCATCAATTGCAAGTTATGGGTTTTGAGGTTCTAGTCCGCTGGCAACACCCAACCAAAGGACTCTTATCTCCTTCGATTTTTATCCCGATCGCGGAGGAGACGGGTCAGATTGTTGAGATAGGGGGGTGGATTTTGCGACAGGCTTGTCAGCAAATGCAGCGGTGGCAGCTTCAATTCGGGAATGTTTACCCAATGACGGTGAGTGTTAATGTTGCCAGCAAACAGTTTTTGCAAGCAGATTTTTTAGCGCAAGTCTACGAAATTCTGATGAAAACAGGATTGCCACCCAGTTGTCTCAAATTGGAAATTACAGAAACATCTCTACTGAAAAATAAAGCAACGATTTTGCGTAAGCTCAATGTTCTCAAGGCATCTGGCGTTCAAATTAGTATTGACGATTTTGGGATTGGCTATTCTTCTTTAAGTTATCTGGCTCAATTCCCGATCGATACGCTTAAGATTGATCGCTTTTTTACGCAATGTCTAGGGACGATCGACCGATCGGGAGAAATTACAGAGGTGATCTGCTTGCTGGCAAAAAAGCTAAATTTGACTGTGATTGCTGAGGGTGTGGAAACAGCAGAACAATTAGAGAAGGTACAACTGATGGGTTGTGACTATGTTCAAGGCTACTATTTTGCGCCGCCCCTGTCGGTGCAGGAGGCGGAGTTGTGGCTAAGTGGTCAGGGGTTAGCACGGCGATAGAGTCGCGATCCGTTGGACTGCTCTGGCAGTGGCCGATGAACTAGAATAGAGTTTCCTGATCTCGCGATCGAAGTGATTTTGACGAGTGGTTTGATTGATAAGCTGGATATTTAAAGAGATTTCACAATTGTGCTGACTAGGGCAAGATGATCTCTAAATGATCGGGAAAATCTACGATCGCTCTCAATGACCACTATCGCTGCTTCCGTGGACGGGTTTCTGGGTCAATGCGCCAGTTACTTTTGCTGAAACCTCGATCGGCCAAATGCTGGGACAATGAACGGGTCAATGTCGCAAAAGCCTCGATCGATGAGTCCGCGCCGAGTCTCGAATGACATTGATGCTGCGATTATGGGAGCGATCGTGATTACCACAATTCTGAAACGCAAACTGAAATGCTGGAAAGACAGAGAATGGAAGGACTTTTTTCTCTCTGGGCAGTCAGCATAACGCTAGGCTTTACGCGCCACAAGGAGCGCGGAGACGGACATTCAGTTCAACAACGAATTTTGTGCCGCGCTCCTTGTGGTCACGTGCAAGCCATTGTTCGCCTCATTCTCCTATCTATTGACAATAGCCATTCTTACTGACTCATCATTCAACTTCTTCAGGCATCATCTCTTGAAGTTTCTGGATGTAAGGGGTCGCCTTTTCAGGTTGCTGTAACTGTTTGTAAACTTCGATGATATTCTGATATGCTGGTATAAAGTAAGAATCCAGTTCAATAGCTTTCGCAAAGTCAGAAAATGCCTTGTCGAATTGTTGTAAATTAATATATGTCCCTCCGCGATTGACGTATGTAGCCGGATCATTTGGGGCTATTGAGAGGGCTTCAGTATAATCCGTAATGGCTTGTTCATTCATTCCCATAGCCGTATAGACAAGCCCTCGATTCACATACGCATCAGCGAAAGAGACGTCTATATACAGTACTTTCGTATAATCAGAGAGCGCGTTTTGATACTGTTGTAATTTACGATAGACATTACCACGATTATAATACACATCCGCATCATTGGGAGAACGTGCGATAACCTCTGTATAATCGATTAATGCGCGTTCATAGTCGTTTAAATATTCATACGCTAATGCCCGATTATAATAGATATCAGGGATATTAGAATCAAGATAGATCGCTTGTTCAAGATCGTATAATGCGTTGCCTATCTGACCTAAACTAATATATATGGCAGCTCTATTAACATAAGCAATAGAGATGTTTTCTAACCGATCATTGATTATTTTCGTAAAATCAGCTATTGCCAACTCATATTGCTTCATTCTCGTATAGATTTGTCCTCGATTTATATAGGCATCTCCCGACTTCGGATCAAGCCTTATCGTTTCAGAATAATCAGCTAATGAGGCGTCATAGCACTGTAAATGTCTGTACGCATCTCCACGGTGGCAATAAGCAAGAGCATTTTCTGGATTAATTCTAATGCTCTGGGTGAAATCAGTGATTGCATTTTCATACCGTTGAGCTACGTAATATACCATTCCTCTTTGATAAAAGGCTAATTCATAATCGGGTTGAAACTTTATTGCATCTGAAAAATCAGCAACTGCCAATGTAAACAGACCTGAATAAAAGTTCTGAAGGCCACTCTGGTAATATTCAGTGGCTTTGTTAGGATTTTTTTGCTGTGATTTGCGTTTCATAAAATAAAATTCCTCAATAAAACCAATAGAGACGACCTACTCTCTGAAGAGGCGAACGCAAAGTTCACCTGCTGTGGGTTGATTTTGCTGAAACCAGTTTAGCATTGCCAGTCAGGTGCGACGACGGGTTAGGCTGGGCTAATCATGAAGTTTTTCTAGATTTTTGCCTCGAAACGACTGCCCACGAAACAATCTGAAAAGCCGATCGAACTTTGCATCACACAAATGAGTGAGAAACTACACGATCGCTCTCAACTACCACGATCGCTGCTTTCACGGACGAGATTCTAGAGAAATGAGCCGATCTCCTTTGCTAGAACCTCGTGAGGTGCCCACAGACTGCTAAACGAACCTGCGGGACACTGATGCTGCGATCGTTAACGCAGACGTTCGCGACTGAGGATGCTGATGTATTGTCCGTCGGAATGCACGATCGGCATTGGTTGACTCCAATGAATCCTGTCCGCGATCCGATGGCTATGCAATTGATTAATCGTGTCTTGAATGAATTCTTGATGACCGATTAAGTGGATCTGTAAGCGTTGTTTCTCATGTTGAACCGAACGATCGCTCCGATCGCTAGAACCTTTCGCCATAATGAGAGCTTCTCCTGTTTGTAGTGAATCCCTTCCCCACAACAAACTTTCTCCCTTCGCCCGCAGGTGGAAGAAGGGCCGGGGATGAGGGCAGTCTTAAGAAGCCCCAAAATTTAGAGCCACCCCGTTTGACATCACAAACAAGAGTGGCTCGGTCAGATGTTAAAATCCTCATCAAGCCTCCTTGCTGCTCGCTCAGCGAGGGGGAATAGCTACCCGGAGTTG
>MUGG01000073.1 GCA_002148405.1 Alkalinema sp. CACIAM 70d | reverse complement strand
GTTAATGATCTGGATACGCTTCATGTACCCGATGATTTATGGATTATTCCTCCTGCTGATCACACTTGGGCGGAATCGTGGCAGGATTCAGGGGTAGGAGCACTGGCATATAACCTGTTTACAGAGGAGGTCTGTCAGCAACTTCAGGCGTTTCAGTTTGATGAAATCAAGATCTTGGGCATTCGCCACAATGATTTTGCTGGGGAGAATTTTGTTAGTAAGCAATGGCGTAATCAAGCTGTGAGCTTGCAAGTGGGTGCATTTGAACTGCCAGAATCTCATCCTGAATACTACCGCTACAACGGCACTCCGATCGTCCAAATCGACGACAAGAATTTGGGCACCTTTTCACCAGATACGCCCAAGTTACCGATCGGAAGTTCCTTTGAAGCCAAACTACGCCCTGAAGGTTCTAGCGTAGTGCTGAGGGTGAACCCTGATTCGATTCAACTTCCTGAACCAATCCTTCCTGGTTCAGAACCTGTCCAAGGCTCTGAGCTAGATAGAAATCAATGGCGGAGAGAAATATTTGAAGGACTTGTGATAGCTGTGGGCACAACCTATGAACAGCAGCGATCAAGTGATTCTGGAATTGCTCAATTTAAGGTGGGCGATAAATGGACTGCTTACGTTCAACCTACGGGTGACTTTATTGTTCGGAATGAAGCAAGACGCACGATTTGTCGAGGCAATCTGAATACAGGTGAGGAAATGGTGCCACTGTCAGAGGAGTACGCGGGTGAGTTAGAGAAGATGCTGATGGAGAGGGAGCGATCAAGCTCTTGTAGTCATGCTTCATATGGGATAACTAATTTATCTAGTTTTCAATGTACTCTCTAAGAGCAAAGCCTATGGATAATACTTCCCTTAGTGGCAGAGATCGTCTTTTAAGAAGAAAAATAGATTTGTACTAATTAGCTAGGGCAAATACTAACCTATTCAAATATATTTAGAAACTTTTTAGTTGTTTATTTCAAAAGTATTAATTCTACTAATAAATGTAAACAAACTACTCTCTACTTTAACTAAAGAGCTAATATGATTTTGTGAGGAAAATATTAAAGAATTCTGCGGTAAGCAGACGGGATATGAAACAGAGCCTGCTGCCCACCTAAAGCTTTGGATTGTAGCTTTAGATATCTTTTGAATTTGAGCCAAAACTTCAGAATACCGATCTGCTGAGGTGTACTTTAATTAAGGCTTTGTTTCGCTATTCTAATACATAGTTGCCTTAATGGAGGAGTTTTCTATGCCTCTTGAAGGATTCAATTTGCAAGAATTACAACTTGCAATAGCCGATGCATCCGCTTCTTGGCTAGTGGAACGTAATGAGTTTACAGAGATGTCTAGCGATGAGCGTAGACAATATCTTGGTTATATTCCTGGTCCTAGTGATCCATCACTTGAGGAAGATGAGAAGATAGCACAAGAAAATCTTAAGGCTTTTCTGACGGCACCTGCAATCAAAGCTTATCCTCCTTCTTATGACTTACGAGATGTAGATGGTAAGAACTATATAACTTCTATCAAAAACCAGGGTGGATGTGGTGCTTGTGTTGCCTTTGGGGTTGCAGCAGCGGCAGAGGGAAGGTTGCGGAAACAAGTAGATAATCCAAATCTTGATGTTGACTATTCTGAAGCACATTTATTCTATTGTTACGCAAGGAGTGAAGGGAGAAATTGCGGTAATGGTTGGTGGATATCAGGTGCTTTAGATGCATTTCGTGACAGTGGTGTTGTGGACGAGGCTTGTTTTCCTTATACAGCTCAAGATCAGACTTGCAATCTCTGTCAGAATTGGGAAGAGCGGTTGACTAAGATTACTGGATGGCATGCTTTAACATCTGCTGAATCTATGAAAGAGTGGATTTCAACTCAGGGTCCGCTCGTTACAAGATTTTCTGTTTATGAGGATTTCTTTGCCTATGGAGGTGGTATTTACAAACATGTTAAAGGTGGTCTTGTTGCTGGTCACTGTGTTTGCTGTGTTGGATATAACGACATAGAAGGATATTGGATTTGTAAAAATAGTTGGAAAGATTCTTTTGGAGAAAATGGCTACTTTAGAATTGCCTATGGTGAGTGTGGAATTGATAGCTCTATGGCAGCTATTGAATCTGTCAAAACACAAAAAGTAATTACTCGCGCTAATGTCTCAGCGTGGATGATTCCTCTTTTAGCTCAATCTCAGAGACCTCAAAGTACTACAGCTGTAACAACGTTACTTTTAGGTAGGTAATGTTGCTATAAATTCATCAGTCTTTAAAGAAGGAGAAGCAAAATGATTACAGCAATGCCCCAAATCGACAATAAAAAAGAATACATGACACCACCTTCAACACCATCTACTCTTGCGCCTGGTGGGTGGTTTGATTGTGCAGTACGGAGAGTCGGTCCAGCTGAAGACGGTACTATCTTCATTAATCTTGAGGATCTTAATAAGGCATTTCCAGCCCGTTGGTATCCAGCTAACAATACTCAAAAGACTGAAATGCTAGCCGTGGCTCTGGCTGCGATAACTGCTGGTCTCCATGTTCATGCTGCACTTACATCTACAGATGAATATTACGGGGTAATCAATCGCCTTTACATCACAAATGTGGTGTAACAATTTTTGAGAAAAAGACATTGTTTAGTGTCATTAAAGATAACTTCACCTATAAGGTGAGAAGTTTTCTACAAGCTCTCTAAAG
Organism: Alkalinema sp. CACIAM 70d; assembly: GCA_002148405.1. Classification (GTDB taxonomy): domain Bacteria; phylum Cyanobacteriota; class Cyanobacteriia; order Leptolyngbyales; family Leptolyngbyaceae; genus Alkalinema. Next base: position 69,206 of record MUGG01000073.1, on the reverse strand, counting down.
TAGTGTTCTAGACGTGTGGATCAGATTCGCTAGAACTCGTTTCTAACAGCAATCTCTAGAAAGCTTTCCCTACGTCTAGAACATTATCTGTAAATAGCAAAGATATACTGAAAAGTATTTTCAACAGAGATATCTATGTCCAAAATAATTATTGGAGAAGAGGATAAAGAAAAAACATTTAAAGTGAGCAGAGGTGATTCTATCGTAATTAGTCTTGGGGAAAACCCTAGCACTGGTTATTTATGGAAAGTATGTGCTGTTGACAAAGAGATTCTAGATATGGAAAATTCTGAGTTCTCGATTTTTCCTTCCACAGGTATTGGAGGGGGAGGTATACGATCATTTCATTTCAAAGTAGCTCTTCCCGGAAGTACGAAAATTCAACTTAAATTACAATATCCCTGGGAAGGATCGAATTCCTCAATTAAAGATTTCATGGTTTATATTGATGCTCTGTAACAATAACTACAGAGATAACGATTCAGAGAGCAAGGAAATTTCCCCAATATTTATTTTCAAGATAATCGAATTAATCAAGAGATTGTATATTTCCATATCCCAAAGTTCTTGAAGTAGAACCAGAAGTAATAATTTTTGCCGCAGTAAAGTTGGAAACATCATTTGGGCGATTACATTAAACTATAGACGTAATTTGACTTTCATTTAGTCGTCAAACACCTCAGCCTCTTCTTCAGGAGTTGCCCACTCTCCTCGCTGGGCAGCCGCGATCGCCTCATCCAGGCGTTGCAACCCTCCATGTTGCTGTTCATAACTGGTTAGCACGGTTTGGCTGACCTTAACCCGCAGTTCATTCCAGGCTGAGATCAGCGCTTCATAATGCTCTGGATTGACTAGATAGGCAATAGTTTCCCCATTCCGAGTAATGAGAACATCTGCGTCTTTCGCCAAATCAGCGATTTTGGCAGTATTTTTCAACTCCGTCACCTGAGCATGGCGCATCGGGAACGTGGGATCTTTGATCACGCTGTTATTCATAGCTTGAGCAAACCGAAAGGGTATAATTCTGGGATTATTATAACCTAGCCAACTGGATACTGGACAAATCGCCATTGGGCATAGGTAGCCTGAGCGATCGCCTTGTTAGGGTGACATCTACAGCAACCTTAACTTGTGTTCCAGGGCTGCCTATGGCTACCAAAACACCTACCCGACCCAAGCAGCGGCAGAGTACCCAGAAGCGAGACTCTTCGAGTCGGCAAAGCCGAACGTGGCAAAACCTGACTGATCGCCGCAAACTCCGCCATCTTGAAAACACCCTGGATAAAGCCATCACTAAGGCCCTCCAGGAAGGAGAAATTGAGTCTCATGAGGACTTTAAGGCTTATGTCGAATCATTCAGTGAGCGATCGGGTAAGGCTCCCATTACCGTTGAACTTTGTGAGGGTGGTGGCAATGACGATGAGATTCGAGGCTACCGCTTCTATCTCACCAGCGACCCCAGCCAAAAAACTAGCGGCAAGTATTTGATCAAAAACTTGGAAGGCGTTACCGACAAGGACGAAAACTACTTTACGCCCTCCAACATTGCTGAAATGTTCGGGTTTGAAGAGGCAGAATTTGATGATCTGGATGCGGATCTGGACGATGTTCCTGATCTCGATAACGATTTTGATGAAGAGCCAAATGAGGATTTAGACACGCTACTAGCTGCCGACTTAGATCTTGGGTTAGATGATCTGGAGGATGCGGAACTTGCTCCATCTAAACATCAAGCCAAAACGTCAACAAACGCTCAGAGTAGAACTCAATCCAAGACGCAGGCCCTAGGTAAACCCAGTAAATCCAATCATCGAGACTTCCGCTATCGAGATCCAATGGAGGAAGCGTCACGGCTCAGTGCCTCGGCTGCTGTAAATGGACGCGAAACCAACGGAGTGAATGTGGCAGGGCTAGCAGGGCAACTGGCAACCCTGGGCATTGTGGTTGGGCAGGGCGTGTTAGAAAACCTGACCGCCCAGGACGACGAAGAACGGATCGAACGAATTGTTCGAGAACTTCAGCGGCAGAATGAGCAGGCAGAAAACCTGACCAGCCGTTTACAGGAAGCAACAACTGGACGCGCAGCAGTAACGCCAACAGCAGAGCCAGAACAAATTGTGGTTGAAAATCCTTTAGCCACGGCGGCTGCGACAGTTGGGATTAAAGTAGACAGGCTAGGTGAAAAACTAGATCCCACTTACAAATCTCAACCGCTGGAATTGAATCGTGAAGCCAGCATCAGCGAACAGCTTGACCAGATTGAGTCATACCTGAAAGGTCTTTCCAAACGACTCGATCGCTTAGAAATTGCAGTAAATCGTTTAGACAAGCAAATTGCAGAACAAACTAATTCTTCAATGGCTGCGTCAGAGATAGATCCAGAAGAAAGCCAATCGGTGGCATCTAAACAAGCGATCGCAGAGTCCAAAGTGCTGGAACAACTTATGGTGCGACGAGCTGATCCTCAGCAAATTGCTTGTGCAGAGTCATTGGTGGGCTTTGCCAGAGTTGCTAATGAACTCTTGGATGATGACCAAGAAGGAATTGCGATTTCCAGTAACAAAACTCTGCGGATGGAAGAGCAAGGGAAACAGGTGGCAATCGCCCTTAACAACCACCAGGGCAATACTCTTTTTGCAGGCAATTGCACCGATGGACAGTGGACGATCGCAGAAGATCACCTCAATTCTGAGGAGAAAGCGGCGATCGCTAAACTTCCTCAGTCCAAGCGAGAATATGTCATCAAAGCCAGTGCCCAAGCCCTGATTGCAACCTTCCAGGAAAAGCTATCTGAGCGATTTAATGGTGAGGCTGAACCTACCTTTACCTGGACAGATCAGGGCAAAGCCAAATACGAGTTTGAAGTTGTGACCTTACCCAATGGAACACAATTGCTTCAAGGATTCGACCCGAACCATGGGGATAAACAGGTATTTGATGCCCTGTTAGTACCTGGTCAATCTCCCGATATTTTGCATTGCAGTCTTCCATTACAAGAGATGGAAGCAGCCGTCAATGATCACCCAGCAGCACGAACGGATGACAGGCACTCAACTCGTCGTTCTGGGCAAGGTTCTGCTAAACCTAGTCGTGAAGCATTGCAAGTTTAAGACACAGATGTATTAGCCCTGATGAGGAATGTAGGATGTACAACACTAAAACTCAGGTTTCTGAGTCTCGTTCAACCCAATTACGTTATCATTCAACCCAACGGCCGAAGCGTTTCAACGTTACCAAAGCAGATCTATTGTTAGTTGGACTTTGTGTTGTAGTAGCTATTTATCTACTGCTCAAGGATACGTTATTGATCACAGTTTTAAGTGTCTTCAGTATAGTTTTCATTGGTCTGTGGCACTTAATTCATGCAGTACCCATTTTAGAAAAATATCTGGGTGCAAAGATCCGTTTCTGGCAGATTGCAGTACTCATCATTACGACTACGGCTCTGCTCAATACTTTAGTCGCCCCTGCCCATGCCATTTTCTTAAGTGGGTTAGAACAGTTCTTTGTCAATTTAGCACAGCAAACATCTCAGGCTGGAGGCGCAACCAATACACTAGATTCCAACGTTGTTGGGTTGATTTTCAATCTGATTCGGGGAGTGTTTCTTTTACTCGTTGCTGCGGCTGCCCTATTTGCTTATAACCAGGCCCAGCAGGGAAATGACTGGAGACCCATTGTGACTCAGGTAGGACTAGCGTTTGCGATCGTCATTGCGATTGATGTGGTTACGTTTATCTTCGTAGGAAATGGCACAGGGACGGCTGGTGGTTGATTTAAGCCAAGTGAATTGGAATAACTATGGAACAGGATTTCAATCGAGAATTTATTAGAGTCAATCGAATTTTAGGCAAACAGGCAAGTATTGGGCCAATTCCAGCGGATCAACTGGGTCCCTGGGTTGCCATTGTTGTTCTTTGTTATGTCATTACAAATGGATTCCTTAGTTTGGGTCTAGGTTGGTTTTTTGGAACTTCGTTTTGGTTGATTTTAAGCTGGTGGATTCTGACTGGAAATCAACCCCATCAATTTCTCGATCGCTGGCGCAATCCGCCAGGGACTGAGTGGTGTAACGGTAACAATATCTATGTTTCACCCATCCCAGAACAACGACCCGCTTGGATTCGCAACCGTTATGGTGATGCTAGGGTCAATATTCGACTGAAACCAGTGCAGGTGCCGAATCAGTATGGAGGTAACAGTACGTTTATGCCATTCCAGAATGAAGTGAACATCTGCTGTATTGCAGAAATCAAAAAAGACGATTCTCTTTTAGAGATGCGTTGTGAACGTGAAGTTTCAGCACTGTTGCTGGAGAAAGGAAAGTCTCAGTACCAGCTTGTGTTTGGCTTTCGTATTGCCGGACTACACGATGTTTTAGATGACAGTGAGGTGAATGTTGTTGCTCATGCAATTGAAGAAGGAATGAAAGAGTTACCAGTCGGTGAACGAATTACCTTCTGCACGGGTTGTTACAGCAATGATGAAGAACGACAAAGTGAATTATCTGACTTGGCCGATGATTGTCAATTAAAACCGATCTCAGTCTTAACTCGCAATGAACAGTTTCGAGTGCAGCAACTTACTCAGACAGGAACCCGACAAACCTGGCAGCAACTTGCACTTTGCACCTGGACTAGTGATGACGAAGCTGGTACGCAGCACAAAGATTTGATTGGTGGTCTCATTGAGAGATTAAGAAAAACAGGCTCTTGGGTCGTGGAAAAAATTACGGGTAATCAGCGGATTTATCAGGAAACATTTTTCAAAAAGCTTTTACTACAAGGATTTCAACAGGGCTTTATTCAATGGGAACTATTGCTGAATACGAAGGTCGGACTGGAAGTAACTCCCTGTAATTCAGCGGATCTGTGGCAGTGGCTCTGGAACCGATTTAATCAGGGTGTTGCTCCTCCGATTCCGCAGGTCATTACTCTGAAGGAGACAGAAACAGGACTCGAACTGACTGAAACTGTGACGACGGACAAGCACCTGTGTACTTTGCTGATTGAAGGAACACAAGGTCGTTCTGCCTGTCCGGAGCATCGAGGTGATCATGACCGGGTGTATTTGACTGGAAAAGGTAAGGTCTGTGGAGTGATGACTATGACTGATCCGCCAATGGGCTGGACAAGTACCAGAGAACAGTTGAAGTGGGTCTGGAAAATTCTCTCTTCCAGTTATGTGCATGATACTGAAGCCTGGATTGAGATTAGCCGCAGCAATGACTTTTTTATTCAGGACAACCTGGCACGGCAGGCCAAGCAATCGAAGGCCGCTCGTACCGTTGCCATCACGAAGGGGCAGGGGCGAGATGTTGGGGCTGAAATCAAGCAGGAAGAGTCCTTTGAAGCACAGCGTCGTATTTATGAGGGAACTAAAGCGTTACATTGTGCGCCCGTATTCCTCGTTTATCGTAATAGTGCTGAGGAATTGACCCACGCTTGCAATCTGCTGGCAAACAGCTTTGACACGGCGAAAGTGATTCGAGAGCGTCATATTGCCTGGGAAATTTGGCTGCAAGCGTTACCCATCACCTGTAAGCGCCTGTTGCATGGCAGTAACTTGAATGAGCGCCGACTGACCTTAGATACGCATACGATCGCCGGGATGATGCCCTTGACAATGCCAAAGGACATCGATCGCTGCGGTGTAGAGTTTTTGACTGGGCGTGGCGGCAAGCCTATCTACATTGACTTATTCCATCACCAGATTGGTCGGGCGCTGATTACCGGAACGTCCGGCTCAGGTAAGAGTGTGTTGGGCTGGCGATTTGCCATGGAAGCTTTAACTAACAACATTCCAGTGGTGGGTATGGATATTTCTTCCAGTGGCAATAGCACGTTCAAAACGGCGATTGAACTATTAGGTGAGCAGGGAGCATATTACGACATTTCCAGCGGTAGCAGTAACCTACTGGAACCTCCTGACTTGCGCCGATTTGATAAGTTGGAGCGCGATCGCCGGATGGAATCCTGGAAGGATTTTATTCGTCGGGCATTAAGCGCGATCGCAATGGGAAAAATCCATAATCCTCATTTAGCGCAACGGGTAGATGCGTTGCTAATCAGAGCGTTGGATGTATTTCTACGTGATCCAGAAATTATCACTCGTTACAACCGAGCGTTTGAAATGGGTTGGCGCTCGCCCGAATGGCAGCAGATACCCACTCTACCTGACTTCATCAAGTTCTGTACCCGTGAACAGTTGAATTTGCGCTCGTTTGAGGATTTAGACCGCCATGCGCTGAATCAGATCCAGAGCCAGGTTGGGGCGTTATTGGCTTCCCGATTAGGAAAAGCGATCGCCCGTCCCAGCACTTTCTCACCCGAACCTGCTATCAAGTTCTTTGCACTTAGCGGTTTGACCAATGAGCAGGATGCTTATCTCATGGCAATCAATGCCCATGCTGCCTGTATCCGTAATGCGCTTTCGCATCCGCGCAGTTTGTTCATTGGAGACGAACTTTCGGTGTTGCTCCGCAGAGATGGCTTTGCTCAGATCGTTGGAGAAACCTGCGCTACGGGACGTAAAGACGGTATTGCAGTTCTATTGCTTTCTCAAGATCCAGACACCATTTGTGAGTGTTCAGCCGGTTCGCAAATCATGCAGAACATTAATTACCGGATTACTGGGCGTATTACCAGCAGTGGGATTAACTCTTTTCAACGGTATCTGGGCTATCCCCCTAACATCATCAGTCAGAACGCCACGGAAGCTTTTTTGCCCCGTAGCAGTGATCTCTACTCCTGCTGGTTGTTGGAACTGGGTGGTCGGTTCTGGAGGACTCGTTTCTATCCCGGTGAGTTGATGCTTGCCAGCGTTGCTAATAATCAGGATGAGCGCGAGGCGCGCGATCGGGTCATGGCACACTATCCTCCGACATCCAAAGGGCGATTGCTGGGGTTGAAAGCGTTTTCGGATGAATATATTCCAGCTTTGCGAGAAGGCAAGGGATTTAGTCATATCGGGCAAGGTTTGTCTGTAGAGCAGTCGAGGCGATCGCCCCAACAAAAGAATTATCCCAGTGGCCCTGCTGAGCATGATCAATATTCATTTATTGCACGTTAAGGAGGTATCAACTATGCGACTCAAGTGGATGATAATTCGACTCATGATGCTGTTTCTAGTCGTAGGTGCTGGATCTGTGAATAGTCCGGCATTTGCACGCACTCAAGATACGGGCAGAGACCCGGTTGAGGCAGCAATTCGGGATCAGGTCAATGGCAGCAATGTCTATGTATCGAATACGGGCAATCAAATTAATGATTTCTTGGGAGAGCTGCAAAACTTTGTGCAAAACGATTTACTGAGTCCGGTTAATAATTTAATTCAATCGACTCTGGGTGCGTTTCAGGTTCCAGATCTATCTCAGCTCTGGAGTCAAATTATGGGTGGTTCAGCCAGCCGTGATCCGAGTGCGGTTCTGTCTGAGACGTTAGAGAATAAGACTAATGGGCGCAGTTCTTACGGCATTCGCGAGGATCTGAGCAAATACGCTGCTAGAGCCACGGCTACGGGAGTAGCAGATCAGTCCACCTTGAGTCAGGCAGCACAAACCCAAATGGCTCAAGTACGGCAGGCAACGCAGCAGAACACGCAGGAAAGTGTACGTTTGGGTGAGGAATCCCAGGGGTTGGACGTAACTCAACGGATTATGCAAAACCTTTCCCAACAGATGGCCCTGAACAGTCAGGTGAATGAGCGGATGCTACAAGAAGTACAGCAAGCGCGGGTCGATCGCGCGATCAGTAATACATTATTCGCTCAAACGGCAAGCGAACTTTCCACTATTACCACTGCTGATCGTCGTAGAACCATTTCGGCAGGAAATGCTGCTAGCCAGCAAGGAGGTTTGTTGATGATGCCGGGAGGCGTCACCCTCGGTTCTGATCAATAATTCAGTTGGAAACTATGGAAATGCCTATGACAGCTTGATCGGATGGTTCATGCCTATGTTGCCCCTGATTGCTCAATCCTTGCCAACGACAGGTGGAGAATCCGATGCCTTGGACATTATTACCAGTTCGCTGGAATTGTCCCGTGCCACGGTGGAGTCCTGGAATACGGTTTGGCTAGTAACGCTAGACCCGCTTGCATCTGGCCTCTGGATTGGGCTGATCCAATTGGGTATTACGCTGGGAGCTGCCAGCATTCTGTTTATTGCGATGACTACGGGTAAAGACATTATCGATAAGCAGTCCTGGTCAGAGCTTGCCTCAATTTTTATCTGGCCCTTAGTAATCATGATTTTCCTGGGTGCGAATGGTAATGTTCTGGCAGGCACGATCAAGTTTATTCGGGGTTTTTCCTATGCTCAAGTGCAGAATGTATTGCAGCTTCAGGTTGGAGAACTGACCTTTCGGGATGCAATTTCCAATGTGACGATTACTGGCATTGCCAAACAACAGCTTGAAAGTCTTTACAGTGAATGTCAGGGTAAAGTTGGGACTGAGCTGGTGGAGTGTTGGAATTCAAAGCAAGAGCAGGCACAAGCGATCGTGACTGAAGCAGAACGACAGGCACGATCGCCGCTGGAGCCATTAAGTACCTTTGGTAAGGCATTATGGAATGCATCCTTACCTGGTCAAATTAGTACCGTAGTGCGTTTAACAACTGATCCTGGTAGCGTATTCCGAGACACTGCTATTCCGATTATCCGGTTTATCCTCTACGCTTTGCAATGGGGATTTGTCAATATTTTGGAAGCAGCACTGTTATTAACAGCACTATTTTCACCGATCGCGATTGGACTCTCACTTCTCCCTTTGCAAGGTCGTCCGATCTGGGCATGGCTCACTGGATTTATTACGCTGTTTGGAATTCAACTGGGTTACAACATTGTAGTCGGCTTAACCGCTGTGGTGTTGGTGAAGTCTGGAGCAGAATTGGTGTCGGATGTAGCGTTTCTCTTTTTCCTCAGTATCTTTGCACCGGGACTAGCAGTTTTGATTGCAGGTGGTGGTGGTTTTGCGCTTTACAATGGCATTTCCTCTAACGTGAAAAGTTTGATCGACATTTTCAGTAATGCAATCGGTACCGTCACTAGTATCGCATTAATACGACGAGGTTAGTTATGCAGATTAAACGGCTTCAAGCCCCACTTCTGCCTGAAGCAAAGAATTGGCTGGCAGTGTGTTTCATTTGCCTGACTGCCTTCAACAGCTTGATTTTTGTTTTGACCTTATTCACTGCGTTTCGAGTGAACCGAATTGCTGCACGAAAGACTACATTTGCTCAATTGGTGAACGGTGAAACGATTTATGTCTCAGAGCAGGAGCAGAATTGGCGCTACCCAGCGGTCATTCAAAAAGTTGTGAGTGATTGGACGACGCTGACCTTTAATTGGGATGACAAGCTCCCTGGGATGGATAAACCCGATCAAGGGGTTCGAGTTGGTAGTAATAAACGAATTCCGACCAATACCTGGTTTGCTTCTTTAATGCTGGAATCAGAGTTTGCCAAGGCATCACTGCCTAAGATTGCTGAATTAGTTCCGTCTACATTCTTTTCGGGGCAAATTCGGAGTACGACGATCGTTTCCTACCTATCGGAACCGAGAGAAATTCGACCTGGAGAATGGGAAGTGGATCTGGTGGCGACGCGGGTGCTAATCGATCGAACCACGGGGAGGGATGAGCGGATTCCCTTCAATCGCACGTTTACATTGCAGGCAGTGGAGGTACCGCGATCTCCCCTTGGAGCAGACGCACCGTTAGTAGAACGCAAAATCTACGAAATGCGCGCTGCTGGATTGCAAATTATCCGAATCGTTGAGTTTAACCCTCAACAACAGCGGTAGTATAGCGAGGATAAACATGACGAATGCAAATCAAAAATTTGAATCTTATGCATTTGATGAAGTTTCTCAGACGCTTTCAGATTCGGTTCATCCTGCAAACAGAAATAGTAAAACCTCTCTAACCTCTAGGCTGACTGAATTCCAGGATGAGGATGAACTGACCCCAGAAGAGGAACAGCAGCTAGCGGGCTTTAATCCTGCAACTCCGCAACTCATTTCAGAGGAGTATCGGCTAAAGCAAGATCAGGAGGGAGCGGTAAAGCGCCCTTTGGCAGAACGTGCCAGCATTCGCTTGGGTGCTGTTGTAGCAGTGGTTGGAACAGTCATGGGCGCTGGAGCAGTATTTTGGTTTGGCTTCCTTCAACCCCGTACACCAATCCGACAAGGGACTCAGTCGCCAATGTCAACGCCACCAATGCCGACACCGTTTGATGAGACGGCTGAGCTAAAAAGCCGTCTAGCCTTTCAAGATCAGCAGCGACAACTTCAGCCTACGTCTATGGTTACACCTCGATCGCCAGCTTCCCCCCGGCCCCCGGTACGATCGCCAGTCCCTGCATCGGTTCCAGTCGCCGCATCTCCGCCTGTAGTAGTTTCTCGGCCCGAGCCTGGGGTAGTGCGATCGCCAGTGGCTCCCCCTGAAAGGATTCAACCCATAGAGAGGGTTGATCCGTTTCAGCGTTGGGCACAACTGGCAAATGTTGGACAGTTGCGGGTCAGTTCCGGCACAACGGAGCCTTCGAGGACGGCTGTTAATACCCCATCTGATCCAGCTTCTCTGGCAACGCAGCCCAATCCCGTGATTCCTGTCGTCTCGATTGGGGCAACGGAAATAGGGTTGTCTGACAGAGTGCCCGGTCGCGATGCGACTTCTGGGTCTTTTGAGGCGGCTTCGCTTACAGGCTCCGGTTCTGCACTGAGCGCTGATAGGAATCCTGGTATGCTTGGCATCCTGAAACGTACCCCGGTGAGCCAACTGGGTCAGCACCTGGGTGAATTCCGAGAGGTGGCGCTTGGAACCTCTACTAAAGCCAGAGTCATCCTGCCAATGATTTGGGATGAAGGGGGAAACAACGCGGCGGCTGGGACAAGGTCTTCCCAGGAAAATCGGTTTGTCGTGCAGTTGACGGAAGCTATGAAATCCACGGATGGTACAGTGGCGCTTCCAGGTGGTACGATTTTGGTTGTTCGCACCTATTCTGTTGGACGGGGCAATAATTTAGTGTCGGCAAGCGCTATTGCCGTTGTGTACCGCGATCGTTTTGGGCAGATCCGTCAGCAAACTTTACCGGTTGATAGCCTTCAAATTAGAGGTCAGGACAACCGTCCCTTGATTGCCCAGAAGCTGAACGATGTAGGCTCCGACATTGCTCGTCAAGACTTGTTGATGGGTTTACTCAACAGCCTGGGTCGGGTGGGAACCCTTATCAATCAACCTCGTACCCAGTCCAGCACCACTACATCGGGCGGTAACTTTAATCAGAGTGTGATTACGACCAATGCTGAACCGCAAATTTGGGCGGCTGCCTTAGAAGGGTTCTTCAATCCCATTGTTGAACGAATGTCTCGTCGCTCTGACCAAAATATGCAAGAGCTTCTGCAACGACCGAATGTGCAGTTTGTTTCTGAGGGAACTGAAGTTTCTGTGGTAGTCAATAGTTTTTTGAGGGTAAACCGATGAAACGATTTTCTGCTTTGACTTCTGTCAGTGCAGCGTTGCTAATTGCTTTAGCATTGCCTATGTTGTCCGCGCAGGCCCAAACTTCAGCCTATCAAGTTGTCGATCGCACCAGAGCGACAACTGATGTCGTGCAAGTTCAGGTAGCACCTGGACGGGCAACTTCGATCAGTTTTAGCCAGACCGATGAGAAGATCACCTACATTCTGCTTGCAGATGCTTCCAGGCTGGTCTACAGCACTGATGCTGATTTAGAGACTGGGCGGGCAAAAACGGTTTTCTTGAGAGTGATTCAACCGCTTCACTTTCCGGGAGCGACTACTACACCTGTAACAAACCTGGTGGTGCAAACAGTGGATTCTACGGGGCAGAATCGGCTCTACACCTTTGATATTGTTCACAGCAGTAATCCGCGTTATGTCGGTGTTCAGGTCTCATCCACCATTTAATTATAAGTAATGATCTAATCAGAAATCATTCATCCATCACTATTTCCCAGGGTGAGGTGGCTCAATCTACATTATGATTGCAGAGTTTTTCTCATTCAGTGATGCGATGTGGGAGATACTCCGCAGCAGCAGTCTTTCCGAGAAAGAAATCGCCAATTTTTGCTTGTTAATGAATGGCAACGCTTTTTCAGAGTCATCGATCGAAATGAAGGCGATCTTGCTACTGGTCGAGCGGTAGGTTGGCAATATCTGAGTGGAGAGTTGATGGTCTGCAATGGCGGTTTCCTTCGGTGAGGATTTGCCTGTGTTGTTACGATGGGGGACTGTAGTAGATTAGACCCAGGAAAAGCTTGATTACAGGCAAAGAAGCATACCACGGGCTGTGCTTGGTGGAAATGATGGAATCTCTTCAGCCGTTGGATGGCATCCTTCTAGTTATGCACTTTACGGTTAAATGATGATGATGCATGAAATCCTCTGCTTTCCCTGATCACTAATCTGAATTTTGTGCTGAAATATTGGCGCTAGACAAGAAAATTGCTTGAAGTGATGGGGCGGCAATGATGGCCAAGTCTCGTGTGGGATACAGTGCGGCGGAAGTGATGGGGCAAATAGCCCCTGGTGCTCGGATTTTGTGTCGAGATGCGGAGTGGTTGGTAAAAGCCACTGCCCGATCGTCCGATGGCGGTACGATCATTGAAGCGATCGGGGTTTCAGAGTTCATCCGAGGACGGACAGCGCGGTTTATCCAGGAACTAGAGACTGACCTTGAGGTGCTGCGGCCTGAAGAGACGAAGCTGGTTGCAGACACTTCACCGGGGTATCGCCATAGTTTGCTGTTTCTAGAAGCCAGCCTGCGGCAGACGGTGCCGGATGATGCCAGGATTTATCTGGGACAGCGGGCGGCGATGGATGTGATGCCTTACCAGCTTTGGCCTGCAAGTAAGGCATTGGCGGCTCCTCGGCAGCGGATCCTGATTGCGGATGCGGTGGGTTTAGGGAAGACGCTGGAATGTGGGATTTTGTGTGCGGAGTTGATGCGGCGGGGGCGGGGACGACGGATTCTGGTGATTACCACCAAGTCGATGATGACGCAGTTTCAGAAGGAGTTTTGGAGCCGCTTTACGATTCCCTTGGCACGACTGGATTCCCAGGCAATTCAGCGCATTCGCACCCAAATTCCTGGCAACCATAATCCCTTTCACTACTACGATCGCAGCATCATTTCTGTCGATACGCTGAAGCAAGACCGGGAATATCGCAGCTATCTGGAGCAAGCCTACTGGGACATTATTGTGATTGATGAGGCGCATAATGTGGCGCGGCGGGGTAAGGGGCAGGGAGCTTCCCAGCGGGCCAAGCTGGCGGAACGGTTGGCAACCCGATCGGATACGTTGATTTTGCTGTCAGCAACGCCCCATGATGGCCGCCCGGAGAGCTTTGCCAGCTTGATGAATATGTTGGATCCTACGGCGATCGCCAATGAGTCGAAGTACACAAAGGAGGATATTCGCGACCTCTATGTGCGGCGCTTTAAGAAGGATGTGCTGAATGATTTGCGGCAGCATGTACCAGAGCGGAATGTGGAACCTGTGGAAGCGCAGGCTAGTGGTGCTGAGGAGCGGGTGCTGGAATGTTTGGATGGGCTGAGGTTAGTGGGGATTGATGGTCGGCGTAAGGGAGAGCAACTGTTCAAGACGACGTTGCTGAAGGCGATGCTGTCAAGTCCGATGGCCTGCTTGGAGACGGTGGAGAATCGGCTGAAGCGGCTGGGGGATGACCCTGGAATGGCGGAAACTGTGGATGAATTGGCGGAATTACGATCGCGCCTCTTACAGGTTGATGGGGCCGCATTTTCCAAGTACCAACGGCTACTGCAATTGATTCGTAAGGATTTTGGCTGGACGGGCAAGGATGCGACGGATCGCTTGGTCATCTTTACGGGGCGGCTGGAAACACTGCGATTTCTGAAGCAGCATTTAGCAGAGGACTTGAAGCTGAAGCCAGAGGCGATCGTGGTGCTGGATGGGGGTATGGCGGATGTGGAGCAAAACCAAGTGGTGGAAGCCTTTGGGCAGGAAAGCGCGAAGGTGCGGGTGTTGATTGCGACGGAGGTGGCTTCGGAGGGGTTGAACCTGCATTACCTGAGCCATAAGTTGATTCACTTTGATATTCCCTGGTCGCTGATGACCTTGCAGCAACGGAATGGCCGGATCGATCGCTATGGTCAAACGCGGCAGCCAGAGATTCGCTATCTGCTGACGCGATCGCGGATTGAGCGCATGGATGAGGTGGAGCGGATTGTGCAGGTGTTGCTGAATAAGGATGAACAGGCAATTCAGAATATTGGCGATCCATCTGTATTTATGGGGGTGTTTGATGCAGCCCAGGAAGAGGCAGTAACGGCTACCGCGATCGAAGCTGGGATGAGTGCCGATGATTTTTCGGCCCAGCTCGATCGGACGGCGGCGACGGGTGGGGAGACGGATATTTTTGATTGGTTTGAAAATCCGGATAGCTTTGCCGCAACGATCGCGGGGCAGGAAATTCCCCAGGCGGAAACGGGGGTGCTTATGCAGTTATTTTCAACGTTTGAATTTACCGCACAGGCGTTGCGATCGTTGGAGTTACCACCGGAAAATTTGAATATTAATGAGTCGGAGCGGTTTATAGAACTGAAGTTGCCGAAGGATTTGGAGCGGCGTTATCAGCGGTTGCCGAAGGAATTACAGCCCCAGGAAAAGCGACTGACCTATTTAACAGACAGTCCCCAGGAAGTGATGCAGGCAATGGCAGCGGCACGGAAGCTAGAGAGCAGTTGGCCGCAAAAGGAATATCTCTGGGATTTGCATCCGGTGGTGGAGTGGGCGGTCGATCGCTGTGCGTTTCGGTTTGGGCGGCATCAGGCTCCGGTGATGCTGGTTTCAGAGGGATTAGCGATCGATGAGACGCTGTTTGTCATGTTGGGTAGTTTCCCGAATCGGCGGGGAGTGCCTGTGCTGAATCGCTGGGTGGCGGCGGTGTTTAAGCAAGGTAAGTTTGAGGGCATGGAGCCGTTTGCGGAAACTCTAGCTAGGACAAAATTAGGGCGACAGGACATTCCTAATCCAGGGGCGCTAAAGCTAGATCTCGAAGCATTGGAGAGAATGCGAGAGAAGGCAGTACAGATGGCGAGGGATTATTTGCAAGATCAACGATCGCTATTTCAGCGACAACTCCAACCGCAGTTAGAAGAGTATCGTGAACGGTTGGAACGATTGAAGGGACAGCATTTGGAACAGTTGCAATTGCAGTTTGGGACGGTGGCAGATCGAACGATTCAACAACAGCGAAAACGACAGCAGGAGGATCGAACGGAACGAATTTTCCGAGATTATCGAGAATGGGTTGAGCTGTCGATGGCAACGGAATCCACACCTTTTATCAAATTGGTTACAGTATTGCGGAGGGTAGACTAATGGCTTTAATTGGAATTGCGAATGAGAATGAGTTCTACTCAGCGCACTATCTAGATGCAATTTTTAAGGAAGATATTAAACAAGTTGGGCAACGCTGGAATGAGGTCGCCGAGGAGGCTGGGGATGAGAAAAGGCCCGATCGCCAGATTGCGGCGTTGCGACAGGATTATTTTAAGTTGCGCGATCGGGCGATTCGGGCGCTGGATCTGGAGGAGCAGTTGGGCTTGCAGCGAGAATTTGTGGAGAAGTTGCTCACGATTTTGGGGTATGAGTGGCAGCCACAGTTGAAGCTAGTGGCGGAGGATCAGGTGTTGCCGATCGTGGGTGAGGTGTGTCGCCCCAGTTCACAACAGCATGGACAGCCGCAACTTTGGGTAATTGAGGGGGTTAATCTGGCTGTGGATGAGCCAGCGGATGTATTGTCGTTAGGACTGGCGGCGGTGCAGTACCAGGATTTGCTGACGGAGGATGCGCCGGATGTGGTGCAGGGAAGTTTGGAGGAGGTTTTGAGTGATGCGGTGTTTGCGATGGATACGCCGCCGCGTTGGGTAATTTTGGTGAGTTTGGATCAGATTGTGCTGGTCGATCGCTATAAGTGGAATGCATCGCGGCTGTTGCGGTTTGATTTGTTGGAGTTGTTGGGGGAGCGGGATGGGGATGCGTTGTTAGCGATGGCGACGTTGTTGCATCGGGAGCATACTTGTCCTAGTGAAGGCAGTGCGTTGCTGGATACGTTGGATGAGAATAGTCATCGGCATACTTATAGTGTTTCTGAGGATTTGAAGTTTGCGTTGCGGGAGGCGATCGAGCTTTTGGGCAATGAGGTGATCTATTACCGTAAGGATGTGGCGAAGAAGCGGGTTTTTTCGACGGAGCAACAACGGGCTGAAGGGGAGCAGGAGACTGATCCGACGCAGTTGAAGGTGGAGTGTTTGCGCTGGGTCTATCGCTTGCTGTTTGTGTTTTACATTGAGGCGCGACCAGAGTTGGGCTATGCGCCGCTGAATTCGGATGTGTATCGGGAGGGGTACAGTTTGGAGAGCCTGCGGGATTTGGAGCAGGTGGAGTTGGTGACGGAAGGGGATGCGGAGGGGTATTTTATCGATACTTGTATCCGGCGGTTGTTTAAGCTGCTGTGGGAAGGGTATCCGGCGGTGAAGGAATTGCAGAGTGCGATCGATTTTAGTGCGATCGATTTGGGCGATCGCGCTGCTAATCAGGAAGCTAATCCGGAAGAAGCGATTCACAATACGTTTCGGTTGCCTGCGTTGAAGAGTCATTTGTTTGATCCCGATCGGACGCCGTTATTAAATCGGGTGAAGTTTCGCAATGGGGTGTTGCGGCGGGTGTTGGAGTTGATGTCGTTGTCGCGTGCTCAGTCCAAGGGGCCGGGTAAGAAGCGGCGGGGGCGGATTAGTTATGCGCAGTTGGGGGTGAACCAATTGGGTGAGGTGTATGAGGGTTTGCTGAGTTTGTCGGCGTTTTTTGCGGAGGAGGATTTGTATGAGGTGCAGCCTGCGAAGGGTGGTAAGGGCAATGCTGGCGATGATGGGGACGGGGATGAAGATGAGGATGCTAGAAAGTCTGCTAAAAAGGGCAAGGTGGAAACGCGGAGTGATTTAGAGGTTGGGTATTTTGTGCCGTTGGCGCGGTTGGAGGAGTTTAAGCAGGAGGAGTTGGTGATTGATCCGGAGACGGGTCGGGTGCGGATGCATGAAAAGGGGAAGTTTTTGTTTCGGTTGGCGGGGCGCGATCGCATTAAGAGTGCGAGTTACTATACGCCGCAGTCGTTGACGGAGTGTTTGGTGAAGTATGCGTTGAAGGAGTTGTTGCAGGGTAAGACGGCGGATGAGATTTTGACGTTGACGGTGTGTGAACCGGCGATGGGGAGTGCGGCGTTTTTGAATGAGGTGGTGGATCAGTTGGCGGAGGCTTATCTGGAGCGGAAGCAGGAGGAGCTTGGGGAGCGGATTCCGCACGATCGCATCACGATCGAAAAGCAGAAGGTGAAGATGTTGCTGGCCGATCGCAATGTGTTTGGGATTGATAAGAATCCGATCGCGATGGAGTTGGCGGAGGTGTCGTTGTGGCTGAATTCGATCTATGGGGAGTCGGGGGCTGGGTCGCAGCAGGTGTTTGTGCCGTGGTTTGGGTTGCAGTTGCATTGTGGGAATTCGTTGATTGGGGCGCGGCGGCAGGTGTATCGCCGATCGCAGGTGTTGCAGGATAAGAAGGGGACTGCAAAGTGGTGGGAGGTTGCGCCGGAGCGGGTGCCGTTGGGTGAGGGGTTGCCGGAGGATGGGATTTTCCATTTTCTGTTGGGGGATCCGGGGATGGCGAGTTATACGGATAAGGTGGTGAAGGGGCTGGAGCCGGATGCGATCGCGGCGATGAATCAGTGGAATAAGTCGTTTGCGAAGTCAGGTTTGACGGCGGAGCAGGTGGATTATGCGCGGCGGCTGACGGTGAAGATTGCGGAGCTGTGGGATCGCTATGCGGCGAGTTTGGCGGATATTCGGCGGCGGACGACGGATGCGTTGGTGGTTTGGGGTAGGCGGGTGATGGGGAATCGGCTGTGCCGACGACGTTGGAAATGAAGGATAAGATCTATGCCCAGGAAAAATGGTCGATCGGGGTGGTGAATGCGGGGGTGTATCGGCGGTTGAAGCTGGTGATGGATTATTGGTGTGCGTTGTGGTTTTGGCCGATCGAGCAGGCGGAGGAGTTGCCGACGCGGGAGCAGTTTTTGCAGGAGGTGGGGGCGATTTTGGGGGAGATGGAGATGTTGGCTCCGGCGGAGTCGCAGTTGGTGTTGTTTCCGGAGACGCAGGAGGCGCGGCAGGGGGAGTTGGAGTTGCGGCGGTATGGGTTGGTGGATTTGGAGCGGTTGCGGGTGTTTTATCCCCGGTTGCGGGTTGTGGAGGAGATTGCGGCGCGGCAGCGGTTTTTCCATTGGGAGTTGGAGTTTGCGGATGTGTTTCGGGAGCGGGGTGGGTTTGATTTGATGGTGGGGAATCCGCCTTGGTTGAAGGTGGAGTGGAGTGAGGGGGATGTGTTGGGGGATCGGAACCCGTTGTTTGTGTTGCGGAAGTTGTCGGCGAGTGAGTTGGCGAAGCGGCGGGAGGATGAATTTGCCAATGATATGGGTTTGAAAGGGGCTTACTATCAGGAGTATGAGGAAGCGGAAGGAACGCAGAATTTCTTGAATGCGGTACAGAATTATCCGTTGTTGAAGGGGAGTCAAACGAATTTATTTAAGTGTTTCTTGCCGCAGGCTTGGGACTTTACCAAGGCTATGGGAGTGTCTGGTTTTCTCCATCCTGAGGGCGTTTATGACGATCCGAAAGGTGGAAATTTAAGATCGGTACTTTATCACTACTTACGGGGACATTTTCAGTTTGCCAACGAGTTCAATCTTTTCAGTGATGTTGACCACCATGCTAAATTTAGCGTTAATATTTACCAAAAACTTTCTCAAACTTTTGACAGTCATATGATTCGGTTTGTCCATGCAGCAAATCTTTATGCTACTAAAACTATATTCGAGAGTTTTTCAACCAATCCTAGTTCTGAAATTCCTGGAATTAAAAATAATGATGGTAAGTGGGAAACAAAAGGGCATCCATCACGAATCATTAGTGTTGATTTAGACACACTAGAATTGTTTGCAAAGCTCTACGATGCAGAAGGTGTGAAAGCATCAGAATCCAGGCTTCCAGCAATCCATGCTCAAAATTTAGTGGATGTATTAGAAAGATTTAGTCGTCAAAAACAACGACTTGGAAATCTTGAAGGACAATACTGTGCAACAGTGATGTTTGACGAGACAAATGCTGTTAGGAAAGATGGCACGATTCAGCGTAATACCCAATTTCCTGGCAATTCGAGTGAACTAATTCTTTCTGGCCCACATTTTTTTGTTGGAAATCCACTTAATAAAACACCTAGAGCAATTTGCAAACTCAACAGCGACTACGACATCCTCGATCTCACCCATCTCCCCGACGACTACCTCCCGCGCACCAACTACGTCCCCGACTGCGACCCTACCGAATACCGTCGCCGCACCCCTTGCGTCCCCTGGGGCACCAACCAACCCGTCACTGATTTCTATCGAGTTGTCAGCCGAGAAATGTTAAGTCAATCCGGTGAACGAACATTTATTCCAATGCTGGCACCCAAAGGAATTGGTCATGTTAATACTTGTATTGCAACTACTTTCCAAAATCAAATCAATACAATTGATTTTTTAGCAATGGCTATCAGCATTCCCGTTGACTTTTTCGTGAAAACAACTGGAATGGGACACGCCAACCAAAACATTCTCCGCCTACTTCCCCTAGTTCCAGAAAACTTTGCCCTTAAATCTCAAATCCGCCTCCGCACCCTCGCCCTCAACTGCCTCACCACCCACTACGCCGACCTCTGGGCCGAAACCTTCTCCCCCAGCTTCACCACCGACACCTGGAGCAAACCCGACCCCCGCCTCCCCAACAGCTTCTGGTCATCCCTCACCCCCACCTGGCAGCGCCACTGCGCCCTCCGCACCGACTACGCCCGCCGCCAAGCCCTCGTCGAAATCGATGTCCTCGCCGCCCTCGCCCTCGGCCTCACCCTCGACGAACTCATCACCCTCTACCGCGTCCAATTCCCCGTCATGCAACAATACGAACGCGAAACCTACTACGACCAAACCGGACGCATCATCTTCACCACCAGCAAAGGCTTAGTCGGCGTCGGCCTCCCCCGCAAAGGCAACCCCAAAAAAGGCATCATCGGCTGGGAAGACATCAAAGACATGACCTCCGGCACCGTCCAAATCACCATCACCGACGACACCCTCCCCGGCGGCCCCACCCAACGCACCATCACCTACCACGCCCCGTTTGATAAATGCGACAGAGTCACCGACTACCGCACTGCCTGGGCACACTTCCAGGCACTCCAAACCTAATCCCAACTCGGCTCTATAATGTACAGTGCAAGCATTGGGGGCAGTCACGATGGCTTACAGCAATTTTACGCTCGAAGAAGTCGAACTCCGCTTTGATTTGCAGTTACAAGCAGTCTCCTTTCTCCCCAAAACCACCCCGATCGCCCCCAGCGATTTACTCAACCGTTACCTAGAACGAGGACTAGTTCTAGCGAAACGCAATGTCTCCGAAAAAGCCCGCTCCGAATTCCTCATCGCACCCATTCTCCTCGAACTCGAAACCCTCCTGACAGACCAGATCAGCCTCTTTTCCGGTGAAGACTTTACCGTCGATCGCGCCCTCGGACTCAACGGCATCTGCGACTTTCTGATTTCTCGATCGCCCAATCAACTGATTATCAAAGCACCCATCATCGCCGTAGTAGAGGCCAAGAAGGGAGTCTTGCGCGATGGCTGGGGGCAATGCATTGCCGAGCTAGTCGCCGCTCAAAAGTTCAATCGGCACAAGCAGCAAGAAATTCCCCAGACCTACGGCATTGTCACCAGTGGCTTACTGTGGCAATTCATTCGACTTTCCGGCTCAACCGTCTCGATCGAACCCACGGAAATCCCGCTTCAACCCTTAGACCATCTCTTAGGCATTCTCGCTTGGTTGGCGCAAAATTAGAACTGCACCTGAGCCTTGCGAAGCCCAACCTACACAGGGCATTAAATGGAATTGCTGATCCTGTGACAAAAACCCAAAATCAATGGATACCTTACAAAAACAATACCAATCAATCATCGAATCCGTCTTAACCGAATACGCCAACTTCGTCAGCACCCCTGAACCCGAAATTCAGCAAGAACTCATTTTTGACCGCGATCGTGACCACTACCTTCTCCTCGAAACAGGTTGGCAGAAAGGACGACGCATCTATGGCCCCTTCATCCACATCGATATTATCGGCCACAAAATCTGGATTCAGCACGACGGCACAGAAGAAGGTGTAGCCTACGAACTCGTTGCCGCAGGCATCCCAAAAGATCACATCGTCCTCGCCTATAAATCCATCGATCGTCGCCAAGTCACAGAATTTGCAGTCTCTTATACCAAATCAACCTGTGATTGCAACCCATGACGATCCCCCTAAATCCCCCTTAAAAAGGGGGACTTTGAAAGAATTTGACTAAATTCCCCCTTTTTAAGGGGGGCTAGGGGGGATCGGATCTGTAGCATTGATAAATCAATTTGGTATTAATCGCTTCTCAAATTAAATCAAAGGAGAAAAAATCAATGGATGCAACTTCAATCAAACAAAGAATTACCCAAAAACTCAACAACCTAGACATCGCTCAACTCACCCTAGTCGATAACCTCCTCACCCAACTGACCGCCTACCTCAACCCCACCCAATCAACTACAGAAACAGCCGATCCCCTAGCCAGCCTTCGGAACAGTGACTTTATTGGCTGTATTGCAGACGATCCAGACCTTGCCGCCAATTCCGAAGAAATCGCCCACCAAATCCTTTCGCAAACCCAAGACCAAGCACCATGATTTTGGCTGATACCGGATTTTTTATCGCCCTCGCCAATCGTCAAGATCGATTCTATCCATCAGCCCAACAGCAGCTCAATCTTTTGCAAGAGCCGCTCATACATCCACACTCCTCCTAACCCAATAAGTACTCAAGATAATGCCCCTTCCATCACCCATCGATCATTGATTGCGCCCTCACCTACCTTGCGCCGTTTGATAAGTACGATCGAGTCACCGACTACCGCACCGCCTGGGCACACTTTGAAGCCCTTCAACCATCATAAAAACAATTACCTACCTACCCAAAAGCCGATAATATATCCCAAATTAGAAAAATGCGTGACTTTACTCAGAATTCGGGCAACCTTGACTAAAAGGCACCAAACCCCCTGAGTATTACCATGTCTAGCAATCTAGGGAACGCTATACTACGTCACATTTCTATTCGTGTACCCTGGCATGATAATGCGTGGAACGGCAGCATTTGCACCGCCCCGCAACTCAATGGTGCTTGCCTCAAACTCCGGAATATTGCTCAAAATAAAAACGAAACTGCCGAAGCCGCTATTGCAGGCAAATCCATCCAAGATTTGGATCCCCAGCAATGGCCTCCCTGCGTCTCTGAACGCGCCACCTTCATGGCCCCCTTTGAATTCATCAAACCCGCCCAGCATCCCTACGTCAAAACCTCCACCAAAACCCACGGGCACTTCCTCGAAACCCCCCTACGCCATCCCGCCTATGCCGCACCCGCCATCCCTTTCCGCTGGCTGCTCACGACTGAAATCAAACAGCATCAACAAACCTACACCATTCCCTACGACCCCGATCGGGAACCACGGCTTCCCTTCAAAACTACCTGGCTTCAAGACTACAAAAATCAACAAGCCACCCTCGACGCATTCTATAAACCCATACACCCCGAAACCTCACTTTGCTTCTTCTACGCCAAACAAGTACCATTCATCGAAGAGACAAGTGGTATCCGTATCCTCATCGGTGTTGGTCGCGTCAAACACATAGGCCCCTGCACTGAATATAAATATTCTGAACAAGGAAATGGCAAACTGCGCTCCATTCTATGGGAAAGGATGGTTTCACACTCCATTCGCCCTAACTTTGAGGATGGCTTCCTCCTGCCCTATCATGCTGCCCTCGCCAAAGCAGAACAAGACCCCAGCTTCAACCCTGCCATCATCGCTGCCTACGCCCCTAACGATCGCATTGAAGAATTCTCCTACACCACTGAACACGTCACCCACGACGGCGCGATCGCAGCCTTACTTGCCTGTGCCGTTTCCCTTCGCAAATCGATCGAGCACCATCTCCCCGGCCCCTGGGAACGCTGTCTGAAATGGATTGATGCCAGACTCGCCGAACTCTGGAAAATGCGCGGCCCTTGCCCTGGACTTGGCGCAGTGCTCTGTGCCTTGGGCATCGACCTTGGCACCTTCATCGCCCGTGAAGTCGCCGCAAAACTCAGCGATAACGAAGATCCCTGGCCTTTAATCGATCGGCTATTCAACGATCCTCAAGCATATCTACCCAAAGATCTCGCCACCCAAATTAATCCGCTACTCCAGAAAACTTGGCAAAAACTCACTCCAGAGCGGAAAGCACTACTGCAACTTCTGAGCCGCTTTGAGATCACTCCTGAGCAAGCCAAAATGCTTTGGGTTGAACAAAAACGTAAAAAAGCAGGCATCGAATGTACCGATGCAGAACTGCTCCAAAATCCCTATCTCATTTTTGAAAAAACGATCTATACAGTCAATCCGGTGAGTATTTGGACGATCGATCGAGGCGTCTTCCCAGAACCTGCTATCTGCACTAAACATCCCCTGCCTGCACCGTCAGCTCTAACTTCCGGCTTGGACGAACGCCGTATCCGTGCTTTCTCTCTATCCATCCTCGAAACCGCTGCTAGCGAAGGTAATACCCTACTGTCCCAAGATGTAATCATTACCAAAATTCGTGAATTGCCCCTTCAACCCACTTGCGAAGTCACCTCAGATAGTATGCTCGTTGCCGAAGATTTCTTTGCAGGCGAGATTGAGTCAACATCCTTCAAAGATGGCACCAAGGCTTATCAACTCACCCGTTTAGCCAAGATGGGCCAAGTCATTCGTCAAGCCGTCATTAAGCGCATCGAAGGGCGACGACATGAAATCAAGACAGATTGGGCAAACTGCTTAAATCAGTATCTCCTCAAGGTTAACCAACAGAATAAATCAGCGCCAGATGAATCAGCGCTAGATGAATTGGAACAACGAGCACGGCTCGAAAAAGCTGCGGTTCTCAAAGAACTCGCAGAAGCCCGATTCTCTCTACTAATTGGTCAAGCTGGTACAGGTAAAACAACCCTGCTCTCGGTATTGTGCAACCATCCAGATATCGCAGCCGGAGGTGTGTTGCTATTAGCCCCTACAGGCAAAGCTAGCGTCAAAATGACGCAGTCTACCAACAGCAAGGCTTATACGATCGCGCAATTTCTCAATAGCTGCGATCGCTATGATCCTCAAACTACTCGCTATAGACTGTCTTCTCAACCAGCTATGGATACAGCCGATACAGTAATTGTTGATGAAGCCTCCATGCTAACTGAGGAGATGCTCGCCGCTTTATTAGATGCGCTCAAAGGTGTAAAGCGCCTAATTCTTGTAGGTGATCCGCGACAGTTGCCGCCCATTGGCCCGGGCCGCCCCTTCGTTGATATTGTGAATCGGCTGCAACCAGACGACGTGGAAACCCGTTTCCCTTGTGTCGCAAAGAGCTATACAGAACTCACCATCCTGCGAAGACAACAAGGTACAAACCGAGCTGATTTACAGCTAGCTAGTTGGTTTAGCGGTCGATCTATCACCCCTGGTGAAGACGATGTATTTGAAATTGTGACGAAGCCTGAAGCTATCGATTTTATCCGCTTTGAATCCTGGGAAAGCCCGGAAGAATTCAATGACAAATTAATTCAAATCCTCGTTGAGGAACTGAATTTGAAAGGCCCAGAAGACTCCCTGAATTTTGACATTCAACTAGGTGGCCAAGAAGATAAGGGATATGTCTACTTCAATACAGGCTCCTCTGCTGCTGTAGACAATTGGCAAATTCTATCGCCAGTACGCGGTCAAGTTCACGGTGTTGCTGAGATCAATCGCTTGATTCACAAAAAATTCAAAGCAAAAGTGATCGAAATGGCACAAGCCAAATTCCGTAAAACGCCTAAACCTATGGGTGAAGAGCAGATTGTCTACGGTGATAAAGTGATCAATTCGTATAATCACCGTCGCTATAAGGTTTACCCTCCACAAGGATCAGAACAGTATATTGCCAATGGTGAGCTTGGTATCGTTAATGGTCAATTCAAAAGACCTCAATCAGGCTATCCAGGTTTACCTTGGGAATTGGAAGTTGAATTTTCGTCGCAGCCAAAGTTTAAGTATAAATTCAGCGACTCAGATTTCGGTGAAGAATCGCAACCGTCCTTAGAACTTGCCTACGCTTTAACTGTTCATAAAGCCCAAGGTAGTGAATTTAAGCGCGTCATTCTCGTCCTCCCCAATCCTTGTCGCCTTTTATCCAGAGAGCTTCTATACACAGCCCTAACCAGACAACGAGATCGGGTAATCATTCTGCACCAAGGCGATCGATCTGATCTAAGGAAATATAGTTCAGATATTTTTTCAGACACAGCACGTCGTCTGACCAATTTATTCCATAAGCCAAATCTTGTCGAAGTTCAGGTGCCAGTTGCTCCTTCCGGTGGGAAGACTCAGCGATTAGAAAGCCGCTTTCTCGAAGAATACCTAATTCATCGAACCTCTCGTGGCGAAGCCGTCCGTTCAAAATCCGAGGTTATCATCGCCGACCAATTGGCTGCCAAAGGCATTGATTATACCTACGAGAAAGCCCTCTCAATGGGCGGTGTAACACGTTTTCCCGATTTCACGATCGAGGATGAAGAATCTGGTATGACCTACTATTGGGAGCATTGCGGAGTTCTACATCAACCCGAATATCAAACCCGGTGGGAGGGCAAAAAAGCTTGGTATAGAAGACATGACATTCTTCCCTATCAAGAAGGTGGCGGAAAAAATGGTGTTTTAATTGAGACTCACGATACGCCTCAAGGCGGTATTTCATCTCAGCAAATCGCTCAAATCATTGAACAAGTTATTCTCGCAGGCTCTTAAATTTTAGTACACCTAAACTCTATTCCTTGTCATACAACTGTATGACCACAAAACCTACTAACGCAAGTTACCGTCAGCCGATGCCAACAAATCAAGCAACACCTGCTCCGCTTTAGGCGAATCAATCGGAGTCCAGACCTCGTAGACATGCCCTGGTTCGAAATAATCACGCACAGACGGCTCCTGCACAATTGCAAAGTCACTCGCTAACGGATGACTTTGCAACGGAGCCATGATCACCTGCATCAATTCCAATCACTCCCAGAAACCGCCGCCCCCTATCGCTAACGAGTCTTTGCAACATAGCCTATGCCAAATCTCAAAAAGTTGTTTATCCTAGACTCTGAGTAGAATAAAACAAAAAAATAACCGAACTTTCCCGTAAACCCCGGATTAATCCCGTTATAGCAATTAAAGCTCGATCGCTAGACAAGCCCGCCCCCCGCCCCCATGCTTCCCTCCATCATCGCCACCGAACTCCGCAACTGCGTAGCCGATTACCTACGCACCACCTTTCGCCCCACCACCCCCGGCTTCGACAGCCTCATCGATCGCTTCCTCGCCACCCCCGAAAACCTCTACCGTGGCCCCTATATCTCGATCGGACTGCCCTTCCGTCCCGGCAGCACCGGAGCCACC
The DNA here is from genome assembly GCA_002148405.1 of Alkalinema sp. CACIAM 70d. Taxonomy (GTDB): domain Bacteria; phylum Cyanobacteriota; class Cyanobacteriia; order Leptolyngbyales; family Leptolyngbyaceae; genus Alkalinema. Next base: position 42,535 of record MUGG01000073.1, on the reverse strand, counting down.
TACTACCGCGACCTGCCCATGCAGTTCGCCCCTCACCTACACCAAGAATGCGCCCTCGATCGGCTCTCCCCGCCCTACTACCAATCCACGATCGTCGCCACAGGCACAGGCTCCGGCAAAACCGAATGCTTCCTCTATCCCCTGCTAGAACATTGCCGCCAACAAGCAGGCACCCCCGGCATCAAAGCCATCCTCATCTACCCCATGAACGCCCTGGCTACCGACCAGGCCAAACGGATCGCCAAACTGATTCATGACACCCCCACCCTCAACGGCAAAATCGCCGCCGGACTCTACGTGGGTGATCAAGATGACAACCCCAGCGCCATCATGCAGGCCGACAAAGTCATCACCGAAAAATCGATTCTTCGTAGCTGTCCGCCCGATATCCTCCTGACCAACTACAAAATGCTGGACTACCTCCTCATCCAGCCCGATACCCAAGAACTCTGGCGCGACAACCAACCCGAAACCCTCCGCTACATCATCGTCGATGAATTTCACACCTTCGACGGTGCCCAAGGCACAGACCTCGCCTGCCTACTCCGCCGCCTCAAACATCGCCTCAAAACCCCACCTAACCATCTTGCCTGTGTTGGCACCTCCGCCACCCTCGGCGGCGAAGACAACCGCGCCGATATGCTCGACTACGCCCGCAGCATTTTCCAAGAACCCTTCAGCCCCGATGCCATCATCGAAGAAGATCGCCTCAGCCCCACCGAATTCCTCCAAGACTCCCTACTCAATGTTCTCCCCATTCCCGGCCCAGAACATCTAGAACAACTCCAACCCGATCGCTATAGCACCCCCCAAGCCTACATCCGCACCCAAGCGCACCTCTGGCTGCATGATTTTTGCCCTGGCCTCTCTCACTCAGTCAGCCTCAGCCCCACGGAACAAACCCGCCTCCCCCTCAATGTCCATAATCAACAACTGACCCTGACCGAATCCACCCCCAGCGACCCCAACGCCCCCCTAGAAGACGATTGGTGTGTTCAACTGGGCGAACAACTTCTCACCCTACCCATCATCCAAATCCTCCTGCGCACGATCGGCCATAGCCCCTGCTCCTATCCCGAACTCTTCGATCAACTGGGCCGTCGCCTCCACTTTCCCAGCCCCGATCTAGCCTATCGCCACGCCCTGCTCGACAGTTTATTTAGCCTGATTGCTGCTGCCCGTCGTCAGATTTCCCTGCCCAATGGAGATATCTTGATTCAGCCTTGGGTTAATTTGCGATCGCAACTCTGGCTGCGCGAACTCCGCCGCATGGTCGGCACCGTTAGCCCAGAACCGGAACTGCGATTTTCCAGTGATCTCACCCCCAACCAACTTCGCCAAACGCTTCCCATCATTCATTGCCGCGACTGCGGTAACACAGGCTGGGCTGGGATCAAAGTCGCCCAAGATGCCCCCAAACTCCTGCCCAACAACCTCCAAAACTTCTACCGTGAATTCTTCAGCCAAAAGCCCACCGTCACCTATCTCTTTCCCACCTACGCCGATCACCCCACAGCCCAGAAACTCTGCCCCGAATGTTTCCACATTAATCCCCTCAAAGCCGATCGCTGCCAAGCCTGTAACCACGACCTTTTGATTCCCGTCACGATTCCTGACCAAACACGAGAAACAACTCACCAAGGTCAAAAGCGCATTGTCTCCCACACGGATTGCCCCGTTTGCAACAGCAAAAACGGTCTGTCTATCCTAGGTGCCCAGGCCGCTAGTATTACCAGCGCCATGATTGGGGTCATGTTCACAACTCCCTACAATAGCGATAAAAAACTCCTCACCTTCTCCGATTCCGTCCAAGATGCCGCCCACCGCGCTGGCTTCTATACCGCCCGCACCTATCGCACGACCCTGCGCACCGCGATCGCCTACAGCATTCGCCATGCAGCGCCTAATCTCACGCTCCAGGAACTCATTGATCAATTTGCCAACTATTGGCGATCGCAACTGGGCAATGATGCGGACTTCGCAGCCACCTTTCTGCCCAATGACCTGGCTTGGTTACGGGAATGGGATGAATACATCCACAGCGATAAAACCGATCTCCCTGCCGATAGTCGTATTATTGCCTTAATTAATGAACGGCTTGAATGGGAAGTCGTCAATCAATTTGGGCATCGCTCTGCCGTTGGCCCGTCCCTAGAACGGAGTGCCACCTGTTCTGTCAGTTTCAACCGCCCGCGCTTAGAAGCCGCGATCGCCGATCTTCACCCCATTCTGTGCAATGAAGTTGAAGCACTCCGCAACCTCACCCCAGAAACCCTAGAGCAGTTTATTTTAGGTCTACTTCATCACCTCAGACAACGGGGTGGGATTCTACAAAATGCCACCCGTGAATATATTCGCAATGGCGGCAATACCTTCCTCTGGACTCGCATTACCTTTATGCCCAACATTGGGCCAGGAATGCCGACCCCCATCTTTTTCGTTGATAATCGTGCCAAATTAGAAAACAATCGTTTTGAGCGCATCCTCAAATCAGATAACACAATCACCTGGGCGGAAGACTGGACGCAGCGAGTTTTTAGCAACACCACCCTCCTGCTAAAAGACCAAATAGAAAGTATCCTCAGCCCTACCCTTGAAGCCCTTGTTTCCCACCAACTGCTACAAGTCCGAGACTGCAACGGTGGCAGAGCCTGGGGCATTCCAATGGATACCCTTCACCTGCATAACGGAGGAACCGTCCTCGTCTGCGATCGCTGTAGCCATCAAATCACCACCGCTCCTCAAGAAGAAGCCACCCTTAATGGCCTGAAGTGCCTCAATAAAAACTGTAGCGGTCACTATCACATTAACCAACGTGCTGAATTAACGTATTACCGCCAACTGTATAGAATAGGCCAAGTGCAACGTATTATTGCTGCTGAACATACTGGCCTCTTGAAGCGTGGCGATCGTGAACGGTTAGAAAAACAATTTATTCATCACGATCGTCAATGTGACCCAAATCTGCTTTCTGCGACATCGACATTAGAAATGGGGATCAACATCGGCGACTTATCTAGCGTCATTCTCTGCTCAGTCCCCCCAACGCCTGCAAACTTCCAGCAACGGATTGGTCGTGCTGGACGGCGGAATGGTAATGCTTTCATCAGTACGATCGCCAATTCTGCTAATCATGATCTCTACTTCTACAGCGATCCGAACCTCATGCTAAACGGTGCCGTGGATGCCGCAGGCTGCTATCTGGATGCTGCCGCCGTCCTTCAACGCCAATTAACAGCTTTTTGTCTAGATAATTGGGTGGATACTGGCATAACTTTACGAGAATTTCCGCGATCGCTCAGCAAAGCCCTTGATGCAATTGAACCGAGTAAGCAAGTCAAGGGTGTGCCCAAGAGCCGTGATCGCTTTCCTTACAACTGGCTCTCTTACATTCAACTTCACCAAAGCGAATTACTCACTAGTTTCCTAGGCCTGTTTGAGCAAGATATTGAATCACACACCCGAGAAGAATTACAACGCTTCATGGAACTGGGTGAGCAAAATGAAGGTGGACTGGGTTACAAAATTTTGAATCAACTTGACCAAGTACGTCAGGAACGTACTCGACTTAAAAATCAAATCCAACTCCTGAATAAACGGATTAAAGATCTAGAAACCGCCCCAGCAGCAGTGCAAAACCAAGACGAAATTGATGAATTTAAACGCGAAAAGCAAGGTTTCCAAGCACTCTTCAGTGATTTGAATCAAAAGCATATCCTGAATTTCCTAACGGATGAAGGTTTGTTGCCCAACTACGTGTTCCCAGAAACAGGTGTGACCCTTCGATCGATCCTGTGGCGGCAATTAGTCAAGAGCGATCGGGGTAATGGAAAATCCTACGACACCTTTACCCTCACCTATGAGCGCCCAGGTGCTTTAGCTATCCGTGAGTTAGTGCCGAATGGTGTATTTTACGCCCAAGGTCGAAAGGTAAGAATCGACCAAATTGATCTGAAGTTATCTCAACCGGAAGACTGGAGAATCTGCCGCAGTTGTAACTATGCCGTCCAAAATTTTGAAGTAGAAGCCCATGATAAAAATTGCCCTCGCTGTGGGGATGGCATGTGGAGTGACCAAGGTAGAGTCCGGCGAATGCTGCGTTTGCGCCAAGTCATGGCGAATACTTCCGATAAGGACAGTCGCTTTGGGGATGACAGTGAAGATCGGAATACTGGATTCTTCCAACGGCATCTCCTCGTTGACTTTAAGCCTGAATACCGCGACCAAACGTTTTTAGTAGATGATGATGATTTTCCCTTTGGTTTTGAATTTATCTCTCGCACAAGTTTACGAGAATTGAACCTCGGTGAATCCCAAGCAAATGGTGATACCGTCGAAATTTCTGGACGACGCTTCACCACACAAGGTTTTCGGGTTTGTGGAAGCTGTGGCAAAGTCATGCGTGGCAATGCCAAAAAAGATCACACACTAACTTGTCAGCATCGCGATAAACCCGATCAAGCAAAAGCTCTAGATGTTCTGTACCTCTATCGAGAATTTGAATCAGAATCGATCCGCTTGCTCATGCCGGGAGAGCAATTTTGGACAAACCAAGGGCTACATTCTTTTGTCGCTGCGCTCCAATTGGGATTAAAGCAAAAATTCCGAGGTAAAGTTGATCACCTGCATACGGTCATTGGTGAAGAACCGCAGCCTAACTCAAAATTACGTAAATCCTTCCTTTATCTGTATGACAGTGTACCTGGTGGAACAGGGTATCTACGTCAATTAATTCGTAAGCCTAATGAACTATTAGATGTATTCCAGAAAGCCCTGGAACGTTTAGTAGCCTGTGACTGTGACGATGGATGCTACAAATGCTTATTTGCCTATCGTGGACACTTTGACCAAGATCAAACTAGTCGTCGTACAGCCATAGATCTCCTCACTGTTCTGATCAGTCACTGGTCTAAGCTTAAAGAAACGACTAAGCCGCTATCTGCCATTCGCCTCAATAGTAACTTTGAGAGTGAATTAGAGCGCCGATTTATTGAAGCCGTGAGTCGCTATAAAGGAACCATCTACCAAGGGGTTCCCCCAATTTTACGCAAAGATATTGTCAATGGTCGGCCTGGATATTACCTGAAAATTGGTCAAAGTGCTTGGACGATCGAGCTACAAGTTCCATTAAACCAAAGCGATGGGGTGAGTATTCCTTCCCGTGCTGACTTTATTTTCCGCCCTGCCTCTAGACAAACCAATAGCCTACCCATCGTACTTTTTACGGATGGATGGGAGTTTCACCGCGATCGCATTAGTCAGGACTTTCAACAGCGGTTGTCGATTCTCCGCAGTCAGCAATTTCTCTGCTGGTCGCTCACCTGGACCGATATTACAGCCCAGATTGACCCTGAGCAGCCTTTAATTTTGCTGGACAGCCTTAATCAACAGCTCAATCCCCAGTTCATTCAAGGTTCATACCAATTTAACCAACAATATGAATGCCACAATATGAGTGGCTTTGAACGCTACAGTAGCTTTGAGTGGTTGATGGCCTATCTTGCCCAGCCAGATCACCAGCAATGGCAACGGTTCGGCCTGATGCGAAGCTTGGCACAGGTATCACCTAATAGCATGGGCGATTCTGTCATCCAGCAAGCCTGGGCAAAAACAATTCAAGCAAAAATTGGCCAGCAGGTCATAGATATTTGGGGAATGCCTGATCGTTTCCTCTGTAGTGAGATTGCCATTTCAGCATTTGCAAAAGTCTACTATGCTGTGGATTCGTTAAGACATAGAAAATGTCAGCCAGAGGGTAGCTTACTGCTACTCGAACTAAATGATGTGTCGATCGAAACCTCAACAGCACATCAGCAAGCCTGGATTGAGATTTTACGCCTCTTGAATCTTTACCAGTTTCTTCCTCACTGCTATGCCATCACAACAACAGCATTGCAAGCAGGGCAAGAACCACCCCTAGCAACGGTAACCCAGTCAGATAGGATCAATATTCATGACTATCATGCAGAAGCATGGCAAGCAGCCTACGACCTCGTTGATGTAAGTCTTTTACCAGCAATGAAACTCATGGCAGCAGCAAGGTGGCCCATTCCAGATGTGGGTTATGATTTGTCGGACGATCGCGGTAAAGTAATTGCGACGGCTGAATTGGCTTGGCCTAGCAGTCAAGTTGCGGTTGTGCCTACACCAGAAGACTTGGAAATTTTTCACAATCACGGGTGGTACACCATTGAGATGAATGCCACATTGGATTTGTTGGATAGCATCCGAGAACGATTGAATGGAGGTCACTAATGTCATTACAAGCAAATATTCGGCTCGCAATATCTGATAAATTCTTTGACTCCTATAGTCGTCTCCCTAAAAATGCTCAGAATAAAGTCTCTGAGTTTATCAATCGATTTCGCCAAAATCCAACGAGTCCTGGCCTTAACTATGAAGTTATTCGCGACAGTCGGGATAAAAATCTGCGCTCTGTTCGTGTGGATCAAGGCCATCGTGCAATTGTCTTAAAACCCCAAGAAGGGAATGTCTATGTTCTCCTTTGGGTCGATAAACATGATGATGCCTACAGTTGGGCAAAACGACAAGTCTGTGTGGTTAACCAAATTTCCGGGGCATTACAAATTATTGATGCTAGCGAGGTTGAAATTGCCACCCAGCAGATAGCTGCACAGGTATCCCCTCAAGTTGCCGCCCAACCTGAATCAGGAAGATTTCATAAATTTAGTGATGATGAACTCATGCGGCTTGGCGTTCCACAAATTTTACTAGGAGCCGTTCGTCAAGTTGTATCCGATGAACAGGTCGATCAGCTGTTGCCACATCTTCCAGCTGAAGCGAGTGATGCTTTACTTTTAGCAGCAGCAGATTATGGCTATGAGGAGATTTTGGCCCAACTTGATAAATCTGAAGCTAGTCAAGGAGTCGATCCGGAGGACTTAGCAACTGCTCTACAAAACGAAGATAGCCTGAGTCGTTTCCTGATCCTGACTGACGATACTGATTTAGAAGAAATGCTTGCTGCACCCCTTGAAAAATGGCGTGTTTTCTTGCACCCAACTCAGCGTAAGTTAATTGAACGGGATTGGGCTGGTGCGGTGCGGGTTCTGGGTGGAGCCGGGACTGGCAAAACGGTTGTCGCCATGCACCGTGCGAAATGGCTATTGCAAAACCGATTTCAAGAAAACACCGATCGTATTCTGTTTACTACCTTTACTAAAAATTTAGCAGTTGATATTACAGCAAACCTACAAGCTATTTGCTCTATCGACATGATGAAGCGCATACATGTCATCAATTTAGATGCTTGGGTTGCCGATTTTCTCCGCAAAGAAGGCGTTGAAACCAAAATCGTCTATGCTCAAGATACAGAAGGACTGTGGGAAAAGGCTTATGCTTGTGCATCCCAGGAACTTGATCTTGATCTTAGTTTCTATAAGGAGGAATGGCGCGAAGTCGTCCTCAACCAAGATTGCCAGAATCAGCGTGATTATTTGACCGCTCGACGGATTGGCCGTGGCACAAGATTAAGTCGCATTCAGCGGCAAGATATTTGGCTTGTCTTTGAAGAATATCGTAATCTTTTACGGGAGCGAGGGTGGCGCGAACCCGATGAAGCAATGAGGGACGCAGCAAAAATTATTCAAGCTCGGGGTAGTATCTCATTGCCTTATAAAGCTGTTATTGTTGATGAAGCCCAAGATATGAGTGATTCAGCATTTACACTTTTACGCGCGATCGCTGGTGAGTCGAAACCTAATGATTTATTCATTGTTGGTGATGCTCATCAGCGTATTTATAGTAAGACTACTATCTTAAGCCGGTGCAATATCAACGTAAAAGGCCGTTCCAAAAAACTACGTCTCAACTACCGCACCACAGATGAAATTAGACAATGGGCGACAGCTATCCTTAACGGCACAACAATTGATGATTTAGATGGTGGAACGGATGATTTGCGTGATTATCGTTCTCTTATGCACGGAGAAGCTCCTATTATCAAAGGCTTTTCCAAGCCAGAGCAAGAACTAGACTATCTCAATAATGTTTTAAAGGACCTAGAGCAGCAAACTACGGGAGTTTGTCTTGTTTTTAGAACGGATGCTTTACTTCAGCGCTATGAAACGCAGTTGAAAGCGCTTCACTTTACAACTCGGCAAATTCGTCGCAATACGGCTGACAACCCCTCACAGCAAGGTATACGCTTAGCGACGATGCACCGCATCAAAGGTCTCCAATTTGACTATATTGTGATACCTGGATTGAGCGTTGATGTTCTACCGTTGAAAGCAGCGATCGAGTATTGTGCAGATGAAACCTCTCGTACACAAGCTCTGACAGCAGAGAGAAGTCTTTTACATGTTGCCGCAACTAGAGCAAAGCGCCAGGTTTTTATTACATATACTGGTAGTCCTAGCACGCTACTTCCTTAAATGCCCTCAACCTACCAATCAGGGGGGAGCAACACACTCAAGTTCACCACCGTGTTTGATTGTACCGCTTCACCGAGTTATGATGCTTTGTATATTCTGTCCGGTTTGCATGGCATTTTTATCTTGACTGATTTCGTAGACGGTGGACAATTGTTCTGAGGTGCTAGCATGGTTCACCCTGAGGGCTTCTTTCCGAAAGCTTTCAGGACTCTGCTACCACCGTTCCAGAACCACTTGCAACAGCCTGTTATGTCAACTGGCGGTAGTCGTTCAGTGCATACCTATTCTGCTGAAAGAACTCCAGTTCTCAAGATGGACGAGGTCTAGCTTGATACTAGCGAAAGTTCATCCTATTGATGATGGTGTTGAATCGTCATAGATCACCCAAGCATCTTGAGCACTGTAAAACGCCCCTTGTTGCTCTAAGCGGAAGCCTCCTAATAGCAGTCCTAACCAAATTTCCACTAATGGCATTTCAAGAGCCTGCTGAAGTGCAATTAATTTTTTAGATGTATGGACTTTCTCTAAATAATGGCCGATCGTCCTCGACCACTCTTCGACATTTTCCCCATGGGCCAAATCCTGAATCTGCTCAGCCATCTGAGCCTCATCTAGAGGGGGTTCCACTGCCAGTTGATCGACCCAATTGAGCAACGCTTCCTTATCCACTGCTCCCACCACTGAGCCATCAGTTTGAGCCGATGACCGTTGTTTACGATGGGTCGGGTATTGCACAGGCTCTGATTCGTCAAACAAATCGCTCACATCCAGAGCTAACGATTGGACGAATAAATCAACACAATCATCTAAATTCACCACCGGCTCAGCCGGATTATGCCGACGCTCCCACCCAGACATTAAGAGATTTGCTCGTTCTGCATAAACCTCTGAAAGCTGCATCAAGATCTGCCCAGCCACCGCCAACTGTTCTGCTAAAGAGTGATCGGATAGTGTTTGCTCTAATGCATCACAGAGCGATCGCAGATCCGCTGTCTCTGGAAAGCGAGAAGCCGCTTCCAGGGATTGCCACAAATCCAGTTCTAACTGCTGCACTTCCATTACAGCCTAACCTCTGGATAAAGCGGACAGGGTCGAATCGGGCAGTTCTGGGGATGGAGTTCCACCGACGACCGAAAGCGTTCAACCTTCCTACCACTGTGCTGAGAGAACACCTCTAAAATCCGTACCAGTAATGTTTTGACCTGCGATTCGGTCAATCCCAAACAGTGAACCGGTTCAATTTGAGCCACCCGATCGTTGCCAACCCACAGTTCAGCCCCCAACGCATGGAGGGGAACATTTTCTATAACAGCCTTGTTTTATAATCAAAACTCCTCAAACCCAAATCCTTAAAAGGTTTCAGTAATTTCTTTCGATGGGAGTGCAATAAATATTTCAGAAAATTTGGCAAAATCATCTATTAAAAATGGCTCAAATGCCTATTGGGCTTGGTTTATTGCATTTTTGTTTCGGCTTTGAGGCATAGCCATGTTGGTGTCTATCCATATAGAACTCATTTGGAATTCTTGGCTATGTTCCTTCCTGGGAGTGCATTTCAAGGCGACTCCTCAAATCATGCTGGAAGCCGCAGTCAATGGGATCTTATTCAATCGAATTCCCTTCGGATCAATCAACACCAGCAACACAAACAACCCATTACCATTGACCTGAATCTAATTTTCTTCAAAAATCATTCATCCATCACTATTACTCGGGGTGGGGCTGCTCGGTCTACATCATGGTTGAAGTGTGTTTTCTAAGTCAGTGATGCGACGTTGGAGACGCTCTGCAAAAGCAGTTTCTCCTAGAAAGAAATAACCAGTTTTCGCTTGTTGGTAGAATTGCAACGCTTTTTCAGGGTTATCGATCGCAATGTAGAGTTGACCTAAACCGTATTGAGCTTGCGTCCAATCTTCTAAATCTTCTAAATCTTTCACCTGTTCGATCGTTTGTAAATAATGGGTTTCTGCTTGCCGGACTAGGCCGATTTGCCAATAGAGATTTGCTAGGGCGAGATGGAGTTTGGGCGAGGGGGAATTCTGTTGTAGAAAGGTTTCCAAAACGGCGATCGCGTCGCTGGTCAAGCTGTAGGTGGGCAACGTCTGAGCGGATAGTTGGTAGTCTGCAATGGCGGTTTCTGGGAGAACGTAGTTTCCGTAGAAGTTAGCCAATTCCAGGGCATCTGCCAGGGTTGTGGGCGGTTTGGCGGAAATTTTAGCCACTTCGGTTTGAACGGCTTGGAGTTCGGTAGAACGGAGAATTCTAAAGTCTAAAGCCGTCGCGGACTGGGTCTGCTGAGGCCGACGATCGTTTTGGGAGGATTTGCCTGTGTTAGTGCGAATGGTTACGGTGTAAGGGATACCGGGTTGCAGGGCTTTGCCAGCGTAGCGGAGTTGGGTTTCTTTGGTTTTGGTTTGCCAGAGGCGACCCGTAGGGCTGCTGACTTCTACGACATACTCCGAGGCACCGACCACGGGATTCCAGCGGAGAAGGGGTTGGTGGTTTAACAGCAGGGTATGGCGAGGGGCGATGAGGTAAGGGATGGTGGGATCTAAACCGCCGATCGTTTCTGCGGCCTGGGAACCTCGATTCACGCGATCGGCCCAAACAGTACAAATGGTACCTAATCCTGAGGATACACCGGCTCCAACCAAACTCGGTTTGCTTTGGTCAGGACAACGCACATAAGCTTTGACTTTACGATCGGGGAAAATTTGATCGCCTTTATAGAGTTCTGTGCCAGGACGGGCGGGTAGCCAGTTGTTTTTGTTTTCCCGTTGAATCAAGACTTTGCCACGGCCTGAAATGGAGTAGATTCTGGCAGTTTGGGCGACGACGGGGGCAATGGGTAGGAGGGTGAGGCTAGTGAGTAGGCCGATCGAAGTCAGTGTTCGCATGGTGGTGACAGGTTATTTGCGGGGGAGGTTAGGGATAAGACGTTTTTGCGCGATCGCTACCCATTCATCCTGTTCGGGAATGGTAATGTTGGCATTTTGATTGCAAATTTTCCAATGAGCCAATGCCTCTTGGGTTTCTTTTTGGGCATCTAATACCTGGGCGAGTAGACAATGAGGGTCGGCAATCTCGTCGCGGGTGAATTGATGTTGGCTATGGAGATCGATCGCTTCTAGTAATCGGGCTTCAGCATTAGGATAGTTTTTTTGTTTTAATCTTGCCCATCCCAAGTTTTTCAAAACTGCGTGTTTTGCTTGGGGATTGAGGGGTTGTTTACGATCGATATCTAGTGCTTTCAAAAGCAATGCGACAGCGGCTCCGTAGTCTTTTTTAAGAATGTGGAGGCGGGCTAGGTTGTTGATGGCGGCGGGTTCTCCGCCTTGAATGGCAAGGCGATATTGGGGTCGGGCTTGGTCGGGGAGTTGCAGATCTTCGTAGAGATTACCGAGTTGAAAGTGGGCTTGGGCGTCTTCGGGGTTGAGTTTGAGGGCGCGGTTGAATTGTTCTTCGGCAGTGCTCCAGTCGCCGTTGCGATAGCTGGTGATGCCGGGGTTGGTGTAGAAGGTGGTGGCAATTTGGGGCAGGGATTGTCTGAGGGTGAAAAGCCCCCCTACAAGGACGATCGATCCGGTGAAGCCTAGGGCAGGCCAGTATTTTTCGGGGCAGTTAATCTGTTTGAGGCTGCGTTTAAGCGCTTCTTGGCCGGTTTTGGTGAGGGCTCCGCCAGCAGTGAGCAGGGTGAGGATGCTTTGGGCGCTGACGGTGAAGGCTCCAAAGGTGTCGGGGGTGCCGCTTAGGAAGCGGGGGGCGATGTCACCGATGAGGCCCAGGGAGACGGTGAGGCAGGTGAGGGAGGCTGCTGTCCAAATCCAGTCGAGCCGATCGCTCCAGGGGCTTTTTGGGGATTCGAGGTGCCACCACCAGGCGTTGGGGTCGGGGTGGAAGCTGGCTCGCCAGTCGGCGGATTGGGTGTAGGGGGCGACGATCGCGGTGTGTTGTTTGAGGGTTTTGTCGAGGGGGGGGATTTGGCAGAGGAGGGCGGGAGAGAGGGAGGAATTGGGGGCAGTTAGGGCGGTTTGGACGCGATCGCGGGCAATGAGAACTGCTAGGACTTGAGCTTCGGGAGATGGAGCTTCGAGGGGTGGAGCTTCGGGGGCTTCGGGGGGATGAATCAGGGCGTCTAGGGCGGTGGCGTATTGCTGGATGGCAAGTTCGAGTTCTTCAGCCATGGGTGGGGATATTACAACTCCTGTGTTTACTCTACAATCCATTGCCGATCAGAATAAAGGGTGCCCAGTAGTAGGGGTGGCTGAGGTTACGGGTCAGGGTCGCGTTTTGGCCAGAGCCAGGGTTGTAAACAACGCTAGTTCGAGGGGTACTAGGTTCATGGTGCTGGGATTTACCTGTAATAATTGCAATCTGGGCTTTCTGGAGCGCTTCTGCTTTGGTGAGGTTGCCTTGCTTGAGTGCTTGATAAAAAGCAGTCATTAGTGTTTCTGTACCCCCATCATCGACAGACCAGAGAGAGGCGATCGCGGCTTTTGCCCCTCGATTTTGGAATTGATAACCTAGGCCCAAGACTTCTTCACCGTTACCAAATTTGCCCCCTAGACCGGTTTCACAGGCACTGAGCACTACAAGATCGACATTGTTTAATGACCAGCTTTCAATGTCTTTGAGGGTGGCTTTTTCCCCATTGCCGAAGACGATGAAGGAGTCAGTGGCGATTCCCGGAACAAAGTTGGCATGAGTCGCCAGATGCACCACATTAAACTCATTCATTTGGGTCGTGGTGGTGTCTCGATTGAATAGCTGGTCAACCAGTTTTTTGGTAGTAGGTACCAGAGCAGCCAGAGCATCGACCTCACTTCCAGCAAAGGGTAAACCTCTGAACGTGAGTGAGCGATCGCCCACCTGAAACGTGTACTCACCTTTGGCAAATGCACCTGCCAAAATATGCGGTTGCTTGATTGGCTGAGTTTTAAATTCGGTGAAGGAACGCGCAGTGATGTTGTTAATGCGATAACGCTGCACCAGCCATTGCTGACTATCATGTAGGGCTTGTAGGGGGATGTAGCGCAACTGTCCATCGGGAGCGTAGATGATGGTTTTTGCGTTTGCCTGTTTCAGATCCGCTTCTAGAGGTTTGATCAGCCAGGAATAGAGCTTTTGGGCAGGGGATTTGGCATCGCTGCCAGGATCTTGCAGGGCGCGGCGGAATTCGACAATGGTAGCGTTCAATTCCTCTCGTTTAATGCTGACTGTGCGACGTAGGGGCGGAGAATCAGGGGTCGTAATCACCAATTCTAGGCGATCGTCTAGCACGAGGGGATAAAGCAGTACCGCGTTGAGTTGACGCAAATCATTGCGCAGGGCATCCAGTTGGGTCAGGTCTAGGGTTTGCCGCAGCACGGTGGGCGTCAGTTGTTTGACTAGAGCCACGACATCACTGCGATCGGTAAAGGCATTGAACTGCTGGTTTAACTCATCCTGAAGTTTCACCAGTTGGGTAATTCGTTGTTGCTGGGCTGGAGTGCGATTGGTGTCGGGAATCTTTCGCAGATCTGCCAGTTCCTGACCCAGTTGAATAGCAGACTTCTGCAACTCGTTGTATTTCTTCAGAATGGCTTGCTCTGGCGGTAATTCATACAAGTTTTGCTCGCCACCGCGCACATTTTGTAGGTAGTCCTGTAACTCCTGCACCTTGAGTAAATCAAGCACTTGCTGGGCCTCAAGCACCCGATCTTGCTGGAGCAATAGGTCAGCTAAAGTGCGGTAGCGATCGGCAATGGTTTGGGTATAAAGTTGCTGCGTTGCCAGCGGCAAACTTTTTAGTTCTGCTCGAATGGATTCAGTAATGTTAATGGATTGCTTGTAGAAGAAGATGGCTAAGACAGACTGGTTCTGTAATTTGAACAGTTCTCCCTGGTTACTGAGGGTTAAGGCAGCAGCAGCACGATCGCCCGTTTGCGAGGTGACCATCAGAGCTTGATGATAATAGTTCAGTGCTGTTGCATACTGTTTAGCATCTCGATAAGTGCTACCCAGGCTATCCAGGACATTCCCTTCACCTAACTGATCGCCCAATGCCTGAAATAGTCTCAAAGACTGATAGAGCGATTCAAGTGCTTTTGTTCGCTGCCCTAATTTGTTGTAAGCGTAACCTTGATTGTTCAGGGTTGCGGCTTGCCCTTCACGATCACCTAAAAGTTGAAATAACCGCAATGCGTGTTCACCAGTATCGAGAGCTTTCGGATATTGCTGCGTCCTGATATAAACAGGACCCATATTGAGTAGAACGTAGCCTTGCTCAGATCGATTCTCTAATTGCTGCCAAATCGCCAATGCTTTCTGGAAAAAGGCTAATGCCTGGTCGTATTGACCCAAATTGGTATGAACCAGTCCTAAACTATTGAATATTGCACCAATTTCAGGCAAATTACCTTGCTGCTGAAAGATCGTAAGAGATTGCTGGAAGGTTGCCAAGGCCAGGTGATATTTTCCCAGATCGTTGTAAGTCATTCCTAGATTAGTCAGGCTGCGTCCTTCACCAATACGATCGCCCACCTTTTGGTTTAGAAGCAATGCCCGTTGATAAGTCTCTAGTGCTTGCTGTAACTGGCCCTGTTGATAGTAGACACCGCCAATGCTAATGACGGTTCTAGCTGCTCCTTTAAGATCATTCAGCGATTGACGAATTGACAATGCCTGTTTATATGCTTCCAGTGCTTGAGGATAGTTATCACTTAGCTCCAGCATTGCACCGACATTAACTAGAGCAGATGCCTCCTGGAAACGATCGCCCAGCTGCCGATAAATCGTTAATGCCTGTTGATAAACTTGTAGCGCATCAGAAACTTTATCAAGGTTTTCATAAACGCTGCCAATACGCTGCAAAAGGTCAGCCTCACTGGCTTTATCCAAAAGCTTTCGATACCTTGCCAGGGCTTTTTGATAGGTGGCGAGTGCCTTCTGATAGCGTTTCTGGTCTTTATAACGATTGCCCTCCTGGGCAAGTTGGGCTGCCTGAGACTTCTGATCGCTTGATTCTGTGAAAATCGTGGCTTCCTCTGTCAAATGAGATTGGTTTAGCGAAAGAGCCATTTCGAGAGGTAGAAAAAATAGCCATGCTAATGAAACCAGCAAGGAGTAGGGCACCTGCACCATATTGAATCACTTGGTTGCTATGAACTCAGTTTTTCATATGAGTGTTTTCAATTCATTTCATTTCGGGAAACTTTTCTTTCTGGGTAAGGAGTTTCATTATCTACCGGGTCTCGGTTTCACTTTTCCAGCATCGCCCTGTCCACATCCCCTGCCGATATAACTTAAATATGAGTCGCTCAGCCTTAAATATCCATTCAAATCAAAACGATCATCCATAGAGCCAACATCAGCCATCAAGCAATAAATACTATTCCCTTCCCCTAAAAAACCATCTGTAAGGATTAGTGCTTGGTGATAAACCTGTCTCGCTAAGTCAAAACGCTTCAATCTTCGGTAGATATCCGCAACACTAAATAGCGCTTCTGCCCCTTTAGTCTTCTCACCAATAGCTTTGTAGATAGCTGAAGCCTGTTGATAAAGCTCTAGTGCTTTATTCGCTTTTGCCACATCCATACCGCGACGTCTATTTGCTATATAGTTCGACGCCATTTCTGAGAGGACTTGGGCTTCTCCTGCGCGATCGCCCAGTTGCCGATACAGTGCCAATGACTTCTGCAATAAGTCCAATGCTTGCTCTGGTTTACAGGCACCAAACTCACCCTTTTTCGCTAAATACTCGGCGCAACCGGTAGTCACAGCCATCAAGTATAGTGCCCGCGCCTCTCCTCGCTTATCTCCCAATTTTTGATAAATCTCTAGGGCTTCTTTGAGCACTAATGTGGTTGAGAAATCCTTATATGGAATATCTAACTGTATGTACAACTCAACAAACTTCAACAAAGTGTCTGCAACTTCCCTCTGGTCGCCACTATTTTGATAAATCGCAATAGCACGTTTGCGTAGTTGATTAATTCGACTATACATTTCTTCCTTTTCAGGATTATCAAGACTGGGATCGTAGTATACCTGCGTTAGTTGCAATGATATCTGTCGGATGGCATCTCTGTCAGCTTTAATTTGATATAAATCATTAACCTGCCAAAGAGTTTGTTGGAAAATTTCATCATCCGTTGCACCACTATCGCTAGATTTTAAAAAACCTGGTAAAGCTAGCACAATTTTGCTGAAAATATCTTGTTCAGCTGCTTTATCCCCTAATACACGAGTAATCGCTAGCGATTGCTCACAGTATTCCATATGTTGAAGCGTAGAACAGTACTGGGGCGGAAAATCGTCGCCCTTTTCCGCCAGCTTAACTAGGGTTTCCATTCTTCCCTTGCTATTGGCTGGGTAAATCGTTAAAGCTCGCTCAAATACAGCGACAGCCTGTGCTGAATCTTCGCCCAGTCTACTTGCAATGAAATTACCGAGTTTGATGAGTGTATCTCGTTGTTTGGCTTGATCTCCCAGTTCCTGATAGATATGAATAGCTTTCTCATAGAGCTTTTCTGGTGTTTTATAGTCTGCTTCTTCACCACTGCTTTTATAAAGTTCTCCAAGCTTGAGCAGAGCAGCCGCTTCACCCGCATGATCTTTCATCTCCCTCCGAATTCTTAACGCCTCCTGAAAGAATTCTCGCCCATTCCCCTCATCCTTTAAATTCAACTTCTCCAGGATTTGCTTACGGGTTGCAACTGCCTGTCTTACATAGGCTGAAACATCACTGGTTTTAGACAGTCCTACAGGGTTCAACCAGTTATCGATGACTCCAATCTGAACTAAGGTATCTGCAATTGCACCCTTGTCTCCTATTTCCAGATACATCCACAGGGCTTGCTTATATTTTTCCAGTGCCAATCGCCAGCGGTTCTTTTTAAAGAGTTGATTCCCTTGCTGATACAGCGCATCTGCCTGAGCTTTAGGGCTTAATGTTTGGGCTGAGACCAGAGTTGCATTAGGTCTGAGCGTTTCTGAGGCGTAACCTGTTAGGTAGGGGAACAAATGACACAGCAGCAATGTAACACCAAAGACAGCCAATCTGGTTAGCATTGTCAGCACCTGCTATTCTACTTGGCGCAGATTATATCATCACCGACCAGTCAACACCTTAACCTTTGTCAAGGTGTTAATAAATCTATTTCCAAGCCACTCCCGGCAGCCCACCCACCGCCACCACTCCTACAGTGCCGACTATCACCCCTGCTATCCAGCCTGCCACCGGGTTTCGCATCCCGCCCCCTCACCCTTCCTCGATCGCCTGTCTACAACGCTATCCCATTTTTCTCTCAGCCTCAAGCGATCGAATTGGTGGAGCTTGGCGATCGGGTTTTCACTGTCGGTAGTCTGAGCTTGTAGAGCGCGGAGCGATGGCACCTCAAGGACTACAGCAGTTTTACACCGTGATCAGTATAATTGAAAAGTGTGATGTTTGAGGTCAAGTGCGGATTGTGAAAATATTATTTTTTCCAATCATGCGATTCAGCAGATGTTTCTTCGACGAATCGATCGAGGAGATATCAAGGCAGTCATTGCTTACGGGGAAATCATCGAAGAGACGCCAGATGATGAGCCGTTCCCGAGTTATCTAATATTAGATTTTGTCAAGGGGCGACCCGTTCATGTAGTTATATCGCAAGATGTCGAATCTCAAATCTGCTATGTTGTGACGGCCTACGAGCCTAATATCAGTTTGTGGAAA
The DNA here is from genome assembly GCA_002148405.1 of Alkalinema sp. CACIAM 70d. Taxonomy (GTDB): domain Bacteria; phylum Cyanobacteriota; class Cyanobacteriia; order Leptolyngbyales; family Leptolyngbyaceae; genus Alkalinema. Next base: position 24,439 of record MUGG01000073.1, on the reverse strand, counting down.
GATAACTTTAGCAAGCGGAAGTAGTCTATGAAGTGCGTTATTTGTAAACACGGAGAAACAAAGCCGGGATTGACGACGGTAACGCTAATTAGGGATGAGTCAGTTTTTGTGTTCAAGGGAGTTCCAGCTGAGATTTGCCAGAACTGTGGTGAATATTACTTGAGCGATGAAATGACGGGAATTGTGCTCGATCGCGCAGAACAGGCGATTGCTCTCGGCTCGGAAGTCGAAATCCAGCGGTATGCAGCGTAGAGTGTGCTTATAGCACTGGGCGATCGGGCTTTATGGCTCCGCCGTTACTGATCCGTGAGCTGAGCTTGCAGCGCTTGGATCTGTTCAATAGTCAGTCCAGTAGCTGTTGCAATGGTTTCGATCGCTACCTTTTGACGCAGTAGATTCAGCGCGATCGTCCGGGTCGCCTGTTCTACGCCTTTTTCCATGCCTTGCTTAATCCCCTTCTCCAGGCCCTTCTCTTCCCAACTCGTCAGCGTCTCCATAATTGCCTCCTTTTCCCGTACCTCTAGTTTATCAATTTCAGCCTGAAACCGTTGCTCTTCCTGCGCATTCAATCGCAAATAGCTATCCACAAACTGGGAAATCAACATGGTTGCCTGGATTGCATTTTAGCACCCCAAGCCGCCCTGTTTCGCCATGTCAGAAAACGGGGCGGCTAGCTTTTTGGTTTTCCTCGTCCATTTACTTCACGTTTTTGAGGAAACCGAATGACACGCTATACCAAGAAAATCAAGCTACAACTGAGCGGTGAAGCCGATGCTGTCGAAGCGGCAATTGGCATTTTGCACGTTATCAACTTCATCAGTGCCCATGAATGGAGTCAAACTGTCCGCAAACGGGGAGAACCCACCGTCGTGCGCGTGGCAGCTCGGGAGATTATGCTAGAAGGCTAGTCGTCGATCCCCCTAAATCCCCCTTATTAAGGGGGACTTTGAATAAATTTGACCGAATTCCCCCCTTATTAAGGGGGGCTAGGGATCAGCTCTACGCGATCGACGAGTGATCCGATCGACCCAAAGGAAAACAGTACAATGGAAACCGTACAAACTGCAGTTCAGCAACCTCTGGTAAATGCTATGAGTGTCATCACAAAGCCTATGACCCTAGAGGAATACCTCAACTATGACGACGGTACCGAGACGCGCTACGAATTGGTTAACGGGGAATTAGTCACTATGCCCACAGAAAGTGATCTCAACGATCGCATCGCTTCATTCTTGTTTGCTTACTTCCTGCAACTTGGCATTCCCTTCTATCGCCTCAGCATGAAAGCCCAGATTGCCGTCAGCGGTACCCGAGCCACTGCACGACAACCAGACTTAACCGTCCTTTCGGAAGAATCTGCGATCGCCCTCACTGGAGTCTCCCAGCGGCTAATTACCCACGATATGCCTTCCCCACTGTTGGTTGTGGAAGTGGTGAGTCCGAAGCAAGAAAATCGCGATTATCGCTACAAACGTACAGAATACGCAGGACGACGCATTCCTGAATACTGGATTATTGATCCGATCGCGCAAAAAGTAACGATTTTGGAGTGGGTAGAAGGGTTGTACGAAGAAAAGGTTTATGAAGGAGAGCAAGCGATCGAAACGACACTATTTCCAACACTAAATCTAACAGCAAAACAATTGCTGACTGCTGGGGAAACCATATCATAGAAAACTATTTTGTATGCTATAGCCCATTGCCAATCAGAATAAACGGTGCCCAATAGTAGGGATGACTCAGATCACGGGAAAGTCCTGCATTTTGTCCAGAGCCGGGATTGTAAACAACACTGCTACGGCGATCCTTAGAATCTGGTTTTCGAGTTTTGTCACTAAGCATCGATAACTGCGCTTGGCGGAGGGCTTCGGCTTTGGTCATTTGGCCCGTTGCAAGATTGTTGTAAAACTGCTGCATCAGTTGGCTGGTACTTGCATCATTCACCTGCCAGAGAGAGGCCATCACTGCTTTTGCTTTGCTGTTGCCTCCTGTGAAATAGGCACTAATGCCCAAGATTTCTTTCCCGTCTGGGTCGGTTTCGCTGAGGGCGGTTTCGCAGGCGGAGAGGACAACCAGATGGACATTCCCCAGGTTGCGGAGAAATTGAATTTCGCGGATGGGGTAGGGTTGGCCGTTGCCGAGGAGGAGAAAAGAGCTTTTGGGATCAACTGCTTGGAAATCAGCATGGGTTGCGATGTGGACAATCTTTTGCTGTTTCAGTTGGTTGGATAAGGTTTGCTCGTTAAAGGTCTGATTGAGAAATTGCTGGCCGGGATAGATTTTGAGAATGCTGTTCAGTTCGGTGGGGACGTTGGCTAGGGGAGCAAAATTCGGAAATCCCTGGGAGACCCCGAGGGCGAGGACGGGGGTTGCTTGTGTCGATCGCGGTAATCGATCGTCCATGACGGTGAGGCTAGCATTGAGAACGGTGGAAATGCTGTAGCGTTGCAGCAGGTATTGGTTGCCGTCATACAGCGCGGCCATGGGAATGTAGCGGGTGGCGCTGTCTAGGGAGAAGACAAGATGTTGAATGTTCTTGGATTCTAGGGCGGGTTCTAGGGGCTTAATCAGCCATTGGTAAAGCTGTTGCGACGATCGCTGGAGTTTTTCGATCTCGGCGGGATCACTGCTAGGGGTTTGGAGGCGATCGCGAAAGTCTTTGACAGCGGTGAGGAGTTGTTTGCGGCCCACGGTGGGAACTTCTGTAGACCCTAGGACACCTCCGGCAGAAGCCCACAGCAGCCAGATTTTGTCATCGGTGACGAAGGGATAGACGAGCAGGGTGCCAGGTTGGGCTTCGACGATGCTTTGATAGCTTTTGATAAAGTCGTTTTTACCTGCGATCGCGATCTCAGTTTGGCGACTTTTTGCTGTTTGTTCAGCGGTTGCTAGAATTTGGTCAAATTGTTGCTGTAACTGTTGGCGCTGGGTTTGCCATTGCTGGACTTGGGTGCGATCGCAGCGTTTCTCATCAGTTTCACAGTTGTAGAGTTTTTCGCCGAGGGCAACGAGATTTCCGTGTTCGGTTTTGATCTGGGTTTCGGTGCGGGTGTATGCAATGCCAGCAGCAGTCAGGGTGGCGCGGTTTTCTCGATCGAGCAAGCTAATTTCCTGGACTTTCAGCAGTTCCAGCACCTGTTGCGCCTCCAGCAGCCGTCCCTGGGAAAGCAGTAAATCTGCTAGTTTCCGGTAGGTATGCTCAACGGTTTTGGTATAGGATTCCTGTTGCTCACGAGACAATGGGCGATTATCCTGACGAATCAGTTCATAGACGTTCACCGATTGCTTGAAGAACCCGATCGCGGAGACAGGTTTTTGACGTGCTATGTAGACATAGCCAATATTATTAATTATGGTCGCTTCGCCGTTGCGATTACCGATTGCTTTGACAATGGTGAGAGCTCGCTGATAGAATTCGAGAGCTTTTGGATACTGGCCGAGACCAGCATAAATACTTCCAATACTATCAAGAGAATTGGCTTCGCCGTTGCGATCACCAATATCTTTACGAATCGCTAGAGCCTGCTGAGCAAAATGGAGAGCTTTTGGATACTGGCCTAGATGTACATAAATGCTTCCAATATTGTTGAGCGTAGTGCCTTCTCCGTTACGATCACCGAGAGCTTTGTGAATCGAAAGAGATTGCTGATAAAACTCAAGGGCTCTGGAATACTGCCCCAGGCTAGAGTAAATATTTCCAATATTGTTTAAAGATTTGGCTTCTACGTCACGATCACCTAGGGCTTTACAAATCACAAGAGATTGCTGATAGAAGTCGAGAGCTTTAGAATACTGACCCAGATAAGCGTGAATGCTTCCAATATTATTAAGGGTGTTGATTTCACCAGTACGATTATTTATTTCTCTGACGAGAGTCAAAGCTTGTTGATAGAAGTCGAGGGCTTTAGGATACTGACTCAGATGAGCATAAATGCCACCAATATTATTGAGGGAGTTCGCTTCTCCATCTCGATCACCAGTGTCTTTACGAATACCGAGGGATTGCTGATAGAAGTCGAGGGCTTTAGAATACTGCCCCAGATGAGCGTAAATCAACCCAATATTGTTGAGCGTCGTGGCTTCGCCGTTGCGATCACTAATGGCTCTATGAATGGTGAGGGATTGCTGATAGAAGTCGAGAGCTTTGGGATACTGACTCAAGTGAGTATAAATGCCACCAATATTGTTGAGCGTCGTGGCTTCGCTATTGCGATCACCAATGGCTTTATGAATAGTGAGGGATTGCTGATAATATTCCAGCGCTTTGTCAGTCTGGCCCAGACGATCGTAAATATTCCCAATATTATCGAGCGTGGTGCCCTCACCCAAGTGATCTTTGATATCTTTTGTAATGGTGAGGGATTGCTGATAATATTCCAGCGCTTTATCAGTCTGGCCCAGACGATCGTAAATATTCCCAATATTGTTGAGTGATCGTCCTTCACCCAAGCGATAACCGATGTTTTTGGCAATGGCGAGGGATTGCCGATAATATTCCAGCGCTTTATCAATCTGGCCTAGACGATCGTAAATACTCCCAATGTTGTTGAGCGTAGCGCCTTCACCTAATTGATCTCCAACTACCTTGAATAGTATCAGCGCCTTCTGAAAAGATTCTAAAGCTGCCCGATAGTCCGATTTCCGAGACTGTTGCAATCCCTGCTGATGCAACCGCTCTGCCTCAGCTTTTTGATCTTGGGTAGATTGCGCCACCACAGGCGCTCTGCTCACACCATCCAACCCAAAAACTCCCACCGAAGCCAACAGCAACACCGGAGCCAATCCCCGCAGCAGTCCAGACCCAATCGACATAACAGTTCCGTCCAAGAATCCAGTAACAGAAATCCTCTAATTCCCTTCAGTTTAGAAAAAACTCCCCAACCCTCCCCCTCCCCACAAAAATCTTTACCCTCTCTCCCCAATCCCCCCTTAAAAGCACGTGAGTTCGACAACTACAGTGTCCCTTACCAATCCCCTGTCCATTGACGGAGAGTTCACTTTCGGGGGGTGTCGGGGGAGTAGAGTCCCCTGACATCGCAGGGGGGCGGGAGAAGTTCCCCGATCTTCGCTGCGCAGCAGCCCCAACGATCGCGCCACACCACAAAGTCATCGAACTCACATTAAAAGCAGTACAATAGTTCTTCCGCAACTCCCCCTCCCACCATAGCCTTCGATAACCTCTGCAAACTCCTCACCCAGCATCGCCCAGCAAATCAATAGGATAGAATCCACTCAACAACGACAAGAAGTCTCCAGCTACACCCAAATCCTCGCAGGACTAAAATTCCGTCAACCCCTCATTCAACAAATCTTTCGGGAGAGCCTTATGCGTGAATCCGTCATCTATCAAGAAATCCTGCAAGAAGGGCTACAGGAAGGCCGCCAGCAGGGTCGTCGAGCCGAAGGCATTGCCCTCGTCCTGCGGCAACTAACCCGACGCTTTGGCGAACTCGACGAATCCACCCGATCGCGCATCGCCAACCTTCCCCTAGTTGCCATCGAAGACCTCAGCGAAGCCCTCCTCGACTTCTCCCAAGCCAGCGACCTAGACACCTGCCTCCAAACCCACCCATCCGCCAACCCCTAAACCCTCCCTAATCCGCCACAATCTCAAACATCACCGACAACGCCGCCATCTGTTGCACATCCAAACGCCGCACCCCACCCAATAAACGCCCACTCCGAGTCCCCCCCGCCAAATCCTCCAACAAACGCCCGATCGCAACCTCCGCCTTGTCTGCCAGCTGGCTCTCTGAACGCCGCTGACTCCGGTTCTCATTCGCCAGCGCCTTAAGCGGTTTGAGCGCCCGTTCGATCGGCACTGTACTCGCCACCACCAGCAACTCGGCCCACCCCAAAGGTCGATTAAACTTAAGCGAGGCATCATATTTTTTCATGGCCTCATCCGTTGGAATCTGAAGCATCTCTCCCGCTTTCACGATCGCGGCTCCCGCTTGATCCGTCCAAGGAAACAAAACATCCAGACTGCCATCCGGACTCATAACCAACACACCCATATACAAATCCCGATCCTCTTGGTTTTTCACCACAATCTGGACATACTCATTCACCCGCACTTGATTTTCCAGTCGGACAGCAGCGTTAGTAATCCCTTGCTGCCCTTGGGGCGTCGCCTGTCCACTCCGAGCCGTAAAGGCCTGCGCCGCCACCCCTAAACCTTCCCCAGATTGCTTAGAGACCCGTTGCAAATTCGCTATCACCTTCAACTGCGAACTTGTTGTATTTAACGTCATCTTTAGCAATCGTAACGCCAGCAATAGCTTCAACTTATTCCGAAGCCGCTGAATGGCATCCTTAACAGATTCATTCGCCCTAGCAAACGAATCAGGAATCGGCTCAAGCCCGATCGAAAACAACCCCACACTATTGACTTCAGGGATATCATTTCGAGGCGGTTGCCGCACCGTTTTTGCCAATCCAGACAGCTTCGGATTCAGCAACGCTTGGTGATAGGCCGGGGTCATTCGTCCCAAAATATAGTGGACTTCTTGGCGTTCCATTGGCTGAACCAGAGGAATCACTTCGATGCGAGACAGAGATCGTAACGTTGTTGCCGCGATCGCCATCTCCGACGCTAACGAGGCATCAAGTCCAATACGCAGCTGCAAATCCGTCGGAACCGCACGGATCGCTTCCTGCAAAGACGAACCCGCAACAATCGCTCCCGAGGCTAGGGTTTGAAGTTTCCCGGTTGCCGTCAAGCGATCGCGCGATTCAATCTGCACCTTTCCCTGCGGCTGCCCCCGATCGTCCACCACCGTAAACACTGCCCCTTTCCCGATCGCCTCCAGAATTTCCGGCTCCGCACCCGTCAACAACAGCTTAACCGCCTCCCCCTTCACCTCCGTGACGATCGCATCCGCCGCCGATCGTTGCATTGGACTAAAGTACACAGGCTGCTGAACGTCTTGGCTGCCAGTCTGCACTTCTACTCCCGGCGTTTGAACAGGGGCCTTCGTAGAAGTTCGCAAAAACTGTTGCGTGTTATCTGACACTGCCTGAATCACCTTCCCCATGCCCTCCTGGCTGGTCTGCTGCCACAGATACCGGGTTAACGCATAGGTAAACACCCCCGCATGAATGTTCTTCGCAAACGTCGCATCTGCCGCCGCTTGATCACGCCCCGCCGCAAACAACGCCGCCCCCTTGACTTGGACATTCTTGCGACGGTTTAGCCACTCCGCCTCAGTCCAATCTAGAAATTTGAGCCATTTTGCTTGCTCCGCTTCCTCCTCTGGACTCATCACCAGTTGGGGGCCTGGTGAATCCGATATTTCAACTTGCCCAGGCCGCGATCGAAACACCAAATTTCCCCGAATCCCAGCACCGGAATAACAACTATCCAGCACAAACGTTGCATTTTGGGTTCGCCGCGCGATCGCCTCCCGCAATAAAAAGATCGTTCCCGCAGTAATATCCCTCACGGCTCCCCCCTTCTGCGGATAGCCCAGTGGCAAGTCTGCATCATAGGGCACGATCGTTCCACTCAACTGATCCTTAAAGAGTCGATGCGGATCAACGATCGTTGATCCATGGCCTGAATAATGGAAAACAGCAATATCCCGATCCGATTTCACCCCCTTTAACAAATGCTCCTGAAACGCCGTCAAGATACGATCGCGGGTCGCCTCCTGATCACGAAGCATCAAAATGTCAGCCGGGTGAAATCCAAACCGATGAATCAGCAATTCCCGTTGTAATTCAAGATCGGTTAACGCCCCCGGTAAGCGATACCACAACCCCTGAGTTTTCAAACTCCGCGCATCTCGTCCCGGATAGTCACGAATGCCAACGAGTAAAGCCAGCTTTCTCGAAGCCTCCTGGGCTAATATCTGACCATACTGAGTTGTTCTTTGCAGCAACTCCAACTGAGTCATCCCCAGCCCTGCCAAGGTGCACCCGATCGACTTCAGAAACTCGCGACGCTGCATCATTATTTTAAAAATTAGTGATTTCAAGTAGGGAGGACACTGCCAATCATAAATATCACTTTATCTTATCACCCAATTCCAGGCAGCCAATAATCAGCTAAAATTCAAAACCAACAATTTTAGATACAGTCTCAAAACATGAATAAGCACATATTCTATAAGCAACTTCAATCACTATTGCTGATCACAGGATGGTCATTCTTTATCAGTCCTTTTCCCAGTTTCGCCGCAGATTTCTCCACTTGTAGCGCCTCAACTATCACCCGCTCTCGACCGCCACAAGAAGCAATTTTTGTAGAAGGAACCCCGCTAAAAATTATTGGTAGCACTGTTTTTAAAAGTCAAGATTTCAAACAAGCGCTTCAAGCCGCAAAAATCAACTATCAATCAGAGATTGATAACACTATAATTAATTCAAAAATTGCTGATATTATCACTCAACTCTATGCAGACAGACAATATATTACTTCCAAAGCGATTGCGATCAACAATGTCATTGAAATTACTGAGGGATCTCTAGAAAGTATTCAAATAAAAGGCACACAACGGTTAAATCCAGCCTATTTGTGCGATCGCATACAACGCGCATCCCTTGCCCCCCTGAACACTCAAGCCTTGGAAGAACAACTCCGCTTATTAAAAGCAGATCCGCTCTTTTCCAATGTAGAAGCTGTCTTGCAGGAATCCGGTCAACCTGGGCGATCAATCTTACGCATTAAGGTCACTGAAGCATCTAGATTTAGCAGCGGGGTTACCGTGAATAATTATGCGCCACCTGCAGTTGGAGCAGAGCGCTTTGGGATAGAACTGCGCTACCGCAATTTAACTGGCAGAGGAGATGAACTTTCAGGAGCCTATTCACGATCGTTCACCGGAGGCTTAGAGGTCTTTGATTTGAGCTATCAGGTTCCCTTAAACGCACTGGATGGAACCCTTCAGTTTAGAATTGCGCCCAATCGTAATCAAATCACCCAATCTCCCTTCGATCAATTGGGGATTCGTGGTAAACAGCAGGTATATGAGGTTAATTATCGGCAACCTTTGGTGCGATCGTCTGAACAAGAATTGGCCCTTTCCCTAGGATTTACGTACCAACAGGGGCAAACATTTCTGTTCGATCAACTTCCCCGTCCCTTTGGATTAGGACCAGATGCTGATGGAGTCAGTCGGACTAGTGTGTTGAAGTTCGGGCAAGAGTACGTCAAGCGAGATGCTCAAGGGGCTTGGGCGTTACGATCGCAGTTCAATTTGGGAATCGGAATTTTTAATGCTACGACCAATGCTGACCCCATTCCCGATGGTCGTTTTATCAGTTGGAGTGGGCAAATACAGCGAGGACAACGACTTGGAGATCGTCACTTATTGCTAGCACAGGCAGAAGTACAACTTACACCCCATAGTTTGTTACCAGCTCAGCAGTTTGTCATTGGCGGTGGACAATCGATTCGAGGCTACCGGCAAAATGCGCGATCGGGTGATAATGGCTTCCGATTTTCCTTGGAAGATCGCATCAGTATAGCTTTTGATAAGTCAGGAGTGCCTTCTCTACAGCTTATTCCGTTTGTAGAAGTTGGAAAAGTTTGGAATCAAGCTAAAAATCCCAATCGATTACCAGAACAAACGTTGTTAGGAAGTGCAGGATTGGGGGTTTTATGGGATCGCGCCTTAGGACTTAAGGGATTGAGTCTACGGTTAGACTATGGATTTCCTTTCATACAGTTAGACGATAGAGGTAGTAATTTACAGGATAACGGTTTCTATTTTAGTGTGCGTTATCAACCCCGTTAGTTAAGGATTATCCTAGTAATTTACATTTGTTGTGTAATACATACGCAAGTTAACGATCGAGCCTGGGAGGTTGGCTACCAAGGACTCCCAATTAGGGTAAATCCAGCCCAATAGTAGGGATGAGATAAGTTAGTAATATTTTGATCTTTATTTAACAGAGGAATAGATTGCCCCAAACCAACAAGTTGGCCGTTTTCAATTTTCAGCTTACCCTGAATCATCGCAATTTGGGCCTGTCTCAAGGCTTCGGCTTTAATCGGGGTTTTAGCAGAGTGTAGTTGTTGGTAGAACTGAATCATTAGCGGCACTGTTCCCGCATCATTAACTGACCAAAGGCTAGCAAGGGCAGATTTCGCCCCCGATCGTACAGCAAATCCCGCAAAACCCAGTTCCGCATCTTTGCTATCTTTAGCTGTTTGGCAAGCACTGAGTACAACCAACTCAACGGATGGCTCATACCAACGCAAGGTGCCGATGTCATTTAACGTCAGTCGAGATCCCCAGAGTTGAATATGCGATTGTTGCAAGTCCTCATCGAATTTAGCATGGGTAGCGAGATGAATAATCCCGTATTGCTGACTGCGCCGTTCGTTGAGCAAGTTTTTTTGGGTAAAGTCACGATTGAGAAAGGGTTTACTGCCTTTCCAAATCTGTAAAATCTGATTGATTTCACTGGTGGTTCCTATCAGATTGTGTCCCCGATAGGATAGTTCATCAGAAAAGTCAGAACGTCCCATGGCGAGGAGTTGGGCTTTGCGCGGGTCAGCATAGCGGGTATCGGTCAAACTTAAACTAGGGCTGAGTCCTAGACTATACTTCTCAACTAAGTATTGTTTACCATCGTGTAGGGCTGCCAGAGGGATTCGTCTGAGGCCCTGATCCATTAAGAAGACTAAATTACTAATTCCACGGTTTTTCAGTTCTTCTTCTAGAGGCTGCACAAGTACTTTATAGAGATTCTGTGCATACTTACGTTGTTTAAACTCTTCATCTTTCTTTGGTTTTTCCCATGACATTTGATACAGTAAGTCAACTTGCCCCTCTTTGAGAGCTTGCCCATCTTTGTCAACTTGCCCCAGCATCTCTTCACGAGTCACGGCTTTGTGAGTGTCGTTCAAGATTACGGGTTTGCGAACGACGCTACCGTTGGCAGTGACGAGGATTAGCTCAAGCCGATCATCATCGTGAGGATCAGCTTGAGCCAAGGCAACGGCTTCGCTGAGGGGGAGGGAAGTCGCGGGCGCATTGAATTTCCAGAGAATGCTAGATTTTGCGGATTTGGTTGGAGGATCGGATGGTGCAGTAGAAGAAACGGTACGCGCAAAGACAGCATAAATGAGGGCAGGACGTAGACCTGTAGCTCGTTCGATTTGGGCGAGTTGATCGCGGACTTCTGCTAAGGGCCATTGTTTGGGTTTCTCGATCGTGGGTACATCATTGGTATTTTGAACATCAGTCTTCTGAATGCTACTATTTTGACTATTTATGTTTTTATCAACGCCACTTTGAACACTAGTATTTGTATTTTGGGAACTGGAATTTTGACCATCCGAGGTTGAAGATTTTTCAGAACTTGGATCAGAATCAGAAACTGACACAGTCTCATCTGGAGAATTACTTGGAGTAATGGTCTGAGAGGATACGGAAGTAGAATCAGCGGTCTTAGGGATTACTAATGAGGTTGTTGAAGAATAACCCCCTGGAGAAACACTAGATTGCTGAATATTGTCTGGGTTCGGCTGGCTGGCTGGGTTTGACTGGGGTGCTAGGTTAGGTTGAGGATTGGGACTAGATCGATCAATTGACACCGATCGTGGCACTGCTCCTACTTCGGAACTGGGGATAGCAGAAGGTGCGGGAATCCCCCTAGAATCTTTGTTGGAATCTGGCTGATTCGAGAGGGAAGTGGAAGATGGGTTAGACGGCTTGGATGAGTTAAACGCTAGGGGGACAGGAACTTGATAGAAGTATTGAATGGGGACAGCGAGTTGCTGGTCAATGCCACCCTTAGGCCCTTCATACACGCCGGGATCCAGGACAGGAAAATATTGCACTTCCGGGTGGGGTTTGGGTTCAGGTAGGGGAACTGGGGTGGGACGCTTTTCTGGCGGAGACTGGGGATCGGTAGTGATTAATTGAATATTACCCAGGGTAAAGGAACCAAAGAGGCGCTGCTGCGGTTCTAGGCGAAACTGGCCACTGGTAATGGCTCCAGCGGTGCCACTGCGGGCAGAATCCCCAATGATAAAGGGGAAGCCAAGGGTGCCAGTCCCGTGACGAAGAATGATGTTACCGCCACCCTGGCCACCTGCGGTGGAGATGCTGGCGAGGGTATTGTTACGATCGAGGAACGTCCCCGTTGCTCGGAAGAATTGTCCGGCGGTGATGTCTACGCTGCCCCCAGTTCCATTAATGCCACCTTGGGTATTAATGCTGGTCACTTGAACATCGCCGATCGGGTCAATCAGCACATTACCGCCATTGCCTACGGTGCCGCTGGTATCAATGACTTGAGTGGTAATGGCAAGTCTAGCTCTCAGATCAACGTTACCGCCTGTGGTGGCTGAACTATTTAGGTTGCCGGTTGTAAGCGTGCCGTTGCTGGCGTTGAGGGTAATCGATCGACCGGGGTTGATAATGTCTCCTGTTGTGATGTCTTGGTTGGCAAAAAGGGTCAGCGTAGCGCTGCCAGTGCCGAAAAGTGTGCCGCCTGTAGTGTCGATCGTATTTGCTTGCAGAGTAACTGGGCTATTGAATGTGGCGTTTCCACCCAAAGTAATGGAACCTGTGCGATCGCCAATCACAATATTCTGAAAGCCGCTTTGTAGAGCAGATAGGCTGGTTACAGTAAGGTTAGCTCCCGCAATTTCCATATTTTGTCCTGAAATTGCAGGATAGAGTTGCAAGGTTCCTGTGCCAGTGACAGCGTTAGCAAAGTTAAAATTCTGGGCTTTGATCGTCAGTGTATTGCTACCTACAGCCAGGATGTCATTAAAGGTGACACTAGGAGTGCGCGTACTACCAAATATTGCATTACCCACGAGGGTAACTGGGATGGAGTAGACTTGGGGCTGACCATTGTCGAGAATGACGCCTCCAGAAATTTGAAGATCAGGTGTCGTGATGGCTAGATTCGTCAGCGGTGTGGTTCCACCTACTAGGCCGTTTAAACTCACACGACCCGCAGTTCTTCCGGTATTGAGAGTAAGTGTCTCTTTACCATTAACAGTACCATTAACAAAAACATTACCTTCTAGACTTTGAAGTGTGCCTGGAATAGATATGGATAAGGTAATAGGCGTATTGTTGAATCCGATCACTGTTCTAGGAGAATCGAACAGCGTAACTGGCCCGTTCAAGGTGATATTGTTCTTGGTTGTGCTGATGATTGTTGGAGTGATATTTTTACTAGCAGTCAAGGTTACGGCTCCACCAATTTGGTTCACGCCATTGGAACCGCCTGAGGTGGCATAGGCTTGGAGACTCCCCGTTGAGGCGAGGATTTTTCCGGCTGTCAACGCAATATTGCCGCCAGTACCCACAGCGCCACTTGCTAAACTGTAAGTCTGCACAACGGCTGTGGCATTGCCTTGCGGAAAGATGTTGATGGCTCCGTTTACAGGATCGGCATTCAGTTGGATGGTACCTCCATTACCTGCTGTACCATTACTAGCTTGAGAAAAGGCTTGCAAGTAGCCCGTCGTAATGTTACCAGTGGTCGTATTAGCTTCAAGATTTCCACCCTTTGCAGCATTACCAGAAATTGCAGAGGAGAAAGCCTCTAAGCGTCCAATATAAATGTCACGACTTGCTGCAAGCGTCACATTGCCTGCATTGCCTGCGTCGCCAGAGACGTTAGACTGAGACCAGGTAGAAATCAAGTCTGCGTTAGTAATACTGCCATTCGTCGATCGAAGAGTAACAGTTCCACCATTTCCTGCACTGCCAGCAACGGCCGTATCACTAGAGTTTCCTTGGATGATGGTTGAGGAAATGGTTGATATCAAACCTGTCGTGATGTTTCCACTAGCATTAACTGTAATATTTCCACCGTTACCAATATTGCTGTTTGGAGCCAGTGTAGTCGCTCTGGCAAGTAAACTTGTTGCAGTAATATTCCCCACAGCATTCAGTGTAATATCCCCTGCATTACTCGTATTAGAGCTGGTATCGAGTATCCCAGTGAAAATATTACCTTGGCTAATGAGCGTGATAGCGCGACCAGGGTTGGTGACGTTGCCAATATTAATACCTTGAGGTGCTATCAGATTAATGTCAGAAGTAATCCCAATGAGATTAGTACGTGAGAGATTAAGGTTTCCTGCCTGAATTTGTGAGAGGTTTCCCAAACGAGTTTGAGGTGCATTAATTGATAAGGTTCCAGTTCCTGGTTCAGATGGATTGATGAAAGTACGATCAGATAGAAAAAGGCCTATTCCTGCTGTACTTGTGCCAACAAGTGAAAGATTGCCTTTTGTTGCTTCTAAAGTCCCATCATTAATGGAAATACCCGCAGCATTTCCAGCTGTGCTGCCAACAATACTAAGATTACCGTTCGTGGCTCGAATTTGAGAACCGCCTGGAGTATTAGTCCTTGAATCACCTATAATCACACCGGTATTAATCTGTCCAGTTCCCTCAATGAAGATATCGCCGTTTGTAGACTCTACAACACTACCATTACCAGCAGTAGAGCCATTGAAGATGAAAACACCGCCACCGCCATCGACTCCGCGCTTACCCGTCAACTGAATGTTTCCATCTGCGGCTCGAATACTGGCTCCAGCTTCTAGACCCAGCACAATACCATAATTACTAGCGATATTACTGCCTGCTGTTCCATCTAGTGTGATATTTCCACGACCAGTGGATGTAATGGAAGCGCCACTGTAGAAACGGATACCAATATTGGCATCTCCAGTTCCAGTTCCACCAGTTCCTGTTAGCTTTATGGTTCCATCAATAGAACCAATGGCAAGTCCAGTCCCCCCAAGGAGACTTATGCCATAATTTTCTCGACTAGTGCTGGCACCACCACCTTTTCCACTGAGGTTAATTAGACCGGTCGTCGAACTTATAGATGCTCTTTCAGCAGTGTTACTAGCAGAAATCTGAATACCATGATTTCTGGCACCAGTTGAAATTCCACCTTGACCTGTAATATTAATTGCCCCAGCTTCTGTACTTACAGCAGTTGGATTCCCGCCGATCGCCACACCGACATCTGATTCAGAGGGATTACCAGTACCAATTCCAGCAGTTCCATCAATCGTAATACTACCTGTACCAGTGGCTTTCACGATGCCTACGCCACCAATGGCAACACCATAATTATTATTAATTGTTGTACCACCTACCCCAGTCAATAAAATGTTACCACTTTCAACATTAATATTACTGTTACTAATATCTATCCCTCTAGCTACCGTAGAATTTCCTCGACCAATGCCTGTAAAGTTACCTCCGTTGGTGGTGAGGGTGGCATTAGTAATGTTGAGATTACCGCCGCCTGTGTTGTCAGCATCGGCGGTGAGGGTAATGCTTCCGCCTTGAGTGGTAATCCCTGCATTCACAAAAATGCTATTTCTGGCTTGGGCAGTTAAGCCAATCCCGATTGTGGTGATGTTAACAGGAGCACTGAAGGTAATGTCATTGGTGGCTTGCAGAATTACATCTGCTTGGGTGGCATTTAACAAGGCAGCATCAATAGTCGTGCTTGCACCTGACCCTAAATCGGGGGCAAAGATGTTCGTCACATCGGCGAGGGTATTAGCAGTTCCACCTGCCGCCACAACCGTGATGTTAGTCGGGTCAAGCAATAAGGTACCCATTTTGCCGTTGGGTGCTGATGTGTCTACCTTGCCTTGAAATGCCAGGTTGTCTTTGCCAGAGATCTCCACAAAGCCGCCGTTGGAGGGCACAACCAGGGTGAGAGGATCGGGGGTGAGGGTGGCTCCACGAGCAGTAGCGGTGCCATAAAACTGGGTGGCTTTGTCTGCCCAGACGATGATTTTGCCACCATTGCCGCTGGTCAGGGCATCGGCATGGAGGACGGAATCTGGGCTGACAAAGGTTTGAGTGGCATTGGGAATGGTGCCTTTACCCTGATAATCCCCCCCAACCCGAATCGTACCGCCCCCACTTTCTCCAGACGCATCCAACTGCGCATTCACCAGCCCCACATTCTTGCCCAGAACATTAATTTGCGGTGTTTGAGTCGTTGCTTGGTTAGTGGCAACCGAGAGCTGACCACTGACGATCGCCGTTCCCCCTTCCGTCGGCACAGGTATATCCGAACTGGGCACTCGCCCGATCGTCAATAAATCCGGTAACATCTTCGGCACAAACGGCAGTGGCTGTACCCCTGATGTCCCCTGATCTGCCGCCAACTCCAAGCTGAGCAACCGTCCTTCCTGACTAATCCGCACCCGATTGCTACCCGGAACTGCTGCGATCGTAATATTGCCCCCTGGAGCCACGATCGTCCCCGTATTCAGCACTGTACCGCCCACCAACCTAACACTCTGTCCCGGTAGAACGGAGAGTGTGCCCGCATTCCCGATCGCCCCCGGTTGCGCCATCGTAAACGTAAACCCCGTTGGATTCCCCACCAAGGCTGCATAATCATTACGACCAATGACATTGAGCCATTGATCACCAAAACCAATTCCATTCGCAGTCGTCGCCGTAAACGAGCCGGGAATATTCAAACTCGCATTGGCACCAAAAACGATCCCCGCTGGATTACTGAGAAATAGATTTGGAGAATTGCTCCCCGTTACCTGAATTAACCCATTAATAATCGATGGATTTCCCCCCGTCACCAACCCAAAAATATTGCGCGTTTGTGGATTAGCTAAAAAATTAGCAATCTCATTAGCATTCAACCCGAATCGTTCAAACTGATGAAATAAGTTGGCTCGATCGCTCGAAACTGCGCCGCCCTGAATTGTATAAGTACCACCAGACTGAATAACTTGCGTCCCTGTCCCGTCGATCGTCGGTGTAATGGACTGGGCCTTAACTGATGAAGTTAATCCTAAAGAAAAGCAACTATACAACACTGACAAGATTGGCAGCCAAATAAAACGTTTCATCATTAAACAACCGTAATTAAAAACTATAGCTAAGCAATTCCATATAACTGACTAAATTCTCCCCTGTCGCTCTAGGACAAGGGAGAAGAAACCATGAGAGTCACCCTTTTAAGGGAGTAAAGGCTGTAGCGCAAACTCCCCTAAGTTAACCGTACTGTAGTTTAACAATGTTGACCATTCTTTTTTCACCATCGGATCATCCGGTTTCTGTTTCAGTTCATTCCCCAAAGTCGTTAACGCCTCATACCAGATTCCTGCCTGGACATAGGCTCGACTCCGGTCTACCGCAGTTTTCGCCTGAGCTAATTGCTGCTCTAAGGTTGGAGCTAGGGGAATACGCTTAATTTGCCCGATCGCCTTCTCCGGCGCATCTCCACCACTACTACAACTCAACAGATATTTCCACTGGTAAGACTTCCCAGGTTCCAACGCAGGCTGATTCTCCGGCAAAGCAATGCCAACAATGCCCGGTTGAGCTGGAATGGGTAACCGCGATCGATAAATTTCCTCCCCCTCCGCTGTTTCTAAAATCAACGTGACTCGCTTAGCAGTGGGAGCTGTATAGGGCACATATACCCAAACCGTAGGACGTGCTGAAACAGTCTCAATTGCTTTTCCAGAAGTGCTCTGATTAGCCTTCGGATGGGGAATCAAGGCAGTTAAAGGCTGCATTGATTCTGCCAGGGCCGGACAATTGCCACGTGAACCACCTCCTTGAGTATTTCCTGAACTTCCTGAACCTCCAAAATTTGGGTCTCCCGCCCAAACTGACATACAAGGTTGCAGAAGGGTCATGCAAGTTAGCACTGCCATACTGCCATGTAAAGCTATAACAATTTTACGATTGTTCATTTTCTAGAACCATTCACAATTAATGACCAAGTTGCTACCGACTGCCACCCGTACCGCTCGTATTTCCAGAAGATCCTGAACCACCAAAATTTGGCTCTTCTGCCAATGACACTTGAGCAAATATCGTCACCATCAATAACGTAACAATGCTTAATGCTGGAATGAATCGACCAAAAAATCTCTTCATGCCTAAACCTCTACAATTTTGATTTCAAATAAGTCACACTGCTACTTGTGGTGGCAAGTGTCAGAATTGAAGGAATTAAAGGCATCCAGCCTCCCTGAAGCAGAATGCCGTAGTAGATGATCACTAATCCCCCAGAAACACTGACAATTGACAATGCTAAGAGAAGACCAGATCGTAGACACAGCCCTAATAAAACCCCTACTACTCCCCATAGCCAGATCACAACAGCATCCAGCCACTGGGAGAATTGCCAGAATAATACCCGATGATCTAGGACAGCACTCAGCATTTGGCTAATCATATGGGCATGAACTATCACTCCTGCCATTTCTCCATAAGGAGTATCGTGATAATCATTGAAACTTCGAGCAGTCGTCCCAATTAAAATGATTCGACCTGACACCAAATTTGATAACTCACGATCGTATTTTCCCTGTAAAACCTCAGCTAGAGAAAGCGTAGGAGCAATGTTATTAGTTCTACGAAAGTTTAGTAATATTTCATGTCCACCAATGTATCCAGATCGATGATAGCCACCTTGATGATTCGCAAGAGCTGGAAAGACTCGATCACCAATCTGTAGTAAACCTGGCACATACTCTGCCTGAATCTCTCGTGATTTCAGATAGCGCATCGTCAGTTGATAACTAAAAGATTTATCTGTGCAATGTAAACCACCGTACATCCCGATGGTATTACGTCTAACCACATTATCTAGATCTTTTGGAAGATTAGAAAAACCCAATTGACTGAGCGGAATTTTTTTAGGAGGCAAAATCTCCTGTAACCCTTTTTTCCCACCTTCAATCTGGCAGATGAAAGTCAAATCTTTAAGATGTTGTTTAAGTTCATGCTCTTGAGGAAAGTTTACATCATCTCGATAGATATCTAACCCAACTGCCACAGGTCTGTGTGGCGCTAACTTTTTCATAAGCAGAGCCAATGCTTTATCTGATAGCGCTGAGCTATTCATGGGCATTTGTTGTTGCTTTTGATACCTAATATCCGCTTCGTCATTGGTAATGATAAGCAGGCGCGGATCGGGGCTTTCTGTGGGACGGGAGACGATCATACGATCATAGGCAAAGAGTTCCGTAGGCTCCAACAAACCCGTCAACCTGGCTCCCATCACAATACTGGTAATCACCCAACTGCTTACCAAGGGCAATTTCAACTTTGACCACCAGGATTGGGGCATTGGAGGCCCATTGAACAAAGAGGTCGATCGCTGGGGCGGATTTAATAACTCTGCCCAAGTGGGGGGCGGGTTGACAGAATTCTGAAAAATGATCGGAATCCAACTCGCACAGGGAAAATTACTTTCCAATCCCTGCAAGCGTTCCCGCGCTCGACGCTCCGCCAAATAGAGTGAGTCCCCCCGCACAAACGCCGTTAGAAAAGACTTGAGAAACTCCTGTGCAACCTTATCGGGTACCGATTCCCGCATCACAATCATTTGGGGTAAATGCAGTGATGCCAACTGATTCGCTAAACCCAACCCATCACAGGAATTAAAAATTGCTAATTTTAAACCCCGTTCGATCGCCTGTCTGACTCCGTATTCTAACTCACTCCAGCCTAACCATTCCTCTGGATTAATTTGAATCAAGCCTTGATCTGCTTTAGTTTGACTATGGCCTGCAAAAAACAGAATATCCCACGTCTGATCCCAAAGCTGATCATTAATTTGATCGCGCTTGGGTTCTACTAGAAAGGTTACTTCCGCACTAGGCAAGCGTTCCAGCATTTGCCGATCGGCCTCAATATCAATGCCTCGTCGATCGCCAAGAATCGCTAAAATTCGCACCCGCCGATTCACTTTACGACCATAGACGGGATACTGTTCAAACGTAGTTGCCCCCAAGGCCACTTCTGCTCTGGGATACCGTTCAATAAAATCCCAAAAATGCCAAGGTAAATGCTGCACGATCGAATCATCGGTTCGAATTAAAACCCGAATGGAATCCTCCAGATTTAGCACATCCCGCAGGCGACGATCGAGTTTTTGAAAGGATGGGGTTTCTAACCAAGCCGTAAATCGATCGCGCAACGCACGGGATACCTGACGGCATTCATCCAGCCGATTCACGGAACCACCATAGATAATCGCCTGGGGCACAATTCGGCTCGGAATTGCCAACTGGTGATAAACCGAATCCCAATTCTCCCAGCAATCTGACAACTCCAACGCCGCTGGCAGTTCACCCACCATTTCGATCGAGGGACGATCGTTCTCCATCCCAATTTCCAAGGTAACCCGAAACCCGCGCAGCTTCAGATCTCCCTCCAGTTTTAGGATAACCAGTTTACCCGGTGTAGCCACCATACAACCTCCTGCCGACACGCCCCACTTAAACGCAAAACTCTTCGGTGACACTATTAAATTCAGACATTACTTTGACCCCAAATCGCTCTCCCGGTGAACCTAAGAATTTCAATTGAATCATCTCCGTACTACGTGACTGGGCCTGCATAACGGACACGCCTTGTTCATCCAAGATCATCACCTCTACATCGGTAGGGAGAACGCTTTGCTCCTGTTGGGGACACAGTTTTACAGTAATTTCCCAGGGATTTGACTCTAGGGGCAAAAATTCTACTAGTAGCACCACTTCCACTGGATGGGTTGCCGATCCTAGGTTCAGTCGCTTACCTCGACTGATGTAGGCAATGGCACCTGTCTCAGAAGCTCCGGCCTCAGAAGCATTAGTCTCAGAAGCACTAGCCTCAGATGAACTACCGCGCATCACAAAAGCAAGTTGTGATGAGGGAAACAAGGCATCTAATGTTTGCCAACCTGTATCGATCGTGTTTTGTAACCATTGACTTAGGTGAACAGCAACTTGGCTTAGATTTGCAATTGAAGGCGCTGTTTCATTACATACCTCTAACAATCGATCTAATGATTGCAGTGATTGTAATGGAACTTCTAATTGTCCAGCCTGCGGAAGAAATCCTAGTAATGTAGCTTCCGTTAACTCTGCGTTTAGCTGCACAGCCACATAGCCAATCCGTTCTTGCCAGACTTCCGCAGGAACCAAGCACACTTCCTGATTAGGCAATACAGGCCGACACTCTAATTTACCCTGATCTTTGATGACCAAATCCGCTGTATCTGCAAGCGCTTGTAGCGCTGGGTTCCAGCTATCACCAGATTCCAAATCAGTCGCAATTCCAAACCATTGTAAGTAAGTCTGCACCGTTTGAACTGCGATCGTATTGAGGTAGACTTGTTTAGCCTTTTGTTGATTGGGATGAAGCCGCCAAAATTGCTGGGCCACTTGGTGGGCTTGGAGAGAAATTGGCATTGTGAATGTTAGGGTTTGTGCTGGAGTGTACATCATGGCCTTGGGTTAGATTCAGGGTTTACTTAGGAGGATAAATAGGCTCGGAAATAGGGGGTAAATTCTTTGAGCCGACGTTGGTAGAAGCTGCTGAGGGTAGGGACATCGACATTGAGTTGAAGGGTGATCTCTTGCCAGGAAAACCCCGCTAGACGCTGTAGGGCAATATATTGAAAGGTGGCTTTCGGATATTTTTGAACGTGAACAGTTTGAAATAAGCGATCGGGATCTTCTTCTAAATATTGCCGCAGTTCGTCGGATGGGGAGGAATCCTCTGGAACCTGAAAATGATGGTCGAGGTCATCCAGCGAAAAGCGCTGCTGATCGGCTGTTTTGCCCATGATTTCACGGGTAGCTTCCGGAAAAAAGCGACGCTTGAGTAAAAAGTTAACCCATTGCAGAACTTCAGCTTGTTCCGATCGGTAGGAGTCGATGCGTTGACAAATGTATAAATAAAGTCTTTGCAGGGCTTCAGCATAGATTTCTTCATACATTGCACCGGAAAAGTTAGACAGGGGGCGGGTCAATTTTTTTGATTTTTGTAACGCATCAATCAATCGCGCCAGGATACGTTGACGGGGCAGGCTGTTGGCGGGCTGCTGTTGGGCGGCGATCGCCAGTTGTTTCAGACTCTGATCCCAGGTAGCAGTATCTTGCGGGTCATCGGCTCCGTTCATAGGGGGCAATTTTATTAAGTGATAGCAGATGGGAAAAAGGCTAATCGGGCATCTGCAACCCTTCACTAGGTTCTTGGCAATTGAGGGAACGTTTTATGCAGTCTCAGTAAAAGTTTAGCAAAACCAACCCTTATTGCTTATTAATATAAGTTTTACTAACCAATCGTCCGCATAAAACAGAACTGCCTTAGCCAAGACATTAGTGAAAGCAATTAATCAGGAGATTTGTGATGCACTTCCAGTGATCTCGCTTTTGGTTCAAATTGTTCAAGTTGCGATCGCCCTCCTTTATCCATTCACTCATGCATTGAAAAAAACTTTCTAACCTTGCATAAAACGCAACCTATTTTGGCAAGACATGAATGAATAGGTGATTATGCTTCTAGCTCAAGTTACGATAACTATACTTTTAGGAGAGACTACCATGTTGAGTTCTAGGAATGTTCGTTTTTTGACTACAACAATGGTAATGACCATTGTAGTTACTGTCTTCTCAGCAAGGATAGCTTCTGCAGTTGAGTGGCTTCGGTTTAGTAATGGAGCACGAGGGAACGATCCAATTTGGTCAAACTTTGTTATCAACGACAATTACTATATTTGTGCAGGACGTACCCCTAACGGATATCAAGCAGGTCATTTAGGAGAAAACCAGAGTGTGTGCTATGTTGCCTGGGGACAAGGGCATTTAGCCTTCTCCTCATATTTTGTCTTGCAAGGTAGTCAGGAAGTGGCATGGGTAGATAGAAATATAGCAGATCCGAGACAGGTTATTACATTAGATCCAGAAGATGGCATACCCACGCTAATTTGCAAAAGTCGAAATGGACTTCCTGGGAAAGTTGTCCATGGTGGACTCAGAAATGGTATTTGCTATACGTCTTGGAATGACTATAACATCAGACATACAAACTTCGATGTACTTGTAAAAGTCAAAAGATAGCTGGTCAAGCCAGCAGCACGTTGAGGGGTACCCCAAAGACTGGACAAAAAAATGAGAAAAATGAGAAGGAAAGCAGCAGCGAATGGAATAAGAAAGTTTATGTTCATTCATCTTCAATCACACCCCAAAAAAGTATTTAATTTTGCATAAAACTCAGTCTATTTTGGGAGGAATAGAGGGGCGCTCTCAAATTGTTCAAGTCACGATCGCCCTCCTTTATCCATTCACTCATGTAGCGAAAAATTTTCTAACCTTGCATAAAATCCAGCCTGTTTTGGCAAGACATGAATGAACGGAGCGAGCAGTTCTCAAAGCCAATCTTAGTCAATCGCTTAAGGTCAGCGAGAAAGTATGCTCAAACGCCTCAATCAGCAAATTATTGGAGTTATCTCAATGAAATTTGGATTTAAGCTAAGTGCGATCGCAACTATCTTCTCGATCGCTTCTCTTTCACTCATTCTAACCTCTGCTTTAGCAGTTCCCGGCTGGGCACAAACCTCTAGAAATATTGACGGATCTGCAAGGGATTGTACGAAATTTGTACAAAATGCAATTCGCAAAGTAACAGGTACTAATGGTTCTTTTGATCAGTTGAATGGAACGACTTATTTGATGACAACCTATCCTTAGGGCACCACTGGGGTCTTTATCTACTGTGTCTATAATCCTGCAAAATCTTGTGGTCAGGCGACTTCAAGTGTGATGCTCGTTGCATTTAGCGATCGCGGTTCTGGTGAAGCCGTGGCATGGAGAGATCGATTGAATCGAGCGATCGGTAGCCCACAGAGAATCGACTGTGGTTGACATTTGTAGTTTGAACATGCGATCTCCCTTTTCCTAACCACTGGACGATTGCTTTTCCATTCGCTCAAGCCTAAGGATGAATAAATCTGGTGGCTTCGACCAAGTAAAGAATAAGGGAGATCGAGCCTCGCTAACAATCCAGGTGATTATCAGTTTGGGCGAGAAATGGGCAATCAACTGAATGAGTCACTCTTTTGCACTTACTCATACAAACTAAACTTCCACAGGAGTTCATCACATGAAAACAACACTTAAATTGTCTACAATTTCTGCTGTGGGGATAGGCACTGTTGCATCCTTGTTATGTCTGAATTTTTCTGCTAATAGTGCTCAAGCCTCATTTACCTGCGGTTCTCACATGAGTACCTATCGGGTCACTTCATTCAATGGTGCTTTGGGTGGAGTACGATGCGTTAAGTTTATCAGCACAAAAGGACGGGACGGCAACACATTGCTTTTTGCCTGGTATGGAGAGGGTAGATGGGGCAATACAAATTACAGACATGTTGGGTCGGCTTCTATTAACCCTTCTTCCGGCAGACAGATTAACTACGCCAACGATATTTACGGCAATGGTGAGAATACGGATGGCGCTTTTAGGGGAATTGTTTTCAATGCCAGTCCTGATTATAGAACTATCAGAGTTTCTGGTAACTGGAGTGAGATATGGACATTAGCCTCTAACAACATCGTTCAAGATTACTCCAGCCAGTTGCGCCCTCTCAATTTGTGCGGAAAAAATTTCAATCGATACGTTGTTACAGATGCCAACGATCGCGCAGATCACGGTACAGGTGT
>MUGG01000163.1 GCA_002148405.1 Alkalinema sp. CACIAM 70d | reverse complement strand
AGCCTTCCTTTCGCTGGCTCTTAGCGGGTAGGCAACCTTACTTTTTAACTGCTTGGGTGGAATCCTTACCTAGTTGAATTGTTACATCTGACTCGAGGTCACCTGTATTTTCGATGCGGACTTCCCCAAATCCCAAGGCTTTGCGAAGGGCTTCTGCCTGTTGACTATCCCCCCGTTGGGCTACGATCCGAGTTACGCTAAGGGCCTCATTCCAAGGTTGACCAATCCCCACATCACCGTAGCCCGATTTTTGAAGCTGCTTCACCACTGTCTGAGCGGTGTTGGGCTGTTTTGTGCTGTCTTGGATCGTGACTCGCAGCGTGCCTGGACTATTGTTATCGGTATCGTCAGCAGAACCGAAGTCAAAGTTCCGAGCCATCATCCCCTGGATACGGCGATAGGTGGGAACCCAGTAGCTGGCGTCAAATTCACCAGGATGGCTAAATTCCCCTGGTAGCATCAGCATTTGAGTATTCGATCGATTCGTCTGTGCTGCAAATCCCACCAGGGCGGCAATTTCTTCCACAGAAAGATTGGTATCAATGTGGGCTTGAATCACGGACAGAATCTTAGGCAGTCGGGTAATGGTTGCTGGGTTCAATGCCTGTTCCATTAGGGCGCGCATCACCATTTGTTGCCGTTGAATCCGGCCAATATCTCCATACTCGTCGTAACGGAACCGCAGCAATTGGAGCAATTGATCGCCATTTAAGTGCTGACGCCCCGCCTTCAGGTTGATATACAGGTGCTGACTATCATCACGGTACTTCATATCCTTGGGCACATGTACCGTCACGCCCCCCAAGGCATCCACTAGCGCTTGCACCCCTTGCACATTGATCGTCACATAGCGATCAATCCCCACTCCGCCCAGCAGTTGACTGACCGATCGGGCAGATAGAGCAGGCCCGCCGTATACGTTGGCAGCATTGAGCTTGGTAACGCCATGGCCAGGAATTTCTGCCCTGGTATCTCGGGGCAGGGATAGCACAGAGACTTTCTTATTTTCTGGGTTAAATCGCACCAGAAGCATGGTGTCAGTCAATCCTTCAAAGGAGTTGACCAAGGCATGGTACTTAAGATTCTTGAGGTTGTCCGGCACCTCTTGGACATCAGTCGTGAGAACTTTTGTTCCTAACACCAAAATGTTAACTGGGCGGGTCAGACCCGGCATCTTAAGGCTGCTATTGGCAATTTCACCCTTGTTAAAAACAGAAGCTTCCTGGGTGGTCAACTTACGCTGCATCAAAGGCGTACTGGCCAAGGAAACTGCCAGTAAGGCTCCTGCCATGGCGGAAAGCATTGCAACCCCGGTTAAGCAAAACACTACCCAAGTTAATCGTTTGTTGTTGGTTTTGCGAACGGGGCGTTTAGTCCCTGGGGGTACCCTACGAGCTTGAACAGGACGTTTTTTGACGCTTTTCACGAGCTTCCTCACCACACACAATCAATGAAAGGGCCAATCAAATTTCGGCAGTTTTGGACGATCAGGAACAGAAGGCATGTCCTATTCCCTAGGTAGACAGGTTACTGGGAGCACTTGATTAGGATCAGGATCTAAATGACTGCCTTTGCCTAACTAGTTTGATTGGCATTCATCATAGGCGAACTTTGATTTGCAGCACATTAATTCTGGTCGATCGTTCAAATAAACAAACGCCCCTTCCCACGCCTGACTTGTTCATGCCGTACTGCTTCACAATAGAAGTTAGGGGACTGAAGGATCGTCTCCATTTAGAGCGATTTCTCCTTCAACACGACTTTTGCAAGCAGATGAGCTAGATTAACTTGCACCTGCAATACGCAATCTACCATTCAGGTAAGGTTTTAGACCTCATTACACCGCAGGAATCACGTTGATGCATCGTAGCAGGATTTCTCTGAAGTGACTGCAAAAGTTGGTGATGGCAGAGGGTGAGATCTATGGCTGAGAGATCGTGGATGTAAGAAAAGCATGTTTGGCACCCTGATGTGAAATCTGAAGCCATCCCTTCACAAAAGTTAGGTTGTGCGTGTTTCGAGATGGCGTTGTTTAGCTAGTAAGCAGTAATTTGACTTTAAGGTGCCCAAAATTTCCTCAATCTCACCATTGACTTGAAAGGTGGATGGATTGAGTTTCAGTAATCGTCCTATAAAACTGACTAGAGCGAGCTAATGATGTCGATCGAAGCTTAGGAAATGTTAATCCGGTCTTTCATCCAAACTTGCCACGCTTGAAACGGGGCATCCCCTCCTGGCAAGCTCCCAGGCATTTCATAGGCAAACACGTATTGGATTTCGCCCGCTTCTGTCACATCGAAATCAGCATTGCATTCCCGTGCCCACCGATCGAGATACTGTCGTGCAATTAAAGGTTCCAGTTCAGCCGCCCGTGCAAATTCTACAAGGGTGATGCGTCCCTTTCTGGCTTTCAGCAA
Source organism: Alkalinema sp. CACIAM 70d (assembly GCA_002148405.1). Lineage (GTDB taxonomy): Bacteria > Cyanobacteriota > Cyanobacteriia > Leptolyngbyales > Leptolyngbyaceae > Alkalinema. The sequence continues at coordinate 70,887 of MUGG01000163.1, read as the reverse complement.
TTGAAAAAATGTATCCCGGATGGCCTCTTTCTTGGCTCGATCGCTGGCAAAAAGCATCACTCCACCCAATGCCACAGGCAAAAGTCCAAACAAAATTAGCAATGGAAGAAATACCAGGAGCAACACTGCGACTGCGACAATTTTGGACATGCCGAGAATCGCTCCCAACAAAATCCCCAGCAGAACAATGCCACCCAATGTCCCTACCGCGATCGCACTGCCACCCGCCGCCATTAGCCATCCCATCACCTGGCCGACCCGGCTCCCATACCGTTTGATCATCTTGCTTATCTCCGCCCGTGATTGAGTCCCTGAGTTTAAGCTAGCGTGTTTTTCGCGATCGCGGCCATACGGTTGTCCCACAGACACTAGAGTGGAAGCCGTCCAAGCATAAATATTTGCCAGACTTAGACCCTGACAAAAGACGTAAAACTTAGCCAGTCAAGTTAAAGAATCGTATGGGCGATGAGGGATTTGAACCCCCGGCCTTCTGCTTGTAAGGCAGACACTCTACCGCTGAGTTAATCGCCCGAACTCACTGATAAACAATATAGCAGAAACTTTTGGATTCGGTAAGATGAAAACACAGTTTTTTAGATCTTTTTTGGACCCCTATGCCCTCCGGTAAAACTCACGACAGTATTACCCTGTGGTGTTGGCCTGCGATCGCGGGGCTGGGCTGGGGGTTGACCCATCATGCAGGACTGGCCTTGGTGGCATCAGGCTGTTTTTTGTTCAGTGGGCTGATGTTTGGCCCGGATTTGGATATTCATTCCCAGCAATATCGCCGCTGGGGCTGGTTACGCTGGATTTGGTTACCCTATCGCCAGAGCCTGCACCATCGATCCATCCTGTCCCATGGGTTTCTAGTCGGAACCACCCTACGCTTACTCTACTTAGCCCTTTTGATTGGAACGGTGTTGGGTTCTGGGATTTTGGGATGGTCGATCGCGCGGCATTCTCTCGGTCAGGGCGACTGGCTTGCATTTGCCATGCCCCTATGGCAACGGTCATGGCAACCGATCGGGCAAGCTTGGCAACAATATCCAGAATATTGGTTAGCGAGTTTTGTTGGGTTAGAAGCAGGAGCCATGAGTCATAGCCTGAGCGATTGGGTGGGATCGAAGCTGAAGCGATGGCGCAATCGTCGTTTAAAAAAGACCAAACCGTCTTAACCCACTGCATTCCTAACCCACTACATTGGTGAACGGCGCGATCGCGCACGGTACGATCGCCCCTAGCCCACCTATTCCCTTTGCACCTGAATTTTATGGCCATTCAACCCGATTTTCCGGCAACCCAAACCCAAATTCTCGCAGCGCTGCAACGCCTAATTGAAGTCGTAGCCCAGTTACGCAACCCAGAAGGCGGCTGTCCCTGGGATTTGGAGCAAACTCAAACAACCTTGATTCCCTATGTACTGGAAGAAGCCTATGAGGTGGTGGATGCCCTTAAGTCCGGGGATCAAGCCGCGATCTCTGATGAATTGGGGGATTTACTGCTTCAGGTGATTTTGCAAGCCCAAGTGGCCAAGGATGATCAGCAATTCGATCTAGCCTTAGTCGCCACAACGATTACGGAAAAGCTGATCCGCCGCCATCCTCATGTCTTTGGAGAAGTCTCGGTGGAGAACGCCGAGGAGGTGCATCGTAACTGGGAGGCCATTAAAGCCACGGAGAAGCCGGAAGAAACGCGACTAAGCCAAAAGATGAAGCGTTATGCCCGATCGCTCCCTCCCATGACGGCCACGATGAAAATTTCCAAAAAAGCAGCCAAGGTGGGGTTTGAGTGGGAATCGATCGAGGGGGTTTGGGACAAATTTCACGAAGAACTGGACGAACTGCGCCATGCGATCGAGCACGAAAGTCGCGATCGCCAAGAGTCGGAACTGGGGGATCTCCTATTTAGCTTGCTGCAAGTTGCCCGATGGCAAGGACTCGATCCCGTGCAAGCGCTTCAGGGAACAAACGATCGCTTTATCCAGCGGCTCAGCCAAATGGAACAAGCAGTGGATCGATCCTTAGAAAGTTACTCTCTGGCAGAATTGGAAGCCCTCTGGCAGCAGGCTAAGAAAAAACTAGGCCAGTAAAAGTGAGGTTTGCCTAGTGATTCAGCAGTGTATGGCTAGCAGTAGTGTATGGCTAGCAGTATAGCCAGTGTGGATTACAGCGGCCTGCTGCGGGTCAAAATTTGCCACACAACCAAGCCTAAAATTCCTAAGAAGATACCGGTCGTTGCCCAATCTTGCCAACTCGAAAGACCAATTTCGTACATGCTTCAGCCTCCTATCCTTTAGCGCCTAATCAGAAGGGTGGACGATCGCCCACCCTCACACTTGTTGCCTACAGTGACTCCATCCTAAATCGGTTAGTCTTCTGCAAACACGTACTTATAGAGTTCGCTAGGATCGGGTTCGGGGCTGGATAGGGCAAATTCTACTGAATCTTCCACATGGGCCTGAATTTTCTTGTCAATGTTCTTCAGTTCTTCCTGGGTCGCTAAATTTTGATCAATCATGTAAGCAGCTAGCTTTTTAATGGGATCACGGGAGAACCAGGAATCCTTCTCTTCCTTCGATCGTAATTCATCGGGATCCGCCAAAGAGTGACCCCGGAAACGATAGGTTAGACATTCGATCAACGTCGGGCCTTCCCCAGCCCTAGCCCGTGCCACTGCTTCCTGGGCGATCGCCCGCACAGCCAACACGTCCATTCCATCCACTTCATAGCCATGCATGCCGAAGACGCTGGCTTTCTTGAAGATTTCTGTTTGGGAACTAGCGCGATCGTGGGCCATCCCGATCGCCCACTTATTGTTTTCCACCACAAACAAAATGGGGAGTTTCCAGAGGGCTGCCATGTTTAAGCACTCAAAGAACTGACCATTATTACTAGTTCCGTCTCCAAAGAAGCAGGCCGTCACTTGATCGGCTGACGCATCGCCCATGACTTCCCGGCGATACTTCGACTGGAATGCGGCTCCCGTGGCCACTGGAATGCCTTCTCCAATGAAGGCGAAGCCGCCTAGCAAGCGGTGCTGCGCGGAAAATAAGTGCATGGAACCGCCACGCCCCTTGCTGCAACCCGTTGCTTTACCAAACAATTCGGCCATGACTTCCCGTGCCGGCACGCCACAACTCAGGGCATGGACGTGATCCCGATAAGTGCTGCACACATAATCTTCACCGGGACGCATGGCTCGAATAACACCCGTGGAGACGGCCTCTTGCCCGTTATAAAGGTGAACGAAGCCAAACATCTTGCCGCGATAGTACATTTCTGCACATTTATCTTCAAAAGTGCGGCCAAGAACCATGTCTTCGTAGAGCATCAGCCCTTCTTCGCGGGTGACGGTGGCGGGTGTTGTGGGGATTGTCGGTAATGCTCTATCTTGAACCATGGGTGTGTTTAATCCTCGCTGCAAGACCTATCACGCTGTAACTTAATTAAAATACCGTTCAGAGTTGCTTAAGATCAAACAAAATATCACTGGGTTTGGGAGTAACTTCAGCCAAGCAGAGTAGTCCCTGCGAGTTTTAAAGGAGGTGCTTGGTGATCAATCCAGAAATTGAGTATCCTAAATAACAGCCTACTAGGATAGGTCTAGATTGCTTTGATATCCGATTGAGACGATTTGAGACGATACCCTGTTTGTTGAGTTCTGGTTAGAACCTGACGAGAAAGACTGATATCTAGAGTAAACATCAGAACCGCCATCCACGATAGTATGATGGCTCTAATCTGTTTTTGGCTTGGGCGACGGTTACACGGTTTATCTGCTTGAAAAATCAGGGTGACGGCGGTTGATTCTACGATCGTCCGCTTCCCAGACACTTTGAGGTATGCTGTGATACCTTCATACAATTGTTTATTGCAATTGGTTGTTGCAAGGTTAAAGTTGCAAGGTTAAAGTTGCAAGGTCGAACCCTCGTCCGGGGATAGCTCACGCTCACTCATTGGTTAATGTTGGGGAAAGTCAACGTGCGTATTCCGCTCGATTACTATCGGATTCTTGGTCTACCCATCCAAGCTCCCGCTGAACAGTTGAAGCAGGCGCACCACGATCGCACGCTCCAGCTCCCTCGGCGAGAGTATTCAGAAGCGGCGGTTGAGGCGAGACGGGCTTTGTTAGATGAAGGCTATGCGGTGCTTTCCCAGCCAGCCCAGCGTCAAGCCTATGATGCCCGATTTCTCACGCCTGCCTACGATCCTGATTTGGGTTTGGCGGTTGAAGAGATGGGTGAAGGGACTGCAATTCCTCGCTCCGAAAGCTCTAGTGAAACCCATACCCCCCATATTGATATTGCCGAAAAGCATCTCATCGGTGCCCTGCTGATTTTGCAAGAACTGGGCGAGTATGAACTGGTGCTTAAGGTGGGAAGACCCTATTTGAGTAGTGGGAATGCAAGTCTTAAGACTGGGCAATTTGGCGATCCCAAAGTCGCTTTAGCCGATATTGTTCTCACGATCGCCTTGGCCTGCTTAGAACTTGGGCGGGAACAGTGGCAACAGGGGCAGTACGAAACGGCGGCTGAGGCTTTGGAAACGGGGCAGGAATTGCTACTACGGGAAAATCTTTTTCCTGGAGTCAGGGGCGAAATCCAATCGGATCTGCTGCGGCTCCGGCCCTATCGGATTTTGGAGCTTTTGTCGCGGCCCAATGAAAATCACCTCGATCGTAAGAAAGGTATTACCTTACTTCAGGATATGTTGCGAGAGCGCAACGGCATTGATGGCAATGGCGATGATCAATCGGGATTGAGTATTGATGATTTTTTGCGGTTTGTGCAGCAGTTGCGGGACTATCTAACCGCCGAAGAGCAGCAAGTGCTATTTGAAGAAGAGGCCAAACGGCCCTCTGCCGTTGCGACTTACTTAGCAGTCTATGCGTTGCTGGCACGTGGATTTGCAGAGCATCAACCAGCCTTAATTCGCCGCGCCAAGCACATGTTAATGAAGCTGGGTGGACGGCAGGATGTGCATTTAGAGCAAGCGGTTTGTGCGCTGCTGTTGGGTCAAACCGAAGAGGCTAGTCGGGTATTAGAGCTGAGTCAAGAGCATGAACCGTTGGCGTTTATTCGGGAACAATCCCAAGGGGCACCGGATTTGTTGCCGGGACTCTGTCTCTATGCAGAACGTTGGTTGCAGGAAGAGGTTTTTCCCCACTTTCGGGATTTGGTGACTCGTCGAGTTTCGCTCAAGGACTATTTTGCAGATGGTCAAGTGCAAGCTTACCTAGAAGAGTTGCCCACGGAAGGCGAAACTCTGAATGCGCCGCTGTGGAATGCTAAAGCCCCTTCTACGACGGTGGCTGGGGCTGGAGGCCTGTCTACAACTTCGCCTTCCCGATCGCAACCTTTACCGAATGCTCGGCTGCAATCGACGCCCTCCCACAATTCCAACGATCGCTTTCAGCAGAACGGGACGGGCGCAGTTCCAACCGCAGCGATGACGCCAGCAGCGGTGCCCCCTGCACGATCGTCGTCGGACATGGAAGAAGAAACATTGATCAATAGTTCAGGCCTAACGATCGCAGGAGCCACGATGGCGGGGGCTGGGATGGTTATGGCTCGGGGGACTGCTGAAGCTGTTGGGCCAGCTTATACCGAGGGGGGCTCCATGCCTCCAGGCACCCGTGCGCCTCGAGCTAAACGAGAAACTCCTGCGGGAATGGAGGGGAGTCCACCTCGCCGAATGGGTAAACCGAAGCCTCGGAAAAAACGGTTTCCTGCTTGGTTACCTTGGGCGATCGGATTGGTGGGTGTAGGGTTACTGGGTTTCTTGGTAAGTCGCCTATCGCGTCAAACGGTACAAGCACCGCCCTCGCCGACGCCGATGGTTTCGATCGTGGCGTCTCCCAGTCCAACGGCTACGAGTGTGCAGGGAGACCTTACTCCGGAAACGGCAAAACAGCTACTGGAACTCTGGTTTACGGCTAAACGGGCGGCGATGGGGCCGGGGTATGCGGCTGATCAGTTAAGCCAAGTTTTGGTTGATCCCAAATTGAGTGAGTGGCAACGGGAATCCGCCGCCGCCCAGCGGGATGGGGCCCATGTGGAGTATGAGCATGCGGTGCAGATCGAAAATGTGGAGATGAATGCCAGTGACCCGAATAGCGCGATCGTGACGGCCAATGTGCGGGAATTTCGCAAGTACTATGAAAATGACAAATTGTCAGAGTCTCAAACCGATGACCTGCGCTTGAAGTACACCTTGGTGCGTCAGGATAACCAGTGGCGTATTTCGACTTGGCAGTAGATTAAGCCTGCGATGTGATTGACCAGAGGGGGCACAGGGTCAGTATGATGGACAGGCATGATTGACGCATTGCATGATTGATACATTAGTTCAGGCATACTCTCCGCTCATCCTATGGGTAGGACTGGGATTGCTGATTTGGCGCTGGCTTCCCAAGGATTTATCCCACTGGCTGGGACGAGGGTTGTATTGGTTTGGGGTGCCCTGGCAGATTTTTGATTTGGCCCGCCATAGTCAACTTTCGGGGGATATTGGCCTCGCTCCGGTGATTACGATCGCAACCCTAGGCTCCGGCCTTGTCATGGCTTGGTTGACGTTGCAGATCCTTGAGCGATTGCCAGAAAAGGTCACGGAGGATGCTCCCTTTTGGCAACAGTGGGTTGTCCAGCTTCCTCGCTTTGCCAGTGCGGAATATGGCAGTTTTATCATCGCGGCGATGCTGGGGAATACCGGATTTGTCGGCCTAGGGCTGCTGCCTGCAATTATTAATCCCCAGGATTACAGTTGGGCTGTTTTTTTTAGCCTGACGCAAAACTTGATTGGCACCTATGGCATCGGTGTTCTGATTGCCAGCTATTATGGTCAATCCCACAGCGATCACTCCCCTTGGACGTTATTGCGGGATTTGTTAACGGTGCCTTCCCTGTGGGCCTTCGCTCTGGGTTATTCCACGCGATCGGTGGAATTTCCCGGCCCGATCGAACTGTTTAGCCAATCTTCGTTATTATTTGTCGTCCCAGCCTCCTTTTTGTTGATGGGAATTCGCCTAGGCTTACTGGAAGGCTGGAGCAGTTTGCGCAATGCTTTGGTGCCTGTCATTCTCAAAATTATTCTGCTGCCGGGATTGGTGGGTATCGGGACTAGCCTCCTGGGATTGTCCGGTGATGCGCGGCTGGCCTTGGTTCTGATGTCTGGCATGCCGTCGGCCTTTGCAAGTTTGATTCTGGCGGAGGAGTATGACATGGATCGGGATTTGGCCGCGAGCAGCATTGCGATTAGTACGATCGGCCTCTTGCTGATGATTCCGGTGTGGCTCTGGATTTTTTAGGGGATTCCGAGAACGCAATGGGGAATACAAAGTTGGGAAGTCTTGCACTGACAAACTTTGCTGGGAGCCGCAAACCATGAATCAGATTTATATCTCCTATGCCTGGAAAGATGACAAAAGTGAGTTGGGCCAGCAACGGGAAGTTTTAGTCGATCGCATTTGTCAGACGTTGCTTGCGATGGGATACAACCTGATTCGCGATCGCAACCATTTAACCCTGGGCCACAGCATTGAACAGTTCATGCAGGAAATTGGTCGCGGGAATTATGTGATTTTAGTGATTAGCGACAAATACTTGCGATCGGAATATTGCATGTTTGAAGCGATTGAAGTGATGAAACATAAGGACTATGCCCAGAAGATTTTTCCAGTGGTGCTGTCCGATGCCAATATCTACACCAAGGCAGGCCGGATTGACTACATCCAATATTGGCAGCAACAAGGGGAACAACTGGGGCAATTAATGGGTTCGATCGCGGCTGAATCGTCTTCTGCTCTGGGGAAGGTCGCTCAGAAAATTGCTGAGATTGCCACTAAGGTCGATGAATTCATCCATTTTGTGCAGGATAAGTTAAGTATCGATCCGGCGAAAAATTTCGACACCTTTATTCAACAACTCACCCAGCAAATTTATGAAGATTCCCAAAAACTCAGAAGCCAAAAAAGGATTTTAGTGGCTGGGACAGGCAGTTTTCAGTTGCCGGATGAAGTCAATTGGTGCGCCCGTACCCTGGGACAGAAGTTAGCAGAACACCAGTACAATTTAATCACTGGCGGTTGGGAAGGGGTGGATTATGTGGTGGCGGAGCAGTATGCTGCAACCTTGGCAAAATCCCCGTTGCGATTGACGGATAAACTGACGCAAATGGTGCCCCAGGGGAAGCAGCCCATTTTTCGAGGCGGTCGGGTGGAATACACTGAGCCGGGGGTAAATGAATGGTTGGATTGCCTGCGACGATCGGATTTGGTGATTCTGGTTGGCGGTGTGGGGGGTACCTATGAAACCTATCAGTATGCCTTGCAGGAAAAGCTGCCCGTGGTTCCGATCGTTTGTACCAATGGGGATGCAAAGCGGGTGTTTGATGAAATGTTGCAAACTTGGGAGCAGCAACCCATGGGCAAGATTTCACCTGAAAAATTTAAATCCTTAAATCAGTACATTAACAATGTAGAGACGGCTGAAGATGTGATTGGTGATGTAATGGATATTGTAAATGAGGTAATTTTTGCGAAGGCAATGTTGAATGTTTAGGATGCTGAATGCCGATTTGTCCATTGGCAATAGCCCTTGGCCGATCGAGTAAATTGAATCTTCGCCATCCATCATGATTCAAGTTGATGTTCCAATTGGATGTGTTATTTTTAACCAGAGACTGAGTTCCTGAGCTAGGATTCGATCGCTGTAAATTGTGCTGTAAATTGCTAAGTTGTAAATCGCGTTCTCCTATGGCTACCCCTAGTTCTGCTGGATTGTTTGCTATCGCGATCGCCTTGGTATTGGGTATCTCTGCCCCAACCCATGCAGCAGAAACTGCTGAAGACCTAGTTAGTCAAGGTCTGCAACTGATTCAGCAGGGTAAAGTTGACGATGCAGTAGGACAATTTCAGCGGGCGGTGCAGGTAAATCCCCAATTTTTTCCGGCTCAATACAACCTGGGTTTAGCGTTGCGCCAACAGGGAAAGCTCCAGGAATCGGCGACGGCTTTTTATAACGCGATCGTGGCTGATCCCAACTTTCCCACCACCTATGCGAATTTGGGGGCGGCTCTGCTGGAAGGGAATAACTTAAAACAGGCGAAGGAATATCTTCAGCAAGCCCTTAAACTTGATCCAAGACTGGGCCTTGCCCACTACAACTTGGGGCTGGTGCTGGCTCTCCAGGGGGACAATGCGGGCGCGATCGAAGCCTTCAAAAAAGCCAATGAATTTACCCCCCAAGCCCCAGAACCCTACTACCACTTGGGATTGGCCTATCAGCGCGATCGCTGGAATCGAGGGGCGATCGCGGCCTTTCGCAAAGCGATTCAACTCAACCCCACCTATTCTGAAGCGCTGTACAGCCTGGGTAGCTTGCTCTACTTTGAGGGGCAATTTGATGAAGCCCTAGATGCGTTTCGGAAAACCACCCAGGCGAATTCCAATTACACCCCGGCCTACTATGCGGCGGGTTTGACGCTGATCAAGCAGAAAAAATATTCCGAAGCGAAACAGGTTCTACAATTTGCCAAAGAACAATACCTGCAACGAAAAAATCAATCCTGGGCAGATAAAACAGCACAGGTTTTGCAACAGTTACCTACGGTGAATCCTTAAGTGGAATTTAGGCACAAAAAAACTCACCGAAGATTAACTGGGTGAGTTCTCGAAGGATGCAATCGGAAAATTATCGAATCGAATCTAGGTCGATCGCCGCTGACCCACCCTCTTCAATTTGCCGTAGGATCGAACCCAACTGCCGCCACACTAACCAACCAATAAAAAACGCCATCGTAACCGAGATTGTGTAGGCTAACTTGGGTGGGAACCCGAAAATTTCTACCCCAGCGGACAGGAAAAAGCTGGCCCCGATCGCCATCCCCAAAAACGGCATCAGCAAATTTAAGCTTTGTAAACTGGTGATACTCCGCGTCTGACGATTTGCCTTCCAATCCGCCAAATCTTGCTTGAGTACCGCCTGAAATGCTAGGCCAGAGACTAGACTGGCTAGTAGGCCACAAATTAGCAAAATGTAAGGCGGATCCTGAGGAACATAGTAAAGGGGAAGCTGATCTAGCTGATCTAACGGAATTTGATCGAAATCCATAGGACAGAACGCGCAACTTAAAACTTCTTAAAGATTACCGCCCGTTGCGGTTCCCCGTCAAAGTTGCCAACGCCGGAAACATTTCCGTCGTGCGATCGAGGGAAAAATCAACGATCGCCTTCCAAGCTTCCGTCAGCATGCGATTCGGCTGTAAGTCATCCTTCACCAGGGCCCACAGCCGTTGCACTTCCTCAGTATGCAGGCGGTTGTCTTCTGTGAGCGCCATAACAATTTGTCGCCGCAGAAAATCTCCTTCCTCGGAAACGAGATACTGGATGCCCAGTTGGGCCGTGGGCAGCAGATCAAACTTACGATCGCTGCGGGCGATGGCGATCATATTTTCCAACCGTTGCCATTGGAAGCGGCCATCTTTGAATAACACTTCCAGCAGCCGTCGCCGCAGGGCTGGAGATTCACCCGTCAGCAAGCGCCGTGCCACGTAGGGATAGGCAATTTCAACAATCTTGAAGTTGGGGTTCAGAGTGAGTGCCAAGCCTTCCTGGGTGACGAGCGATCGAATAATCAACGCAAATTTGGCGGGCACTCGGAAAGGATAGTCAAACATTAGGTCGGAGAACTTATCGGTAATCGCCTTGAAGTTAAAGTCGCCGACGCTGGCCCCGATCGCATCATCAAACACCGCTTCTAAGGCTGGGACGATCGGGCGAATATCTGTGTCTGGGGTAAGGAAGCCGAGATTGACAAAGTCCTTCGCCAGTTCTTCGTAGTCCTTATTAATCAGATGCACCACGGCATCAACCAAGGTTTCTTTCATCCAAGGTTCCAGCTGATCCATCATGCCGAAGTCGATGTAGGCCATGCGCCCCGGAGCGTCGGTGCCGGGTTCTGCTGCCATGGCGAACAGGTTGCCGGGATGGGGATCGGCGTGGAATAGCCCGTGCTCCAGCAACTGCCGCAGACCAGAAGTGACGCCGATGCGAATGATGGCATCGCTATCCAATCCCGCTTGCCGCACGGCTTCTAAATCAGTGAGCTTGTATCCGTGGATCCACTCCAGGGTTAATACCCGCTTACCACTATATTCCCAGTGAATTCTGGGCACCTTGACTTCGGGATCGCCTGCGAAGTTCGCGGCAAATTTCTCTGCGTTGCGGCCCTCGTTTTGGTAATCGATTTCCTCAAACAGCTTGGTGCCAAACTCGTCAATAATCAGCGTCAAGTCATGGCCCAGGTTCAGCGGGAGGAAGTGCCCAAATTTCTGGGCTGCCCAACGCATCAGGCAGAGATCCAACGTCAGGAGGGGATAGAGGTTAGGCCGTTGTACTTTGATAGCGACTTCTTCGCCGGTATACAACGTGGCCCGATAGACCTGACCCAAACTAGCGGCGGCGACGGGGTGGGGGGAAATTTCGCTGTAGACGCTATAGGGATCGCGATCGAGTTCTTCCTCAATAATCTGCAAGGCGATTTCGTTGGGGAACGGGGGAAGCTGGTCTTGCAGTTTGATCAGTTCATCTAAGTAGTCCTGCCGCACCAGGTCAGGCCGGGTGGAGAGGGCTTGGCCGACTTTGATGTAGGTGGGGCCAAGATCTGTCAAAATTTTGCGCAGTTGCTCAGCGCGTTCCTGCTGGTTGCCTTCGCCTTTGCCCATGGCCTCATCTAGCTTGAGGCCCAAGAACAAACCAACAAAGGTCAGCACAATCCTCAGCAGACGCCACCACTTGCGCCAGGGGCGGAAGCGATACATCCGCGCGATCGCGTCTGCATCATACCGTCGTAGCTGACCCGAACGCTGTTTCGAACTCAGTTGACCCACGATCGACCCTACCTTGCTTCTTCTAGAAACGGGGGATGTTGAAGCGAGACTATACCCCAAACAACGATAGCCGAAAGTCTCGGTTCCCTTCTTCAACCACATAGGCGATGGAAAAGTTCCGGGAAATCCCCCTAGCCGTTGCCGATCGGTATAGTTACGTTTTATAGCTTTTGGATTGATTCTAGTATACGAAACTACACATATTTATGAAGAATGCCGAAGAGTTGCATAGGGAAATCTGTAGGGGCTTTGAAGGGGGCTGCAACCTAGCCACAACTGCCGATATCGCATCCGCTGCAATCTGCACCACCGCAATCGAGACCGCTGCAATCGATCGCGCTACAATCCGCACTGCCACAATCCAGACTGGAGATATCCCCGGCACAGCTTCCACAATCGGCAATCCCGCTCAATCCCTCACAGGCACAATCGCCTACACGGCAGGGTTCATTACAATTTCTTCGCGATCGTCCGCAGGCACGAGGGTCTTCGTCTCCCCCTTCAACAGCGGAATGGGGGCCTCCGATTTGGCAGGTGGAACGGCGCGATCGTAATATTTCGTAAGCTTGGCGGCAATCTTGCAACCGTTCCCGCGCGATCGGCCAAGCATCGGACAGCCCCCGTTCCAAAATTGTGCGCTTAATGTACTGGGAGCAAGATTCACCCCGATGTAAAACGCGATGGGCACAGGAAAATCCCTTATACGGAGAAAGATAGCGCTGATAGCCCGTGATCAAGCCTGCCGCTGCATTCCGGGGCAGAGTGGTGATTCTTGTAGCGATCGTGGCAGCGATCGGCGTTCCATCGAACATGGTGGTTTCCTTGTGTTCCTTGCATCAGTTTGCCCAAGTTGGCAAAAATCTTTGTTGGGCTGCTTATCTAGACAGGCGAGCAACTTCAAGTTACTTTGCCAACGCTAGACTGAAATCATCCGAAGAGAAATTACCTGATAGATTCGAATAGTCAGGTTTATGGCCGAGGATAAGAGTCATCAAATTTCAAGAAATGCAGGGTGATGCCAAAGAAGATTCGAGAATTGAAGCAATTGCTTCGAAAAACGGGTTTTAAAGAACTTCCCGGCAAAGGGAGTCATACTAACTGGATACATCCACTTTATCCAGGCAAAATAACAGTTTCTGGAAAAGACGGTGCCGATGCAAAACCCTACCAGGAAAAAGAGATTTTAGAAGCAATTCAGAAAGTAAAGGAAAACCAAGATGATGAGCAAATTTAAGTATCAAATGGTGATCCAGTGGTCAGAAGAGGATACTTGTTTTCTGGTCGGGTTTCCTGACTTTCCAGGGCAGCAATGGCGCACCCACGGCGAAACCTATGAGGAAGCTGTCACGCAAGGCATCGAAGCCTTGGAATCTCTGGTTGTGGCCTACGAAGCCTCTGGAGAACCTTTGCCAGAACCCAGTACCATTTGTGCTGTTGTCTCATGATTAAGGCTGTTACCTGTGGTTTGCACTACAGTTGAACTAGGGTTAAACCACGGTCCAACCAATGCTGAATTCCACCCTGTCCCCCCTAACCGATACCTGGATTCAAGCTAGCTGGAACGATTATTGATGTGGAAAACGTGCAAGTTCTAGCTTTTGCGGTAGAAAACCAAGGCAGTCGCCGCATTCGCCAATCCCAAGTGCTGGTAGGACTCGACATGGCAGTGTTGGAAGACGCATTGCGCCAATCCCGTCAAACCAACCATGGCCAAGTCAGCGCTTGGTTCCTGCGCCAGTGGCAACAGCCCTAACTCCGCGATCGTCTCCCTAGCGTCTCCCATGGATCTGTTTGATCACCATCGGCAAGCCGTTGTAGCAGCAGAAGCGCCCCTCGCAGCTCGGATGCGCCCCCGCAACCTAGACGAATTCGTCGGCCAGTCGGCCATCTTGGGGGAAGGTCGTCTGCTGCGCCGCGCCATCCAAGCCGATCAACTCTCCTCTGTAATCTTCTACGGGCCACCGGGAACGGGCAAAACTACCCTCGCCCAAATCATTGCCAACACCACCCAAGCCCACTTCATCGCCATTAATGCTGTACTGGCCGGAGTCCAGGCCATCCGCGACGCGATCGCCACCGCCCAGGAACGCCGAGGACTGTACCAACAGCGCACGATTCTATTTGTCGATGAGGTGCACCGCTTCAACAAGTCCCAACAGGATGCATTGCTGCCCTGGGTGGAAAATGGCACCGTGATTTTGATCGGAGCAACCACGGAAAACCCCTACTTTGAAGTCAACAAAGCCCTCGTCAGCCGATCGCGCATCTTCCAACTCAAAACCCTGGAACCCGATGACCTGCGGCAAATCGTGCACCTCGCGCTAATGGATCCCGATCGGGGCTATGGCCAGCGATCGATTCACCTGGAGGAAGCGGCGCTGGAACACTGGGTCAATGTGGCCAATGGCGATGCGCGGGCGTTGCTGAACGCCTTGGAACTCGCGGTTTCCACGACGCCGAAAAATGACCAGGGTGTGATTCAGATTTCCCTCGCCGTCGCGGAGGAGTCAATTCAACGGCGGGCCGTGCTCTACGACAAAGAAGGCGATGCCCACTTCGATACCATCAGCGCCTTTATTAAAAGTTTGCGGGGTTCCGATCCGGATGCGGCCATGTACTGGCTGGCTCGGATGGTGTACGCCGGAGAGGATCCCCGCTTTATTTTTCGGCGAATGCTGATTCTGGCGGGGGAAGATGTGGGACTGGCCGATCCCAATGCGGTGGTGGTGGTCAATGCCTGTGCCGCTGCCTTCGATCGCATTGGTCTGCCGGAGGGGCGTTATCCCTTGGCCCAAGCGGCGTTGTACTTAGCCACCTGCCTCAAATCCAATAGCGTCATGGGCTTTTTTGATGCGCTGGCGACGATCGAGCGGGAACGGGAAGCGGACGTGCCCAATCCACTGCGGGATCCCAGTCGAGACAAAGAAGGCTTTGGCCATGGGGCGGGCTATCTCTATCCCCACGCCTACCGCGATCACTGGGTGGCCCAGCAATACTTGCCCACGGGACTCCAGGGCAAAGTGTTTTATCAACCGTCCAACCAGGGACACGAAGCCCACATCGCAGAAACGGTGGCACGGCGGCGGGAAGCCCAACTGGCGGCCATGGTGGAAGCGGGGTCGATCGGGGAGGTGGCTGGAGCGATGGCAAGGTCGATGGAAGTTTTGTCCACCAGTCCTGCTGATCCAGAGCTCGATCGCTGGCTGCAACGCACCCTCAGCCAAACGGGGGAAACCTTGGGACAAATTCGCGATCGGGTCTTTGCGATCGCCCAACCCCAACGGCACCACGTCATTTTGGACTTAAATGCAGGAACAGGCTTGCTGACCTGGGAAGCCGTACGGCAGGTGCCCGAAGGGGGCGTGTATGCGCTGCCCCAGGACACGGAAACAGCCCAAGCACTGCTGGAACAAGCCCAAGCCTTACCAGAGGTGAATCGCCCGATCGTCCTATCCCCCCAGGATTCCCTGAGCCTGAGTTTGAATTCTCTTCCTTCAACGCTAAAATTCGATCGCATTATCGGGCGCAATTACCTGATGAATCGGGCTGATAAAGCCGAAGCTTTAGGGGAAATTGCCGCCAGACTCGCGCCAACGGGGTGGTTGGTGTTAGCGGAATCGGTACCCCGACACGCCCAGCGCTTGTATCAACTGGTCGATCGCACGTGGCTATCTACCAAGCTCCATAACCAATGGCGCAAGGCCGAGGAGCAGATTTATCAACAGACCGAGAATCCCAAGGTGAATTGGGATGAAAATGATTTGAAACAGTTACTGGAACAGATGGGATTCCATGTTCAGTTAGACATAACCGTCTCTGAAACCCAGACCTACCTGAGCCCTGCCCTCTTCGATCGCTGGTTTAGTCCCACATCCCACTATCTGCAATATTTGCAAGCTGAATTATCGACAACAGCGATCCGGCAAATTCGACAACTTTTTAGCGATCACTTACTGCATCAAATGGTGTTCTGGCGCAGTCATCTGGTTTATCTGTCAGCGACGCGAAGGGAGAACTCTAGTAATGCCCAATCAAGAAGATCAATCTAGAGTTACCCAACGTAAATACAACATAATAGGTCACACTGAGCGATAGAAAATATATACAAAAACTGAGCGTGGCAAAAGATAAATTACTGATTGCTAAATATGAACATTAGCTAGCGTGGTCTAGAACGTCTTATCTAAGTTGCAAACATCTAGGTTATAAAACTTAGGAGTCAACATGATGATAACGCTAGAGAAAGTCAAATCATTAGAGAACTGAGTAAACTGGTAGCAAAGGCGTAGAGCAGAAACTGAGTGTAGTCAGAGAGTGCTTAAAACACTCACAGTAGCAATATCCACTAATTTATAGGGTTCTTAGTCAATAGAGATTGTAATGTGTCACACTTTTGCAAGTGGCACTGTACTCGGTCGAAGTTATCAATGCGATGTACCTACAATCTCGATCCAATTAATAGTAGATTGATGTTGCCGATTAACGCCGTTCTGCGATCGCGAATCGATCGACCCCTTCCAAGTCTTTGAGTAGAGCAATTTTGCAATAGTCCCCTTGCTGGGTTAGCGCTTCCACCACCGCATCCCCCTGTCCCGCCATCATTTCTACCAACCACACGCCCCCCGACTGGAGATAGGCCGGGGCTGTTTGAATTAAATCATGGATCGCGTCCAACCCATCCAGACCGCCATCCAAGGCTAAATGGGGTTCATGGCGCACTACTTCCGGTTGCAGCGCTAAAACCTCCTGACTGGGAATATAGGGCGGATTAGACACCATTCCCTTTAACTGACCTTGTAGATTGGGCAATGGCGCAAACCAAGATCCCTGATAAAACTGAATACGATCGCGCAAATTCAACCGCTCAGCATTTTGTTGCGCGATCGCTAAAGCCGCCGCACTGAGATCCACTGCATGAATACGCGCCTGGGGCATGAGATCCGCCAATCCGATCGCGATCGCCCCACTGCCCGTCCCCAAGTCCACCCAATCGCCCTCCGCCAAGGTTGGATTCTGCGCGATCGCCGTTTGCACATAATCAATCACACATTCCGTCTCCGGTCGCGGAATCAACACATCCGGCGTAACCCTCAATTCAAAATGACGCCAAGGGGCCAATCCCACCAAATATTGCAGGGGGACACGATCGTGCAAGCGTTGTTGCCACTGGGTTTGTAGCGTTGCAAAGGGAATGTGGAGACCCACGCTAGGCTGCTGAGCCACCAAATTTAACCGCAAGGTGAGCCGATCGAGATTCGCAACAGCCTGCAAAAACCAATCCAGTTCGCTAGGTTCAACCTGCGCCTCGATCGCCGCCGCCAGAGCTGCTTTACGCCACTGTTCTAAATCCGCACCGGACACCGAAAAAGGAAACATTGCCATTGTTCTGGGTCAACCCACCACTCAATCCAAAAATTAGGTTTAAACAGTAGAAGCTATGCGGGCTGCCAGGGGAGCCAATCTTCATCTAGGACTTGCTCTAGGGTAAATTCAGGCTCCTCAGGAATTAAACGGGACTCTAACTCACTTGCGTTGAGGAACAGTTTTCTAGCATTGCGATACTCCAGCAAAAAATTGTCACGAAGATGATTTTTCAAGCTGGGACTATCTTTGAGTATGGCTTGCATTTGCAAACGGAAGTTAGCAACCTCAAGCTTCCAACCTCGGAAACACCGTTCTCGCTCAGATTCCCAATACCGCAGCTTAAGAAAATGTTCACACAACCGCATCAGGTAGCTAGAGATGGCTCGTTTGTCACTTCTCCCCAAGCTCTCGATCTCCTCAATTAAATTTTCTAAGTCAATTTGGCTAAAATCTTTTACTTTCAACTGGGAAACCGTTTGATCCAACCAAAGCTGATAATCAGTGTCATACAACGATGGCTGTTTGACTTTCACTTCAGATTGCATGATTGACCGCCTCTCTTAATGCCTTAACTGATACCAGGAGCAATTACGCCGATCGAACCCAAACTACAATCACAGCACATCAATCTGGACGATACCTCCCTCAACATTATCAATCTGTAATCGATAACCATAAAGCATTGCCATTCCTAACAAAGGTTCCGTCTCTGATTCCGCAATGTCGATCGTGCGGTATTGCCCGTCCCAAATCACAATTCCAGCATAAAAATCAAACAAGACTTCGCTGCCATCACCTAAAGTTGCTGGATTGGAAATCGTCCAAGGCAATTCAAGACGAACGATAATTTCAGATGGCAAAGAGAGAAAGCCATCAAATCCGGTGTCAATCACAGTGTTGATAACTTCTTTCTGACCAGTTGAGTTACCAACTACAAGAGGAAGAGTAGCTTCACGATGCAGATTTACGGCTCCGTGTATCATTGACTCTTTCTCAAACTCCGCGAACCAAAATGATAAACGGCGTGATGCCCAATTCGGATTCCCCAAGGTTGAGCATCAGGAAGACGTTCAAAGAGTCGATCGGTAGCACCTATGACCGTTTCATCGACCTCAAACTCTCCAGTTTCAATATCAATAGCGACAATTTTGCCCTCGTTTCCGACTTCGACCTGCTGCCGAATACCGGACTCATAGAGTGCTTGTCCACGTCGAGCTATCTCTTCTTTACTATAACGTCGTTGACGAACTGTCATAGGGTTAACCTCGCTACGACTTGAACTCTTTTATTTTAGCTTGAGAGCTGTTGTCGATATTCTTGAGAACCTATCCAGATTCTCTGGTGGATTGTTATCAGTCTATCCTGACTCCTTCAACATACAAGGACATTGTTATATCTCTTGCTGTACAAGATGCACTGCTATAGATTTTATAATCTCTGAACCAATGGATGGCACACTCTGTACTCTACGATGTAAACACAATCGCTCCAAGCATATTTCAAGACTTATATCTTCTTGAATTGCTGCACTTAATGGAGAGGCAATACTCAAAATCGTAAGTGGTTGCTCGTGTTTTGCTCTTACATATCTTGACAATGCAAAACACTCATCTTTATGGTTATCCGGAAACTTATCAAGCATCGTGCACTCGATTGGAGATATTACATCAATGACAGCTTGTCCAAATTTAATGCACTCTTGATATGTAGGTACTTTCCCTTGATGAATAACTTGATTTCGCAATTCAATCATTTTGTTTGGAAGTAAATCTGGAGGATCACCTATTTCTACAAACCAAAGCATAGTAAAAGCGCCAAGTTGCCGCTCAGATTGTTTTGATATTGATTTCCAACATTTTTCAATATCTTTTTGAGGAATAGATTTTGCTCGACAGATAACGCGAATTACAAATTCATAGAACCTTTCAAGGGATGCAGCAAAACTAGCGATAGCCTCTCGCAAATATCCATCTAGTAGAGCATTCGATGCAATTGCAAAAAGAACCTCGTGCTTTGGTGTCCGTAAAACCGTTATTGATCTGTGCCCTTCAGGACATTCAAATTCATAAATACCGTCATCACGAACAGAGCAGAGACGTGCATATCTCACGAATGAGGATTTCTCTTTCGATTCGTTGTGAGAGCAAATTTGACAGTCAATTTCAATTCGCACTCTAAAACTCCAGAGACAGACATAACTAGTACTTAGTATGGATCTTAGTGGATAATTTTCCGGATATGGCTGCTATCCAGTGACCCCATATAAATCCAGGATAACGACATTATCCAGATTGAGGCGGATAATTTCGGTTTGGTTACATTCACCATCCGATCGTTGACTGATCTAAGCAGCTACCTTGTGGAAAATCGTAAAATCCGCGATCGCTCTACCAAGTCCACTTCGTTCATGACTAGCATCACTACATCTGATGCAACAAAATCGTCTGAGCCAAAACAATTCGATCGCCGCTGTATCAAAAAAATAACCATCCCTACCGCCAATAAGGTAACAAGGGATGGCATCCTAATCATTCATCATCCGATGCAGGGTTCTCTACCAGAGCGATCGCTCCAAGAACCCCATGCATAACCGTCAATCTACTTCTTCGGAGCAACGGGCTGGGCAGCCGGTTGGCCATTGGGAGCCGCCTTAGGTTGCTGCTGCATGAGCGATTGAATAAACTGCACCGCCTCCACCGAAGGCACCAGCACAATTTTTTCTAACTGAGGATCTTTCTGGGTTTGCATTGCATCCAGCAATCCTTCTAGCGGAAAGACTTGAATATCTGCCGTAGCTGCTAAATCCGGTTGTTGCTGCTTAAAGCGATCGAGCAACCCCTGCAACTGTTCCTTATCAAAGAACATCGGAATCACCGACTGATTTCCCTGCTGAATCGTCAAAAAGCCCTTATTCTTGTCCTTCCCTGCCCGGGCTGCAAACAACGGGGTGCCAGGAAACTGCTCCACCTTCTGACCACTTTGCTTCAACAACGCCGTCGCAGAATCCACCTGCTGCTTCGTCGGCACATAGACAAATTCCAGCTTGGCATCTTTACTACTTGCACTCTTGCGCTCTAGGTCATAGACCTCCGCCATCGACACGGGCACAATTTTGACATTTTTAGCCAAATCAGGATTTTGCGTCTTGAGGCGATCGAGGAACCCTTGAGCATCCTTTTGGCTCAAAAACACACCCGCCGCAGGATTTCCCTTCTGTCCATTGGGCGGCTGCGCAACCAGAGGCGCACCTTTAGAATCCGCGATCGTGAACACAGGAATTCGGCTCAGCTTCTGGGTAATTTGTTCGGGGGTCAGCGCCAGCACTGCAAGGCCGTTGGCGAGGACAGCACCGACTAGGGCACCGCTGATCAAACCTGCTTTCGTTGTCCAACGCACCAATGATTTCATTGAGATCTCCTGAAAATTACGCAATAAGGGCTAGATAAATCGCGCGCTCTAACTGTCGGCTTGCTGTGACAAGGAATCGGTGAAAGACTCATTGTGCCACAACCTTTGGATTAACCGACGAACCTATGGTCCCAATAACCCCCACCAAAGTAGCTGATGTGGAAGTCTCTCGATCGGCCTTCCCATTCTGCTGGATAGTGGGTCATCTGTAAATTTTTCCCTCGCACGATTCAGAATTAAAAATCAAAGCCAGTAGAGTAGTTTGAATGAATGAGACTGGTTTGAATGAATGCAAGATGCTATGTTAGCAACCATAGACTCCATGGTGCTCCGGCCACTCTCCCCAAGAAGAAAGATTGAGGGTTTGAGTTCCCCTGTTCTTACAAAACTAAGAAAAATGCAAGAGAAGCAGGGGGTTGAGTTACCTAGAATCAGGATCTTAGCTAAATCAATTTCAGCTATTTGGCTGAGGTGCTTCCGTTGCGACATCCTTAAATATGCCCAAAACGATCGGAGAATCCTACACTTTATTCAAATCAATCAATGTAAGTCAGCAAATTGCGATTGAATCGGGATGACAGGATTTGAACCTGCGACATCCTGCTCCCAAAGCAGGCGCGCTACCAAGCTGCGCTACATCCCGTACTGGCACTCAGAGATTATAGCAAAGATTTTAACAACTTTGAACCATCCTGATCTTCGCTACACTAGGATCCTGAACTGGGCAAAAAATCCTAACCCCTCATTCTGAAGGCTGATCTGTAGTGCACTACAAACCCACTCCCCATCGAACCAACCAACCTCAGCGTAAGGGTTCCGCTCCCGCACGACTCAAATCAGCTAACTGGTTATTAAGCCAATTACCGGGGTTGAGCGAGCCGGATCAAGCAAAACTGCGATCGCTCAACATCACCACTACCCATCAACTTTTAAAAACCGCTTGGACAGCCACCGCGCGGGAAGCCCTCGCTACCCAACTCAATCTCCACCTGCAACACGTGCAAAAGTGGGTCGCGCTGGCGGATCTGGCCAGAGTTCCCAGTGTTGGCTGTCAATATAATGGCTTATTGCTCCATGCCGGAGTCGCGACCGTAGAACGCCTTGCTCAGCTCCAAGCAGGCCAACTGCATCGCCAGATTCTTAAACTTCAGGTGACCATGATGCAACGCCCAGATCTCTGCCCTAATGCAGGTGAAATTGCGCACTGGATCCAACAAGCTAAATTGTTGGTCGTTTACGAACGTCAACCGTGATCGAAGCTTTCAAGACCGATCGGGGCATATTGAATCAAGACTGCACTGCGGGGGTGGCCCTAATCTGGTTTGATCGACCAAATCACTCGGGGTACCAGAACATGCCTTTGATCCCTTCGGGATCGGGCATAAATCCAAGGTTGCGGTAGAAATCTACCACATGGGGGTCCGCGAATAGGGTGATGTTGCTAATATCTTCGCTGCGTAATTTTTTAATCATAAATTTCATTAACGCCTTACCCAGCCCTTTGCTCTGGAAATCGGGATGGACAACGACATCCCAAATGGTGGCGTTAAAGGCATGGTCTGAGGTGGCTCGGGCAAAGCCGATCATCCGTCGTCGGACGCCCCGTTGCTCCCACATGGAAACCACCATGAAACTGTGCTGAATAGCCTTCTTGACTTTGCGCAAGGGACGACGGGACCAGCCCACGGCATCACACAGTTCTTCTAGTTCATAGAGATCGATTTCTCGATCGACACTAAAAAAAATCCGTGGAGTCGAGCGATCGTCAGTTGTTTCGACGGCAGAATAGTTCTCTAGCGCGGCGGTCTTCGGCGCTGAGGCAGTTTCAGGCCCATTGAATAAGCTTTTCCAAAAACCCATGCGATCGCGGTGGAGGTCAATAACGTGGAATCAGTACTAGCTAGTATATCGTTCGGATGATTGGCATCAGGTATTTCCCACGGGGCATCTTAATCTAGACCCATAGAATTTATTTTGACGGGCTGGAATTTACAGAATCTCCTAGAATTCTGCGCTGACGGTCGCAGGACAAGCATAATCTAGTATGCAGACGTTCAAACAGGACGAAACTGCTCCTCCAGATTGAACCGTGGTTAATTTACAAATCGTTCATACGATTCGGTTTCCCAAGGTTGAGATCCTAGCTAAATAGATTGACTCCAATGGGCAAAAAATAGTCGATCGTAGGACTTCCCCTTCCTGTACTGTTCACCAGAATTGCTTCTCTTTCGCCCAACCTTTTCCTTGATACTGCACTGAAACTTTTTCCCTATGGCCTTGGGTCTTAAGCAATCCACCTTAGAACTTCTGAAGCGCTTTAACCGAGCGTTTCCTCAGTTCTATGAGCAGTTTGTCAGCAGCGAGATTCAACTGCAAAATCTTCGGCTGGCCTACCAACTTTATAAAACACGGCAGGCTGTCATTGAACTCAAGCCTGAGGGAAGCAAGAGCGCACTTCACTTTGCTTACCGAAATCAGTCTTTCCTCCTGAGCGACATTTTTGGAGTACTGGCTGCCTACGGGTTAACCATTCATAGCTTGAGTTTGTATGGGCAAATTTATCCGCCCATGCTGGTGTTCATTAAGCTGATCGTTTCTCGCAGTGGGAAAGCCCTGACAGACAAGACCGCAGAAAACGTTTGCCGCGCCATTCGGGAAGCCTTAGCGGGTCGCTTTGAAGTAGAAGAAATGCTCGCAGTTGAGTTTAACCTTGATGCTGGGTTAGAACAGGTCGAAACAGAATTTTACGTGGATCCGGTTTTCCACCTTCCGGCATTACTCATCGAAGCTGATAACCAACCCGGTCTGTTCTACAAGGTGATGTATGCCATTTGGCAGGAAGATTTACTGGTGGTGAATGCGAATTTGTTGGTGTGGCGTGGGCGGACACGGTTGATTCTCTATCTGCTGGGGCCGAATGAAAGCTTGATTCCAGAATATCTCGGCCAAAAAATCGCAGAAGGAGTCAAGCAACGGCTACTGGGCCGCAGATTTTAGCGCTAATGGTTTTTTGCCTAATATTTCTGCCTGTTTTTGCCCATTTCTGCCAATTTGCGTCCATCCTAAGGCTGATCTGGCTAATTGTGGAAAAATCCTCTTCCGCTTTCGGGGTAGGATTGAAAAATGCCGATGATTTCTGTTTTGGGAGTCCCTCATACCTATGAGTTAACCGCTCCCACCGATTCACAGACAACTTTGGTTTTCGTCCATGGCTGGATGTTGAGCCGTGGATATTGGCGGCCTGTCGTCGATCGACTGGCCCAGGGTTATCAATGCCTCACCTACGATCTGCGGGGCTTTGGACAATCCCAACCCTGCCATCCCCGAGAAATTAGCCAGCACTCACCCTACAGCCTCCAAGCCTACGCAGAGGATCTCACCCACCTTTTGGAGCAACTCGGCATCCGCAAAGCCTGGTTAGTCGGCCATTCCCTGGGGGGGAGTATTGCACTGTGGGGAGCCAAGGCCATGCCCGATCGGGTGGAAGGGGTGATTTGCGTCAATGCTGGGGGCGGAATTTACCTCAAGGAAGAATTTGAGCGCTTTCGTCAGGCAGGACAGCAAATGGTGCGCTTCCGACCGGGCTGGTTGAACCATGTGCCCTTCCTCGATCGGGTGTTTGCCCAGGCCATGGTGACTCAGAAACTAGAAACCCACTGGGGACGCCAGCGCATCGTAGACTTTCTTGCAGCGGATACCGAAGCCGCAAAAGGAAGCCTGCTGGACTCCACGACCCAAGCCGAAGTTCATCGCTTACCCCAAGTTGTTGCCCGTCTACGCCAGCCGGTTTACTTCATCGCTGGAACTGACGATCGCATCATGGAACTGAAATATGTACGGCACCTGGCCAGCTTCCATCCGTTGTTTCAGGAATGGGGGGCCAATGTGTTTGAAATTCCCCACTGCGGCCACTTGGCCATGGTAGAACAGCCGGATTTAGTCGTGCAGCAGTTCCGAGAGATTTTCGCGGGCGTTTGTGTCCAGGTTTAGCGACCCAACTGTCCGAGGCATCCCCTTCAACCTGTATATTGATTGGGGTTTCTGTAAGGAGTGCACGGGTGAAGGCGTTGCAAGCAAATCGCTGGGTCCCTTGGATCTGGATTGGCCTCTTGGGTGGGTTGGCCTTTGGGTATGGCTTGGGCTGTACAGGGCTGCTAGACGAAACCGAACCCCTGTTTGCCGAGGCCGCACGGCAGATGACCGTCACCGGAGACTGGATCACGCCCTATTTCAACGGCGTAACGCGCTTTGATAAGCCCCCCTTGATTTACTGGCTGATGGCGATCGCCTACCAGACGATCGGGGTCAACAGTTGGGCGGCGCGGTTGCCCTCAGCCCTCGCAGCAACGGCATTGGTGGGCTTTATCTTTTACATTGCTCAGCAGTGGGTTAAGCCAGTGCGATCGCCCTCGGTAGAGCCACCCGCACCGCAGGACGAAACGGCTTTCCCAGCACCCTTGGATCGCCCCTCATCCTCACCGATCGATCCAGCTCTGCCCTACCTCATCACCGCCCCCCTCGCCCTGAATCTACAAATGATTTTCTTTGGGCGCACCGGCTATTCTGACATGCTGCTGAATTTGTGTTTCAGCGGGTCGATTCTGGCCTTTTGGAGTGGATATGGGCAAGCGGAACCCCGACGCCGGAACCGCTGGTACATCCTGTTGTGGATCCTGATGGCACTAGGGATATTGACCAAAGGCCCCGTGGCGATCGTCCTACCGGGGGCGATCATTGCGCTGTTGTTATTACTCACTGGTCAATGGCGCAAGGTCTGGCAGGAGATGCCGTGGAAATGGGGCATCGGTTTACTGGTCGCGATCGCCCTGCCTTGGTACATCCTGGCCTATCTTGCCAACGGTCAAGCCTTTATTGATGCGTTTTTCGGCTTCCATAACGTAGCCCGCTTCACCCAAGTGGTGAACAAACACAGTGGGCCTTGGTACTACCACTTCTTAATGGTGTTGGGTGGGTTTGCCCCATGGTCCTTGGCCTTACCCGCCGCGATTGCCCAGGTGATCCAGCAAAAACCTTGGCGATCACCCGATCGCCAGCAACATCTAGGATTACTGGCACTGATTTGGTTCAGCACTGTGTTGGGCTTTTTTACGATCGCCCAAACGAAATACATCACCTACAGCTTGCCGTCTATTCCCGCAGCGGCCATTCTGGTCGGACTTTGGTGGAGCCAGCAGCGGCAGTCTTCGTCTAGCAAACCGCAGGAAAAGAATTTTGGGCAAATCATCACCCTTGCGGTCACTGGATTACTGGCGATCGTGATGGCAGTCGCAGCTTGGCTCTGTCCCAATTGGTTAAACGGAGATCCGGCGATGCCAAATTTGGGTCAACAAGTTGCGGCCTTTGGTCTGCCCTCTCTGGGAGTTGCTATCTGGGGCGGTGCCGCGATCGCCATCCTCCTCGCGTTCCTGTTCCAGAAATACCGCAGGCTTTGGACAATCAATTTAGCGGCTATGGCTCTCTTCATCGCCCTATTTGTTTTACCGTTACTGGGCCTGGTAGATCAGGAGCGCCAACTGCCCCTGCGCCAACTGGCTACGGAAATTCGCCAAGTTCAAACCCCCGGCGAGCCATTAATCATGGCAGTCAATTTCTTTGAGAAACCCAGCCTCGTGTTTTATACCCAACAGCCGATCGTCTTCATCACACGATCGGTCAAACTGCGCCCTGAGCTAGAGCAGTTACGCCAAGCAGGGACAGTAAAATCAGCGCTGGTAGTGACAACGCCAAAAACTTTGGAAGAAGCCCAAATCTCCACCGATCGCTACCAATCTCTGGCAACAGCAGGGGTTTATCAACTGGTACGATTCTCGATTTCTTAGCTATCCCCGAGTTCTTCGCTATCAAAGTTGAAGGAGACCCAACTGAACCAAACGCGCTGGAATAAGATATGGGAATGAAATCCAAACAACACAACTTGGAGGTTCACTGGCAGGATTTGCACCAGTAAAATCGTTCGCAGGAAAAAACGCCATGGAGACCAAAACGATCACAATTCGCGTTAATGCTGAGGTCGCCCGCATTTTTGAGGCAGCCTCTGAAGAGCAGCGGCGTAAATTGGAAGCATTACTCAGTCTCAAACTAGGTGATGCGACTCGACGCAAAAGACCTGTGGAGGAAGTGATGAGTGATATTAGTCAGAATGCCCAAGCACGAGGGTTAACCCCTGAAATTTTGAACTCAATTTTGAGTGAGGAATGAAGTGCGCTGCGTTTTTGATACCAATGTGATTGTCAGTGCGCTTTTGTTCGAGAACAGCAAACCGGCTCAGGCACTTCGATACGCTTTGACAAATGGAACAGTGTTACTATCACTCGATCTTTTAGGAGAATTGAATGAGGTTCTGGGGCGCGAAAGATTCAATCGGTACTTAACCAGTGAAGAGCGTGAGGAATTTTTAGAAGCTCTAGTCGAACGAGCAGTTTTGGTTGAAATAACCGAAACTGTGCAAGAGTGTCGTGATCCCAAAGATGACAAGATTTTAGAGTTGGCGTTGAATGGGGAAGCACAGTACATCATCAGTGGTGACAGGGATTTGCTCATATTGCATCCATTCCGTGATGTACTCGTGATGACAGTAGATGAGTTCTTGAGGACGATTGAGTCTGCGTAGGAGCCAAGGCATAATACATACACTCTAAGCCTCACTAAGTCATTGGAGCCGATCACCGAAAGGCTATCTGTAAGAATCAAATAAGAATCAAAAGTTATTTGCGGCAGTTCAACTGGATGGTTATCCTGGACTGCGATCCCTAGCCTCCCTGCACAAGGGAGGAATAAAAGTCGATGATGCATACCTTTTTGCAAACAACCCAAAAATGGTGGAGTGTTTCCACGAACCGCCAAGTCACCTGGATTTTGGCTGCTGGATTATTCCTTCGCACCATCATTGCCCTGTGGCTACAACCGGGGTTCGATGAAGCCTACTATTACCTCTACACGCAGTATCCTGACTGGAGCTTTTTTGACCATCCGCCCTTGGTGGCGATTACCACCGCGATCGGGTTGTGGTTCAGTGGCGAAACCGTCTCGCAGTTCACGATCCGCATTGGCAGTTTGCTGCTGTACACCGGGACACTCTACCTGCTCTATCGGGCGGGACGACGGTTGTTTGGCTTTCGGGTCGGGCTATTGGCCCTGATTTTGGCCTCGATCGTGCCGATTTTCCAAGTTGCCTTTGGCACTATGACGCTGCCGGATGTGCCCTTGATGTTCTTTTGGACAGCCACACTGTGGGGCGCATCGGAGGAGTTTTTTCCGTTAGACGGCCAACGCTACCGCCCGACCTATCGCCTTGCCATTTTGGGCTTACTCGTCGGGCTGGCCTGCATTAGCAAGTACCACGGATTTTTGCTGGGGGCTGGCTTAGTGGGCTTTTGCCTTACCAGCCGAGAGCACCGACGGGCCCTCTATTCCCCCTGGGCGTTGGCGAGTTTTGTGGCCTTTTTTGCGACGCTTTACCCAGTGCTGGTCTGGAATGCCCAGCATGACTGGATTTCTTTTACCTTCCAAGCAGGGCGCAGCGTTCCGGCCAAGGGTTACAGCTTGGGTAAACTATTTGGGCTGGTCTTGCAGGAAGTGGGTTATCTGTTCCCCACGATCGGGATTCCGCTGTGGTGGGTTAGCCTACGGGTCTTGGTGGCGCAGAGCCTTTCTCCCTTTGTACGCCGGATTCGGGACACCCACCAGGACATTCGCATTAAGCAACGGTTAGTTCTGTGGCTGTCGGCTCCAGTATTCCTGCTGTTTACCCTGATCGGCGGCTATCGATCGGTGCTGCCCACCTGGGCCATGCCGGGATTTTTCATCGCGACGATTCTGCTGGCCCAGAAAGTGGCTGTCTGGCAAATTCCTTCACCCAAAATCATTCGTCGGTGGTTGCTAGGCTCCGCGATCGCCGTCAACTTGCTACTCCTCCTAGCCCTGTCCCATGTGGCGGCTGGCACCCTGCAAACACCAAGCAATACTGCCCTCTTCGGGGGCTTTATCCCGGCCCAGGGAGATGCCTCGGTACAACTGGTGGACATTGCCCAACTACGCCAAGGTTTTGCCCAGCAGCCCCAACTGATGCAAGCTTTGCAGCGATCGGACTTTGTTTTCAGCAATCGCTTCCATCTCTCCGGGCATATTGCCATGGCACTAAAACCCTTGCGATCGCTGCCAGTGACCTGCTTTGACAAACGGGATATGCGGGGGTTTGCCTTTTGGTCCCAGGCAACCGATTGGCTAGGAAAAACGGGGCTGTACCTGACTTCCAACGAGTACCAAGCCCAGGAAGATTCCGCCGCAGAATATATCCCCTATTTCCGTTCGCTGAAAAAAGTGGGCGAAGTGCCGCTCTACCGAGGCGGTGTGGTGGTCGATCGCTTCCATGTGTTCCTCGCGCAGGAGCAGATCAAACCCTTCCCCCGTCCCCGCGAAGGCAGCAAAGGCGCATAATTGGATCAGACCGGGAGGTGATTTTATGCCGCTCATCACACCGAAACGATTCACGATCGCCGATTACCATCGCCTGCGGGAAGTGGGATTGCTGCAGGAGGGCGATCGCATCGAACTGATCCGGGGAGAACTGCTGCACATGTCACCTAAAGGCACTGCCCATTCTGTTTGCAATGGTTTGCTCCAGGCTCAGTTGCTGACGTTACTGGGGAACCAAGGGGCCATCCGGAGCCAGGAACCGATTACGATTCCGCAAACCCAAAGCGAACCTGAGCCAGATCTGGTTATTGCTCGCGGTTCCCTGCGGGATTATCTCGATCATCATCCCTATCCAGCGGATGTCCTGTTGGCGATCGAAGTGGCGGATTCCAGCCTGGACTATGATCGCACCGTCAAATTGGAACTCTACGCCGAAGCAGGCATTGCCGACTATTGGATTGCTGATGTGAATAGTCGGCAAATGGAGTGTTACAGCCAGCCCTACCGATCGGCCCAGGGAACTTTCGCTTATCAAACCCGCCAAATCGTGTTGGTCGATCAATCCCTGCTTCTGCCTGGATTTGCGACGGTCGCATTGGACTTAGCAACAATTTTTCCTTGATTTTTCCTTGGCTAACCGTTCCTGCATGAATGAGCCGTTACCCATGAATGAGCCGTTACAAACTCTTGTTTGCCTCTTCTCTACCTCTTGTCTGCCCTAGCGTCATGACCCTGATCACACCAAAACGATTCACGATCGCCGATTACCATCGCCTAGGGGAAGTGGGATTGCTGCATGAAGGCGATCGCATTGAACTGATCCGGGGAGAATTGCTGTCCATGTCACCCAAAGGCACTGCCCATAGCTTCTGTACAATGCGCTTGTTTCGGCTGTTGGATCGGTTGCTGGGTGAGGCGGTCACGTTACGTTGCCAGGAACCGATCGCCATTCCACCGGACAGTCAGCCGGAGCCAGATATCGTCATTACCCAGGGCAGGGATACGGATTATCTCGATCATCATCCCTATCCAGCGGATGTCCTGTTGGCGATCGAAGTGGCGGATTCCAGCCTAGACTACGATCGCACCGTCAAATTGGAACTCTACGCTGAAGCAGGCATTGCCCACTATTGGATTGCTGATGTGAATAGTCGGCAAATGGAGTGTTACAGCCAGCCCTACCGATCGGCCCAAGGCCAGTGCTCCTACCAAACCCGCCACATCGTTCTGGTGGGTCAACCCTTGGCCGTACCTGGATTTGCAGCAGCAACCCTGGACTTGGGGCAAATCTTCCCTTAAAAACCAAAATCGATCGCCCAAGGACGATCGATTGGAAAAAATTCAATTGACTAGCCTACTGGACAGAGTCCAAAACTTCTTTTCTGACAAGAATATTTCGACTAGAACCTAACGCTCACTAAGCTCTCTTGTTTAAGAAGTTGTCCAACTGTTGTTGAGCGGCACGGAAAATATTGAAAACGGCCCAACCGAGTGCGAGTCCTACGGGTGCCAGAACCGCCAAAACACGAAAGTCGAAATCCATAGTTCCCTGTCTCTCTTAAAAAGCTAGGTAATGTTATTACTAATTTTTACCCGATTACGCGCCCCAGGGGAAGACATTTGGTCGAAGACCTTAAGATAGCGTGAAGACATTAGAACCCCGCCTTCCAGGGAATTGACGGTTCGATCGCCCCCTCGGGCTCAACTCGATCGTTGGATCAGCAAAATCCTAGAATCAGCAAAATCCTAAATCAGCGCCTTTGCCTGCATGGACGAGGGCCAGTTGCTCATAATGCTCTGCATGGGTCACCAGATCCGCCACTTCTTGATCCGACAGTTCCCGAATCGGTCTACCAGGAATGCCGACCACCAACGATCGCGGTGGAACATCCTTCGTCACCACCGCCCCTGCCCCTACAATACTGCCTGCACCCACCCGCACCCCATCCAGCACGATCGCCCCAATGCCAATCAAACAGCCGGATTCGATATGGGCACTGTGGATCACCGCCCGATGGCCAACCGTCACATGGGATTCCAAAATTGTCTCCTTCCCAGGATCCCCATGGAGGACTACCCCATCCTGCACATTACTATGGGGCCCGATCGTAATTTTTTCCACATCCCCCCGCACGATCGCGCCGTACCAAATACTGGCTCCCTCGGCGATCGTCACATGGCCAATCACAGTGGCATTCTCCGCAACAAACGCGGCTTGGGATGTATCAACGGGAGGCCAATAGGAAGGAAACGAAGAAGGTTGCACCACGGGATTGATATCAAGAAACGTTTTGCAATTCCAAAAATTTTCGGTCAGTTCCTGAGAATTTCTATACGAAGATGGCAGGATGACCTAGAGACAAGGATTTGCCCCTAGTTATAATAAACGTTAGCAACCGCATGCCGTATCAAATCCCCGAATCCATGAATAGCCTAGGCTCGCAGTATCCGATTTTCGGGCCAGAGATCCAATGTCCCCACTGTCGTCAAACGATTCCTGCGTTGACGCTGACGGATACCTATTTGTGTCCTCGCCATGGGGCGTTTGAGGCGGATCCTAAAACTGGCGAACTAGTTCATCTCCAATCTGGTCGGCACTGGCGGCTGTGGAATGGGGACTGGTACCGTCAGCATACCCATCCCGATGGCATTCGGTTTGAGATCCACGAAGCCCTCGATCGCCTATATACCCAAGGCTACCGCGCCACACGGGTCATCATTGCCAAACGCTACCAAGAACTGATCAGCACCTATCTGGAACGCAGCACCCCGTGGCGCGGCCAAACGGATTCCCAAAAACCTCGGCTCTACGGCTTGCCCGTGGAATTTAGCCCGGATCCCGATGATGAACCCTGCTGGAATGTGATCAACTTTGATTTAGAAAAGGAACCAGGAGCCCCTGTGCGTTATCCCTATTTCCGCTTGTTGGAGTAATGATTAACTTGTTGGAGTAATGATTAACCGGAGTCTTTGAATTCTGGAAAGGTTAGGTAGACCAGACAACGCTATGCTCCACCACGCTTCGATTCGGACGGCAGATATTTTTCGGGCGATCGCGTTCTATGAGCAGTTGGGCTTTGCGGTGTGCGAGCGCTTTACAGCGGGCTATACCCTTGCCTGCTGGATGGAGGGGCTGGGCGGACGCATTGAACTGATGCAGATTCCCCAGCCCAATCCCGCTGCCGATGCCTTTGGTGATGAGCATTACGTGGGGTATTATCATCTTTCCTTCGACTTGACTGAGTTAGCCCCAGATTTATCCAGTTGGCTAGCCGAGTTCCAGACCAAGCTCGCTGCGATCGACCAACCTTTAAAAATTCTGCTAGCCCCTCAACAGCAGATGATTGGCGATCGGGTCTATGAAGTGGCATTTGTGGCGGATAGTGATGGATTACCCTTAGAATTTCTGCGGGAAATGGCCCGTATCCCTGGGTAGACTGGAACTTATAAATTGACTGCAATAATATCCGGAGATTGATCACCCATTAATAACCTTCTCGGCGATTAAAATGACCGCTAGCCCTGCGGCTGACTGATCCGCAGCTACCTTACCCGGTGCCCTCTATTATGGAAGCCTTTTCGGACAATTGGGCCTATCTCAAAGTTGAATTGAATTGGTTAGAACGGTTGCTGATGATGGCCGTTGCCAAACAACGCCAAGAAACCAAAGAACTGGACACGATCGCCAGAACACGAGGCGATCGGGCGACTAGCCATTGGTGGAAAGGCGTGATCACGGTGGAGAAAGGGGGATATGATTCCCCTCGGCCTGTGGTGGCCCATTCAGTAGGCAATTACCACGAACAGTTAGAAACGCGCATTCAAGCTTCCGCACAGCAGGGAATTTTTCTGGCACTGCCGCAATTGTGCGATCGCCTCGCTTTGTCGCGTTTTGAGAAGCAAGTGTTGCTGCTGGCCTTGGCTCCCGAAATTCACCATCGCTACAGTGATTTGCTGGAATACCTCTGCCAGCAAAGTTTACCAACGGTGGATCTGGCATTGCGTTTGTTTTGTCGGAGTGATCAGGCATGGCGAGAAGGGCGACTAAAGTTTCTGACTGCACCCTTTCAAGGCTTAATTCAGCTCTTGGAAGACAAGCCAGGGCCCTTGCTGAAGCGATCGATTAAGCTGTCCGATGATTTGGTGACGTTTTTGCTGGCCGCTGGGCCAGAGAGGGGATGGCTGGATAAGCTGGTGCTGACGACATCGGCGATCGAACCCCCACCAGACATCAACCCGGCTCTCCCGCAAGACATCCAGCCGCCACTTGTATCGCCCCCATTACTGGAGCCAATTGAAACGTTAACCGTCGCGCCGGATCTAGCAGTCGCGCCAGATCTAGCAGTCGCATCAGAGACAACAGCAGCACTAGAGACAGCAGCCCTGTTAATTCAGCCAACGGTAGAATCATCGTCAAGTCTCCTTGATCGATCGCAGGTTTGGCGGCAAGCAGTGCCTAGCGACTTTCCTCGGGTGAGAAATTTATCTTGGAAACGGTTAGCCCAGTTAGACCTCGCTCCGACGGAAATTCATTCGATCTGCCAACAGGCGATCGAACAGGCTCAAAAAGACGGCAAACCCTTGTCCTTAAAGCACTTTAAGCAAGTCCTGCAACAGCAAGGTCGGGCAATCTAACGATCGTTGACAGTTTTTTGCTAACGCTTGCTTGTCCCTAGGACATCCGAGTGACCCGCCCAAAGAATGGCACATCCACAGGTTTGTGCTGCCACAGCCTCAGCATCAGGTACAGATTCAACACAAAATAGCCAGAAGTCAGGAGGCTACTGGCCAACAGCAGCGGCACTTTGATCGTGTCGGAATTGTTCACACCCAGATCAAACATTACGGTGCCCGCAAACCAAGCCATCGCCAACTTAATCGCCAAACGACTGAGGGCGCGTTCCTGCTTGGAGCGATCGGGCCGACTCAGCGTCCACATCGCAGGGCCCACCCCAAACACAGGCATGAGATAGAGCAGCAGCGTCAGGTTCTTGAGTTCATCTTTGTCGATGGCGTCGATCGTTCGGTTCATGGATCCCTCAGTTCAGCAGTGGGTAACGTCAGTGGTCAGCTTTGCTCTATTTTGCCCTCTCCCTTCCGTTCTGACGTGCCTTAAACTCAAATTTTCGTGATAATGAAGGCAGGACTTCGTAGCGGCTAGGCTAGACCTGTTAGAACAGATGCTAGAACCGTTGCGAGGTCATTGGCACGGTTCAACTCGGTGGCATGATGCAGCAGACCAATCGATGGTTGACTTGGTGGGAAACCATTTCACCGCTAGGCAAGGTATTAGCGATCGCGCTGGCAATTCCGCTGCTGGTGGTCAATATTTGGGCAATTTCGACTATTTTTGAATACTTCAATTCCCTCTTTGTCATTGTTATTGCTGCGTCATTATTGGCGTTTTTGCTCAATTATCCCGTCACTTTACTACAACTGAAGGGAAATAATCGGGAACGGGCTTCGATCGTCGTCTTCCTGCTATCCATTTCCCTACTGCTGGCCTTGGGGGTGACGCTGGTTCCGTTAGCCCTGGCCCAAGCTGAACAATTAATTTCGAGTTTGCCCAAATGGATCGATTCTGGGAAGCAACAACTGCTGCTGTTAAATATGCAGTTGGAGAACATGGGCGTTCCGCTGAATTTAGACTTGCTGACGGAACAAATTGTCGATCGGTTAAAAAGTCAATTACAGGCCATTACCGAAAAGGTCTTAAACCTAGCGTTATTCACAGTTACCAGTCTGTTAGATTCGCTGTTAACTTTAGTGTTGACGTTTTATTTGCTTCAGCATGGGGATGAACTGTGGGAAAGTTTAATTGACTGGTTGCCTGTACGGATTCGTCAGCCATTTTCTCAAACGTTGCGAGTCAGTTTTCAGAACTTTTTCCTGGGACAGTTTATTCTGGCGACTTCCTTAGGATCGATTTTGACCCTCGCTTTTCTGTGGTTGCGTGTGCCTTTTGGCCTCTTGTTCGGATTGACGATCGGGACGATGGCGTTGGTTCCCTTTGGGGGTTCCGTGGGCATTGCATTAGTTACTTTACTCGTTGCGCTGCGGGATATCTGGTTAGGTGTGAAGGTGCTGGCAACGGCGGTATTAGTGCAGCAAATTATTGAAAATATCATTGCGCCCCGTGTTCTCAGCAGCATTACAGGCTTGAATCCGGTGTGGGTATTCATTTCCATTTTGACGGGAGCACGAGTAGGCGGTCTGTTGGGAGTCATTATTGCAGTGCCCACTGCCGTAGTGATTAAAACCGCCTTAGGTGCATTGAAAGCCCCGACCCCAGCGATCGCAGCTACATCAGGAGACAATCCCGCGATCGTGGAAACCCGTTTAACAACGGAAGAACCGGAGGGCACGATCGAGACTTCCAAGCTCGAAACTTCCAAACGTGAAGTAGCTAAATCCGATCTCACCAGTCCAGCGGTGCCCCAGGAGGAAGGCTAATCCTTAAGTTATTTCACGACCCAGATTGTACGAGGATTTCTGAGGGGGGATGGCAGGGAAGTTCGATCGTGAAACAACTGCCTATCCCCACTTCACTGGTCAAGCGGACTTCGCCACCATGGAGTTCAACAATCTGTTTCACTAAGGCCAATCCTAACCCTGTGCCAGAATATTGCCGATTCAGGGCACTATCAATTTGAATAAACGGCTGGAACAGCTTGCACTGATGCTCTGGTGCAATTCCAATACCAGTATCAGTAATACTAATTTGAATGGTGTTAGCGTCAATTGGGGCATTAACCATTAGGGTGATCTGTCCATTATCCGGCGTGAATTTAACAGCGTTTGTTAGAAGATTAATCAACACCTGTCGAATACGACGTTCATCTACCCATAATTGCGGCAGTTGGTCGGGTAATTGTAGATTAACCTGAATGTTTTTCTTGAAGGCTTGTTGTTTAATAAAGGTCAAACTAGATTGGCATAGGAGTCGTATGTTGGTAGGTTGATGTTCTAATGTAATTTGTCCAGATTCAATTTTCGCGACATCCAGGATATCGTTAATCAGTGCTAAAAGATGCTGCCCGCTATTTTCAATGGTTTTGAGCGATCGCAGTTGTCGATCGCTCAGTGTCCCAAAGATCTGCTCTTGCAAAGCTTCTGACATTCCGAGAATCGCATTCAAGGGAGTCCGCAATTCGTGACTCATATTCGCTAAAAATTCATCCTTCAGTCGTGTAGCTCGCAGCAATTCTTTGTTAGTATGCTGCAATTGAATTTCAGCTTGTTTACGATCGGTAATATCCTGCGCAGTTCCAATCGTCTGCTTCAAGCGCCCTTGGTCGTCCCGGCTAAACACTGAATCGCGACTATGCAACCAACGCCATTCCCCATTGCTATGGCGCATCCGGTATTCAAATTCCCGAATTTCACCATCCTGCATTTCATACAGTTGAGCAATGTGATCTGGCAACTGCGCCAAATCTTCAGGATGCATCAAACTAGTAAATAGGGTCGTTCCAAGCGCCTGAATTTGTTTTTCGGTATAGCCAAGAATCAGTTTAATTGCATGATTGACGTAAATATTGCGAGACTCTTGTAAATCATAGATGAATAGAATATTCGGAGAAGCATCCGCAATTTTTTGGATAAAGTGTTGACTCGCTTGCAAGGCTTGTTCAGCCTGTTTGCGATCGGTAATATCTAGATTTAAACCCACTGTTTTAACAACTTCACCTTGCTCATTCCGATGGTTAAATGCCCTGGATTCAATAAAGCGAACAGTGCCATCGGGCCACACAATCCTAAATTCTATTAGGGGATCTCTTTCACCGTTTAAGGCTTGTTGTTCCGCCTGTTGTACATAGGCGCGATCGCCGGGATGGATTCGATTGAGCCAGTCTTCGTACTGACCGGAAAAGTCCTCGGGCTGAATACCGTACAGAGCCAACATCCGGCTATCCCAAATTAAACGATTACTGGCTGTGCTCCATTCCCAAATGCCGATATTAGCCCCTTCCAAGGCAAAATCCAGTCGTTCTGCAAGGGTTTGCAACGCCTGTTCTGCTTGTTTACGATCGCGAATATCAATCAAAACACCACTCGATCGCGTCACTTCGCCATTTTCATCTAAATTGAGACTTGAAACATCATAGACCCAGACCAAGCTGCCATCTGCCGCAATCATGCGATATTCCATTTCACAACTTTGTTGGGTCTGAATTGCTTGCTCAAAATGGTGCTCAATGTTTGCTAGATCAGCTGCATAGACATGATTACGCCAGAAATTAGGTTCATTGAGCCAATCAGAGAGGGGATACCCAAGCATTTCCTCTGCTTTTTGGCTGACAAAGATAAAGCGATCGGTTTGGAGATCGTACTCCCAGACAATGCCATTGACTGACTGAATTAGGCTGTAGTATTTCTGGCGGGATTGAGTTAAGAGGGTTTCGATGCGTTTACGATCGGTCACATCAACCACAATTCCATCCCACACCACATCCCCATTCTCCAGTCGTTCCGCATGGGTCATATGTTGCACCCAACGCACTCCCCGCTGGGGTAAGAGCAAGCGATAGGTACTCGCAAAGGGTTCCAGCGTCTGGGCAGAAATTTGGACATCCGCCAACACCCCAGAAAGATCGTCAGGATGTATTCTTGCCCACAGACTGGCAACATTCTGGAGAGCTTCATCCGGTTCCACTTCAAAGATTTCCCGCACCTGGGCGCTGATATAGGGGAGTTCATCCGTGCCATCAGGATGCAAAACATAGCGAAACATCGCCCCCGGTACATTTTCTGTTATGC
Organism: Alkalinema sp. CACIAM 70d; assembly: GCA_002148405.1. Classification (GTDB taxonomy): domain Bacteria; phylum Cyanobacteriota; class Cyanobacteriia; order Leptolyngbyales; family Leptolyngbyaceae; genus Alkalinema. The sequence goes on along the minus strand of MUGG01000163.1, from coordinate 33,034 downwards.
GGCGAAATTGGGTCTGACTCTCTTGCAGAGCCAGTTCTGCCAGTTTACGATCGGTAATATCGGTCAATGTCCCGACATAACCAATGACATTGCCATCCGAATCCAACTCTTGGGCCACCTGTGAATAAAACCAATTAATCGTGCCATCCGGTCGTAAGTGCCGCCATTCGCCTACTTGAAAATATTGGGTGCTGGGAGAAGCCTGTTGCCATAGATTGTTCCAGGTTTCGAGGAGCTGATCGCGATCGTCAGGATGTAAGCCATCGATCCAGCCTTGTCCGAGGGCGGCTTCCCTCGGGCGACCCGTCATCTCACTCCAACGCTCGTTGACATACACACAATTTAAGGGAGAATCAAAGCGATAAATCGCCACAGGCACTGCGGCAGCAAGGCTGGCATAGCGGCGTTCACTTTCTTGCAAAGCAAGCTCTGCATTTTTGAGACTCGTAATATCCGATAAAGTCCCTTGAAACCCTACAAGTTGACCTTCTGGGTCGAAAATAGGCTTGACACTAACTCTGATCCAAATATAAGGCAAATCGCGATGGAGATGACGGAACTCCACATAACCAATGCCTGTACCCACGTGTTTAATGGATTGTTGTTCAAGAAACAACGGGCGATCGTCTGGATAAACGGTTTCGACTGCTAATCTGCCAATCCACTCACTGGGTTCCCAACCAAACAACGTTTTGAATTGAGGCGAAAGATAGGTAAACCGATATTCAGCATCCGCTGACCAGATGAGATCTTGCCCACCTTCCACCAAGCGTCGGAATTTGGCCTCACTTTCTGCGAGTTCTGCTTCAATGCGCTTGCGATCGGTAATATCGGTCAACGTCCCAACATAGCCCAGAAGATTCCCCGACTCATCAAACTCCCGCACGGTCTGAACATAAAACCAAGTAATGGTGCCATCGGGATGTAAATGCCGGCCTTCCCAACTATCTACAAGAATCGCTTCCGCAGAGATTTTTACATTGGCTCCAGACCAAGCCGTAGCTAACTTGGCTCGATCCTCAGGATGAATCGCCTCAATCCAACCTTGCCCGTAGCCTGATTCGATCGGACGTCCAGTCATTTCACTCCAGCGATCATTGAGGTAGGTACAGTTAAGCTGTGCGTCCATACGAAAAATCGCGACAGGGGCCGCAACCGCCAAACTAGCATACCGGCGCTCACTTTCCCGCAGTGCAATTTCAGCGGTTTTACGATCGGTAATATCCGCCGCAATTCCAACCGTTCCAGCAAACGCTCCATTAACGTTTCTAAAAGGCGTTTTCGTGGTTTCTAGCCAGCCTAATGTGCCATTGGCCATTGCGACTCGCTCCTCCACAACTTTACGTTGACCGGATTGTAAAACCTGAAAATCATCATCACGATAGGCTTCGGCTAAGTCAGCAGGCCAAATATCGTAGTCAGTCTGGCCAATGAGATCGTCCGCAGCCACACCACAGGCTTCAGCAAAGGGTTGATTAACGGCAATAAACCGACTCTGCTCATCCTTAATCCAAGCGATGTGTGGAATATTGTTGAGTAAGGCGGTGAGATGCTTTTTCTTGAGGATGAGTTCTTGCTCGATCGTTTTGCGATCGGTAATATCCGTTAATGTCCCAATGAACCCAATCATCTGCCCCGAATCATCAAATTCTTGGACAATCTTGGAATAAAACCAGTTAATCGTTCCATCAGGGTTCAAATGACGCCCCTCCCCTGTGGCCAAACTTGAGAGGTTGCAGTCCAGGCTCTTCTGCAACTCCGCCAAAGTCTCCCGAGTCTGTTCTCGTTCTTCAGGATGTAATGCATTGAGCCAACCTCGCCCTAGGGCAGACTCAGCGGGTCTACCCGTCATCTCGCTCCAGCGATCGTTGACATAGGTGCAGTTAAGCTGGGCATCAAAGCGGAAAATGGCAACAGGAGCCGCAGCGGTAAGGCTGGCGTAACGGTGTTCGCTAGCTTGTAACGCAATTTCAGCAGTTTTACGATCGGTGATATCGAAAAAGATGCCATCCCAAGCCACTGAACCATCACTCTGTTGTTCAGGTTGCGAAATAGCCTGTATCCATTTGATATTCCCACTGGGTAACATCACCCGAAATTCCTTGTTACAGGGTTGCAAGGTTTGGGCAGATTGTAGAACGATCGCTTGCAAGTGAGGGATATCGTCTGGATGCACCCTAGCCCATAGGATCTGGGTCGTTTGCAGGACTGCTTCGGGTTCTAATTCAAATATGTCATGGAGACATGAACCCAGATAGGTAAATGCATCCTGGCCATCCGCATACAGGACATAGCGATAGATCACCCCTGGAATATTTTCCGTCAGCCGTTGGTACTGCGCCTGACTTTCCTGTAGGGCCAGTTCAGCCATTTTCCGATCGGTGATATCCGTTAAAATGCCCTGGTAACTGACAACCTGGCCACTGGTATCCGTCACGGGCGTTGTACTGGCTCTGACCCAGACATAGGGCCGATCACGATGGCAATGACGAAATTCTAGATAACTGTTGTCTGAGCTAACGGTTTGTAATGAGCGTTGCTGGATTAACCAATCGCGATCGTCGGGATAGATAGCCTCCAGCGATGGCCTACCAATCCACTCACTAGGTTCCCAACCAAAGAGTGTTTTGAATTGAGGAGAAATATAGGTAAAGCGATCCTGTGTATCGATCGACCAAATAACATCCTGCCCCCCTTCAATTAACCGTCGGAACTTGGCTTCACTATCAGCTAATGCAGCTTCAATTTGCTTTAGTTGGGTAATATCGGTCAAAGTACTGATGCAGCCGCATATTTGACCCTGCGCATCAAATTCGGGCCGAGCCTGGACATACACCCAGGTAACACTCCCATCCGGACGTAGATGTCGCCCTTCAATTCCTTGCATCGCAACCAGAGGAACTAAATTGGGGTGAGTCGATGGATTGTTCCAAGGGGCTAACAGCCTGTCTCGATCGTCCGGATGAACCGCCTCAATCCATCCCAGCCCTAGGGCCGATTCAACAGGTCTACCCGTCATTTCGCTCCAGCGATCGCTGACATACACACAATTCATGGGAGCATCGAATCGACAAATTGCAACGGGAGCGACTGCTGCCAGAGTTGCGTAGAGTTTTTCGCTTTCTTGTAAGGCCAATTCGGCTTGTTTACGATCGGTAATATCTGTTTCTGAACCAATCATTCGAATAGCTTGACCCGTGGCGTCTCGTATTGCTTGTCCACGATCTAAAACCCAAATATAAGATCCATCTTTGTGGCGACTGCGATACTCCAGTTCAAACCACTCTGTTTCCCCGTCTAGATGAGCAGCGACCACAGCCATTGCCCGTTCATAATCATCTGGATGAATCCGACTGATACACTCCTCAACCGCATCCCCGATTTCATCATCTCCATAGCCACGGTTCTGCTTCCAACCATGGGAATAGAACTTCACATTATTTTGTAAATCCCAATCCCAAATCCCTGTCTTTGAGCCATTAAACGCCAGTTGCCAACGGTCTTCACTTGCTTGGAGGGCGGCAGTTCGTTCCTCGACACGGCGTTCTAGATCCTGATTGAGTTGGTGCAGAGTTTCAATGGCCTGAGACCGCTCGATCGCGATCCCAGCAATGTTGGCAGATTGTCGTAACCGCTCTAGATCTTGGGGCTGAGGAACTCGTTGTTCACGATAATAAATTCCAAAAACCCCCAGAACCGTGCCTTCACCACTGACAATGGGGGCAGACCAACAGGCTCGCAAATCGTAGGTCAACGCTAACGCCTGATAATCCCGCCAGAGAGGATCCGTTGCGATATCAGAAACAATCACAACATCCCGCCGGAAAGCTGCCGTACCACAGGAGCCCACCCCTTCCCCAATGGGGGCTCCATCAACCGCATCGCAATAGGCCAGAGGTAAACTAGGGGCCGCCGCACACCGTAGACGATCGTTTTCACAGAGCAAAATCGAACATAGGGTGCCTGGTAGATGAAATTCTGTGGTTCGCAGTAACGCATCCAAAATCTCTTTCAACGGCTCGGCCTTAGCAATGCGTTCCAGCACCTTATGTTGGTTTTCGAGCAAGAATTCGGTGCGTTTGCGATCGCTGATATCGGTAATCGTGCCAACGAAACCAATTTCTTGTCCCTCAGCGTTGTACTCAACGGCTACTTGACCATAAATCCAGACATGTGAGCCATCGGGCCGTTGAATTTGATATTCGATCGCCCAGGGACGATTTTCACAGCGTGCCTTTTCGTACTCTACGACGATACGTTCCAAATCCTCAGGCCGATATCCCACAGACCAAGGTTGGCCGAGTAGAGCCGTTGCATCGAGACCTAAAATTTCACAATAGCGATCGTTAACATAGGTGCAAATGCCCTGACTATCGGTATGCAAAATGCCCACGGGAGACGCCGCGACCAAAGCGGCATAGCGCTGTTCACTTTCCTGAAGCTCGATCGTGGCTTGTTGCCGTGCAACCAATTCCGTTTGCAGTTGCTCGTTGGTGGTGTTGTATTGATCAATCAGGGTACTGGCTTGCTGGCTAAACTGGCTCAGCTGCTGCAAACATTCGTAGGAAAGCAGACCTGTTAAGCGATCGTGGGCATCCACGATTGGTAAATGGCTGATCTGATGCCGCTCCATCAATTGCATGGTCGCGACCAGATCAGTCAGTTCAGATTCCTTCAGGGTAATCGCTGGCTGTTGGAGGATTTGGCGCAGGGGAATTTGCGCGATTGGAGCTTGCTGCGCCACAAGACGTAACACCGCTTGCTCTGACACTACTCCGAGAATGGCCTCACCATCCAGCACCACCATGCAGCGCGATTGTCTGAGCGCGTCCAAAGCTGGAGCCATGGCTGCGACGCCACTCATTTGAGTGATCGCTTGGATAACCGTTGTGCCCGCATCTGCAACGAGGGGTTCTCGAAGAATGATCGATCGTAAATCAACCGAAGTAAGTAAGCGAGCTCGGAAATCCATGGGAAACAGCCAACCGTTAGTTGATATCGTTAGTCGATTTAGAGACAGCTCATACAAGATTACCAACTCAATGTTGGGGCGTGAAATTAATTGAAGGGCATCTGTACTATAGGGTGAATTGTCTAGGGTGAAATGACATCATCTTTATCTTTTATTGTACCCACTTTGCCAGAAGGAATGCGTTTTCCAACTGATTCATTACAGGCTTGTAAGATTACCTTGCTTCAAGAAATCAATTGTTACAGCCTAGTTCAGAACTCGCCTATTTCAGCATCAGCAAACTACTCAATTCCTTGGAGAGATCATAGAGCGATCGAAGGGTGAATATTTGCAATTGGATAATTACCAGGGCAGATAACCTACAAGGAATATCCAAGATGAGAAATCCTAGCGATTCCATTGGCATAAACGTTACACTTCAGTTGGAGGAGTACGATCGGAGCACAGTTATGCAAGATGGATACCCGGAAGACCTAGCCTATGTTCATGATGTTGGGCATCGTGATTATGCGCTCCAATCGCTGCCAGGAATCCTATCTATCCTAGCTCAATGTGAAATTCGAGAGGGGTTGGTCGTTGATTTGGGGTGTGGGAGTGGTCTGTCTGCTCAGGCATTGACCCAGGCCCATTACCAAGTCTTGGGCGTTGATCTATCAGGGGCACTGATTGAGATCGCCCGTCACAGAGTCCCTGAAGCAGAGTTTCGTGTGGAGTCGTTATTTCAAACGGATATTCCATCATGTTATGCAGTGATTTCGATCGGGGAATGTTTAAATTATTTATTTGATTCTGATAATAATGTTTTAACGCTGGTAAAGTTATTCGATCGAATATACAACGCGCTGATTCCAGGTGGTGTTTTTATTTTTGATATTGCAGAACCAGGGCAGGTAATGCAAGGCACTACGACTAAAAGTTTCAGTGAAGGTAGTGACTGGATTGTCCTGGTGGAAAAGGAAGAAGATCTACGGCGATCGATTCTAACCCGTCGAATGACAACTTTACGCAACGTAGATGGTCAGTATCGACGAGAAGATGTTGTGCATCAAATGCGATTATATTCAGCGGTAGATGTAGCTCAAATGCTACGCAATGCAGGCTTCCGGATTCAAATTATCCACCAGTATGGCGAGTTTGAATTACCACCTGCCCATGTTGCGTTTGTTGCCCGTAAACCTAAGGCTTAACTCGCGATTTAACTGCGATCGCGCCATAATGCATCGGCTACCCGCACCACATCATACATTTCTGCTACGTCATGCACCCGCAAAATGTCCGCTCCCTGGGCGATCGCCATACAGCAGGTTGCCGCTGTTCCCCACACGCGCTGGGTCGGATCGGGCCGATCGAGAATTTTACCAATAAAACTCTTGCGGGACGTACCGATTAAAATCGGGCAGCCTAGTTGTTTAAATGCACTACCCTGACGCAATAATTCAAGATTTTGCTCGGCAGTTTTGGCAAAACCGATGCCTGGATCAAGGCAAATCCGATCGTGAGAAATTCCGGCTGCGATCGCTGCCGTAATCCGATCCTGAAGAAAATCAATAATCTCTGCAAGTAGATCCTCATAGTCTGTGAGTTGCTGCATGGTTTTGGGGGTGCCCCGTAGGTGCATCAAAATCAAAGGTGCTCCTAGTGCTGCAACGGTAGACAGCATCTGTTGATCAAACGTTGCACCTGAAATATCATTAACGATGTCTGCTCCAGCAGCGATCGCGGCTTTAGCGACATCTGCTTTAGTGGTATCGATCGAAATCGGAATCCCATCAAACTGTCGATCGGCTCGGAGTGCTTTTATCACAGGAATCACACGATCGAGTTCTTCCACTAGACTAACATCCGCAGCATTGGGACGAGTAGACTGTCCTCCGATGTCTAAAATATCCACGCCATGATCCCGCATCTGTTGAGCTTGTGAGATTGCAGTATTGATAGTTGTGAATTTGCCACCGTCACTGAAACTATCCGGCGTCACATTCAACACCCCCATCAAATAAGTCCGCTCACCCCAATTAAACGTTCGATCGCGCAGATACCAAGCTTGCATAGAGCTCATCACAACAAAAGGTAATTCTTTCAACAACAAAACCTTCTCCAGTTTAAAAGCAACTCATGCCTCGTTGCGCCGAATCACACGATAATGCAAAAACACTTCCTGCCCTACAGGTTGAACAGCCAATAACTCTAACCGAGGTGCTTGCTGGGCTAGAAAACCATCCCCCGCCACCGGACTCGGTGCAGTGGTTCCTCCTAGAATTAATGGACAAACCGTTAACCACAATTCATCCACTAAATCTGCTGCAAACAAACTGCCCACCAAGTCCCCGCCCCCCAGCACCGCCAGCCGATCGATGCCCTCCCGCGAGAACTGTTGAAAAATGGCGGGCCAATCCCATTGTCGCTCTTCGGATCGAGCGCTATTCTGCCGCTCCGGTGCCACGACCACCCGATCGAAGGCAGAGTGATTTTGCCAAGCGATCGCCCCTGGCGCAGTCGTTAATAACCAGCGGGGAATCGGTTGCGAAAAAAATCGCCAGGTTGAATCAAAGGCAGCCTGCCGGGAACAGACGATTTGAATGGGCTGCTCTGGCTTGCCCTGCGATCGACGTTGTGTCTGTAAATCGGGATGATGCACTGTCAGGGTTGTGCCATAGGCCCGCAGTGTTCCTGCCCCGAATAACACCGCATCCGCCAAGGCCACCTGTTGCTGCAAATGCCATTGATCCTGCGGCGAGCCGAAGCGTGCGGCGGTACGATCACGATCGGCAATTTTGCCATCAGCCGTCATGGCTAGTACAACAGTGGTCTTCATTCTGGTTTAACGCTCCCCTAATCAACTCGCGATTTCCACCCAAGCCCCCTCCTGTTCCATCGATCGGGACAGTGCTTGCAAGACTCTGACTAAATCTGCTCCTAACCAACCACTAGAAATGGCGGAGGGTTGATTTTGCTGCACACAGGCTAAGAAATGATCGCACACCCGCGCCAACGGTTCCTGTCCGATCGGCTCTAAAATCTCCCGCTGCTGATTCACAGGGACAAAACTTGCTCCCTGGAGCTGTAATTCGCCTCGGTAGACCATTAAGGGATCCGTCGCCAGCTCATCAAATACGATCGTTCCCTGACTGCCCACACAGGCCAAGCGCCGCTGTTTATCACAGTTCAACCAGGCGAGGTGAATCGTTGCCTGAAATCCACTAGGATACTGCACTGTTGCCCAAACAACATCCGCTAACCCAGTGCCAGAACTAGTGCTAGAACTAGTGCCAGAATGGTGGGGATTGGTGGCCTGGGGTTGTAGCCAGCCTTGGCCTCGGGCACTCACCCGGACAGGTTTTTCCTCCAACCAATAGTTGAGAATGGCTAGATCGTGAATCGCTAAATCCCAGAGTGCATCCACATCCTGGCGCACTGGAGCCAAATGGGTGCGAGTAGCATATCCGTAGCGCAAATCGCCGATCGCCTGCGCCTCCAGTGCTGCTTTTCCCCGCAACACCGCTGGGTGAAACAGATAGGTATGGTCAATCACCAATTGCCGCTGTACCTTTTCTGCTAGTTCACAGAGGTCTAAGGAACTAGCCGCATCCAAGGTTAAGGGCTTCTCTGCCAAAACATGTAAACCCTGCAAAAGCGCTTGCTGCACCATCGGATAGTGGGTGGCCGCAGGCGTGGCAAGCACTACTGCATCTAACGATCGTAGCCCGATCGCCGTTTCCCAATCCGTCAGTTGGTGTACCGTAGCATCTAGCTCGAACTGCTGGGCCATGCGTTCCAAGTTTGCGGGTAACGGATCGACAATTGCTTGTACATTGGCTTGGGGGTGGGCTAAAAAATTGCGCAAAAGATGCTGGCCCCAGCGACCCAGGCCAAAAATTGCCACGTTGATTGGCTGCATAGTTTAGGACTTAATAGTTTAGGACTCGATGGAAGATCTCTCTTGATCATTCCCCTGTCCCGTGGCAGCCGAACTGACTGGAGGTGTACTTAATTGGACAAAGGCTATTTGTGCGGCAGCCTGCTCGGCGGCTTTGATCGATCGTCCCCGCCCTACCCCTAAACATTGTCCTTGGAGCCAAACCTCGGCTTCAAACCGCTCAGGATCGCCATGCACTGGACGAATTTCACGACTACGATACTCGGGCAACAGCTTTTGTTTGCCTTGGGTTAATGTCTGGAGTGCTGCTTTGTAATTGTTGCGGGCAGGATCAGCCAAGATTTGCTCAGTACTCTGCTGGAACAAAGGATCTAGCCAAGGATGAATGAAATCAAGATTCTGCGAACTCAGATAAAGAGCTGCCAACACCGCTTCAAAGCTATCCGCTAAGCGGGATTCTCGCCCATTGCTATCAGCAGCAGCACTACCCCCCACCACCAAGTAGCGATCGAAATCGTACTGATCCGCAATGGTAGCCAAGTTGCGGTCGCTGACCAAAATCGATCGAATGGCTGTAAAGTCGCCCACCTTCAACTGGGGATAGGTTTTCAGCAAGAATGCGGCGGCGGCTAATTTAACCACCGCATCCCCCACAAATTCCAGTTGTTCATAATTTGCAGCCGGTGAGGCACTGGAATGGGTCAGTGCCAAATCCAGCAAATCCCACCGTAGATCAAACTGCTCATCCAACCCTAAACGATGGACTAAGCTGACCAGTTGCTTTTGACGACGGGGATAGGGCAGGCTCATGGAGGGACGATCGCGCAGTATACCGCTTCTACCATCGCACGAAATCCTGACAAAACCATCGATTTACCAGACTAGATTCCCTAGACTGATTTGGCTAAGCCGACTGAAGCTTTTCGTAGACTGTATGAATTTCTTGCAAAGTTAGATTACGCCCTAATGGTGTCTGATGGGGCCGCCCTTGGTGAAACAAAGTCTCCAAGTTCAGAGTCGTAATTTGTAATTGCTCTGATGGGAAAATGATTGTAGTGCTGTCAAACCGACTGGGATGGCCTTGCCGCCGTCGCACAGCTTCCACGGTACTGGGCAAAACGCCGACCAACAGGGCCAGTACTTCCGTGGGCAAACTCATAACGACTTGGCGACCAAAAAAGCCTTCTAGTCCTGCAAACAACCGCTCGACTCGACTGACTGGATCGGGATGGTCAGTAATTTTGTGCAGCCAACGTCCCCATTGGATTCGTAAACCATAGGCCTTACGACGAGCTTCCCAATCCTGCACAGGTACTAAATTCGGTGCACCGATCGCAATAACAGCCTGATAGGACTGCTCACCAGAACAGGCAACGGCTGCTCCCGGGCCAGCAAATTCAGCATGGAATTCCTTACACAGAATCAAGCCACTCCGTTTCTGCTCACCGACGGTCAGTAAAAAACCTGGTTTGCTTTCTGGAGTCACTTGGCTAGGGTTTAGGGTTAACAACGGGGTATTCACAGATTTACCCTATATGGAGTTAGGTCGTTAACAGGTCAACTGCGAAGGTGAATGAAGAATGAACTCCGTGGCCCAATCAAAGTCTTCGAAAGACCAGAGAAATAGCTTCTCCAGCACCTCCATCCTAGGTTAGATTAGGCACCCAACAGCGAATGCAAACGGAGCTTTGCTGAATTTAAACATTACTCCAGTGTTTGTAAAGAAACCCCAAACCTCTCCCTGAGATTGAGCAAAGTTTGCTAATCACGGGAGTACTAGGGGGCTAAAAATTTGGCCCGAAACTATGTTCTCGAAACTGCGTCCCAGAAATATAGGTGATTTCATGGGATAAATCCTACCTGTTGCAATCCTAGGCGGTAGACTGCCCTAGGTTAGGGGGCAAACTTGGCGAGAGGAGCTAGAGCACTTTAATTTAGAGCACCTTCAATCAGGATTTCTGATCAAAGTCAGGAATGACAATTTAGTAACCAACACAGGTAGATCGAGAACCAGAAGATTAAGGTAGATTGAGGAGATCTTCCTGCCCCTGACAAAAGACTTGAGAAAATCATAAACCTAGTGGTTGACAAAAAACAGTGCTCTTCGAGATTTACATAAATCTACATATAACCTTAGAGAGATAGCTTTAGAGAGATAACCTAGCGCTTTATGTCATTGATAAGGATTGATCAATAGTCTTGGTCAGTGAACAATGACGGCAGATGCCCATTAACTTTGCTGCGGATGATGGGACACCAAAGATACGTCAGCCTTAGGACTAGTCAGCTCTAAGACAAGTTAGTTTTAACAAGAGAAGACGCGGGTTCAAAAAAGAGAAGAGTCAGACATAAGCCGGGTTCTGTTCACATCAGCAAGCTGACGCGGGCAGTTATCTATCTAGGACGGTTGTTACCAACAGCCTCAAGCGGCACTCCGCAAAGTTGCCCCTGCGGCACGGAACTGGAAAAAGACCAACCCTGGTTCCATCGGCCTTGCTCCCCACCGGGGTTTACCGAGCCAGCACCTCACGATGCTGCTGGTGCGCTCTTACCGCACCTTTGCACCCTTACCTTTCAGATCCTAAAAATTAAGATCCTAGGGGCGGTATGTTTCTGTGGCACTATCCTCACGATCGCTCGCACTGGGCGTTACCCAGCAAGTCTGGTCTTTCGGGAGCCCGGACTTTCCTCAGAGGGAATCTCCTCCGCAACCGCCTCGCTGGCTCTTCTCTATTAATAGTGTATTACAGGGGCTACTGCTTCCCAGTGCTTGATTAACGTTAGGTTTAATTGAACGCTGGGTTTGATGGTTTTCGGGGTTCGTTCGGAATTACTTTTTAGGATTCCAGGGCAATCCTGCTGTCCAATGCAACTTAGACATCGTAAATTTCATCGGCACGCGGGTACGGTAGCCTGTGACTGGGGTGTCATTGTCCACAAACCGAAAGACGAGATCGAGGGAAAACTGAAGGGTGCGCTGTAGAGCAATGAATTCCAAATATCGATTCAGAGGCGGCCCCGGTTTGCCCGGTTTACTCAAGTCAATTAAGGTTTTGGCGATTTCCATTTCGCCATTATCCCCTTTGCGCTTCAGCATATCTTCAGCGACGATTTTTTCCTTCAGAGTAGTGCCGGGTGCGATCGCGCTAAAGGCTTGGTCTTGGAACAGGTCGAGGGTCGTTCCTGGGGGGAGACGAGTGACGCGGCGGGCTTTGCCATCTAGGTCAGTAATGGAGCTATAGTCCCAATCGACATAGATGGGATAGTCGTTGGATTTGTTTTTAATCGAAATCGCTAGTTCCTTCAACTTGTCGAATTCGTAGCGGCCATCGAAGTTGAAACTAATCTCCACCCAATCCTTGAGCTTCATCTTGTTGAGCCATTCTTCTAACTCACCTTTTTCTAGCTTGATTGTGAATTCATCATTAAACGAGTTGATGATCTGGTAGAGCACATAGGTGACACACAGAAAGTAGATGGTGAGTAGTAGAAGATCTGTGCTGGTCATGTAGACACATCAAGGAATCAACATTCCCCTTATACCATTGGTTGCTGAGATTGAACTGGTATTTTATTGAGGTTGGGTCAAACAGAAATAGGAAGTCTGCAAATAAGGGATCCGATCGGATCCCCTATTGCTCCAATGTGCTCAATCAAGAGTGTGCTCAATCAAGCTTGGTTAGGACAGAACCCAGTTCACCAGCAGCCGTACGCCATAACCCGTTGCCCCCACGCCGTTATAGCCATTTTCCTTGTCAGCCCAGACGGGGCCGGCCACATCTAAGTGGGCCCAGGGGGTGTCTTTGACGAATTGCTTCAGGAAAACGGCAGCACTGATGGCTCCTCCGGCCCGTGCCCCAGTGTTTTTCATGTCTGCCAAGGGGGATTTCATGCTGTCGAAGTAAGCTTCTTCCATGGGCATGCGCCATAGCTTTTCACCCGCTGTTTCGGATGCTGTTAGCAGTGCAGTGGCGAGGTCGTCATTGGGACTCCATAGCCCTGCAATGTCGTTGCCGAGAGCGATGACACAGGCTCCGGTCAGGGTGGCGAGATCGACGATCGCATCTACACCGAGTTTTTCGGTATAGACTAACGCATCGGCTAGGGTCAGACGACCTTCGGCGTCGGTATTGTTAATTTCGATCGTTTTGCCATTGGAAGCCGTCAGAATGTCGCCGGGGTGGATAGCTTTGCCGCTGACCATATTTTCGGTAACGGCGCTGATAAAGTGAACTTCCACATCGGGTTTGAGTTCACCGATCGCTTTAGCGGCTCCAAAGGTGGCTCCGGCTCCACCCATATCGGTTTTCATCATTTCGATCGAGGCTGCACCCACCTTCAGGTTCAAACCACCAGAGTCAAAGGTCAAGCCTTTACCGACGATCGCGACTTTTTTGCGGGGGGTGCCAGCGGGTTTGTAGACTAGGTGGATGAATTTGGGGGGAATATCCGAGGCTTGGGCCACGCCAAGAAAGGCACCCATCCCCAGTTTTTCGCAGTCTGCTTGCTCCAGAATGGTTAATTCCATGCCGTAGGTTTTAGCCAAGTCCTCAGCCATTTCCGCCATGGTGATGGGAGTGACGTAGTTGGCGGGGGCCGCCACGAGTTCGCGGGTTAGGAAAATGCCAGAACAGATTTTTTGGGCCGTTTCGATCGCCGCTTCTTGCCCTGCTAAACCAACCAATTCGATCGTTTCGATTTGACCGTTTTCGTCTTTTTCAGACTTGAAACGGAGATCTTTATACAGGGCAAGTTCTGCGCCTTCAGTTATGGCTTGGGCAACCTTGCTAGGATCCAGATTCCCCGTTGGCAGAGAAATCCCGAGCGTTTTGCATTTTTCGCGGCGGGCGGTTTTCGCGATCGTGGCGGCGGCGCGGCGGATATGATCAAGCTTGAGTTGATCCGCTTTGCCAAGGCCCACTAAAATCAGCTTCTTGAATTGACCGCCTGCTACACGGGTGGTTACAGTACTGCCTGGTTTGCCTTTAAATTCTGCATCAGCAATGACATCCTGAATCAGGCCGGAGAGGCTGTCATTTAGAACCGCGAGGTCTCCGCTGAGTTCGAGTTGGTTATCAAAGAGGCCGATCGCGAGTCCATCACCGGAAAAGTCGGTTAACGCGATCGCTGAACCTTGTACCTTCATGCGTATTCCCTTCTTTCATGGGGTCTAACAATGTTTTTCCATTGTAGAGGGCTAAGGAGATGTAGGAGCGATAGGGCAATCGGGGTTTGTCAAGAGTTCGCAGTGAACAATTGGGTGGGGTGATGGCAGTAGCACCCTGCAAAGACGTAGAGTTGACGAGTTTCTTGAAGTTTTTACTGGCGTTTTTAGATTAGTCAAGCATGCTAAGAAATTAGCCCAGTATACCAAGCCATCTGAGGCAGATTAACACGACTCCGACTACGGTCAGAAAACCAAAAAACCAGAATGTATGACGGGTAAGGTTCTCAGGTAAAAAAGTGTCGAATGCATAGCCTTTTTCGGCTCCGTAGCGCACTGCGAGGCTGGTTAACGGGCATTTCATCCCATTGCCAAAGAAAACCAGGGTTTCGATCGTCAGCAGCGCCAGTGAAATCCAAAGCCAGATTCCAGCATAACCGGTGATCCCTGAGTACAACAGAATTCCGATCGCAGTTACCATAACCAGGTAAATCACGGTGTGAATGGCACGTACTAGAGCTAAAGTTTGGGCATTCGTCATTGAAGTTGCACCTCCCGTTGCACCTCCCATAGTCTCGGGTGGCGATTTCTTGCACCAAATTTCTTGCACCGATATTTCGCGGGTTAGCTTGCTGAACCCTGTAATTGTCTCTTGTATATGCGATCGCTCTATGTTGCTATATTTCTGAATGTATCAACAACTATCTTTGATGAAGCAATTAATTAAGCAATCTTAATGTCATTCTTTATATTATTATTTCTACTTGCTCAGACTGGAGAAATATCTGATTACTGAACTGAATCTACATCATTCGTCGAGCAATCACAGCATAGAAGGGATCACTACTGGCAAAACCCATCATTTGCAAAATAGCAGGAGCCTGCGATCGACGGACAATCACTTCTGGGGTGCTGAAACGAGGAATGGCTGCAAAATAGGACTTAACGAGTTCTACCCGATCACCCTCAGATCCATCTCGCCAAGCGGCGATCGCCTTTTGATAAAACATGCGATTGGAAAAGCTGACAATGCAAAGTCCATTCGGTTTGAGAACGCGATAGATCTCAGTAAAAATTGCTTCGGGATATTGCAAATACTGCACTGAAACAGTACATAAGACTGCATCAAATGATTGATCTGCAAGGGGAAGTTGTAGATCAACGTTGAGATTTTGCACAAAATAATGATTGAACCGAGGATTTTTTTGTAACTCTTCTGGGTTCAATCCGTGGCCTTCAACATGGGAAAATTCCATTTCCTCCGGCAAGTGCGAAACCCAACTGCTCATTAAGTCTAAGACCCGCATTCCCGGTTGTAGGCGATCGCGATACAGATCGGTCAGTTGTTGGATAAAGCCGTCATCCACATGGGTGACAAACCGAGGATAGTCGTAAAACAAACGATCGTCGGAGGCATCAAGCTTGGTACGTTGTTCAGGCCGGAGTTGCATAGCGTTGGATCCAACTGTAAGTCAGGGGAACTTGCTAAACCGATCTAAAAACAGTCGGCAAGTATAAAGTTATGTTAACTGACCTCCGCCTGAACTGGCTATCGATGCAGACTGAACCAGTTTTGCAGTTGCTCTCGGCAAGATTGCTCCAAAATGCCGCTAATCACCTTGAGCCGATGGTTAGAGGCTGGACTATCGGGAATATTCAGCACACTGCGTACCGCCCCCGCTTTCAAGTCATCGGCTCCATAAACTAACTGCCCTAATCGCGCCAGCCCGATCGCCCCTGCACACATAGGACAGGGCTCCAAAGTGACATAGAGCGTGCAGTCATTCAAATGCCAGTTACGACGAACTTTCCCCGCTTGCCGAAGGGCCAAAATTTCTGCATGGGCCGTCGGATCGTGATCCTGTTCCCGACGATTGTTAGCTTCGGCTAAGACTTGTCCCGATCGATCGACAATTATTGCACCTACGGGAACATCGCCTGCTGTACCTGCTGCTTCTGCCAGTTCCAATGCGCGTAGCATCCAGCGGCGATGGTGAAGATATTCAGGATGATCGATCGGGGGAGGAAAGATTGAGTATGGCACCGTCAAACGTTGACAATGTTGATTGAAGGACAATGTTGATTGAACAATCCCAGATTTAATTTAAGATGTCCGTTGGGATCGTTGCAAGCGTAATGAGTTTAAGATCGAGTCAACGGTACTGTCTGAATGTTAATTCCCCTAATAAGTTGACAACCATGCCTAGCCCCGAGCTACAAAAGTTGGCACAGTACCTCCTTGGTGAGTTTGATAATCGTGAACAGGCGATCGCTGATCCGATTTGGTATGTACACCTACGCCTATGGCATCTTCTCACACCGCTATTCAGCGAAAATAGCATCACAATTTTTGCAGAACAAGCTAATATTCTTCAGCTTGAGCACCCTTACCGTCAACGGCTTCTAAGACTACAAATACCGCCCAGTGAGCAGAAGAGTAACGGGCAACCCCCTCGGATTCAAGTGCAGTACTATGGCTTGAAAAATCCGAGTCAATTCAAAGGCGCAGGCCAGGAACCCACAAAGCTCCAGGATATCACCTCCGACGATGTTGAGTTCCTGCCTGGATGCGTCTTAGATATTCAGCCGCAAGCCATCACAGACAATTCTGGAGTAGAACGTCCTGGGTATGCCGCGATCGCGCCAGAAGGTTCACGCTGTCAGTTTTCCTATCTGGATGGCGGAGAACGAAAAATTGGCCACGTGGCTTTGGGGTTTTGGGTCGCTGAATCTTTTTTCTACAGCTACGATAAGGGAATCTCTCCAGAGACCGGAGAACCCATTTGGGGGGCGCTCATGGGGCCTTACCAGTTTCAGAGACGCTAAAATTGCACCTTAGCAATGACGATCGGCGATGGTAGAAAACACTCATCAATTAACCATGATACGAATCATGATGAACGCGAATTATGAATGGTGTACCGAAATCTATTGACGATTTCTGACTCACAATTCTTTGAGCATGAGACAAATTAATCCAGACAAAATTAATCCAGCAATCTGGCTATGTATCTGTCACTCAAGTAGTTAACCTGACGCTTCTTTAGGCAACCCCTCTGGGAACTCCTTCTAAGGCTTCTTCTTCAGTTTCAAAAATTTCGAAAACTGAATCCATCATCGTCACCTCGAAGACCAAGCGGGCTTCGGGATGGACATTACAGATTCTGAAGCTGCCCCGTACCTTGTCTGCATCTCGCATCCCTGCAACCAAGGAGGTCAGACCAGAGCTATCAATAAAATTGACTTGTCCTAGATTGACAACAACGTGATGACTCTGCTTAGAAATACACTCTTGCAAAGTCAGACGAAATTGCCATGCAGTTGTAATGTCTAGCCGACCCACAGGTGTCAGGACAATTACGCTATTCCCATCACGGGTTGTATGAACTCTCTGCTCCATGTGTATTGACCTCTGATCTACGTCAATCACTGCTTTCCCCTGAGATTTAATGACACTGGTATAACTCAGTTATGCCCAAAAAGTGCTGCGTCTAAACAGAGACCCTAGATTCTCCCATCAGTTCAGTGCTGAGTCATCCTCTAGAATTCCTCATAATTAGGATTGTTTGAGAACTACAGCGCTGACTTAGACCAAATTCTAGCCCAATGTATTGAGTAAGCTGGGATCGTTAGCAGCTAACCTTACTGGTCATTATCTAGAAAACCAAAACAGCCTGAGGGGCTCCCAAGCTGTCTCACCGACTAATGACTGAGTGTAGCCTTAGGTTCACCTAAGAAGCAACTGGTATGGGGATCACTCGGATAGAAATGGGAGTTCAACCAGCAATGATCTACCCATTTTAATTGCCTGAAATCTAAATCGATTGGGATACGGGCCAGTTGATCCAGTCTTGGGGTTTGAGGAAAATGTCATATAACCGAGCTTCGGGGGTTCCAGGCTCTGGGTTATAACTATATTCCCAGCGTACCAAAGGTGGCAATGACATCAAGATGGATTCCGTTCGTCCGTTGGTTTGTAGCCCGAAAATCGTACCGCGATCGTAGACTAAGTTGAATTCTACATAGCGTCCCCGACGATACAGTTGGAACTGCCGTTCCCGATCTCCATACTCGGTATTCTGCCGTTTCTCAATGATGGGCACGTAAGCCGGTAAAAATGCATTTCCGCAAGCCTGTACGAACGAGAACAGGCTTTCCCAAGTTCGACCTTCCACCGCCCCAACCCGATCGCTATATTGGGCCGCAAGGGTATCCATTTGGGAACCCGGATAGGAGATGGGATAAAGTACACCCGTAGGATCCTGATAGTCAAAGAAAATTCCGCCGACACCCCGAGTTTCCTGACGATGCTTCAGGTAGAAATATTCGTCGCACCAGAGCTTAAAGGTGTTGTAATACTCCGGATGATGCTGATCGCAAGCAGCTTTCAAAGTCTGGTGGAAATGCACCACGTCTTCTTCAAAGGGATAGTAAGGGGTTAGGTCGATGCCACCCCCGAACCACCAAACCGGGCCTGCTTCAAAATAGCGATAGTTCAAGTGCACCGTTGGGATGTAGGGATTTTTGGGGTGCAACACCATGGAAGTTCCTGTTGCATAGAACTCATGGCCCCGTGCCTCAGGCCGCTGAACCAAAATGGATGGGGGTAAATCCTTGCCCCAAACCTCAGAAAAGTTCACTCCACCTTGCTCGAAGACGTTACCGTCCCGAATCACCCGCGATCGTCCGCCGCCACCCTCTGGCCGTTCCCAACTGTCTTGGCGGAAATGACTTAATCCGTCCGCCTCTTCCAATCCCTTGCAAATACTATCTTGCAGAGACTTCATCCACTGGCTTACCCGCTCGCGGGAATCCGACGGGGGCATGTTATCGACTTGTGGTTTGGGAGGGGTAGAGAATGCAGTCATAGGAGTCTTCGAGAGTGTGATAGATAGTTTTTATGCTGGGAACAGAAAAAATAACGCCCTCTACCAATCCCCTCTGGTAATCACAATGTTGCCCAGGATGGGGTGAATCGAGGTAGCTTACTCTGCTCAGTGCAACAAGCTGCAAGGGTTCTAACGTGAGCACTCATGACAGCGGTCGATCGTGGGTAACGATCTCAAAATAGACTACCGTGTATCGTTAACCACACCAATGGTAATCCTAAATCGGACGCTGTGAAACCTTTCCCCAGTCAGGGTTTGAGCCTTTGTTAAATTGTTTGAATCCTGTTTAACCAACCTTTGCATTGGGGAAGAGAACCTTGCAGGTCTCGTCAACAGGTAAGATTAAAAAGCAGATTTTTTAACATTTAGTAATGCTCGTGCTGGGCGATCGCCCCACTTAAATTTTGGTTATGACCCTGAGTGTAGAGTCCGTTTTAGAAGTCCTTAAACCTGTTCAAGACCCTGAACTGCGCAAAAGCTTGGTGGATCTGAACATGATTCGTAATGTTCAGGTGGCGGAAGGCCAGGTTCGCTTCACCCTTGTTTTAACTACGCCCTCCTGTCCCCTGCGGCAGTTTATTGTAGAGGACTGCGAAAAAGCGGTTCGGACGTTACCAGGGGTAGAAACTGTTGAAGTGGAAGTGACCGCAGAGACTCCTAAGCAAAAGAGCGCACCGGGTCGATCGGATGTGCCAGGGGTGAAAAATATTCTGGCAGTCTCCAGCGGCAAAGGCGGGGTGGGCAAAAGTACCGTTGCGGTGAACCTGGCTGTTGCCCTTGCGCAAGCGGGATCTAAAGTTGGACTGATTGATGCTGATATCTATGGCCCCAACGCTCCCACCATGCTGGGATTAGCGGATGCCAAGGTGATGGTACGTCAAGGGGAAACGGGTGAAGTGATTGAGCCCGCCTTTAACCACGGGGTTAAGTTGGTTTCCATGGGGTTTCTGATCGATCCCGATCAGCCCGTGATTTGGCGGGGGCCGATGATTGACAGCATGGTGCGGAATTTCCTCTACCAAGTGGACTGGGGAGAACTGGACTATCTGATTGTCGATATGCCTCCTGGCACTGGCGATGCTCAACTGACGATGGCGCAACGGGTTCCCATGGCGGGTGTGGTGATTGTGACGACGCCACAAACCGTATCGCTGATTGATGCCCGTCGCGGACTCAAAATGTTCCAGCAACTGGGGGTTCCAGTTTTGGGTCTGGTCGAAAATATGAGTTATTTTGTGCCACCTGATTTACCCGATCGTCAGTACGACATTTTTGGTTCGGATGGGGGCAAAAAGGCAGCGAAGGAATTAGAGGTGCCGTTATTAGGGTGTGTCCCGATCGAGATTCCGTTGCGGGAAGGGGGCGATCGCGGCTTGCCGATCGTCCTAGCTGAGCCGACCTCAGCGTCTGCAAAAGCTCTCCAGGAGATTGCCCAAGCTGTCGCGGCGAAGGTTTCGGTGGCTGCACTTGTCTAAGGAGCTAGATTCTAAGGAGCTAAATTGCCCATGTTTCAAAAAAGTCTGCCAAGAATTCACTGGCGATCGTGGATTCAGCCCTGGGAGGGGATGGATTGGTGGTTGTTTGCAGGCACTGTGGCACTGATGGTGCTAGGCGGCATCATGATCTACAGCGTGGAACACAAACAAGCAGTAGCAGACTGGAGTCGCCATTGGATCACCGGCGGCGTGGGCATTTTTCTAGCACTTCTGATTGCGCGGGCTCGCTATGAAGTTCTGTTACAGTGGCGCTGGCTCGTCTATGGGATCACTGTATTGGGTTTGCTTGCGGTCATGTTTTTCGGCACCGAAGGTCTCGGAGCACAGCGATGGATTCCCATCGGCCCCTTCTATCTACAACCCTCTGAGTTTGCCAAACTCGGAGTAATCATCACCATTGCGGCCCTGCTGCATGAGCGGCCTGCATCCACCTTACCTGCCATGCTCAGGGTCTTAGGCGTGGTTGCGGTGCCGTGGTTGTTGATTTTTTTGGAGCCTAACTTAGGAACATCTCTGGTGTTTGGAGCGATTACCCTAGGCATGCTGTACTGGGGTAATGCCAATCCTGGCTGGCTGATTTTGATGCTGTCACCAGCTTTTTCAGCAATTATCCTGGGTTCTACCCCCAATCTCCTGAAAAATATCCAGCCTGCCCTGGAACCCTTCGGGATTGGGATTTGGTTGATTTGGATTCTACTCGTAGGGATTATTGCCTTTCGCAGTCTGCCTTGGAAGCGCTGGGGCACCTTTACGGCAGTGGTTGCCAATCTAATCTCCGGAGGACTGTTTCGCTTCCTTTGGGAGAATGTTTTACGAGAGTACCAAAAGGATCGTTTGACCGCCTTTATGCATCCGGAGTCCGATCCATTGGGGAGTGGCTACCACCTGATCCAATCAAGAATCGCGATCGGGGCGGGTGAGTTATGGGGACGGGGTTTGTATAAAGGCACCCAAACCCAATTAAATTTTATTCCAGAACAGCATACAGACTTTATTTTCACGGCGATCGGTGAAGAATTGGGCTTTATTGGCTGCATTGCAGTGCTTGCAACCTTTTTACTGATTTGTTTCCGGCTGTTAATTATTGCGCAAAATGCTAAAGATGATTTTGGTTCGCTAATTGCAGTGGGAATCTTTTCCATGTGGGTGTTCCAGGCATTTGTCAACATTGGGATGACGATTAACCTGTCACCCGTGACAGGTATTCCCCTACCCTTCTTAAGCTACGGCAATACCGCTTTGTTGATGAATTTTCTGGCGGTGGGAGTAGTGTCTTCGGTTGCGAACCATCGGCAACGCCTAAGATTTTAGGCAGGATCGAAGCGGTCAAAGGAAAGCTCTCAGGATCGTCTATCGATCGCAGAGGAAATTTCACTGGAATTTTCTCGGTTGTTTAGGTTTCAAACCGCCCGAAACGCAAGGATTCCCGGTAAACTGAAGTCTGAAGTACTGATGAATCAACCCTATGATTTTTCCGGGTTCTGTGGTTCGTGTAACCAATGTGGATGATACCTACTACGGGTTTCAAGGTCTTGTGCAGCGGGTCACTGATGGCAAAGTGGCGGTGCTCTTTGAAGGGGGGAATTGGGACAAAATCATTACCTTCCGATTGGCCGAGTTAGAACCCGTAGAAATAGGTGGTAAAAAGAAAGGGAAATAGGTTCAATGCGGTTGCCCCTTCCCCAGTTTGATGCCAGTGCTCGATCGCCTCACCATTTTGCAGAGGTGATCGAGACTGCTACGACAGAGTTTTTGGCCCAGTGTTTGGAGCCAGACGAATTGGGTTTTCCAGCTATGCCGCCCTTTGGCAGTTGGGTTAAGTCGAGGGACGAAGAATCAGGGAACACCATCTATGCGGTGGTCTACCATGCGACTACTAGTCCGATCGACTCTGTGCACCGGGCTCGGGCGTTGGGGTTATCGCTGGCCGAACTGCGGGAACAGCAGCCGCAAATTTTTGCCATGCTGAAGACAGAATTTCGGGCCGCGATCGCCGGATTTCAGCCCGCTCGCAAGGGAGCCCCTGCGTACCATCATTTGCCGCCCCGCCCGCCCCAAATTCACCAAGCCGTCTACAGTTGTCCTGTGGATGAAGTGATTGCTTTTACGGAGCAGTTAGACTTTTTGCGGACGTTGTTACAAGTGACGGGGGCACCCGTGGACTCGCTGGTTGCAGCGACCTTGAGAGAAATTTATCAATTGCGTAAAGCCGATCGGGCGTGGTTGGTGCAGGCAGGACGTACCCTCAGTGTCTTGCTGAAGGATGATTACGATCGCCTCCGGGTCATCCTTAGTCAAATTTACGTGGACTAACTTGCACCGTTAGAAACCATCAGAGAGACAGCTCTTGGCTTTCATCCTGACTGAGTCAGCGGATAGTCTAATGCTCCCTTCAATCTCACCGGACTCCTGACTGTGTGGATCCTTGTTTTAAGTAGTGGCTTAGCTTTTTATCTGGCATGGAATTTGGGCGCGAATGATGTCGCCAATTCTATGGGAACTTCTGTGGGGTCTAAGGCAATTACTCTGCGCCAAGCGCTGATTATTGCCGGAATTTTAGAATTTGTGGGGGCTGTTCTCTTTGGCCGTGGGGTGTCACAAAAATTAGCCACGGGGGTCGTGAATCCCAGTTTATTTCTCGATCGCCCCGACTGGTTGCTCTGGGGGATGGTCGCTGTTTTGCTCTCCACGAGTCTTTGGCTAAATCTAGCAACGTATCTGGGCTTACCCGTTTCTTCATCCCATGCCACAGTCGGCGCGATCGCGGGCATGGGTTGGATAGCTTGGGGATTCTCAGCCGTTAATTGGCCATCGATCGGCACCATTTCACTCAGTTGGATTGCCACTCCCGTGCTCAGTGGTTGCCTTGCGGCCCTACTCTACAACCTGCTGCGCTTTGGGATTTTCAACCGTCCTAATCCTGAGCAGCATTTACAGGAATGGATTCCCTGGTTAGCGGTGCTCCTGACAGGAACCTTTGGGGTGATTGTCTTGCCGACCGTGGTTACATCAATAGTTACGCCAGCGCTGACCTTACTGAGTCTGGGCATTTCCTTGCCACCCCATACAATCTCCCTCGGTATCGGTAGCCTTGCTGCGATCATCATTACCTTTACGATCGGGGGATTGACCAATGCCAGCACCAATCTAGGCTTACTTCGTTTCCAACTGGAAACCGTTTTTGCGCGGTTTCAATTGTTAAGCGCTTGCTGTGTGGCATTTGCCCACGGATCTAATGACGTTGGCAATGCGATCGCCCCTTTTGCAGCCATTCTGGCCATTGACAAGACCCACCAAGTTCCGCTGATGGATTTGGCCATTCCCCTGTGGGTGCTGGCTTGGGGCGGTTTAGGTATTGTGGTAGGTCTGGCGCTCTGGGGATATAAAGTGATTGCCACAATCGGTGAAGGGATCATTCCGCTGCAACCCAGTGGAGGCTTTTGTGCAGAATTGGCAACGGCAATGACGATTTTGTTGGCATCCCGCCTGGGTTTACCCGTTTCGACCTCCCACGCGCTAGTGGGGGCTGTGGTGGGCATTGGCTGTGTGCAAAATTGGCGATCGATTCAGCTATCGACCCTCCGTTCGATTGGCTTAAGTTGGGTGGCGACGATTCCGATCGCGGTGCTTCTGGGTGCTGGAACGTTTTATGTGATCCGGATATTCTTACCGATCGCTGGAAATGGAATGTCATAGCCCCAGACTGGGTACTCTAAGTAAAATCTTCTACCAAAAATTGAGGCGATTCCCCCCGCCTAGTGCCGTGAGTTGCCAAGCTTTTGCTGTCAGCGTCCTATCCTGAAAATCCTATGAATCCTGTGATTGATTTTCCAACGATGCCCCCAGTGGATGCCAACGATGCGTCGCTCCCCAAGACGCAGGCCACGTTTTATCGCTTGCTCCATCAATGGCGAACCAGCGATCCGGAGGCTCGATTGACGGTGGAGCAAACTCTGTGGGCCATTTTTGGACAAACCCAAGCCATCATGATTTTGGATATGTCAGGCTTTTCCAGAACGGCCAATACGCAGGGAATTCTGCCGGCCCTCTCTATGATTCAGCATATGAATACGATCGCGGTGCCCCAGTTAGAAGCGCAAGGGGGACAGATTATTAAATCTGAGGCCGATAATATTTTTGCTATTTTTCCAACTGTTGATGCAGCTGTTGCCGCTTCGTTCAATACATTTAAGGCGGTACAGGCGGAAGGGCTTAATGTGGCGATCGGAATTGGCTACGGATCTATTTTTGTCATTGAAGATCCTGTCTATCAAGATTTTTTTGGAGATGAGGTTAACCTAGCCTCCAAATTGGGAGAAGATACCGCTGAAGGCGGTGAACTAATGATTACTGATGCTGCCTATCGGCAACTGCAAGCCTCGGATCCCCGCTGGTCTGAGTTCCACCTAGGAATTTCCGGTATTCAAATGGTGGCCTACCAGTATCAGTTCGAGGAATCTGGCTTATCGGCCTGAGCGAGGAGATGGCAGCGACTTCACGTTTGTGACCCCACACACTTTTTCCACCGCCTCCGGGTCAATTGACTGACTGTCCCAACGGGCAGTTCTGCCAATGCCTTGAAGCTCCAACACTTGGCCAGTCATTTGTTTGCAATTGACCTGCAAGGGCATAAACTTCCGCACACCCCTGCAAGCCGTTCCGCCCGATTGTCCTGCCGTGACTGTAATGGTTGTGACTCGTTCGTTACCTCGTTCGTAAACGTCTTCAGGATCCATATAGTAGCCACAGGCCCCCCTTGTATCCATTAAGTGGACGCTGTACTTCGTATTGAAATAATCGTAAATAATCGCGGGTGCTAGCTGGGTTGACTGGGCGGGTGCTGCTTGAGCTGGTGCTACTTTAGTAAGCTGAATCAATCCCATCAAGATTGCGGGTGATAGCCCTAAAATGTGAAAAATTGAAACGATAGTTACCGATGGGAACGAGTGTTGAGAACCTTGGGGCCTTAGATTAAGCATTTCTTCTCCATCTTTCGTGTCATCTCGATCGCGGCATCAACAGGAAAATCCGTCGCTCATCCGCTGAGTGACTGCTTACTGTGACTGCTGAAAGATTTACTAGGTTCAATCTTACTCAAACTTATGCAATTGAGTAAGAGGAGACAGTTTACGATCTGGCAATCATTACCAACAGTCATCGAAGTTGTGGGATTAAGCTATGCCCTAGATGTTCAGGGAAAAATTTTCAAGGGTCTTGCCCACTAGGCAAGTGTTTATTTTTCTCAATCCTACTGCTCTATTTCTCAATCTGAATGCCGTTGAATTGCAATACCAAATCTGACTCTCTACTGAATCCCGTTGTCTATTCTTTACCCTCTTTTACTGACTCTATTCTGCGTGTATGAGTTGCGTCAGGATAGATTAATCAGTTGCGTTATCATAGGCTGTCTATGCCTGAATGCTTAACAGTTGCACGATCGTAACTGATGTGGGTCTATAACCGTTGGGTAAAGGCTATGGCACGGGTATCGCTTCCTTTCTGGATGCAGATCGATCCACGAAAACAAGGGGTAACAGTATTGAGCTAGAGAAGATATTTGTAACTTTGCAAGGCATACCTAATCTTTTCTGTATCTACCTTCCATGCGCAAGTTATTACATGTGAAGGATTCTTATACTAATGCGGAAGTTCACTCAGTTTCTGGCTGTTTTCACGAGTTGTATCGCCTGTTCTTTAGGTGCAGTGAATCAAGCCAATGCCTTTACGTTCACGGAACCTGCTGATATGGATGCTGGAGATAGCCTGACTACAGCTTCTACCATTTCAGGCACTGCGGGAACCAGTAGCGTGATTAACGGCAATATTGACACTAGTCAGGATACTGACCTGTTTAAATTTGTCATTGATGTGGCGGGGATGACGACCTTTGACGCCAATCCTGCCCAAGATTCTGGTTTGAATATCAATCTGTTTTTATTCAATGCAATGGGCAATCCCATGTCTCCCTTTGCAGAACCAACGGATTCTAATTCGATGGCGTTTACGTTAGATCTGGCCGCAGGAACCTATTTTCTGGGGATTGGCAGTGATGACTTGGATGCCTTCGATCGCGACAATAACCAAATTGCAGGAAACGATACCACCACGATCGATCCGCAAGGTGTACTCGATCATTGGACGCCTGGATTTAAGGAATCCGAAGGAAAGTACACGATCGCCTTGACTACTATACCCAAGGTTACCGATCCCACGACTCCCACCGATCCTAAAGATCCCAAACATCATCGACATTGGCGGCATTGGAGACGCTGGCATCATCATCGACATTTTGGGAAAGGCCCTATCCTCAAGGGACCCGGTGCACCCCTGATTCCTGGGCCTAAACTGATTAAAGAGACTCTGGCTGTCAATATTGCTGCTATTCAGAGTGATGCTGCTAATCCTGCGATCGCAGGTACACCCGTCCCCACCCCGGCGCTGCTACCTGGCCTGCTGATTTTAGGAACCAGCCTGTTCCGCAGGAAAAAAGAGTCTGTGCTGTCCTCTGGGGAAGATTGGCAAGGTTTAGCCTGACCTAGGAGTTAGCCTGACCTAAGAGGAAGTCTATCCCAGGGAGGAGGCCCATCCTAAGGATTCGCTAGACTTAAAACTTGATAGTTGATACGGTTTCAGGGAGTCTGATTACACAGGACTCTCTGAACTTTTTATGGGAGACACCTACTTAAGGGAACCGCTTATGGAAGTTACTGATGGGAATTACTGAACGGAGAGAGAGGGATTCGAACCCTCGTTGAACTTACGCCCAAACAGCATTTCCAGTGCTGCGCCTTCAACCACTCGGCCATCTCTCCAAATTGTATCGTCAGGCAATTTGCCTCAACAAGATCTAATAGTACCAGAGATTGCCGCATACTGAAAAGGTAAATCAAAAAAATCTGTTCCCATCCTATTTTTTATGAGTCGGCTGCATACCGTTCGGATTCATAATCGGCAAAAGGGCACTGTCCATGAGATTCAGGTGCCCGACGATCGCTATATTCTGCACTGTTCTGAGAACCAGGGGGCCGATCTGCCCTTTTCCTGCCGCAACGGAGCTTGTACCGCCTGTGCTGTACGGGTTCTCTCCGGTACCCTGGAACAACCAGAAGCCATGGGGCTTTCCCTTGACCTTCAGCGGCGGGGCTATGCACTGCTTTGTGTCAGCTATGCCCGTTCTGACTTAGAAGTGGAGACCCAGGACGAAGATGAAGTTTACGAATTGCAATTTGGGCGCTATTTCGGTAAGGGTCGGGTGCGGTTTGGGTTGCCGTTAGACGAAGATTAGCGATCGGTTAGCATCCCTGCAACTCGTTAAGCATTGATCTCAACCAGTCTTGGCATCGATGGTTAACTACGCATAATATCTGGTCTGGCAACCCTCTTGCGGTTCAATCGCCCTGATTAAGTTACCCTGATGGGGCCGCTGCTGACGGGCTCTTCTGATTGTGCTTTTGTAATCCAACCCTCTCTCTGTCCTTTTTCAAAGCAACTGCCCATGTCCCAACTCGAAGTTTTTCTTGACATTGCCACTGAAGCTGCACTGGCTGCTGGTGCAGAACTACAAAAGTATTGGGGTAACCTGCAAGATATCCAAGAAAAAGGCCGTCCTGGTGATCTCGTAACGGAAGCCGATCGCGCTGCGGAGAAGGCTGTTCTCACCGTCTTGCATCGTCATGTTCCAAATCATTCCATTTTGGCGGAAGAGACTGGGCAAGTGGGCACCCTAGATGATGAGTTTCTTTGGGCGATCGATCCCCTGGATGGCACCACCAACTATGCCCACCAATATCCCTGTGTGGCGGTTTCTGTGGGTTTAATGATCCAAGGGATTCCCCAAGTGGGCGTGGTCTATAACCCGATTCACCAAGAACTCTATCGAGCCGCCAAAGGTCAGGGTGCAACACTGAACCGTCGAACGATCCGGGTTTCCTCTACCGCAGAACTCAGCAAAAGTTTGCTCGTGACTGGGTTTGCCTACGATCGCCATCAAACCGCAGACAATAACTATGCGGAATTCTGTCACTTTACCCACAAGACCCAAGGGGTGCGCCGGGATGGCGCAGCAGCCCTTGATTTGGCCTATGTTGCCGCAGGGCGTTTAGATGGGTTTTGGGAACGGGGGCTGTCTCCGTGGGATATGGTGGCGGGTATCGTTCTTGTGGAAGAAGCGGGCGGGCAGGTAACTGCCTATGATGGTTCCGATTTTCAACTGCGATCGGGTCGGATTTTAGCAACAAATGGCAAGCTGCATTCCGCCATGGTGGAAGAACTCCAGCAAGTCAAGCCACTAGCTGCTTGGATCTAAGCCTTTGGATCGAACCTTGAGACTCTCAAGTTATGGAAGGTTGGGTGAGCACGGGATTTTGCACTGTGACCCCCCATCTATTCACTGACTACACTACACTAAACAAAATGACATCCTAGGCAGGTTGAGACGCATGGTGTTTCAAATTCAACGGGGGTTGTTCCTAGCGGATTTCGCTGATCACTACGCTATCCTAGGGCTGCCCGTTAATTCAGATCCCAAAGAAATTCGCAAGAGCTATCTCAAAATTGCCCGACGCTTGCATCCAGACAGTGCGGGAGCGGCCAGCGAGACGGATAAACAACTGGCAGAACAATTGCTCTCCAAGCTTGTTAATCCTGCCTGGGAACAACTATCTCAGGATAAAAACAGAACGGAATATATTTTGCTGCTAAAGCTCAAAGGGAAGGCGGCAGCTCGACAGGCGATCGACCCTACCAGCTTAGGGGCGATGGCGCAGGAATTGATGACCGCAAGCAACTTAGATCAGGCGTATCGCACAGCGGTGCAGGCCTTAGCAGGTCGTCAATATGAGCAGATGGATCAAGCGATCGACCTCACTGGACAGCTCAGCGAAGTTAATCTTGTTTATCTAATGCGCAGTGAAGGCGAAGGGGTGAAAATTAGTAGTCCCCAGAGCACAGCGGGGTCTTCTTCCACAGCTTCATCAACCACTACGACTGATCCTGCATCCGCTCCCCGAACCTCCGGCGATCGCACGAAAACACCCTTTGCCCATATTCCCCGGCAGTCCTTGGCCGAGCCTTACTACAATCGGGCAGAAGTTGCTTTCAAAAAGCAGAACTATGCCCAGGCTGTTTTGGAACTGCGGGATGCCCTCAAAATTGAACCGAAAAATAGTCGGTTTCATAGTTTGATGGGAATGGTTTATTTGGAACAAAAACAAGCTACGATGGCTCGCATCAGCTTTGATAAGGCGTTGGAATTCAACCCAGAGGAGGAAATGGCTCTGGTGGGTAAACAGCGTCTTCAGCAAATGACTGCAAAAACGACCCCTACCAATGGTGCAGCCGGAAAGTCTACGGCGGACAAGCCAACCCCTGGGAAGTCCGGTGGCAAGGCTGACGGGAAATCCGATGGAAAATCCGGCGGGTTATTTGGAGGGCTATTTGGGAAGAAGAAGTAATGGTTTATCAGCCGCCAAGTGGGGCGAGGGATTTATTGCCCCTAGATGTTGCGCAAAAGCGTTGGATTGAGCATCGGCTTCAGCAGGTTTTGCATCGCTGGGGATACCACCGGATTATTACATCTACCCTAGAGCGGTTGGATACCTTAATGGCAGGGGGTGCGATCGCTCAGCGCCAGATTTTGCAGATCCAAACAGCAAATGATGAAGCGCTGGGCCTGCGTCCGGAGCTGACGGCATCGATCGCGCGGACGGCGGTGACTCGGCTGGCGGAGGGCAACCAACCCCAACGGCTTTACTACAATGCCAACGTCTTTCGGCGACCGGAGGAAGGCAGTCATAGTGGGCAGCAAGAGTTTTATCAAGCGGGCGTGGAACTGCTGGGGGGAAGTGGTCTGCTTGCGGATGCGGAAATTCTGTTGTTGCTGATGGAAAGCCTCGACAATGTGGGGCTAGGGCAACAGTGGCAGCTCGTGCTAGGAGAGGCGGGGCTAACTCGATCGCTGCTCTTGGCCTTTCCGGAAGCCATCCGATCGAAGGTGCGACGAGCAATAGCCCACCTCGATCGCATTGCCCTAGAGGAAATGCCGTTATCCGATGATTTGCGGGAGCGGGCGCTCTTTCTCTTGGAACTGCGGGGCAAGCCAGCCGATGTTATCCAAAAAGTTAGCCGTCTCCCCTTGGATGAAACCCAATGGGCCGCAGTCAACCATCTCAAGTCATTGATTGAACTGCTGCAAACGACGATGCAGACATCCGCCGAGGGGCAAGCCACCACTATTCCGATCGTGCTGGACTTGAGTTTGATCCGCACCTTTGACTACTACACCGGCATTGTGTTCGAAGCGATCAGCCATGGCCCAGCGGGACAGTTTAGTTTAGGGCAAGGGGGGCGCTACGACGAATTGCTTGGGGTTTACCATCCCCAGGGAGAATCTCGCCCGGGGATTGGCTTTTCCCTGGAATTAGAGCGGCTTCACCAAGCCCTGCTGCCCACAGGTCAGCTGCCCAGTACGACGCCCCGGAGTGATTGGCTGGTGGTGTCCAGTCAAGAAAGCACCCACGCGATCGCCTTTGCCCATAGCCAAAAGCTGCGGCAATCCCAGGACATGCTGCGGGTAGAAGTGGATTTGGGTGGACGATCGCAGGACGGGATTCGCACCTATGCTGAGGGGCGCGGCATTGCCAATATTGCTTGGATTAAAGCAGATGGTTCGATCGTGGAAGAAAGGCTGGCCCCTGCGCTGTAATTGCATGCACCCTTGCGGCGAGTGGAAGGATTCCCCGCTGCGATCGCGAGTGGGTATCCAAGTTTGTCCTTGGCAAAGGCTTGTCCTAGAGGAAAACCCTCGTTACCCTAGATTTCTGTATCCTTAAATCCTGTTAGAAGAGAGAACACCGTGGCCCATTCGATCGTGAGCGATGTCTGTGAAGGCGTTGCAGATTGTGTTTCCGCTTGTCCTGTTGCCTGTATCCATCCCGGTGAATCCCCGAGCAAAAATGTGAAGGGCACCGATTGGTATTGGATTGATTTTTCAACCTGCATTGATTGCGGAATTTGTTTGCAGGTGTGCCCCGTGGAAGGTGCGATCATCCCGGAAGAACGCCCCGATCTGCAACTCCACAAGGCATAGGCTTGCTTGACCCAACCACCCAAACTCCTTGGATCGGCCTTCCCCATCTCACGGTACAGTTTGGGTGGTTCTGTCTTCTAAACGGTTACAGTCCATCCATCCACAGCTCACGAGCCCCTGATTTATCCCCTCCCCTGAAGTCCTATGGCCGATCCCATTCTGGTTTTTGAAAATGTCCACGCAGGCTATATCAAAGATTTAGATATTCTCCAAGGCGTGAATATGGTGGTTCACCCTGGGGAACTGGTGACGATCATTGGGCCAAATGGTGCGGGTAAGTCAACCTTGGCTAAAACAATTTTTGGATTGCTGACACCCCACACCGGGCAAATTATTTTCAATGGTGAAGCGATCGCGGGGTTGAAGCCGGATCAAATTGTGCCAAAGGGCATGGGTTATGTGCCACAGATTTCCAATGTTTTTCGGTCTTTGACGGTGGAAGAGAATTTGGAAATGGGGGCCTATGTGCGCAATGTGGCCTTGGAACCGTTGAAGCAGGAAATGTACGATCGCTTTCCGAAGCTGGGTGAGCGGCGCAAACAACGGGCGGGCACGCTTTCCGGTGGTGAACGACAACAACTGGCCATGGCGAAGGCATTAATGTTACGACCCAGTTTGTTGCTGTTGGATGAGCCCTCGGCGGCCCTGTCTCCGTTGATGGTGACTTCGGTGTTTGAGCAAATTCAAGAAATTCAACGATCGGGGACGGCAATTTTGCTGGTGGAACAAAATGCTAAGCAAGCGCTGAAGATGTCCGATCGGGGCTACGTTTTAGAGGCAGGGCGCGATCGCTTTGAGGGTCGGGGCATTGACCTGTTGAATGATCCTAAGGTGGGCGAACTGTATTTAGGCGTCGGTCAAGCGCACTAGTGCAGGAACATTCCCGCAAGCAGCAGGGGAACCGCGATCGCGAGACTGACAATCAGCATAAGGGTGCCTGCATCTACGTTGATTTCCCGAGGAATTAATTCCTTGGAAGAATTCTCTGGCTGAGAATTGGGCCGATTTGGCTTGTTATTCATACCCATCTATCAAGCACGACTGCGCCTGGGGTAGTGGCTTAAACCCATGGGTCGTGCCATCTCTCCTAGTTTCAGGGTAGCTTGATCCGGGGAAGTCTCGATCGCTTTGTTGAAGTTCGTAAAACTTAAACCCACGTGGGTTCGATGGATTCAAAGATAGCTGCGGGCAAGGCAGATAATTAAGGCTGCAAGTCAAAAGAGGGGAATTAGAGCTGATAGGTGTAGGTAATCAGCCCGGCGACTAAATTGACCAGAAAGTTCCAGAGACTGCGAAAGGAGATCGCAGCGATCTCAATCGTCATGACCCCACTCAATTGCAGTCGAGAGCCACACCGCTTTTCTCCAGGCAGATAGGGCAATAGTGGTTGCGGTGACCCAACTTGTGCAAATTGCTGGCAGAAGTCATCGACCTCACAAATTATTGACCTCACAAGTCATCGACCTCACAGAAAATGGCTGTGACATCCAAGCGCGATACGATAGATTCCATCGCTGAGACGCGAAAGAACTTTGTTTATTTCTTTGTTT